>NZ_JAAABL010000001.1 GCF_009900765.1 Rhodovarius lipocyclicus
AGACGGCCATGTTGGCGCTGGCGCCGGAATGGGCCTGGACGTTGGCGAACTGGGCGCCGAACAGCTCCTTCGCGCGCTCGATGGCCAGGGCCTCGGCCACGTCCACATATTCGCAGCCGCCATAGTAACGGCGGCCGGGATAGCCCTCGGCGTACTTGTTGGTCAGCACCGAGCCCTGGGCCTCCAGCACGGCGCGGGAGACGATGTTCTCGGACGCGATCAGCTCGATGCCGTCCTGCTGGCGCAGCAGCTCATGGCCGATCGCGGCGGCGATGGCGGGGTCGGATTCGGCCAGGCCCGCCTGGAAGAAACGCGCGGGGACGAAGCGTTGGGTGGATTCGTTCATGCCACGGGCCTTTCGATCTTCGCGAGGCGCCGGTCATGCCGGCCGCCTTCATAAGGAGTGCTGAGGAAAACGTTCAATGCGTCCAGCGCCACTTCCACCCCGATGGTCCTGCCACCGAAGCAGGCGATGTTGGCGTTGTTGTGGGCACGGGTCAGGCGCGCTTCCGTGGTGTTGTGCAGCACGGTGGCGCGGATGCCGGGATTGCGGTTGGCCGCGATCTGCATGCCGATGCCGGTGCCGCAGACCAGCACGCCGAAATCGGCCTCTCCGGCCGTGACGGCCGCCGAAACCGGCGCCGCGAAATCAGGGTAGTCCACGCTGGCGGTACCGTCGGTACCGAAATCCCTCACTGTATGGCCCGCGGCCTTCAGCGCCGCGACCAGATGGGATTTCAGATCGACGCCGCCATGATCGGCGCCGATGGCGATGCTCAGGACTTTCATGGGCGGCGCATAGCACGGTTGTTCACCCCGCAAAACCGCACATCGCCCAAGGCTTGGGCAAGGCAGGGCGGCGCTGGCTGCATCGGCGGGTCATTTCGGTTGCAGGGGCCGGATGGCCTCGCATACTGTCTACAATATGGACCAGCAAAGGTCCGGGGCAGCGGCCGGGGCCGCCAAGGGAAGGCTGAGTATGCAGGTGGGGGGCGTGACGGGCGTTTTGCGCCCGCAATCCGCTGATTCAGCGCGACAGCGCGTTCGCGCCGGCGCGGCGCACATGCGCCTCCGCCAGCTCGGCCGCGCGGGCTTCCTCGCCCGCCAGCACGGCCTCCAGAATGGCCGCGTGCTCGCGCCAGGTGGCGCGGCTGGCCTCCTCGCCCTCGGCGGTGAAGACGCTGGCGGTGCGCTTGCGCAGCCCGTCCATCATCTCCCGCAGGGTGCGGTTGCCGCCGGCCTCGGCCAGCGTGTCATGGAATCGGGCATTCAGTTCCAGCAGCCGCTCCGGGCTCGCATGGCCGGCCGAGCCCTCACGCAGGATGGCCTCGGCGCGCTTCAGCACCTCCGGGCGCCGGTACCGGGCCGCGAGGCGGGCGTTGTAGCCCTCCAGCAGGGCCCGCACCTCGACGAATTCCCGCGCCTCATCGGGGCTGATGCCAGCCACCATGGCGCCGCGCCGGGCATTCACCTCCACGAGTCCCTCGGAGGCCAGCGCGCGGATCGCCTCGCGCACCGGGCTGCGCGACACGCCGTAGCGCTTCGCCAGCTCCTCCTCCACGAGCCTTTCGCCCGGGCGCAGCGCGCCCGAGGTGATTTCCTGCTGCAGCGCCTGCCGCACCATCTCGCCCAAGGGCAGATGCGCGGCGCCGAGAGGCATGGGGTTGCGGCTGTCTTGCGTCACGCGTGGCTTCCTAGACCCAAGTGCGACCACGCGCCAGCGCGTCCCTGTCATACCAATGGACTGAAAACATGAAGACTGCCCTGAAGCTCGAACTCGCCGAGGCGCGGGTGATGATCGACGCCGCCCTGAAGAAGGCCGCCGAGCTGAACGTGCCCGAGACCTGCTGCGTGACCGATGAGGGCGGCTTCCCCCTGATCCTGGAGCGCATGGACGGCGCGCGCGTGACCGGTCCGCAGATCGCCTGGAACAAGGCCTTCACCGCCGCCGGCCACAAACGTTCGACCCACCTGTTCAACGCGCCCCCCAACGGCCCCGCCCTGCCGGGCAATGAGGCCTTCGGCATTCAATGGAGCTTCGAGGGCAAGTTCGCCGTCTTCGTTGGCGGCTATCCCATCGTGGTGGATGGCGAGGTGGTGGGCGGCGTCGGCCTGTCCGGCGGCAATGGCGAGCAGGATACGGCCTGCGGCGTCGCCGCCTTGCAGGCCCTGGCCGATCTGCTGGCGCCCACCGGCCGCACGGTGCTCGTCGCCGCCGACATCAAGAAATAGCCCTGAATTTCCAACGGAAAGACCAAGCAGCATGAGCCAGGCCGTTTCCATCGGCGCCGCCCACTGGATGTACCTGTTGGGCGTCGCGGCCATCATCGTCACCATGATCTTCCGCGCCAATGTGGTCGTGCCTTCCATCCTCGCCACCTTCCTGGTGGGCTTGGCCTGGACCGGCAGCGGCATCGGCGCGGTGGGCAGCGTGTTCAACGCCAGCTTCGTGGCCGCGAAGGAGCTGTTCAACATCTTCCTGGTCATCGCCCTGATGACCGCCCTGCTGAACTCCCTGAAAGTGCTGGAGGCCGATATCCTGATGGTGCGGCCCTTCCGCGCCGTGATGAAGGGCGGGCGCAGCGGCTTCCTGGTGCTGGCGCTGGTCACCTATCTGATCTCGCTGTTCTTCTGGCCGACGCCCGCCATTCCGCTGGTCTCGGCGGTGCTCCTGCCGGCCGCGATCGCGGCGGGGCTGCCGCCGCTGGCCTCGGCGGCGGTCATCGCCATCGCGGGCCAGGGCATGGCGCTGTCCTCGGATTACGTGATCGGCGTCGCACCCGGCATCAGCGCCCGCGCGGCGGGGGCAGCGGTGCAGGCCGCGACCGTGGCCGACCGCGCTATGGTGCTGTCGCTCATCACCGGCCTCATCGCGCTGGGGCTGACCTTCTGGAAGGTCCGCGGCACCATCCTGCCGCCTTCCTCCCTGCATCTGGTCCGCTGGCAGGCCCGCACATCCAATGAGGCGGAGCTGCATGAGATCGAGGAGCAGGGCAGCTTCGACAAGGCGGAGCTGGCGCGCGGCACCCTGCATGAGGAGCCGGAGCACGCCAAGGTCGGCAGCGCGGGCCGGCTGTTCGCGGTGCTGACGCCCATCGTGTTCGGCATCGTGGTGGCGCTGATGGTGCTGCCGCGCCTTGGCCTGCCGCTGCCCACCCTGCGCGGCGGGGATGCGGCGGCGCTGATCGGCGGTGCCGCCGCCCTGCTGATGCTGGGGGCAACGCTGGCGAAATGCGGTCCGCGCCAGATGCTGGAGACCTCGGCCGACCATGTGACGGACGGCTTCGTCTTCGCCTTCCGCGCCATGGGCAGCGTGCTGCCGATCGCGGGCTTCTTCTTCCTGGGCGCGGGCGAGACGGCGGCGGCGGTGTTCGGCGGCAGCGCCGCCAGCACCCCTTCCCTGCTGTTCGACCTGGTGCGCGCCGCCGAGGCCTGGATTCCGCACAACCATATCCTGGTGGGCTTCGGTGTGCTGATCGTTGGCATGGTGACGGGCATCGACGGTTCCGGCTTCTCGGGCCTGCCGCTGACGGGTGCGCTGTCTGGCGCGCTGGGCCCCCAGGTGGGGCTGGACCCCGCCAGCCTGGCCGCCATCGGGCAGATGGGCGCGGTCTGGACCGGCGGCGGCACGCTGATCGCCTGGTCCTCGCTGATCGCGGTCGCGGGCTTCGCCCGGGTGCCGGTGCTGAAGTTGGTGCAGCTGATGATGGTGCCGGTGCTGGTGGGGTTGGCCGTGTCCACCACGTTGGGCGTGCTGCTCTGGTAGCCGTGGGGCGGGAGGGGCATCGCCCCCTCCCCTTCGCCACAAACGCAAAAAGCGCCGCGCGGGATGCCCGCGCGGCGCTGATGCTTTTGGAAAGCCCGGGCTGTTAGGCCGCGACGGCTTCCTTCTTCGCCTTGGCGCGCAGGATGCGGCGCTTCAGGGACTGCGCTTCCTCCGGCAGGCGGCGGTTCGGCGTGCCCAGCAGGAAGGAGTCCAGGCCACCATTGTGCTCAATGGTGCGGATGCCGTTCGTCGTCAGACGGATCTGGATCGAGGTGCCCAGAACGTCCGAGAAGAAGGAGCTTTCCTGCAGGTTCGGCAGGTAGCGGCGGCGGGACTTGTTGTTCGCGTGGCTGACGTTGTTACCCGTCAGAACGCCCTTGCCGGTGATGCTGCAGCGGCGAGCCATGATCTTAACCCCAAAACGACAGCGCCCAGCCGAACGGCTCCGCGCAAGTGAAATGCAAGAGCCGCGCTTTTGGCCCACCCCAGGGGCAAGGTCAAGTCACGGAATGTGCCTCAGCCCCCCGCGAATCCGCGATTCCGCCCCTTAAATATTGGCCGCGGGCGGCATGGCGGGATCTTCCTTCATCGCCAGCACCTTATCGACGCGCCGCGCGTCCATATCCAGCACCTCGAATCGCCAGCCGCCCCAGACGATCCGGTCGCCTTCGCGCGGAACCCGGCCCAGCAGCGCCAGCATCAGCCCGCCCACCGTATGATAGACGCCGGCATGCGGCAGCTCCGGCAGGTCCAGCCGGGCGCGCAGCTCGTCGCTGGCCATCATGCCATCCAGCAGCAGGGAGCCATCGCTGCGGGTGGCCACCCCGGGCTTGGGGCTCTCGGGGGCCGGGCCCAGCTCACCCACGATGGCCTCCAGCACGTCAGAGGCCGTGACCACGCCCTCGAAGCTGCCATATTCGTCCAGCACCAGCGCCAACCCGATCACATCGGCGCGCAGGCGCTCCATGGCATCCAGCGCGGTCAGGCTGTCGGGCAGGACCATGGGCTGGCGCAGCAGCGGGCCCAGCGCCAGGGGCGCGCCCTCCAGCATCTGGTCCAGCAGATCCTTCACCATCACCACGCCCTGCACCTGGTCCACCGCGCCATCGGCCACCACGAAGCGCGTCACGCCGTGCGCGCGCAGGGCGGCGGCGATATCGGCGGGGGCGGCGTTGCGGTCGATCCAGGCGACCTCCGTGCGCGGCGTCATCAACGCGCGCACCGGCTTGTCGGCGAGGCGCAGCACGCGCTCGATCATGTGCCGCTCCTCGACCACCAGGGCGCCGGCCTCGGCGCCCTCGGCGACCATGGCCTTCACCTCTTCTTCCGTGACGCCCTGGTCCACCGACTTGTCCAGCCGCAGCAGCTTCAGCATGGCCCGGGTCAGAGAGGACAGCACCCAGACCAGCGGCGTGCTGGCGCGCGACAGCCAGGCCATGGGGCGGGCGATCAGCACCGCGATGCGCTCCGGCTCCCGCAGGGCCAGGCGCTTGGGCACCAGCTCGCCCAGCACGATGTTCAGGATGGTGATGACCAGCACCACCAGGGCGAAGGCCACTTCCTCGGCGAAGGGGCGCAGGAAGGCGAAGCCGCTCAGGGCCCGACCCAGGGGTTCGGCCAGGGCCGCGCCCGAGAACATGCCCGAGATGATGCCCACCATGGTGATGCCCACCTGCACGGTGGGCAGGAAGCGCTCCGGGTCCTCCTGCAAGGCCAGGGCCGCGGCCGCACCCGGGCTGCCGCGCTTCTCGATGGCCTGCAACCTGATGCGGCGTGAGGAGACGATGGCCAATTCGCTCATCGCGAAAACACCGTTCAGCGCGACCAGGAAAAGGACGATGCCGATCTCGAAGCTCATGCCCATAGGGCTGTTGTAGGGGTGTGCGGGGGCGAATGGCACCCCCTTTGGCCACGCCGCCAAGCCGTTAAGGATTTTTTGACTTGTATCACTTTTTGAGACGATCTAAGAATCGGCCACGCCATTAAGAATCAGGTAAGCAAAGGAGCCCGCCATGCCCGACCAGACGCCCCCGGCCCCCATCCCCTTCCCCCGCCGCCCGGAAGACCGCCTGCGCGTGGCGCTGCGGGAATTGGAAGTGGCGCTGGAGGAACAGGCCCTCGCCTTCCAGGAATTCCGCGCCAACATGGCGGTGCTGGGCACGGCGGTGCATGGTTTGCAGAACAGCCTGCAAAGCTACAGCGGCTCGCTCGACAATCTGGCGCTGGATGTTCAGGACGCGCATGAGACGGCGATCGAGGTGATGCGCAATTGCGACCGGACCCAGCATTGAATCTGTCGCATTTCGCATAAACGACACAGAAATCTTTGCTTCCACTACGCGCAAGGGACATTCCGTTGCGCGACCGCCTCAGCTAGGGTTGTGACATGCATCGCATCCTGCCCCTGCTGTTGATCCTGCCGGCCCTCGCGGGCTGCTCCCGTGTCTCCTCCATCCTGCCCGGCGGTTCCTCCGGGCAGCGTGGCTATGATCTGCAGGAGCTGACGGTCAGCTCCCCGATCTTCGGGGAGATCATCCGCGCGGCGGCGGTCTGCCAGATGCCCGTCTCCCTGACCGCGCAGGACCGCGCGGCGCGGATCGAGGCCGCGGCCCTGCTCGCCTTCGCCCGCCAGGGCGGGGACGCGGCGCGGAACCAGTACCTGGCCTCCGTGCAGCCGCCCAATTTCGACCCTGCGCGCCGTGGGCAGGACCGCTCCCAGTATTGCGGCCAGAAGCGGCTGGATATCGAGCGCGCCGACACCTTCCTGAACGGTGCCGAAGGCCAGTCCCTGGCCGAGCGGGCGGACAATGCCCGCCGGGCGCTCGGCCAGTGAGGCTCAGTCGGCCTCCACGGCCCGCACCGGCGCCGGCTTCCTCGCCCCCAGCCGCGCCAGCCAGCGCGCCGTGACGTAGAAGACCGGCGTGAACAGCAGGCCGAACACCGTCACCCCCAGCATGCCCCAGAACACGGCGGTACCCAGGCTCTGGCGCATTTCGGCGCCGGCGCCGGTGGCCACCGTCAGCGGCAGCACGCCCAGGATAAAGGCCAGGCTGGTCATCAGGATCGGCCGCAGACGGGTGCGGGCGGCGGCGATGGCGGCTTCCGTGCGGCTCATCCCCTCGGCCTCGGCGGCGCGGGCGAACTCCACGATCAGAATGGCGTTCTTGGCCGCCAGCCCCACCAGCACCACCAGCCCGACCTGGACCAGGATGTTGTTGTCCAACCCCGCGTAGCGCACGCCCCACAGCGCGGCCAGCACGGACATCGGCGCGATCAGCACCACCGCCAGCGGCAGCAGCCAGCTTTCATACATCGCCGCCAGCAGCAGGAAGACGAAGACGACCGCGAGACCGAAGGCGATGGGCGCGGTGTTGCCCTGCGTCGTCTCCTGCAAGGCCAGTTCCGTCCACTCATAGCCCCAGCCATCGGTCAGCACCTCGCTCAGCACCGCCTGCATCGCCGCGATGGCCTGGCCGGTGGAAACGCCCGGCAGCGCCGCCCCCTGCACCTCGGCGGCGGGGAACAGGTTGTAGCGCGGCACGCGATAGGGGCCCGCGGATTCGCGGAAGGTCGCCAGCGTGCCGATCGGCACCATGCCCCCCTCGTCGGAGCGCGTGCGCAGCCGCGCGATATCGTCCAGCGTGGCGCGGTGGCTCATGTCGGCCTGCGCCGTCACGCGCCAGGTGCGGCCCAGCAGGTTGAAATCGTTCACGAAGGCCGAGCCCAGATAGACGCTCAACGCCTCATGCACGCGGGAGACGGGGACGCCCAGCATCTCCGCCCGGCTGCGGTCGATATCGGCGCGGATCTGGGGCGTCGCGGTGTTGAACAGGCTGAAGGCGAAGGCGATGCCCGGCGTGCCGTTGGCCCGGCCCAGCACCTGCCCCACCATCTGCTCCAGCGCCTGGGAGGTCTGCCCCGCGCGGGCCTGGATCATCAGCTTGAAGCCGCCGCCCGTGCCGATGCCCGGCACCGGCGGGGGCGGAATGACCAGCACATTGGCGTCGCGCTCGGTCGACAGGCGCGCCTGAAGGTCGCCCAGGATGGCGAACATGCTGCGGCCGGTGGCGATGCGCTCCTCGAAGGGCTGCAACCCCGCGAAGATCACGCCCGTGTTGGGCGCGTTGGTGAAGGTGGCGCCGTCGAAGCCCGCGAAGGCGATGGCATCGCGCACGCCCGGGGTGTTGCGGATGGTCTCCGAGGCGCGGCGGATCACGGCGTCGGTACGCGACAGGCTCGCACCCGGCGGCAGCTGGAAGGCCACGATCAGATAGCCACGGTCCAGCGGCGGGATCAGCCCGGTGGGGGTGGCGGTCACCACCTGGCCGGTGGCCGCCAGCAGCCCGGCATAGAGCACCAGCATCAGCACGCCCAGCCGCAGCAGCCGCCGCGTCAGCGCGCCGTAACCCAGCGACAGCTTGTCGAACAGCCAGTTGAAGCCGTGGAAGAAGACGCCGATGGGCCGGAACAGGATGAAGCCCTTGCCGTGATGCGGCGCATGCGGGCGCAGCAGCAGCGCGGCCAAGGCCGGGGACAGCGTGAGCGACACCAGCGCCGACAGCAGCGTGGCGACCGCGATGGTGACCGCGAACTGCCGGTAGAAGGCGCCCGACAGCCCCGCGATCATCGCCGTCGGCACGAACACCGCGACCAGCACCAGGGCGATGGCGATCAGCGCGAAGCCCACCTCGTCCATCGTGCGGCGCGCGGCCTCCTTGGGCGACAGGCCGGCGGCCATGTGGCGTTCCACGTTCTCCACCACCACGATGGCGTCATCCACCACGATGCCGATGGCCAGGATCAGGCCAAACATGGTCAGCGTGTTCAAGGTGAAGCCCAGCGCCAGCAGCAGCGCGAAGGTGCCGATGATGGAGACCGGGATCGCCAGCAGCGGAATGATCGCGGCCCGCCAGCTTTGCAGGAACAGGATCACGACCAGCACCACCAGCACCACGGCCTCGATGAAGGTGTGGCCCACCGCATCCATGGACTGGGCGATGAAGCGCGTGGGGTCGTAGATGATCTCGTAGCTGATGCCGGGCGGGAAATGCCGCGCGGCTTCCTCCATGGTGGCGCGCACGCCGGCCGCCGTATCCAGCGCGTTGGAGCCGGGGCGCTGAAACAGCACGATGGCCGTCGCGGTCGCGTTGTTCAGCAGCGCGTTCACCGAGTAGTCGGCCGCGCCGATCTCCGTGCGCGCCACGTCGCGCAGGCGCACCGGTGCGCCATCCGTGCCGGTGGCGATGATCTGCTCGTCGAACTGCTCGGGCGTGGTCAGGCGGCCCAGGGCGCGGACCGACAGCTCGAAGGCCCCGGCCTCCGGCAGGCGGGGCGCCTGGCCCACGGCGCCGGCGGCCACCTGCACATTGGCGCGGCGCAGGGCGTCCACCACCTCGCCGGCCGTCAGGCCGCGGGCGGCCACACGGTCGGGATCCAGCCAGACGCGCATGGCATAGTCGCGCCCGCCGAACACCTGCACATCGCCGATGCCCTCCAGCCGGGCGATGCGGTCCTTGATGTTCAGCGTGGCGTAGTTGGAGACATATTCCTCCGCCCGCGAGCCATCGGGCGACAGCATGTGCACCACCATCAGCAGGTCGGGGCTGGCCTTGCGCACGGTGATGCCCAGGCGCCGGACTTCCTCCGGCAGGCGGGGCTCGGCCACCGCCACGCGGTTCTGCACCAGCACCTGGGCCTGGTCCACGTTCACGCCCTGGCGGAACACCACGCTGATGGTGACCCGCCCGTCGCCGGTGGATTGGGAGGAGAGGTAGAGCATGCCATCCACCCCGTTCACCTCCTGCTCGATGGGCCCGGCGACCGTCTCGGCCACCGTATCGGCCGAGGCACCGGGGTAGTTCGCCGTGATCTGCACCGTGGGGGGCGCGATGTCGGGGTATTCGGCGATGGGCAGGCGGAAGGCCGCGATCGCGCCGATCAGCGTGATCGCGATGGAAATGACGGCCGCGAAAACGGGCCTGTCGATGAAGAAGCGTGCGAGCTTCATGGCCCGTTCTCCGGTTGGATCAGCGAGACGCGATGGGGGATGGGCCGATGCGGCCCGGTTCGGCCGTCACGCGCCCACCCGGGCGGGCGCGGTGCAGGCCGGAGATGATGACGCGCTCATCGGCCGCGAGGCCGGACTGCACCACGCGCAGCCCATCCACCAGCGGCCCCAGCCGCACGGGGCGGGCGGCGACGGTGCCGTCGGCCTGCACCGTCAGCACCACGCGCCCGGCCTGGTCGGCCAGCACCGCGGCATCGGGCACCAGCAAAGCGGGCGCGCCGCCCGAGGTGACGCGCAGCCGGGCGAAGGCCCCCGGCGTCAGGAACAGGTCGGGGTTCGGGAACACCGCCCGGGCACGGATGGTGCCGGAGCGCGCGTCGAAGGCGCTGTCGGTGAAATCCACCACGCCCTGGCGACCAAACTCCGCCTCATCCAGCAGGCGCAGGTTGGCGGCCAGCTGGCCGTCCCTGCCCTGCCCCCGGCGGGCCAGACGCAGTTGCTCCGCCTCGCTCATGTCGAAGGAGAGATAGACGGGGTCGAGCGCCAGCAGGGTGGTCAGCAGCGTGTCGCCCTCCCGCACCAGATTGCCGGCATCCACCCGGCGGTCCGAGACGCGGCCCGCGCGGGGGGCGCGGATCTCGGTCCATTCCAGGGAGAGTTCGGCCTGATGCAGGGCCGCGCGGGCGGCGGCGAGGCCGGCCTCGGCCTCGTGCCGCGCGCTGCGGCGGGTGTCGAGTTCGGCTTCCGGCGCGTAGCGCTCCCGCACCAGCGGCACGGAACGCGCCAGCTGCTGGCCCGCGAGGGTGAGGCGCGCCTCGGCACGGCCAAGCTCGGCCCGCGCCTGCTCCACCGCGATGCGGAAGGGGCGCGGGTCGATGGTGAACAGCAGGTCGCCGGGGCGCACCAGCGCGCCGTCGGTGAAATGCACCTGCGCCACCTGCCCCGACACGCGCGGGCGGATCTCCACCCGGGCGGAGGGCAGGATGCGGGCGGTGTGCTCCGTGCTTTCCGGCACGTCGCGCGCCAGGGGCGTGGCAACGGTCACGGGCGGCGGGGTGGCGGGGCTCTGGGCCCTGGCGGGGCCAGCCAGCAGGGCGGCGGCCAGGACGGGCGCCGAAATCCCGCCCAGGCGGGACAGCCATTCGGGCCAGAAACCTTCTAAAGGCTTGCGATTCGCGGTCGGCATCTCTATCTCCCGGACAGGATGTGACCGGTCGGTCACAGGCCGTCACTTAGAGTGACCGGTCAGTAACATCAAGAGGGTTTTTTGCGGGCGCGAAGCGTTTTATCGTCCCCTGCATGTGAGAAGGAGCCAGCCATGTCCGCCTCGGTCGAACCGGAAGCCAAGGAAAGCCGGGAGAAACGCCCCCGCGCCGCCCAACGCATCCAGGAGGCGGCGAAGGAGCTGTTTTATCGCCACGGCATCCGCGCCACGGGCATCGAGGAAGTCTGCCGCGTGGCGGACGCCACCAAGATGAGCCTGTACCGCGCCTTTCCCAGCAAGGACGCCCTGGTGGCCGCCATCCTGGAGGAAGACGGCCAGGAGATGGAATGCCTCATGGATGGCGTGTGCCAGTGCAGCGCCACCCCGCGGGAGAAGCTGAACCGGCTGGTGGAGGTGATGTGCGAGATGATCGCCCAGCCCGGCCAGCGCGGCTGCCCGCTGCTGCTGGCGCAATCCGAATTTCCCGACTCCGACCACCCCACCCACCGCATCGTGGCCGAGGTGAAGGCCCGCAAGCGCGCGAAGATGGTGCAGATGGCCCAGGACGCGGACGCGAAGGACCCCGCCGCCTTCGCCGACGCGATGGGCATCATGATGGAAGGTTCGTGGTTCACCCTGCCCTTCATGGGCGTGGAGCGCACCACCAAGGCTTTCCGCCTGGCGACCTCAGCCCTGTTCCGGGATCAGTTGCCGGCCTGAAGCTCCTCCAGCTCCTGCCGCATCTCGGGCGGCAAGTCGGCCAGGACACGTTCGGTCGGGCCATCATCCACGATGCGCCCGGCCTCCAGCCGGATCACCCGGTTGCACAGCCGCCGCACCACCCGCATGGAATGGGTGGCGATGACCAGGATCTTGGCGCTCGCCACCATCTCCTGCAGCCGGGCCTCGGCCTGGGCCATGAAGCTGGCGTCGGCGGTGAAGAACCACTCATCCATCAGCAATATGTCGGGGCGGGAGGCCGTGGCCATGGCGAAGGCCAGCCGCAGCTGCATGCCCGAGGAATAGTTCCGCACCGGCAGTTCCAGGAACTCGCCCAGCCCCGAGAAGCTGCCCACCGCCTGCGCCAGTTGCTCGGCCTGGGCCTCGTTCAGCCCGCTGTACCAGGCGCGCAGGCGGATGTTCTCGCGGCCCGTGGCCCAGCTATCCATGCCGGCGCCGGGGTCGATCAGGCTGCCGACCGTGCCCTGCACGGAGATCCGCCCGCCCACGGGGTCGTAAATTCCGGCCAGCGTCCGCAGCAGGGTGGATTTGCCCGCGCCGTTGCGCCCGATCAGCGCCACGCGCTCACCGCTGCCGATGCGGAAGGTCAGGTCCCGCAGGGCGGAGACGACGACCCGGCTTTCGGAATCCTCACGGATACGGCGCAGCGCCTGGGCCATCAGCCGCTTCTTCAGGCTGCGCGCGCCCAGATGGTACAGGGGGAATTCGATGGTCAAGGCGTCGGCGATGATCTCGGCCATGCGTTACACCCAGAACGCGATGCGCCCGCGCCAGCGGACGAAGATGGTGAAGGCGAGCCCGGCCAGGATCGCCGTATAGGTCAGCGCCGCCGCCCAGATCAGCAGGCTGGGCGCCTGGCCCAGCAGCGGGCCGCGCACCGTCTCGATCATCGCGTGCACGGGGTTCAGCGCCAGAAAGCCCACACGGTCGCCCAGCAGCTCCGGCTTCCAGATGATGGGCGTGACGAAGAACAGCAATTGCATGCCGGATTGCATGATCGGGCCCATGTCCCTGAACCGGGCGGCCACCATGCCCAGCAGCATGCACACCGAAACCCCGTTTACCAGGAACAGGAACAGCCCCGGCACCGCGCCGGCCAACCCCCAGCCGGGCCAGCGCCCGCACAGCAGGAACACCAGCGGCACCAGCGGCAGCACATGCGCCGCCGCCAGCGCGTGCCGCAGCACGCAGCGCAGCACATGCACGCTGTAGGGCTGGGGCATCTGGCGGATGACGTCCTCGCGGTCCGTCAGGCACTGGGTGCCATCGTTCACCAGGCCCGAGATCAGGTTCCACAGCGTCAGGCTGGTGGCGAGGAAAGGCAGGTAATCCGCCACATCCAGCCGGAACAGCCGGGCATAGAGGAAGCCCAGCGCCCCCAGCATGATGGCGGTGGACAGGGTGATCCAGAACGGCCCCAGCACGCTGCCCCGGTAGCGGTTGCGCAGATCGAGCTGCGCCAGCGCCAGCGGCAGCCGCCAGCGGGAGAACCCGAGCGACAGGTCCTCCAGCGCGCGGGCTAGGTGGCGGGGATGGGCGGCATCCCGGACCGCGGGCGCCTGATGGGATGTGAGCATGCAAGCATGGCTTTAGCGATCAATGCTGCATTGCGCCACATCATCCAATTTAACGAAATGTGATGAAAATCGCGTCAGGCCTCTCGGATTTTCAGGCGCGGACTCTCGGGCACGGCCTGGCCGGCGTCGGTGAACGCCTTGTGCAGCGCCGCCATGTTGGGCGCGAAGATGCCCGCCCGGTTTTCCACGCACCAGTCCCGGCTGCGCTGCGGCATGGTCAGGCTGCCCTGGAAGCGCGGCATCACCCAGCGGGCGAACAGCTCGAAGCTGCGCCAGGTGGCTTCGCGGTCCGCCCATTCATGGGCGCGGAACAGCACCGCCCCCGCGCCGCCCTCGGTGAAGGAGAGCAGGCGCTCGATCCCCTGGGCCACGGTGTCGGGTGAGCCCACCAGCGTGGTACCGGCGCGCAGCCCGTCGCCCAGCGGGTCCTCGCTGCGCGTCGGCGGGCGGGCCAGCACCTCGCCGAAATAGCCCTCCGTCTCCATCCGCTCGCCGCGCTTCACGTCCCCGATGGCGCGCTCGTCGCTCTCGGCGCAGTGCATGTTCACCACCAGCCGCCAGTCGGAACGGTCCATGGTCTTGCCGTTCCTGGCGGCTTCCGCCTCGGCCAGGGTCCATTGCTCGGCCAGCTTCTGCGGCCCGCCCGGCAGGCCGGCGCCCAGCGAGAGCATGCCCACCCCATGCTTGGCCGCCGCCAGCACGCCCGAGGGGGTGGTGGAGGTGGCGACCGCGATGGGGAAATGCGGAAAGGAATAGGGGGCCAGGTGCAGCCGCGCATCGCGCAGGGTGAACCATTCGGTTTCCATCGTGACCGGCGCCTCGCAGGCCAGCAGGGCCATGATGGCGGTCAGCGATTCATCCATGCGCTTGCGCTGCGCCTCGGCCGGGATGCCCATCATATAGGCGTCGGAGGCCAGCGCCCCCGGTCCGCACCCCAGCATGGTCCGCCCGCGGGACATGTGGTCCAACTGCACGAAGCGCTGGGCCACCAGCAGCGGGTGGTGATAGGGCAGGCTCGTCACGCCCGTGCCGATGCGGATGTGGCGCGTGCGCTCGATCGCCGCCGCGATGATCAGCTCCGGCGAGGCGATGGTCTCCCACCCCGCCGAATGATGCTCGCCCACCCAGGCCTCGTCATAGCCCAGGCGGTCGAGATGCTCGATCAGCTCGATGTCGCGGTGGATGGCGAGTGTCGGGTTGTCCCCCACCCGGTGGAACGGTGCGAGGAAAATCCCGAAACGCAGCCCGGCATGCGGCATGTCCAACCCTCCCTTTGTGAAGGGAGCGTGGAATGCCGCAGCCCCAGGGTCAAGTTAGAGTCGGACCTTGAGAATGCGCCCGATCTCACCCACCACGCCGCGCCGGAAGGCCAGCACGCACAGCACGAAGATCACGCCCTGGATCACGGTGACCCAGGCCCCGAACTCGGCCAGGTAGTTCTGCATGCTGACGATGATGGCCGCACCCGCCACCGGCCCGAACAGCGTGCCCAGCCCGCCGACGAGGGACATCAGCACCACCTCACCCGACATGGTCCAGAACACGTCCGTCAGGGTGGCGATGCCGAAGACCAGGGATTTCGTGGCCCCCGCCACGCCCGAGAGCGCGGCCGAGATCACGAAGGCCATCAGCTTGTAGTCATCCGTGCGGTAGCCGAGCGAGGTCGCGCGCGGCTCGTTCTCGCGGATCGCGGTCATCACCTGCCCGAAGGGGGAGTTGATGACGCGGTGGATGAACAGGAAGCCGATCACGAACACCGCGGCCACCAGCCAGTACATGGTCATGTCCGAGCGCAGGTCGATCACGCCGAACAGGTTGCCGCGCGGAATGGCCTGGATGCCGTCCTCGCCGCCCGTGAAGGGTGCCTGGACGCAGAAGAAGTAGACCATCTGCGCCATGGCCAGGGTGATCATGGCGAAGTAGATGCCCTGCCGGCGGATCGCCAGGCTGCCGATGACCCAACCCAGCACCATGCCGGCCAAGCCGCCCACGATGATGCAGGCCTCTGGCGTCAGCCCCCAGCTTTTGGCGGCATAGCCCGCCAGATAGCCGCCCATGCCGAAATAGGCCGCATGGCCGAAGCTGAGCAGGCCGACATAGCCGATCAGCAGGTTGAAGGCGCAGGCGAACAGCGCGAAGCACAGCACCTTCATCAGGAAGATGGGATAGAGCACGGAGGGGGCGATCACGATCCCCACCAGCATCAGGCCCAGGGCGATCAGCTGCGGGCGCGTGAAGCCCCACATCTGCTCGTTCTCGGAGGCGATGCCCTCGAAGGCGCCGCCGGAAGCGGGTGCGGCCATGGCTCAGCTCCTCCCGAACAGGCCGGCGGGGCGCGCCAGCAACACGATCGCCATCACGACGAAGATCACGGTGGAGGAAGCTTCGGGGTACCACACCTTGGTCAGCCCTTCGACAATGCCCAGGCCGAAGCCGGTGACGACCGAGCCCAGGATGGAGCCCATGCCGCCGATCACGACCACGGCGAAGACGATGATGATGAGGTTGGAGCCCATCTGCGGGTTCACGGAGTAGATCGGCGCCGCCAGCACGCCCGCGAAGGCGGCCAGCGCCACGCCCGCGCCGTAGGTCAGCGTCATCATGCGCGGCACGTTCACGCCGAAGGCCTGGACCAGCGCCGGGTTCTCGGTCGCGGCGCGCAGATAGCTGCCGATCTTGGTCTTCTCGATGACCAGCCAGGTGGCCAGGCACATCACCACCGCCACCACGACCACCCAGCCGCGATAGACGGGCATGAACATGAAGCCCAGGTCCCAGGCGCCGGTCAGCTCGGGCGGGATGCGGTAGGGCAGGCCCGAACTGCCGAACTCATTGCGCGCCAGCCCCTCGATGATCAGGCCCAGGCCGAAGGTGAGCAGCAGGCCATAGAGGTGATCGAGCTTGTACAATCGCGCGATCATGGTGCGTTCGAGCAATATGCCGAACGCCCCCACGATGACGGGCGCCAGCAACAGCGCCCACCAATAGCCGATCCCCAGCCATTCCAGCAGCATCCAGGCGACGAAGGCGCCCAGCATGAACTGGGCGCCATGGCTGAAGTTGATGACATTGAGCATGCCGAAGATGACCGCCAGCCCCAGCGACAGCAGTGCGTAGAAAGCCCCATTGATGAGGCCGAGCAGCAGCTGCCCGAACAGCAGCGGTGCCGGTATTCCGAATATCTCGTCCATGCCCTTCCCTCAGTCCGTTGTATTTATGAGCGCACCAGCGCGCAGCCGCCCTCGGCCTGGGGGCGGAACGCCTCCTCGGCGGGGGTGGTGGCGGCCAGCTTGTAGTAGTCCCACGGCCCGGTGGACTCGCGGGGTGTCTTCACCTCCCACAGATAGGTGGGATGGATCTTGCGGCCGTCGGCGCGGATGCGGCCCACGCCGAAGGCATCGTCGTCGGTCGGCATCGCCTTCATGCGGGCCACGGCCTCGGTGCCGCTGGCCTTGGCGGCCGCCAGGCCCATATCGGCCACGGCCTTCAGGTAATGCGTGGTGACGGCATAGCACCCGGCCTGGATCTGCATCGGCGGCCAGCCATTGGGCATGCGCGGCCGCACGCGGGTGGTGAAGGCGCGCGTGCGGTCATTGGCGTTCCAGTAGAACGGCTCGGTCAGCACCAGCCCCTGGGCGGTCTCCAGCCCCAGCGCATGCACCTCCGCCATCGACAGCAGCAGCCCCGCGATCTTCATCCGGCTGGTCAGGCCGAATTCGCGCGCCTGCTTGATGGTATTCAGCGTGTCCGTGCCGGCATTGGCCAGGCCCAGCACCTTCGCGCGGGATGCCTGGGCCTGCACCATGAAGGAGGAGAAATCGGTGGTCGCCGGGAACGGATACCGCACGGCCCCCGCCACGCGCCCGCCCGCGGCCTCGACAAAGGCCGCCGTGTCGCGCTGCAGCGCATGGCCGAAGGCATAGTCGGCGGTGATGAAGAACCAGCTGTCGCCACCCGCGCGCGTCAGCGCCCCGCCGGTGGATTTCGCCAGCATGTAGGTGTCGTAGGTCCAGTGGACCGTGTTGGGCGAACAGGCCGGCCCCGTCAGGTCGCTGGTCGCGGCGCCGGAGTTCAGGAAGACCTTGTTCTTCTCCCGCGCGATCTGGTTGATCGCCAGCGCGACGGAGGAGGTGGGCACATCCACGATCGCGTCCACGCCCTGGTCGAACCATTGCCGCGCGATGTTGGAGCCCACATCGGGGCGGTTCTGGTGGTCGGCGCGCAGCACCTCCACCGTCAGGCCGCGGCCCTGGAATTCCGCCACCGCCTGCTCCGTGCAGGCGACGCTGCCGGGCCCCGTGGGGTCGCGGTAGGTGCCGGACATGTCGGTCATCACGCCGATGCGCAGCGTATTGGCCTGCGCGCGCGCCGGCATGGCCGCCAGCGCGGCGGCCCCTGTCAGCAGTGTTCTGCGTTCCGTCAGCATTGTGTTTCCTCCGTTTCCCAGATGCGGGGGTTGTTCCCCCTTATGAGCCGGGTGGCGCGGCCTTCTGTGGGCCGTCATCCACCGGAACCTGGTCCATGTCCTGCCTGCGGCCTTTGTCGGCTTGCGAGCGAAGGCCGCAGATCAGCAGGCCATGTGCGATGCAGCGCGGCGCGGGGCCCTGTTCCCCGCGCCGCGCCGCGTATCAGCTGCGCACCAGCGAGCAGCCCCCCTCCGCCAGCGGGCGGAAGCTTTCCTCGGCCGAGGTGGTGGCGAGCAGCTTGTAGTAATCCCACGGCGCGCGGCTTTCGGCCGGGCTCTTCACCTCGAACAGATAGGTCGGGTGAATCTTGCGGCCGTCCACGCGGATGCTGCCGGCACCGAAGCAGTCATCCTCGGTGGGGGTGGCCTTCATGCGGTTCACGGCTTCCACGCCGCTGGCCTTGGCGGCGGCCACACCCATCTCGGCCACGGCCTTCAGGTAATGCAGCGCGCCGGCGTAGCAGCCCGCATGCACCATGGTGGGCTTCACATTGCCCGGCAGGTTGCCGATGCGCTGGGTGAAGGCGCGGGTGCGGTCGTTCAGATCCCAGTAGAAGCTTTCCGTCAGCACCAGCCCCTGCGCCGTCTGCAGGCCCAGGCTGTGCACGTCGGTGATGAACACCAGCAGCCCCGCCAGCTTCACGCCGCGCCGGGTGATGCCGAATTCCGCCGCCTGCTTGATGCTGTTGATGGTGTCCGCACCCGCATTCGCCAGCCCGATCACCTGCGCGCGCGAAGCCTGCGCCTGCACGAGATAGGAGGAGAAGTCGGTCGTGCCCGGGAAGGGCGTGCGCACGCTGCCCAGGATGCTGCCGCCCGCATTGCGGATGAAGGTGCTGGTGTCGCGTTCCAGCGCGTGGCCGAAGGCGTAGTCGGCGGTGATGAAGAACCAGCGCTGCCCGCCCGCGCGCACCATGGCGCCGCCGGTGGATTTGGCCAGCATCCAGGTGTCGTAGGTCCAGTGGATGGTGTTGGGCGAGCAGGCGGAGCCCGTCAGGTCGGACGCCGCGGCGCCCGAGTTGATGAACACCTTGTTCTTCTCGCGCACGATGGTGTTCACGGCCAGCGCCACCGAGGAGGTGGGCACATCCATGATCACGTCCACGCCGTCGCGGTCGATCCACTGGCGCACCACAGTGCTGCCGACATCGGGGCGGTTCTGGTGGTCGGCCTGCACCACCTCGACCGTGATGCCGCGCGCCTCGATGCCGCTGTCCTTGATGGCCTGGCGCACCGCCTGGGTGGAGCCCGCGCCCGACAGGTCGCGATAGGTGCCGGACTGGTCGTTCAGCACGCCGATCTTGATGGTGTTGGCCGCCTGGGCGCGGGCGGAACGGTAAGGCAGCGCCCCCCAGACGGGCGTGCTGGCGGCGGCGCCCAAAAGGGCGCGACGGTTGAAGTTCATTTCTTGTGTTCCTCCTGTATGTGGGCGGCGTTCAGACGCCAAGATATTGGTGCAGCCTGTCCATCGCCCCCGCGAGTTCATGATTGGGTACGTTATCCACGACCGTTCCGTGGTCCATCACATAATGCCGGTCGGCCACCGTCTGCGCGAAGCGGAAATTCTGTTCCACCAGCAGCACGGTGAAGCCGCGCTGCTTCAGCGCCCGGATGGTCGCGCCGATCTGCTGCACGATCACCGGCGCCAGCCCTTCGCTGGGCTCATCCAGCAGCAGCAGCTTCGCACCCGTGCGCAGGATGCGCCCGATCGCCAGCATCTGCTGCTCGCCGCCCGACAGCTTGGTGCCCTGGCTGCGCGCGCGTTCCAGCAGATTGGGGAACATCTGATGGATTTCCGGCACGTTCAGCCCGCCCAGCAGCACCTCGGGCGGCAGCACCAGATTCTCACCCACGTTCAGCGAGGCGAAGATGCCCCGCTCCTCCGGGCAATAGGCGATGCCGGCGCGCGCGATCACGTCCGGGCGCGCCGCGATCAGTTCCTTGCCCTGGAACTTCACGCTGCCGGCGCGCTTGCCGGTCAGGCCCATGATGGCGCGCAGCGTGCTGGTCTTGCCCGCGCCGTTGCGGCCCAGCAGCGTCACCACCTCGCCCGCGTTGATGTCGATGTTCACGCCATGCAGCACATGGCTTTCCCCGTACCAGGCCTCGAGGCCCCGCACCTGCAGCAATGGTTCAGACATGCACACTCTCCGGGGCGCCGACGCTTTGCGGGTCCTCGCCCAGATAGGCCGCGATCACTTCGGGGTTGCGGGAGACCTCGGCATAGTCGCCCTCCGCCAACACCTGGCCGCGCGCCAGCACGGTGATGCGGTCGCACAGCCCCTCGACCACCTTCAGATTGTGTTCCACCAGCAGCACGGTGCGGCCGACGGAGACACGCTTCACCAGGGCGACGATGCGGTCCACGTCCTCGGCCGTCATGCCGGCCGTGGGTTCGTCCAGCAGCATCATCTGCGGTTCCATCGCCAGCGTCGTGGCCATCTCCAGCGCACGCTTGCGGCCATAGGGAAGCTGGCCGGCGGAAAGCTGCGCGTATTCCGTCAGCCCCACATCCTCCAGCAATTCCATGGCCCGCGAATCGTACTGCTTCAGCAGAGAGGCGGGGCGCCAGAAATCGAAGCTGTTCCCCCGCTGGCGCTGCAGCGCCACGCGCACATTCTCCATCACCGACAGGTGCGGAAACACCGCCGAGATCTGGAAGCTGCGCACGAGGCCGAGGCGCGCGACCTCGGCGGGCTTCATCGCGGTGATGTCGCGCCCGTCATAGGTGATGCGCCCCCGCGTGACCGGCAGGAACTTCGTCAGCAGATTGAAGCAGGTTGTCTTGCCCGCGCCGTTCGGTCCGATCAGGGCGTGGATCGAACCACGCCTGACCTTGAGGTTCACGCCGGAGACCGCGGCGAAGCCGCGGAACTCCTTGGTCATACCCTCAGTCTCCAGGATGAAGTCGTTCACCCGGTTGCCTCTCCTACGTTTCCTGCGTCGTCATTCGGGTGAGTTCCCCACCCGTTAACCTTGTTATGGCGATGCAACATCCGCATGGCAAGCATCGAAAACACGCTGAGGTGAAAGCATTGCCAGAACGCCAAGCCCCCAGACGCGCAGAGGAATTTCAGCGAAGCCCGTCATGGCCCTCGATCTCCTCGGCGCTCAGCCCGCCGATGCGCGGACAGGGCCGCCCGCCCTTGGACAAGGCCAGCGCCAGCAGGATTTCCCCAGCCATCGGCGCGTCCGTCACGCGCAGTTCGATGGCGTCGAAATGACTGCGGACGAAGGCCGCGTCCTTGTGCCCCAGCGGGATGTCGATGGTGGCCCCCATCCCCGCCCGTTTCTTGGCAGAGGGGATCAGCGCGGCACCCCCGCCCAGCGCGGCGCGCACGGGCGTGCCCATCTTGGGGTGCAGCAGGGCGGCGGCGTGTTCCAGCTCACCTCCCTCCCCCACGATGGCGGCCTTGCCGTAGGAATCGGCCTCGCCCCCCATCGCGGCCAGGGCGCGTTCGACCAGTTCAGCGCCCAGCGCCTCCCCGGCGTCGATCAGGGGTGTCAGGTCCTGTTCGAAATGCCCGGCGAAGGGGTTTTTCAGCACGCAGGCCGCGATGGCGCGGCGGCGCGGCTGCGGCAGGGGGCGCCCGCCTTCCTCCAGCACGTCCTCGGTCAGCAGGATGAATTTACGGATCTGCATCGGCATGGGTCACACCTTCGCGGGGGCACGGCAGGGCTTGGGCAATGCCCGCCTGACGGCCCGGTTTCCTTCCCAAGCTGGAACTGGTGCGCCCCGCGCCGCAATGCCAGTGTTCAGGGTGGCAAGGAGCAGGCGATGAGCGACAGAACCGCCATTTTCGGGGCCCGCGAGGGCAATGAAGGCATTGTGCGCTGCGATGCCTGCCCGGTGCTGTGCCGCATCCGCCCCGGCCGCGCCGGCGCCTGCCAGCGTTATGCCAATGAGGACGGCCGCCTGGTCCGCACCGAGCCGCTGGTGCTGCTGGAGCGCACAGTGGCCGAGAACGGCCGCGTGGTACCGTTCCTCGAAGCCTCCCGCGACTGGTCCGGCGGCATCGCGCCGGCCGAGGAATACTTCGTCTCCGCCATCGGCGCCGGCACCACCTATCCGGACTACAAGCCCGCCCCCTTCATCGTGCAGACCGAATTCCAGGGCGTGGACACCGTGACCGTCGTGACGGAGGGCATTTTCAGCTACGCGGGCGTGAAGGTGAAGATCGACACCGACCGCCACCTGGGCCCCGAATGCGCGGCCGTGCGGTATGAGGGCGAGCAGATCGGCCATGTCACCACCGCCGAATATGGCAGCCAGATGCTGTCGCTGGGCGGCGTGCACCACCTGACCGGCGGCTCGAAGCGTGAGGGTCAGGTGACCTGCCAGGCGGTCCTCGCCCTGTCGAACAAGCAGGCCATCGAGGTCTCGATCGACGGCGGCGCCACGCTGGTGATCCAGGCCGGCAAGCCGCCCATCGTGAATGGGGAACCGGAGGCCCGCATGCGCGTGGGCTGCGGGGCCGCCACCATCGGCATCTTCGCCCAGCAATGGTTCGGCCATGTGGATGAGGTGGTGGTGATCGACGACCACATCACCGGCGTGCTGACCGAGCACCAAGCGGGCAAGTGCCTGGACATGCGGGCGGCGGGCGTGCGCGTGCGCGGCCGGCGCTCCACCCCGGGGCGGTATTTCCAGGTGGCCGGGCCCGGCGCCGGCTGGGGCGGCACCAGCATCACGGACCCGCTGGACGTGATCGAGAGCATCGACCCCAAAACCGCCTGGCCCGGCATGCGCATGCTGATGGTCAGCACCACGGGCGAGGATTCGGCCTGGTTCGTGCTGGATGACGCGCTGCGCCCCGTCCCCGCCCCCATGCCGGCCGCGGTGCGTGCCGTGGTGGAACGAATCGGCGAGAATTGCGAACCGGCCATGACCTCCGTGCTGTTCATGGCGGGAGCCGGCGGGTCGCTGCGCGCGGGGGTGACGGAGAACCCCATCCTGCTGACGCGCAAGGTGCAGTCGGGCGAGATCCGCATCACCATGGGGGGCGCGCCCTGCATTCTGTGGCCGGGGGGCGGCATCACGATCATGGCGGATGTGCTATCCATGCCGGACGGGGCGTTCGGTTACGTCCCCACCCCTGCCCTGGTGGCACCGCTGGAGTTCACCATGCCCGCGAGCCTGTATGCCGCGATCGGCGGCCACACCGCCCAGGCGGTGCCCCTGGCCGAGATCCTGAAGGACTACGGGGACGCCGCCCGCCGCGAATCGTTGCGCGGAGACCTGCCATGGCCTGGCGCCCCGGCCTGAGCGCGAAGGACCTGCCGGACGGGCGATTCTGCCTGGAGGAAGGGCCGATCAGCCTGGTGATCGGCATCGAGGGCAAGCCCGTGGCGGTGCGCGCCGCGCAGCAGGCCGCCATGATCCGCATGGAAGGCCTGCTGGCCGCCCTGTGCGAGGAACTACCCCTGCTGCGTGCCCCCCTGGACAACGCCATGCCCGCCCTGCGCCACCCCGTGGCCCGGCGCATGGTCGAGGCCTGCTGGCCCCACCGCGCCGATTTCATCACCCCCATGGCCGCCGTGGCCGGCGCGGTGGCCGAGCACATCCTGAACGCCATCACCGAGGTGCAGGGCATCCAGGCCGCGCATGTGAACAATGGCGGCGACATCGCGGTGTTCCTGGCGCGCGGCGCCAACCTGCGCGTGGGGCTGTGCGCCGACCTGGCCGATGGCCGGCCGGATGGGCTGGCGGTGCTGGCGGCGGGCGACGGCATCGGCGGCATCGCCACCAGCGGCTGGCCGGGGCGCAGCTTCTCTCGGGGGGTGGCCGACGCCGTGACCGTGCTGGCCGCCCGCGCGGCGGATGCCGACGCGGCCGCCACCATCATCGCCAACGCCACCGACGCCGACCACCCGGCCGTGCAGCGCCAGCCAGCCCGCGCGCTGGACCCGGACAGCGACCTGGGTGACATCCTCGTGACCACGGGCGTGCGCGCGCTGCCGCCGCCGCTGGTGCTGCTGGCGCTGGAACGCGGTGCGCGCGTGGCCGAAAGGCTGGTCTCACGCGGGTTGATCCGGGCCGCGCTGCTGCGGGTGCAGGGGCAATCCCTGCAGGTGGGCGAATGCAGGGTGCAGGCCCTGCCTAAGGGATAGCGGCCAGGGCGCTTGCCCCGCACCCTGCCCCCCTGCGATGATGCCAAGCCATTGAGGGAACAGGCATGTCGGACACGGAACAGAATGGCAAGCTTGGGCGGCGCCTGATGGTGCTGCGCCTGGCGGCGGCGGGTGGCGCGGCCGGCGCGCTGCCGGCGCAGGCCCAGGGGCCGAAATCCGGCTGGCGCGCGCCGCCGGGCGCGGCGCCCGAGGGCGTGACCGACAACGACCCCGATGACCCCGTGGGGCGCGGCCGCGGCACCGGCAACCGCCCCGGCGGCGCGACGGACAACGACCCCAACGACCCGCCCGGCCAGGGCCGTGGGCGCGGCGGTGGCGGTGGCGCGCCGAACGGGCCCACCGACAACGACCCCAACGATCCGCCCGGCCAGGGGCGCGGGCGTGGTGGTGGCGTCCCCAACGGCCCCTCGGACAGCGATCCCAACGACCCGCCGGGCCGTGGGCGCGGCGGCAGCCGTCCGCGCACCCCCACGGGCCCCAGCGACAGCGACCCCAACGACCCGCCCGGCCAGGGCCGGGGCGGCAACCGGCCGGCACCGACCGGTGCCTCCGACAGCGACCCGAACGACCCGCCGGGCCAGGGCCGGGGCCGGGGCGCGCCCCCGCCGGTGGCGGCGCCGCCCGCACCCCGGGGCGGCGGCACCAAGTAGCGGCTACCCCGCCTTGCGCACCTGGTTATAGGGCGCGTAGGGCGGGTGCTCGCCGATCACGCTCATATCGATCTCGACCAGCACGGGGCCCTTGGTGGCAAAGGCCTTTTCCAGCGTCGGGCCGAATGCCTCGATGCTGGCCACGCGCATCCCCGGCAGCCCGGCCAGTGCCGCCAGCGCCATCAGGTCCGGCCCCTTCAGGTCGTGATAGAAGCGGCGGCCGGCCGCGTAATCCTGGATGTGCCGGATCACGCCATAGCCCTTGTCGTTCATCACCATGATGACCAGCTCGGCCTGCTCCTGCACCGCCGTCCACAGCTCCGGCAGGTTCACGGCGAAGCCGCCATCGCCCACCATGGCGATGGCCTTGCGGCCATTGCCCGCCAGCGCCGCACCGATGCCCAGCGGCAGCCCGGGCCCGATCGCCGCCCCCACCGGATGCACCGCGTCACGCGGCCCCAGCACCGGAAAGATGCGGTTGCCCCAGGCGGAGTTGCTGATCGTGACATCGCGCACCCACAGCGCATCCTTGGGCATCACCGCGCGCAGGGTGGCGGGGAAGCTCTCATACGGGCCGAGGGTGGCAGCGAATTCGGCCACCGCCCTGGCCTTCAGCGCGGCCAGGTCGCGCTGGAATTCGGGCGGCTTGGCTTCCAGCGCATCGGCGATGGCATGCATCGTCAGGGCCGCGTCGCCCTGCACGAACACATCGGCCGGATAGGTGCGGCCATTCGCCGCCGGGTCGATGTCCACATGGATCAGGGGCTTGGGCAGCTTCAGGGCGAAGTCCAGCGTCTCATGCCCGCGCAGGCGGCTGCCCACCACCAGCAGCGCGTCGCAACTGCCATAGAATTCGGCCACCGGCGGCGCACCCGCGCCATGCAGCCCGCCCAGCGTGCGCGGATCATCCTCCGCGATCACGCCGCGCCCGTTCCAGGAGGTGACGGCACCGAAGCCGAGGTCCAGCAGGCGCAGCGCGGCCTCCCGCGCGCCCTTGGCGCCATTGCCCAGCCACAGCATGGGGCGCTTGGCCTGCTGCAGCGCGGCGATGGCGGCGGCCAGGCCATGGGGCTCCGGCGGCGGCGCGGGCGGGATGTTGAGGGCGATGTTCGCCCAGTCCGGCCGCGCGACCTCCATGCGCTGGATGTCGATCGGGATTTCCACGCTGACGGGCCCGCGCGGGGGCGTCAGGGCGGCGGTGGCGGCGGCCATCAGGGTGGCCAGGGCCTCCTGTGGGGCGCGCACGCGGAAGGCGCGCTTGCACACCGCGCCCAGCATGTCCGTCTGGCCCGGCACGTCATGCACCGTGCCCATGTCGCGGTCGATGAAGCGCGTGGCGGTCTGGCCGGTGATGTGCAGCACCGGGCTGCCGGCGAAGCGCGCCTCGACCAGCCCGGGCACCGCATTGGCCGCCCCGGGCCCCGTGGAGGTGAACACCACCCCCAGATGCCCCGCCACCCGGGCATAGGCATCGGCCATATGGGCCCCGCCCATCTCGCCGCGCGCCATCACGTAACGCACGGCGTTGCGCTGGCTGAGCGCGTCCAGCATCGGAATATTGTGCACGGAGACAATGCCGAAGGCGGTGTTCACACCCACCGCCGGCAGGAACTCGGCCACGAGTTCACCCACCGTATAGGCCATGGCGTTTCTTCCCTATTTGTTATGGGAAGAACTGTGCACCCGCTTGCGCAGCTGGGGAAGCGCTCCTCAATCCGTCAGCCGGATATTGGCACGCCGGATCACTTCCCCCCATAGCGCGCTTTCATGTTCGACCAGATTGCCGAATTCCTGGGGTGTGCTGCCCACGGGTTCCGCACCGTCGCGCGCCATGCGCTCGCGGATATCCGGCCGGCGCGCGGCCTCCTGCACCGCGGCGGACAGGCGCTCCACCGCCCCCGCCGGCATACCCCGCAGCCCGAACAGCCCGAACCACAGATAGGCCGTCAGCTGCGGCCAGCCCTGCTCGGCGAAGGTCGGGATGTCGGGCGCCGCCTCCAGCCGCCGTTCGGAACTGACGGC
This sequence comes from Rhodovarius lipocyclicus, assembly GCF_009900765.1. Lineage (GTDB taxonomy): Bacteria > Pseudomonadota > Alphaproteobacteria > Acetobacterales > Acetobacteraceae > Rhodovarius > Rhodovarius lipocyclicus. The sequence goes on from NZ_JAAABL010000001.1 coordinate 26,565, forward strand.
CAGGATACGCAGCTGCCCGGCACGGTGGTTGTTGATGGCCGGCAGCACGCCGTCGAAGCACATCTTCACATTGCCCGCGACCGCATCGGACAGCATGGGCCCCGAGCCGCGATACGGCACATCCTGCAGGTCGAGCCCCATGATGGCCTCCGCCTGCTCCGCGAAGACGTGGGTCATGCCGCCGCGCCCCACGGTGCCATAGGCGTGCTGGCCCGGCTCGGCCTTCACCTTGGCCACCCATTCGGCCAGGGTCCGGGCTGGGAAGCTCGGATGCACATGCAGCACCAGCGGCAGCCGGGTTCCATTGGAAATCGGCACGAAGGCCGCCGGGTCATAGCTCAGCCGCGAATAGAGATGCGGGTTGGTGGTGATCACCGCCTGCCCGGCCCAGAGCAGGGTGTGGCCATCGGGTGCCGCCTCGGCCACCGCGTTGGCGGCGATGGCCCCTGCCCCGCCGCCACGGTTTTCCACCAGCACGGGCTGGCCCAGGGTCTCGGCCATGCGGGCACCAATGGCGCGCGCGCCGTTGTCGGCCGCCCCACCCGCCGCGAAGGGCACGACCAGGCGGATGGGGCGGGTCGGCGACCAGCCTTGCGCCAGCGCCGGGGCCGCCAGCAGCAGCGGCGCCGCCAGGAAGCCGCGCCGGAACATCACTGGCGCTCCAGCCCCACAGCGGCGGCGAGTTCGGCATAGCGCGTGATCTCGCTGCCCAGGAAGGTCTTGGCGTGGTCCACCGTGCCCGGTGTGGGGGTGTAGCCCAGGCGGGCCAGGCGGGCGCCCACCTCGGGGTCGGCCAGCACGCGGTTCAGCGCGGCATTGGCGCGCGCCTGCATGCCAGCGGGTGCCGGGTTGTTGGTGGCCAGCCCGAACCACACGGTCAGCGAGAAGCCAGGCACTGAGGCACCCACCGGCGGGATCTCGGGCGCCAGCGCGAAGGGCTGGGCCGTGGTGACGCCCAGCGCCCGCACGCGGCCCTCCCGCACCTGGGCCATGCCGTTGGCGAAGTCGGTGAAGGTGCTGTCGATCCGGCCCGCCATCACGTCGGTCAGCGCCTCGGGGCCCCCGCGATAGGGCACCGAGGTCATGGTGACGCCCGCCGTGCGGTTCATCTGCGCGCTGGCGATCAGCGAGGAGTAGTTGCCGTAGCTGAAGGTCAGCTGGCCGGGGCGTGCCTTGGCGCGCTCGATCAGATCAGCCACCGAGGTGGCGCCGTTCATCGGCGACACCAGCAGGTACGGCGCCTCCGCGACCTGGCCGATATGGGTGAAGTCGTTCAGCGGGTCATAGCCCAGGCTGCGCACCATATAGGGGTTCAGCGCGCCGTTGGTGACCGACAGCACCACCCAGGTATGGCCGTCGGCGGGGGCCGTCTTGGCCGCTATGGTGCCCACCACGCCGTTGCCGCCCGGCCGATTCTCGATGACCACCGGCTGGCCCAGCACATGGCTCAGCGGCTCGGCCAGGTTGCGGAACAGCGTGTCCGTCACCGAGCCCGCCGGGAAGGCGATGACCATGCGGATGGGCCGGTCGGGCCAGTTCTGCGCCAGAGCGGGGGCGGCCAACAGCGAGCACGGCAGGGCCAAGGCCCCACGGCGGGTCATTCTCATCCAATTTCCTCCGTGGCGCGATGGGCTCGCGCCTGTCTTTGTGATCGCATCGTTGTGCGGCGCGGCGCCCGAGGCAAGGGCCAATGTGGTTTGCGCGGCGCGGGCGGGCGCGCTACGGCGGGCCGCATGATCCTGATCGGCATAGGCGCCAACCTGCCCGGCCCCGATGGCGGCGCGCCGCTGGCCAGTTGCCGCGCGGCGGCGGCGGCGCTGGACGCCATTCCCGGCATGCGGCTGGCGGCCCTCTCCCGCTGGTGGGAAAGCGCGCCCATCCCGCCCATGCCCGGCGCGCCCTGGTTCGTGAACGGCGTGGCCCGGCTGGAGGGCACGTTGGACCCCGACGCCCTGCTGGCCGCCCTGCATGGCATCGAGGACCGGTTCCACCGCGCCCGCCCCTATCCCAACGCGCCCCGCACGCTGGACCTGGACCTGCTGGCCTATGATGACATCGTGCGCCCCGGCCCGGGGCTGATCCTGCCGCACCCCCGCATGCAGGACCGCCGCTTCGTGCTGGAACCGCTGCTGGAGGTGGCCCCCGACTGGCGCCACCCCCTGCTGGGCCCGGCCGGCGCGCTGCTGAAAGCGCTGCCGCCACAGGAACTTCACCCGCTTCCGGCCTGATCGGCTTGCCTTTCGGGGCGCGCGTGGCTATCTGGAGGTTTGAGCATCGGCGCCGCATTGGCGCACAGGAGTACCCATGGCCCGCGTTACCGTTGAGGACTGCATTCTTCAGGTTCCGAACCGCTTCGAGCTGGTTCTCTACGCCGCGCAGCGCGCCCGCAACATCAGCCGCGGTGAGAGCCTGACCCTGGACCGCGACAATGACAAGAACCCCGTCGTCGCCCTGCGCGAAATCGCGGAGCAGACGGTCGAGCTGCCGAACCTGGAAGCCGACCTGATCAAGTCCCTGTCCCGCGCGCCGGAGCCCGAGCCCGTCGAGGACGAGGTGATGGACCTGATCGCGACCGACGAGAACATCTTCGGCGTGATGGACGTGAACGAGGAACTTCCGGGCGGCGACAGCCCCGAGGAAGGCGTGGACATCGAGGCCGCGATCGGCGCCGAACTCTTCGGCGACGACCAGTAAGGCGCCCGGGGTGCCGGGCGCGGACCCGCATCCCACCGCCGACCGGGCACCGAGAGCCCCGGAAGGCACCAGCTTGGCCGCGGGGGCAACCACGCCCCCGCCGGTCATTCCCGGCCTGATCGAAGCCCTCGCCTTCGCCAACCGCGCCGCCGACGCGGACCCCCGCCTGGACCGCGACGTGATCGTGGAGGCCGCGCGCTTCGCGGCCGAGGCCCATGCCCAGCAGGCCCGCAAGAATGGCGAGCCCTATATCATCCACCCGGTCGCGGTGGCGGGCATCCTGTCCAACTACAAGCTCGACACCGCCACCATCGCCACGGCCCTGCTGCACGATGTGGTGGAGGACACCGAGCACAAGCTGCCCGAGATCCAGCGCCGTTTCGGCGCCGAGGTCGCGAAGCTGGTGGATGGCGTCACCAAGCTCTCCCGCATCGAGGTGCAGAGCGAGCGCACCAAGCAGGCCGAAAACCTGCGCAAGCTACTGGTGGCCGTCAGCGAGGACATCCGCGTCCTGCTGGTCAAACTGGCGGACCGGCTGCACAACATGCAGACGCTGCATCACGTGCCCAACCCGGAAAAACGGGCCCGCACCGCGCGTGAGACGCTGGACATCTACGCCCCGCTGGCCGAACGCATCGGCCTGGAGCGCTTCAAGACCGAGCTCGAAAACCTCTCCTTCCGCGAACTGAACCCGGAGGCCTGGCAGGGCATCCAGTCCCGCCTGACCTTCCTGCGCGGCCAATCGGCGGACCTGATCGGCGAGATCGAGAAGGACATCGCCGAAGTGCTGGAAAAGCACGGGCTGCATGCGCTGGAGGTGCAGGGGCGGCAGAAATCCCCCTACTCCATCTGGCGCAAGATGAAGGCCAAGGACGTGACCTTCGAGGCGCTGTCCGATGTCATGGCCTTCCGCCTGCTGGTCGAGGAAAAATCCCAGTGCTACGCGGCCCTCGGCGCGCTGCACGATGCCTATCGGGTCATCCCCGGGCGCTTCAAGGACTACATCTCCACCCCCAAGGCCAACGGCTACCAGTCCCTGCACACGGGCGTGACGGTGCCGGCCAAGCGCCACGCCAAGATCGAGGTGCAGATCCGCACCCGCGCGATGCATGAGGTCGCGGAATACGGCGTGGCCGCGCATTGGGTGTACAAGCAGGGCGCCATGGAGGGCGGCGGCCCGCGCCGCTACCCCTGGATGAAGGCGCTGGTCGAGATCATCGAGAACGCGGCCGACCCGCAGGACGTTCTCGAAAACACCAAGCTGGAACTGCACACCGACAGCGTCTTCGTCTTCACGCCCAAGGGCGAGCTGTTCGAACTGCCGCGCGGCGCCACCCCCATCGACTTCGCCTATCGCGTGCACAGCCAGGTGGGCGACACCTGCGTCGGCGCCAAGGTGAACGGCAAGGTGATGCCGCTGCGCCAGCCGCTGTCCAACGGCGACCAGATCGAGATCATCACGACCCGCGGCGGCAAGCCGAACCCGGACTGGATGAACTTCGTCGTCACCGGCCGTGCCCGCGCGCGCATCCGCCGCTTCGCCCAGGCGGCCGAGCGCGAGAAGTTCGGTGAGGACGGGCGCTCGGCCATCGCCAAGGCCTTCCGCCAGGATGGGCTGGATTTCTCGGAAAAGCTGCTGGAACCGGCGCTGAAGCCGCTGAAGCAGGCCACCCTCGACGACCTGTATGTCGCGGTGGGGTCGGGTTCCATCGGCCCGCGCGAAGTGCTGTTCGCCGCCGTGCCGGAACTGCGCGGGCCCATCCGCTCGCCCGACTCCCTGATGCTGGCCCGCCCGCGCGGCCGCCTGGGCGCCGGCCCCCTGCTGACCGGGCGGGGCGAGCGCGAGGTGGAGGGCATCGACAGCACCGGCATCGCCGGGCTGCCGCCGGGCACGCCGATCAACTTCGCGGGCTGCTGCTGCCCGGTGCCGGGCGAGCCCATCGTGGGCGTCATCAACACCGGCCGCGCCATCACCATCCACCGGCGCGAATGCCACAGCCTGGATGCCTTCGCCGCCACGCCGGAGCGCTTCTTCGAGGTCAGCTGGGCGCCCGGCCAGGCCGAGCCCCGCACCGCCAAGCTGCATGTGACCGCCGCCAACGAACCCCCGGTGCTGGCGGGCATCACCACCACCCTGGCCAGCCAGAAGGGCACCATGAACGCCCTGCGCATCACCCGCCGGCCGGATGAGATCGACATCACCCTGGAAGCCGAGGTGCGCGACCTGCGGCACCTGTCGGATATCATGGCCTCCCTTCGGGCCTGCCAGGGCGTGATCCGGGTGGACCGCGTGAAGGGCTGACCGCTTCCTCCGTTGCGGCTATCGTGCCGCCAAACGGAGGAAGCCCATGACCACACGCCGCGCCCTGCTGGCCGCGCCGCTCGCCACGCCCGCCCTCGCCTCGGCCCAAGGCCGCACCACCGAAGTCATCATCCCCTACCCGCCCGGCGGCGGCGTCGATATCGTGGCGCGCCTCGGCTTCGCGCATGCGGGCGCGCGGCTGCCCGGCATGCGCTTCGCCTTCGTGAATCGGCCCGGTGCCTCCGGCCAGATCGGCAATGAGGCGATCTTCAACGCCGCCGCCGATGGGCTGACGCTGGGCGCGCTCGGCAACCTGTCGATCTGGACCCAGCCGCTGGAACGCCCCTGCCGCTGGCGCGCCGAGGATTTCACCGCCATCGCCAATGTGGTCGAGGACCCCTCCGGCCTGTTCGTGCGCGCCGATTCCCCGCTGCGCAGCCTGGACGACCTGATCCGCGCCCTGCGCGGCCGGCCGGAGAGCGTCTCGGTCGGCAGCGCCGCCGGCGTGGGTTCCGACGACCACCTGGTGCTGCTGGCGCTGGAGGAAGCTGCCAACATCCGCGCCCTGCACGCGCCCTATAACGGCACGGCGCTGGTCCAGCGGGACCTGCTGACGGGTGCCCTTCAGGTCGCCAGCTTCAACATGGGCGAAGGCACGGCCTTACTGCGGGAGGGCCGGATCCGCGCCCTCGGCCAGGCCGCCGCCACCCGCTGGTCGGGCACCGCGGATGTGCCCACCTTCAAGGAGCAGGGCTTCGATGTGGTCATCGGCTCCTCCCGCGGGATCGTGGGCCCGCCGGGCATGCCGGCGGAGCTGGTGGAGCGCCTGCGCGACGCCTTCCGCCAGACCTTCGCCGACCCGCGCTTCGTGATGGAGGCCGAGCGCGCCTCCATGCCGCTGCGCCCGCTGGTGGGCGAGGATTTCCGCCAGCTGATGCTGGCCGAGGGTGCCTGGGTGCGTGCGCTCTATGCCCGCCGCCCCTGGTCGCGGGAGGCTTGATTGCCACCTCACCAGCACTGGTGCAGACTCGCTGTATAGAACGGGAGATAACCCATGGCCGACTACACCAACACCCTGCTGCATATCGCCGGCGAATGGCGCCCCGCCGCCGATGGCCGGACCATCGACGTGCTGAACCCCGCCAATGAGGAAGTGATCGGCACCGTCGCCCATGCCTCCAAGGCGGATCTGGACGCCGCCCTGGCCGCCGCCGAGCGCGGCTTCGCCACCTGGCGCAAGGTCGCGGCCTTCGAGCGCGGCAAGCTGATGCGCAAGGCCGCCGACCTGCTGCGCAGCCGCGCCGACACCATCGCCCGCTACATGACGCTGGAACAGGGCAAGCCCCTGCCGGAAGCCAAGATGGAGGTGATGGCCGGCGCCGACACCATCGACTGGTTCGCCGAGGAAACCCGCCGCGCCTATGGCCAGATCATCCCGGCCCGCGCGCCCAACGTGTACCAGCTGGCGATCAAGGAGCCGGTGGGCCCCGTCGCCGCCTTCACGCCCTGGAACTTCCCGATCAACCAGGTGATCCGCAAGCTGTCGGCGGCGCTGTCCACCGGCTGCTCCATCATCGTGAAGGCGCCGGAGGAGACCCCGGCCTCCCCCGCCGAGATGATCCGCTGCTTCCTCGACGCCGGCGTGCCGGGCGATGTGATCAGCCTCGTCTATGGCGTGCCGTCCGAGATCTCGGGCTACCTGATCCCGCACCCGACCATCCGCAAGATCACCTTCACGGGCTCCACCCCGGTGGGCAAGCTGCTGGCGGGCCTCGCGGGCCAGCACATGAAGCGCGCGACGATGGAACTCGGCGGGCATTCCCCGGTGATGGTGTTCGACGACGCGGATGTGGAGGGTGCCGCCAAGATCATGGCCATCTCCAAGTTCCGCAACGCGGGCCAGGTCTGCGTCAGCCCGACGCGCTTCCTGGTGCAGGAGAAGGTGTACGACCGCTTCGTCTCCACCTTCGTCGAGCAGACCCAGAAGCTGAAGGTGGGCGACGGCATGCTGGAGGGCACCACCATGGGCCCGATGGCCAATGACCGCCGCGTGCCGGTGATGGAATCCCTGGTGGCCGATGCCCGGCAGAAGGGCGCCGAGGTCGTGACCGGCGGCAACCGTATCGGCAACAAGGGCTATTTCTTCGAGCCGACGGTGATCGCGGGCGCCACCACGGAGCTGAAGGGCATGAACGAGGAGCCCTTCGGCCCCATCGCCTTCATGCGTCCTTTCAAGGACTTCGACGAAGTGGTGACGGAAGCCAACCGCCTGCCCTGGGGCCTGGCCAGCTATGCCTTCACCTCCTCCACCCGCACGGCGCAGGCGCTGGCGGCGAGCGTCGAGGTGGGCATGATGACCATCAACCACCTGGGCCTGGCCCTGCCGGAAGTGCCCTTCGGCGGCGTGCGCGACAGCGGCTACGGCACCGAGGGCGGCTCGGGCGCCATCGAGGCTTACCTGAACACGAAGTTCGTGACGCAGGCGGGGCTGTAAGGCCCCCTCTGGCGCCCCGCCTGGAAAGGTGGGGCGCCTTTTCTTTCAGACTTTGGCCAGGGCCTTTTGTAGCGCGTCCAGCGCCTGGGCCACATCCGCCGAGCCGTTATAGGCGTGCAGCGAAAACCGCAGCCGCCCGCGCCCGCCCCAGGCCATCACCCCATCCTCGGCCATCGCGGCCGCCACGGCGTCCGATTCCGGGTGCGCCATGCACACATTCGCCCCGTGATTCGCGGGGGTGGTGGGCGTGATGCCGGCGGCGATCATGCCCTGGCGCAGATCGGCCGACAGTTTGTGGACATGGGCCTCGACCTGGGCGGGATCGTAGCCGCGCGCGAAATCCAGCGCATTGCCCAGCACATACAGCGGCAGGAAGGCCGGGTTGCCCCGGCAGAAGCGCATGGCGTCGGGCTTCAGCCTGGGCGCGGACCAGTCGGTGGGTGTTGCCACGCTGAACCAGCCCTGGGTGCTGGGCGCCCAATCCGGCTGGCGCGCCCGATTCCAATGCGCCACCGCGATGCCCGTGGTGCCCAGCAGCCATTTGTAGCAGGCGCTGAAGGCGAAATCGGCGATGCCCACCCGGATGCGCTTCCAGCCCGCCGCCTGGGTGTGGTCCACCACCAGTGCCGCGCCCACCCGGTCGGCCAGCACCCGCAAGCCTTCCAGATCGGCGGCCTCGCCGGTCAGGTTGGAGATGTCGGAGGCCAGGATCACCCGCGTGTTGGCGTCCACCATCTGCGCGATGCCGCCCAGCCCCTCGGCCAGGCGCAGTTCGACGCCCGGCAGCCGGGCGAAGGGGCCGATCATGGAGGGGTATTCGATATCGGCGGCCACCACATTGCCGCCCGCGAGGTCCATGCTCTCGGCCAGCATGGACACGCCCTCGGCCACCGAGGAGACGAAGCCGATTTCCTCGACCTGCGCGCCCCAATCCTCGGCCAGCAGGCGGCGGACGCGCAGGATTTCGTCGCCCTGCGCGTCGCGGCCGGCATAGCCCGCCGATTTGTGCCGGGCATACAGCGCGAAGGCCTGGGCGTGGCTTTCCAGGAAGGGTGGCTCCCCGCCCGCGCACAGATGCGCCACCCCCGGCGGCACGCCGAAGGCCGCGGGCGGGTAGAGCGGCGTCACGCGGCCGGTTCCAGCGTGGCGGGCACCGGCACGCCCAGCCGGGTGGCGGTGGCCACCAAGTCGCCCCAGGTCACGTCGTCCAGCGGGATGCCATCGTCATGGCGGCGATGGGCGGTGCGGCGCTCGGGGTCGCCGGGCAGCAGCACATGGCCGAAGGCGCTTTCCTGCACATAGCGGCAGATGCCCTCCACCTCGGCGGCGAAGGCGGGCAGGCTGCCCATGCGGGCCGGGTCCAGCACGAAGCCGAACATGCCGTTCACGATGGCCTTGCGCGCCGGGTCGGCGGGCGGGTTGGTGCCGCCGCCGGTCAGCGCGCCGCCCAGGATCTCGCAGATCAGCGCCAGCCCATAGCCCTTATGCGCGCCGAAGGGGCCGAGCGCCCCGCGCGGCCCGGGGCCATAGATCACGGCGGGGTCGGTGCTGGGTTCGCCCAGATGGGTGATCAGCGCGCCCGGGGGCACCTGCTTGCCGGCGTTGAAGGCCACCTTCACCTTGCCCACGGCGATGGCGCTGGTGGCGAAATCCAGGATCAGCGGCGCCTCGCCCTTGGGGATGCCGATGCAGACCGGGTTGGTGCCCATCCGCCCATCCATGCCGCCGAAGGGCGAGACCACCGGCGGGCCGGAGACGGCGTTGACGAAGAACAGCGAGATCATGCCCGCCGCCGCCGCCTGTTCGGCATAGGCGCCGATACGGCCCAGATGGTGGGTGTTGCGGATGCCCAGCATGGCAATGCCCTGGGCCTTCGCCGTCTCGATGGCCCAGGCCGTGACCTGCCGCCCGGTGGACTGGCCAAAGCCCATATGCCCGTCGAACACGCCGATCGGGCCCTCGCCAAAGGCCCGGGTGACGGTGGCGTTGGGGGTGATCTGCCCTTCCTCGGTGTTGAGGATGTAGCGCGGCACCAGCTGCACGCCGTGGCTGTCATGCCCCTTCAGGTTGGCGGCCACCAGGTCGGCCGCGACCTGGGCGGCCTCGGTGGGGGCGCTGCCCACTTTTTCCAGCAGGGCGGCGACCAGCGCCGTCAGGTCGGTGTCGGCGATACGGGGCATAGCGTCAGCCTTCGAGCGGGAAACGGGAATGGGGAAAGCCCGGCAGGGCGGGCGGGTGGAACACGGCATCGTGCAGGCTGGCCGGCGGCAAATCGCCGGAGGCCAGGGCCGAGGCCGGCACGAAGCGGCTTTCGAGCATCGCGCGGGTGGCGGCCGGGTTGGTCGCGGCGCGGGTTTCCACCACCAGGCGGGGATGCACCAGCAGCACATCGCCCTTGGAGAGCAGCTGCGGCGCCGGCTGGCTACCGCGCGCCCGGGCCAGGGAGGCCACAGTCTCTCCGTAATTGGCCAGGTGCGGGCCCTCGCCCAGCAGCAGCACGTTGCGCAGCCCGCAATCCAGCGGCGCCATGGTGTGGGAGCGCGGCCAGATCACCACGGGCCCGGCATCGGGGGTCACATCCTCCAGCGCGGCGAAGGCGCGCACCACGGAACCGGCGCGCGGGCCGTGGTGGAACGGAAAGGCCTGGCGCGGCGCCTCGGGCCGGGCCACCAGCCGCAGCAGGGAGGTCTCCAGCCCCGGAGCCTCCTGATACAGCTGGCGCAGGAAGGCGGTGACCGGCTGGGCCAGCGCGATCCCGGCCACGGCGGCGGAGGCCGCGTGCAGATCGACGAAGCCCAGCTCCCGCGCCGGGGTGCGGGCCAGCCAGTCCGGCAGGGGCATGTCGGGGCCCGCGGGCGGGCGCACGGGCACCGGCAGGCGCTGTGTCCAGCAGGTGGTCAGATCCCGCAGGGCGGCGGCGGCCAGCGCGGGCGCGAAGGCCCAGCGCAGCACCAGGAAGCCTTCCTGGCGCCAATGCGTCAGCGCCGCGCCCATGCGTTCGTTGATCTCGCCCAGTTCCAGGGCGGCGTCGATCAGGGCCTCGGCATTGGGCGTATCCACCCAGGGGCTGCCCTCATCCAGCCCCGCGGCATCCAGGAAGGGCGCGGTACCGATGCGATAGGGCATGCCCGGAATATCCAGCCCCAGCTCCACATCCACCAACCGCACCACATGCTGGCGGCCGTCGCGCAGGCCATCGGGCAGGGTGAAGGTGAAGGCGCAGCAGCCATCGCCCAGCCCCGCATCCAGCAGGTCCTGGCGGAACTGCTCGGCGGGCTTTTCCTCCACCACGGTGCGGTCCACTTCAAGCCGCACGCGCCTGCGGCGCAGCGGATGCAGCGGGTCCAACGCCCAGCCCCCCAGGGAGCGATCGGAAAAGGCATCGAAACGGCCCCTGAACCGGGTCTGGCGGGTGGCGTTCTCGATGTCGAACAGCATGCGGGGGAAAACTCCAGCAGTGGAAATTGAGTGCCTCGGGGCCACCTGCCGAGGGAGAGGCAGCCCGCCCGCAAACTAGGCGCCCGGCTGCGCCAGGGTCAATTCATCGCAACGGCTTATGGCGTTGCCCTATCCCCGGGCGCTCTGGCTTCAGGTATAGCATTGCGAAGCAACAGCCCAGGGGCCAGGGAAGAACTCATGTCCATCCATGCCGCGCTGCGCCATCGTACCAGCTATACCTATGACCGGCCGGTTTCCCTGGGTCCTCAGGTGATCCGGCTGCGCCCAGCCCCTTATGCGCGCACCCCGATCCTGGCCTATTCGCTGAAAATCACCCCGGCGAAACATTTCATCAATTGGCAGCAGGACCCGCAGGGCAACTTCCAGGCCCGGGTGGTTTTTCCCGAAAAGGTGACCGAGTTCTCGGTGGAAGTGGATCTGGTGGCGGATATGGCCACGCTGAATCCTTTCGATTTCTTCCTGGAACCCGAGGCCGAGAACTTCCCCTTCGCCTACGACCCCGTGCTGGATGAGGAGCTGGCCCCCTTCCGCAAGGCCGCCCCCATGGGTCCGCTGCTGAAGGCCCTGCTGGCCGAGGTGCCGCGCGAGAAGAAGCGCACCGTGGATTTCCTGGTCCAGATCAACCAGATGGTCCAGAGCCGCATCAGCTACATCGTGCGCATGGAGCCCGGCGTCTGGACGCCGGAGCAGACGCTGACCGAATGCCGGGGCTCCTGCCGGGATTCGGCCTGGCTGCTGGTGCAGCTGATGCGCAACCTGGGCCTGGCCGCGCGTTTCGTGTCCGGCTACCTGATCCAGCTGGTGGCGGACCAGAAGCCCGTGACCGGCCCCGAGGGCCCGACCTCCGACTTCACCGACCTGCATGCCTGGGCCGAGGTCTATCTGCCCGGCGCCGGCTGGGTGGGGCTCGATGCCACCTCCGGCCTCATGGCCGGCGAAGGCCACATCCCTCTGGCCGCAACGCCCGAGCCGCAATCCGCCGCCCCCATCTCGGGCCTGGTGGAGAAGGCGGAGGTCGAGTTCGGCTTCGAGATGGAGGTGACGCGCCTGCGCGAAACCCCGCGCGTGACCAAGCCCTATACCCCCGCACAATGGGCCGCGATCGACGCGCTGGGCCAGAAGGTGGACGCGGCGCTGAAGGGCAGCGACGTGCGCCTGACCATGGGCGGCGAGCCGACCTTCGTGGCCGATACCGACCGCGACGCCGCCGAATGGAACACCGACGCCATGGGCCCGACCAAGCGCGCCTATGCCGGGCGGCTGCTGCGCCGCCTCGCGCCACTGTGGTCGCCGGGGGCGGCGCTGACCTATGCCCAGGGCAAGCAGTATCCGGGCGAGCAATTGCCGCGCTTCGCGCTGTACTGCCATTGGCGCGCGGATGGCGTGCCGGTGTGGAACGATGCCTCTCTGCTGGCCAGCGACGACGACACGGATGACGCGACGCCCGCCGACGCCGCCCGCTTCGCGGAAATCCTGGCCGAGCGGCTGCAGGTGGAGCCCGAGCTGGTCCGCCAGGCGCATGAGGACATCCACTACTATCTCTGGCGCGAAAGCCGCCTGCCGGCCAATGTGGTGGCCGAGGACAGCAAGCTGCGCGACCGGCTGGAACGCGAGCGGATGACGCGGCTGTTCCGCGGCGGGCTCGGCGCGCCCACCGGCTCCGTGCTGCCGCTGCGGCGGGTGATGGAGGGGGGCGTGCGGCGCTGGCAGTCCGGCCGCTGGTTCTTCCGCGACGACACCATGTTCCTGATCCCCGGCGACAGCCCGATGGGCCTGCGCCTGCCGCTGACCTCCCTGCCCTGGATCGACCCCTCCCTGATGGCGCTGGAGGCCGAGAGCGAGGCCGACCCCTTCGCGCCCAAGGGCGAGCTGCCCACCGAGGCGGAGCTGGGCGCCCTGCGCGGCAAGGGGCCCTTCCCCACCGCCAAGGAAATCTCGGCCCATGCCGAGGACGTCGCCGCCCGCCGCCAGCTGGCGCTGCGCAAGGCGATGGGGGAGGCTCTGGCCGAGGGCTACACCCAAGGCACCATCGAGGGCTTCCGCCCGGTGCCGCAGCCTATCCCCGACGCGGCGCTGGACCCCGGGCTGGTGCGCACCGCGCTGTGCGTGGAACCGCGCGGGGGCATCATCCACCTGTTCCTGCCGCCGCTCTATGCCGCCGAGGACTGGCTGGACCTGCTCGCCGCCATCGAGGGCACGGCCGCCGAGACCGGCCGCAAGGTGATCCTGGAAGGCTACCTGCCGCCTTCCGATGAGCGGCTGCCGCATTTCTCCGTGACGCCGGACCCGGGCGTGATCGAGGTGAACATCCACCCGGCGCTGAGCTGGGACGAGATGGTGACCCGCACCGGCCAGCTGTACGAGGAAGCGCGCCAGGTGGGACTGACCGCCGAGAAGTTCATGCTGGACGGCAAGCATGTGGGCACCGGCGGCGGCAACCATGTCGTCATGGGCGGCGAGAGCGTGGAGGAAAGCCCCTTCCTGCGCCGGCCGGACCTGCTGAAGTCGCTGCTCGGCTTCTGGCACAACCACCCGAGCTTCTCCTACCTGTTCTCCGGCCTGTTCATCGGCCCCACCAGCCAGCACCCGCGCATCGACGAGGCGCGGCAGGACAGCGTGCGGGAGCTGGAGATCGCCTTCGGCGAGGAGGCCAAGCACACCCCCACCCCGCCCTGGATGGTGGACCGCCTGTTCCGCAACATCCTGGTGGACATGACCGGCAACACCCACCGGACCGAGTTCTGCATCGACAAGCTCTACAGCCCCGACTCAACCTCGGGCCGGCGGGGGCTGGTGGAATTCCGCGGCTTCGAGATGCCGCCGCATGCGGAAATGAGCGCGGCGCAGATGCTGATCGCGCGCGCCGCGGTCGCGGCCTTCTGGACCCGCCCCTATGAGCGCCGGCTGATCCGCTGGGGCACGCGCCTGCATGACGGCTTCATGCTGCCCCATTACTGCGAGGCCGATTTCCGCGACGCGCTGGAGGATCTGGCCCAGTTCGGCTTCCGGCTCGATCCCTCCTGGTTCGCGCCGCATGTGGAATTCCGCTTCCCCAAGATCGGCGAGACCATGCTGCGCGACATGGGGCTGGAACTGCGCCACGCGCTGGAGCCCTGGCATGTGCTGGGCGAGGAAGCGACCGGCAGCGGCACCGCGCGCTATGTGGACAGCAGCGCGGAGCGCGTGCAGCTGCGCGTCACCAACTTCTCCGCCGAGCGCTACAAGCTGGCGGTGAACGGGGTGGAAGTGCCGCTGACACCGACCGAGCAGGTGGGCGAATTCATCGCGGGCGTGCGTTTCAAGGCCTGGGGGCCCTACTCCGCCCTGCACCCGACCATCAAGCCGCAGACGCCGCTGGTGGTGGATATGGTCGATACCTGGAACGGCCGCAGCATCGGCGGGCTGACGCACCATGTGGCGCATCCGGGCGGGCGCAACTACGACACCTTCCCGGTGAACGCCAACGAAGCGGAGGCCCGCCGCCGCGCCCGCTTCTTCGCCTTCGGCCACACCCCGGGGCCGATGCAGCCGCGCCCGGCCACCCGCAGCGCCGAACATCCGCTGACCCTGGACCTGCGCGCCTACAGTTGAGCGTGACACAGCGCGAAGGGCGGATAATGTAACGTCCTTCGCGCCGAATCGGGGGTGGATGGCGGAGCCCATGGGGTTTCCGCTAAAGGGAGCGGTATGTTCAGCTGCGCTGTAAAATTTCAGAAGGGCCATTCAGCGCGCCTTCCCCTTCTCCCGCGCCGGGCCTGCCGGCGGCCGGGGGTCTGATGCTGGACGAAATGGTGGATGGCGGGGGGCAGATCAGGCCCCATTGGCGCGGCCTCATCGGTGCGGTGGGCGGTTTAGGCAAGCCGCAGCTGGAGGAACGGGCCGCCCGCCTGGCCCGCGCGGCCGAGGAGGAGGGCATCGCCTCCATCCTGCCCGGCATCACCGGCACCGAGACCGGCTGGCGCTGCGACCCCATCCCCCTGCCCATCACGGCGGGCGAATTCGCGGCACTGGAAGCGGGGCTCGCCCAGCGCGCGCGCCTGCTGGAGGCGATGCTGGCCGACATCCATGGCCCGCAGCAATTGCTGAAGGAAGGGCTGCTGCCGCCAGCGCTGGTCTTCGCCAACCCGAATTTCCTGCGCCCCTGGCGCCACGCCACCAACCCGCCGCACCGGCCCATGCTGCACCTGTTCGGCGCGGACCTGATCCGCTGCCCGGACGGCATCTGGCGCGTGGCCAGCGATCGCACCGGCATGATCGGCGGGCTGGGCTACGCCCGCGAAAACCGCCGCCTGATGAACCAGGCGATGGCCGAGGCGCTGGTGGCCGTGAAGCCCCGCGCGCTGACCAATTTCTTCGAGCTGTGGCAGGAATCGCTGCAGCGCCTGGCCCCCGCCGGCCGGCCGGCCCCGGCGGTCGCGCTGCTCTCACCCGGGCACACCCAATCCCATTGGTTCGAGCACGTGGTGCTGAGCCGCGAGATCTCCGCCGCATTGGTCGAGGCCGGGGACCTGACGGTGCGCGGCGGGGCGCTGTATCTGAAGACGCTGTCGGGGTTGCAACCCGTCGATGTGCTGCTGAACCGCACCGAGGGTGCCTCGCTCGACCCGCTGGAATTCCCGGCGGCGCATGCGGCGGCGGGCGTGCCCGGGTTGCTGGATGCGGCGCGACATGGGGCGCTGACGGTGCTGAACGCCCCCGGCGCGGGGCTGGCCGAAAGCCCGGCGCTGATGGCCTTCCTGCCCGCCCTGTGCCGCCGCCTGCTGGGCGAGGAATTGCTGCTGGAAAGCCTGGAGACCCATTGGCTTGGCTCGCCCGGCGCGATGGACCGCGTGGCGGGCGCCGAGGGGCAATGGCTGCTGCGCCCGGCCACCGATGGCGCCGCCCAGTCCGTGCCGATGACGGGGCCAGAGGCCGTGGCGCGCGCGGCCAATCCCCGGGGCTTCGCGGCCACGGCATGGCCGGTGTCCAGCCAGGCGCCCAGCTATGGCGGCCATGGCCTGGCCCCCATGCAGGTGATGCTGCGCCTGTTCGCCATCAGCGACGGCCAGTGCTGGCACGCCCTGCCCGGCGGCTTCGCGCGCACGCTGGAACCCGGCCAGCCCGTCACCGGCCGCCTGCCCCAGAACGGCCTGGCCAAGGATGTCTGGGTGCTGACCGAGGACGAGGCGCCGATCCGCGGCCCCGGCCCGCAGGCCCTGCCGCCGCTGCCGATCCGCCGCAGCGCGGGGGCGCTGCCGTCGCGCGTCGCGGACAACCTGTTCTGGCTGGGCCGCTATGTGGAACGGCTGGACCGGGCCGCGCGGCTGATCCGGGCCACGGCCGCGCGGCTGCGGCGCGGCGCCGCCCTGCCGCACGAAAGCGCCGAGGTGATGGCCCTGGCGCGCTGCCTGCGCGATGCTAGGCTGATCGGCGAGGAAGCCATGCCCACCCTGGCCGGGGCCAGCAGCCTGGGCGGCGCGATCGGGCGCGCGGCCATGCCCGATGGCGCCGTGGGCCAGCTGCAGGCGCGCGTCGCGGGGCTGGCCGGCATGGTGCGGGACCGCCTGACGGCCGACATGCACACCAGCTTCACCCAGGCCCTGCGCGCCGCCCGCACGGCGGGCGAGGCAGCGCATAGCGGGCTCGACGCCGTATCCCGCGCCATGGTGGCCAATCTGCGCTTTACCAACGCCCTGGCCGGCGTGGCGGCCGAGAACATGGTGCGCGGCGGCGCCTGGCTGTTCCTCGACCTGGGCAGGCGGGTGGAGCGCGGGCAGAATGTGCTGTCGGAGATCGAGCTGATGCTGAAGGTGCCGCCCGCGCGGGTGGAGCCCGGGCTGCGGCTGATCCTGGAACTGTGCGACAGCGTCATCACCTATCGCTCGCGCTATCTGGCGGTGCTGCAGCCCGCGCCGGTGCTGGACCTGGTGCTGGCCGACCCCTCCAACCCGAGAGGGCTGGCGTTCCAGCTCGCGGCCATCCAGTCCGCGCTGACCGAGGTGGCGGTCGATGCCGAGGACAGCCTGGCCGAGGAAGCGGCCACCCTGCGCCGCCAGGTGGATGCGATGGTGCTGGATGTGCTGGGCAGCCGCGACCAAGCGGTGGCGGCCAGCGCCCTGCCCCCGCGCCTGGCCGCGATGGCCGAGGCCCTGCGCGCCCTGTCCGATGCCATGACCCGGCGCTATTTCGCGCTGCTGCCCCCGGCCCGCGCCCTGGGCCTGGATGAGGCGACCGAGCCCGCGGACGTGCTGCCATGATGTTCTGGGTGCGCCATGTCACGGCCTATACCTATTCGGACCCGGTGGATCTCTCGACGCATCTGCTGCACCTGAAGCCGCGCGCCCTGCCGGGGCAGCGGGTGATCCAGGCACGCATCCGTGCCCTGCCGGCCCCCGACCACGTGACCGAGACCCACGATCATTTCGGCAATGCCGCCACGCGGCTGTACATCGCCCGCCCGCACATGCATTTCGAGGTGCATGCCGAGGCGCTGGTCGAGGTGGACCTGCCCACCCCGCCCCCGCCCGAAACCACCCTGCCCTGGGAGGAAGTGGCGCGGCTGGCGGCCGAGGGCGCCGGCGAATGCGCCATGGCGGCCGAATTCTCCTTCGGCAGCGCGCAGGCGCCGGTGCTGGCGGCGGCCACGGAATTCGCGCGGGCCTCCTTCCCGCCCGGCCGGCCGATCCTGGCTGGGTTGCTGGACCTGAACAGCCGCATCATGCGGGAATTCACCTTCCAGGCGGGCGTCACCTCCATCTCCACCCCGGTGGAGGAGGTGCTGCGGATGCGGCGCGGCGTGTGCCAGGATTTCACGCATCTGATGCTGTCGGCGCTGCGCGGGCTGGGCCTGCCGGCGCGCTATGTCTCAGGCTACATCCGCACCCGGCCGTTGCCGGGGCAGCAGCGCAGGCGCGGCGCCGACCAGTCCCATGCCTGGGTGGGCGCCTGGATGGGGCCGGACCATGGCTGGGTGGATCTGGACCCGACCAACAGCCTGGTGGTGAAGGAAGAACACGTCGTGCTGGCCCATGGCCGGGATTTCCAGGATATCTCGCCGGTACGCGGCGTGATCCTGGGCGGCGGGCAGCACCGGCTGAGCGTGAGCGTTGATCTGGAGCCCGAAGGGGGCAATTAGCGCTCCCAGCGCCCCTCACGCCAGGTCAGCCGCAATTCGCCGGGGGCGGCGGGGCCCGTCACCGGCTCGCACACCGGGGGCACGCGCCAGCGGGCGGCGTACATGGTGTTCACCGGGCGCGGCGTTTCGCTGATCAGGGCCAGCAATTCCACGATCGCCTCGCGCGTTTCATCGTCCCGCGGGCCGGTGCAGGCCCAACTGGGGATGATGGTCACGCGGGTGGCGGCGGCGATGGCGGGGCGCAGGGCCTCGGCATCCAGCCGCCAGGCCGGGCGCTGGGCGGCCCAGGCGGCGAAGGCCGCGCGCTGCGGCGCCGCGTCGATGAACTGCACCACCGCCAGGGCGGCCAGCGCCCACACCCCGGCCTTTCCGGCGCGCGAGAGCAGCACCGCCGCCCCCAGCAGCAGCGCCGCGCCCACTGGCCAGAAGAAACGACCGGAGGCACGGAACTGTTCCAGCGCGGCGGGGGGCGTGCCCAGGTCCAACAGCACCGCATGGCCCGCGCCCACCCGGGTGGAAACCGCCAGCAGCACCAGCGCCGAGCACACCAGCACCAGCCCCGCATGGGCGCGCAACCCGCCCAGCACCGCCCGGCCATGCCTGAGCACAACCAGAAGGAGAGCCAAAATCAGGCCGGTACCGAGCCAATTATATCCCTCCCATCCGCCATGGCCGGTGGCGTCGATCTCGGTACCGACCAATCCGCCCAGAAAAAACGACCGGAACGGCCATATAGGTGACAAAAGATTCAGGGCGAAGGCGCCATACCAGCGCTGCCCGTCCCCCGTCGCGCCGAGATAGCCAAACCCCGCCATGATGCCGAGCACCAGCGCCAGCGCCGCCGCCAGCCCCAGCCCGGCGCCGAGAAACCCGCGCCCGCGCAGCAGCAGCGTGGCGGGCACGGCGGCCAGCAGCGCCAGCGTCATCACCGCCAAATACGGATGGATCAGCAATGTGGCGCCCTGCAGCAGGATGGCCGCGATCCACAGGCCCAGCTTGCGCGGGCGCTGCGCGTCCACCAGCCGCAGATACAGCCCCAGCCCGAGCCACAGCACCGCCTGCCCGCACAGCGCCGCATGGCCGAAGCGCATGATGAAGGCGGGCATGGAAACGGCGGCCACCGCCACGGAAAGCAGCGGCAGAAGGCGCCTTTCGCCCGCCCCCGCCATGGCCCAGGCGGCGGCCGGCGGCAACGCCGCCCAGGCCAGCGCATACCACAGCCCGATGCCATGGAAGCCCGGCGGCAACACGCCGCGCAACGCCTTCAAAGGCAGGGCCAGCAAGGGAATGCCGTCGGCGAAGGCCAGGTTCAGCCCGCCCATCAGCCCGATATCCAGCGGCGGCCAGCCCCAGCCGGAGGCGATGAAGAACCGCTGCGCCACCGCGTGCTGCGCGGCATCGCCCACCGGCCGCCAGGGCAGCCCAGCGCCGGGAAACAGGAATGTGGCAGGCAGCAACAATGCCGCCATACCGAGGCCGAAAAGCCCGGCGAGGATCAGGGCCATGACGAAGGAAGGTTTCACACCGCACAGGTCGCATCCTGTGGCCCGCACGGCAAGAGTCAGGCGCCCTGCCCATTATCCATGCCAAAAAATGTTGCTTGCCACAATTTCGCCCCAACCTGACCACGCGGTTGCCCGTTACTTCCCTCAAATGAAGCATGCCGGAGGGAGCTTCCCCCGGCAGTACAAGGAACCGGATCGGTAGCCATGCCTGGCCTCGACACCTTTTCTGCCTCCCTCGCCCCCGAAACGCTGACGCGCCAGTCCCCCGCCATGGCGCTGCCGGCCTTCCCGGGCCGCGCGCCCCTGGGCGCCGCCATGAAGCGGGCGATGGACGTGCTGGGCGCCGGCGTGCTGCTGGCGCTGCTGGCCCCGGTCTTCCTGGTGCTGGCGCTGCTGGTCCGCCGCGATGGCGCCCCCGCCTTCTACGCGCATCAGCGCGTGGGCCTGAGCGGGCGGATGTTCGGCTGTCTGAAGTTCCGCTCCATGGTGCGGGACAGCGACGCCCGGCTGAAGGCGCTGCTGGCCAGCGACCCCGCGGCGCGCGAGGAATGGGAAGCCACCCGCAAGCTGCGCAACGACCCGCGCGTGACCGCCGTCGGCAACTTCCTGCGCAAGACCTCGCTGGATGAGCTGCCGCAGCTGATCAACGTGCTGCGCGGTGAGATGAGCCTGGTCGGCCCCCGCCCTGTCACCGCGACGGAGCTGGCCACCTTCTACGGCCCGGCCGCCTCGCTCTATGCCTCGGTGCGCCCGGGCATCACCGGCCTGTGGCAGGTCAGCGGCCGCTCCGAGACCAGCTACGCCCAGCGCGTCGCCCTCGATGTGGACTACGCGGCCCACCCCTCCCTGTGGACCGACATCAAGATCCTGCTGCGCACCCCGGTTGTGGTTGTCGCCCGCAAGGGCGCGGTCTAAGCACCGCATTTACCCCGGCGGTTTCATCCGCCGGGGGCTAAGAATTCCCCTGAAAAACTTGTAGGAAGCCGTCATGACGACGGATGCCGCCACCCGCGCCGGAGCCGGAAGGCTCGTTTCCGGCGTGGTGTGGAACGCGCTGGGCCGGGGCCTGCCCCTGCTCATCGCCCTCCTGCTCACGCCTGTGCTGCTGCGCCTGATGGGCGTGGAACGCTGGGGGCTGTTCACCCTGGCGCTGGCCATGGTGGGGGTGATGGGCGTGCTGGACCTGGGCGTGGGCCCGGCGCTGACGCGCACCCTCTCCACCCGCATGCATGAGAATACGGCGGAACAGCAGGCGGCCCTGGTGCGCGCGGGGATGGCGGCGCTGGGCGGTGCCTCCGTGCTCGCCACCGCCGCGCTGTGGTTCGCGGTGCCCGCCATCGTCACCCATGCGCTGAATGTGCCCGAGGCGCTGCGGGCCGAGGCCTCCGCCGCCATCCGCGTGCTGGCGCTGGCCATTCCGCTGGTGGTGGTGAATGCGGCCCTGTGGGGGGTGCTGGCGGCCTATCAGCGCTTCGCCTCGGCCAATCTGGTCACCGTGCCGGTGAACCTGATGTATTACCTGGGCCCGGTGCTGACCCTGCTGGTGTGGGACGACCTGTCGGGCGTGATGTGGGCGCTGGTCGCCTGCCGGGCGGTCAACACCTTCTCCTATCTGTGGCTGGTGCGGCGGGACCTGCCGACGCTGTGGCACGGCCTGCCGCGGATGCGGCTGGCGGCGCCGCTGCTGAAGCTGGGCGGCTGGATCACCTTCGCCTCCGTCACCGGGCAGGCGCTGCTGTATGCCGACCGCTTCCTGATCGGCGCGCTGGTGACGCTGACGGCGGTGGCCTATTACGCCACGCCGCTCGACCTGGTGATGCGGCTGTGGATTTTGCCGGTCGCGGTCTCCCAGGCGCTGCTGCCCGCCATGTCCAGCGCCTATGCCACATTGCCCGAGACGACGGCCGCCCTGCTGCGGCGCGGCGGGCTGCTGATCCTGCTGCTGGTGTTTCCCGCCGCCGCCATCCTGGCGGGCGCAGGGCATGAGGTGTTGTGGCTGTGGCTGGGCCGCGAGATGGCCGATGGCGGCGGCGCCGTGCTGGCGGTGCTGGCCGTGGGCGGGCTGTTCTCCTGCTTCGCCTATGCGCCCAATGCCTTGCTGGAGGCGATGGGCCGCCCGGATGTGACCGCGCGCTTCGTGCTGGTGCAGGTGGCGGTGTTCCTGCCGCTGTCGGCCGGCGCGCTGTTGCTGGCGGGCATTCAGGGCGCGGCCCTGGCCTGGGCGCTGCGGGTGGTGGTGGATGCGCTGGGCAAGCTGTTCTTCGTGGCCTGGCTTTACCCGAAATCGGCCCGGGCCGTGCGCGCGCTAATCGCCCCGCTGGCCGTGGCGGGGATGACGCTGGCGTTGCTCACCTCGATCGGCGGCTGGCTGGAAAAGGCGATCGTGCTGGCGGTGGGCGGCGTGGCGCTGTTGGTGCTGTGCTGGCGCGCGCTGGAACCGGAGGAACGGATGGCCCTGCGCAACCCGCGCGGCTGGCGGGGGTTGATGCGCGCATGAGCACCCCCCTGTTCATCAATGGCCGCTTCACCACCCAGGCCATGACCGGGGTGCAACGCTTCGCGGCGGAGGTGACGGCCCTGCTGCCCGATGCCACGCCGCTGCTGCCCGCCGGCACCCCGCCCGGCCCGCTGGGCGGCAGGCCCGTGGGCCGGCGCACCGGCCAGGCTTGGGAGCAACTGGAACTCGGCCGCGCCGCGCGGTCGGGCCTGCTGCTGAACCTGGGCAACACCGCGCCGCTGTTCCGCCGCGGGCGGCAGGCGGTGGTGATCCATGACGCGGGCGTGTTCGACACGCCCGAGAGCTACTCCCTGCCCTTCCGCCTCTGGTACCGCACGCTGCATTGGGGGCTGGCGCGCAATGGCTCGCGGCTGATCACGGTCAGCCGCTTCTCCCGCACGCGCCTCGCCCTGGCGCTGGGCGTGCCGGAGGACCGCTTCGGCGTGGTGCCCGAGGGCGGCGAGCACATCCTGCGCCAGGAAGCGGACATCCAGGTGCTGGCCAAGCACGGGCTGGAACCCGGCCGCTATGCCCTGGCCGTGGGCACCCGCGCCGCGCACAAGAATCTGGCGGCACTCGAAGGCGCCGCCGCCCTGCTGGCGCGGCACGGCATGGCGCTGGCGCTGGCCGGCGCGCGCGATGCCAGCGTGTTCCGCGCCCAGGGTGCGGAGGCCGCCCGCCCCCTGGGCCGGGTTTCCGACGCAGAGCTGCGCGCGCTGTACGAAAACGCGCTCTGCCTGCTGTTCCCCAGCCGGTATGAGGGCTTCGGCATCCCGCCGCTGGAGGCGATGTGGTGCGGCTGCCCGGTGCTGGCGAGCCAGGCCGGCGCCGTGCCCGAAGTGTGCGGCGACGCCGCCTTGTGGTTCCCGCCCGACGCGCCGGAGGCCATCCCGGCGCAGCTCGAACGCCTGATCACCGAACCCGGCCTGCGTGAGGGGCTGGCCGCCGCCGGCCGCGCCCGCGCGCAAGGCTTCTCCTGGCCCGAGGCCGCGCGCCAGGTGCTGGCCCTGGCGGAGGACGCCCGATGAAAATCGCGATTGTTCACGAATGGCTCGACACTTACGCAGGCTCCGAGCGCGTGCTGGAGCAGATGCTGATCGCCTTCCCGGAGGCCGATCTGTTCGCCCTGTGCGACTTCCTGCCGGAGAATGAGCGCGGCTTCCTGAACGGGCGCGTGCCGAAGACCAGCTTCATCCAGCGCATGCCCTTCGCGCGGAAGCGGTTCCGCAACTACCTGCAACTCATGCCCATCGCGGTCGAGCAGTTCGACCTGGCTGGGTATGACGTGGTGCTGTCCTCCTCCCACGCCGTCGCCAAGGGGGTGATCACGGGGCCGGGGCAGAAGCATATCAGCTACGTGCATTCCCCCATGCGCTACGCCTGGGATCTGCAGGGCCAGTACCTGCGGGAAGCCGGGCTGACGCGCGGGCTGAAATCCATCTACACGCGCTGGCTGCTGCACAAGATGCGCCTGTGGGACCAGGCGAGCGCCGCCCGTCCCGACGTGCTGCTGGCCAATTCCAGCTACATCGCGGAACGCATCGGCAAGGCCTGGGGCCGGTCCGCCCAGGTGCTGCACCCGCCTGTCGATCTCGACGGTTTTCCGATGCAGCGGGAGAAGGCCGGGCATTTCCTCGTTGCCTCCCGCCAGGTGCCCTACAAGCGAGTGGAGCTGGTGGTCGAAGCCTTCAAGGGCATGCCGGACCTGACGCTGAAGGTGGTGGGCGATGGCCCCTCCGGCCCGCGGGTGCGGGCGGCCGCCGCCGGCGCGCAGAATGTGCAGGTGCTGGGCCGGGTCTCGCGCGGGGAGCTGGTGGGGCTGACCCAATCCGCCCGCGCCTTCGTCTTCGCCGCCGAGGAGGATTTCGGCATCGCGATGGTCGAGGCCCAGGCCGCCGGCACGCCGCTGATCGCCTATGGCAAGGGCGGCGCCGTGGACATCGTGCGCCCGGGCGAGACGGGGCTGCTGTTCCCCGAACAATCCGTCGCCAGCATCCAGGCCGCCGTTCGCGCCTTCCTGGCCGGGCCGCCGCTGTCGCCCGAGGCCTGCCGGGACAATGCCTCCCGCTTTTCCGAGCAAGGTTTCCGCAAGGCCTTGCAGGAGATGGTGGGGACATGACCCGCTTCTCCTTGATCGTCGCCACCATGGGGCGCGACGCCGATATCGCCGTGCTGCTCGATTCCGTGCTGGCCCAGGCTTGGCCGGATGTGGAGATCATCATCGTCGACCAGAACCGGGACGAGCGGGTGGCGCCGATCGTCACGGCCTATGAGAAGCGGCTGCCGATCACCCATCTGCGCACGCCGCGTCCGCACGCCAACGCGGCGCGCAATTTGGGCCTGTCGCGCGCGGGTGGCGATGTGGTGGCCTTCCCGGATGATGACTGCATCCTGCCGCCCGGCACGCTGGCCAAGGTGGACCGCGCCTTCGAGCATGAGGGGGTGGATGTGCTGACCGGGCCCGCCGCCTCGCCGGCCGGGGGGCTGGGCTCCGGGCGCTGGAACCCCGAAAGCGCGCCGATCACCCTGGCCAATGTCTGGACCAGCGTCATCGAGTTCAACCTGTGGCTGCGGCGCGAGGTGGCGCTGGAGCTGGGCGGCTTCGACGAGAAGCTCGGCCCCGGCAGCGTCTATGGCAGCGCGGAGGGCAATGACCTGGTCGCGCGCGCCATCCGCGCCGGGCACAGCACCTGGTACGAACGCCCGCTGGAGATCATCCACCCCGACAAGAGGCTGTCGGATGTGGCGACGGCGCGGGCCTATGCCTATGGCGCGGGGCTGGGCGTGGTGCTGGCGCGGCACCGCCCGGCCTTCGGCGTGTGGTTCGCCTTTTTCTGGCGGCCGCTGGCGGGGGTGGTGGTCTCCCTGCTGCGTGGGCGGCTGCATCACGCGGGGTATTACTGGCAGACCTTCCGGGGGCGGCTGATGGGCTTCCGCGCCCAGCCCGGGCTGGACGGCGCCCCATGAACATCACCATCGGCATCGCCACCCGCGGCCGCCCGGCCATCTTGGCCGAGGTGCTGGCCGAGCTGGACCGCCAGACCCGCCCGCCCCAGGCCATCATCATCTGCCCCGTGGGGCCGGAGGATGTGGCGGGCATCCAGGAGCGCTTCCCCGGCGTGCGGATCATCCAGTCCCCCGCCGGGCTGACGCGCCAGCGCAACGCCATCATGGATGCCGCGCCGGATGCCGATGTCATCCTGTTCCTGGACGACGACTTCCTGCCCGCGCCGGAGTGGCTGGAAGTGCTGGACGCCGTGATGCGGCGAGAGCCCGATTGCGTGGTTGCCACCGGCACCGTCATCGCCGATGGCGCCAAGGGGCCGGGGATATCGGTCGAGGATGGCCGACGCATCCTGGCCGCCGACCTGCCGCCCGCCGACCCGCTGGCCACGAGCCCGCATTTCAATGGCTATGGCTGCAACATGGCCATCCGCATGGCGCCGGTGCGCGCCCATGGCGAGCGCTTCGACGAGGCCCTGCCCGCCTATGGCTGGTATGAGGATCTGGATTTCACCCGCCGCCTGCTGCCCTACGGCACCATCCGGCGCCTGGCGGGCGCGCGGGGCGTGCACATGGGCGCCAAGGTGGGGCGCACGCCGGGGCGCAAGCTGGGCTACAGCCAGGTGGTGAATTCCATCTATCTGGCGCGCAAGGGCAGCTATCCGTGGTCGCACGCGCTGCGCAGCGCGGGGCGGCACCTGCTGATCAACGCCCTGAAATCCGCGCGCCCGGAGCCCGAGGTGGACCGCTGGGGCCGCTTCCAAGGCAATCTGCGCGGGCTGTGGCATGTGCTGACCGGCCAGGCGAGCCCCGGGCGGATCAGCGAGCTGTAGCGTCTGATCGCCTCGGGTTGATCAACCCGAGGCGTGAATCAGCCGCTCAGATATCCCACCCGATGGAGCGGCGCAGGAACGCCGCGCCAAGGGCCGCGAAACTCGCCACCTCGGCATTGTCCTTGCCATAGCCATGCCCGCCGGCGGCGGGTTCGTAGAAGAAGGCCGAGTAGCCCATCGCCTGCAGCTTGGCAGCCATCTTGCGGGCATGGCCCGGGTGCACCCGGTCATCCCGCCGCGCGGTGGCCAGCAGGATGGGCGGGTAGGGCCGCCCCGGCTCCGCCACCTGATAGGCGGAGATGTGTTGCAGGAACGCCCAATCCGCCGCCACATCCGGGTCGCCGTATTCCGCGATCCAGCTCGCCCCGGCCAGCAGCTTGGTATAGCGGCGCATGTCGATCAGCGGGATGGTGCAGAACAGCGCGCCGAAGCGCTCGGGATAGCGCGTCAGCATATTGGCGATCAGCAGCCCGCCATTGGACCCGCCCTCGGCGGCGATGCGGCCGGGCACGGTCACGCCGCGCTTCACCAGATCGGCCGCGACGGCCGCGAAATCGTCGTGCGAGAGCGCCTTTTTCTCCCGCCGCCCGGCCTCATGCCAGCGGGTGCCGAATTCGCCGCCGCCGCGGATATTGGCGATCACGGTGGTGCCGCCCTTCTCCAGCCACAGCTTGCCCATCATGCCCTGGTAGTTCGGCAGGCGGGAAATCCGGAACCCGCCATACCCCGAGAGATGCACGGGCGCATCCCCGCTCTCCCCGGCCGGGCCGGTCTGCACATAGGGGATGCGCTCGCCATCCACCGACACAGCCTCATGCCGCGTCACCACCAACCCACGGGCGTCATAGATGGGCGAGGATCGGCGCAGCAGCACGGGTGTGGCCAGCGCCACGTCGCTCAGCAGCAGGCTGGCGGGGGTGATCGGGTCCTCGACCTGCACCAGCAGGGAGCCATCGGATTCCTCGGCCTCGGTATCCAGCGGCCATAGGCTGGCCACGCCGTTTTCCGACAGGCCCGCCAGCGCCCTGCCCTGCCACTCGCCGGGGGTGAAGATGGTGAAGCGCGGGCGCAATTCCTCCAGCACCGAGACCACCAGCCGGCCGTCGCACCAGAAGAAGCCTTGCAGGGCGGTGCGCTCGGCGGGGGTGAAGATCACCCGGCATTCCGGCGCGCCCGCCAGCACGGAATCGAGGCTGGCGACCAGCAGCGTGTCGGGGGCGTGGGTCTGGCCCGCATGGGTCCAGGGGCTGCGCGGGCGCAGCGCCACCCAGCCGCGCTGCCAGCGGAAATCCATGTCGCTCGGCAGGGCGATGCGCTGGCGCGGGCCGGAGCGGTCGCCCACATGCACCGCCACATCGT
The DNA here is from genome assembly GCF_009900765.1 of Rhodovarius lipocyclicus. Taxonomy (GTDB): domain Bacteria; phylum Pseudomonadota; class Alphaproteobacteria; order Acetobacterales; family Acetobacteraceae; genus Rhodovarius; species Rhodovarius lipocyclicus. The sequence continues at coordinate 53,825 of NZ_JAAABL010000001.1, forward strand.
AGAAGCCCTGCTGATCGACGAAGATCAGCCGGTCGCCCTCACGGTCCAGGCTGCCCCAGGCGCCCATATGGTCCTCGGGCACGGCGAAGATGACCGGGGCCGTGGCCGGGTCGGTGCCGCGCGCCCACACCCGCACGGTGCGGGCATAGCCAGAGCGCGTGGCCATCCCCTCACCGAAGGCCGAGGCGACCAGCAGCGTGTCGCGGTCCAGCCAATCCACCCCGCCCTTGGCCTGGGGCAGATGGAAGCCGCCCGGCACCATGGCGCGGGTGTCCAGGTCGAATTCCCGCAGCACCACGGCGTCGCCGCCCCCGCGCGACAGGCGCAGCATGGCCCGGTCATGGCGGCCCGGCAGGGTGGCGGCACCTTGCCAGACCCAATCCTCGGCCTCCGCGCGGGCCAGCGCGTCCACATCCAGCAGCACCTGCCATTCGGGGGTTTCGCTGCGATAGGAAGCCAGCGTCGTGCGGCGCCACACCCCCCTGGGGTTCGCCGCGTCGGTCCAGAAATTATACAGCCAGGCGCCGCGCCGGGTCACATGCGGCAGCTTGTCCGGGCGGTCCAGCGCGGTGCGCACGGCGTCGCGGTCGGCCTCGAACCGCGCATCGGCGAAGCGGGCCAGGGTCGCGGCGTTCTGCGCCTCCACCCAGGCGATGGCGCGGGGGGCGTCGATCTCCTCCAGCCACAGCCAGGGGTCGTTGTCGGGGTCGGCGAGAGTCGGGAGGGAATCCATGCCCCAGGCTATCGCCGCAGCCCGTCCGCCACCAGATTGCAGCCCAGAACCGTCAGCAGGATGGCCAGCCCCGGCCACAGCGCGACCAGCGGGGCCTGGAACACCGCCTCCTGCGCGCCGGCCAGCATGTTGCCCCAACTGGCCGCCGGGGGCGCGATGCCGAGGCCCAGGAAGGACAGCGCGCTTTCCGCCAATATCGCCCCGCCCACCGCCAGCGCGGTGGCGACCGCCACAGGGCCCAGCAGCGCCGGCAGCACATGGCGCAGCAGCAGGCGCCCCTCGGGCACGCCCAGCGCCCGGGCGGCGCGGATGAAATCCATCGCCAGCACGGACATCGCGGCCGCCCGCGCCAGCCGCGCCACCCCCACCCAGCCGAAGATGGCCAGGATCAAGGCCACGCGCAGCACGTCCGAGGCCGCCTCGCCGCGCGGCAGGCCCAGCATGGCCGGGTCCAGCGCCGAGAGGATGATCAGCAAAGGCAGCGCGGGCAGCGCCAGCAGCGCGTCGGCCAGCCGCATCAGCACCGCATCGGCCAGCCCCCCGCGCCAGGCGGCCAGCATGCCCGCCAGTGTGCCCAGCACGGCCCCCATCAGCGCGGCCCCGACACCCACCGCCAGGGAAACCCGCGCCCCATGCAGCAGCCTGAGCGCCACGTCGCGCCCCAGATCATCCGTGCCCAGCGGATGCGTGGCCGAGGGCGGGGCATAGCGCGCGAACAGATCGGGCGCCCAGGGATCGAGGCCGAGCCACGACCCCGCCGTATCCGCCAGCAGCGCGGAGACCAGCACCACCCCGAGCAGGAACAGGCCCAGCCACAGCCTCATGCCAGGCGCGGGTCCAGCGCCCGTTGGCCGAGGTCGGCGGCCAGATTGCCCAGCATGGTCACCCCCGCCACCAGCAGCAGCGCGACCAGGGCCAGGTTGTAGTCGTTGCCCATCACGGCATCGAAGATCAGCTTGCCCATGCCGGGGCGGGCGAACAGCGTCTCCGTGATCACGGCGCCCGAGACCAGCGACCCCGCATCCAGGCCCAGCAGCGTGATCAACGGCACGGCGGCATTCGGCAAGGCGTGGCGCAGCGCCACCCGGCCCTCGGAGGCACCGCGCGCCCGGGCGGTGCGGATCCAGGGGTCGGCCATCGCGCCCCGCATGGCCGACAGCGCATGCCGCGCATAGGCCGCCATATGCCCGAAGGCCAGGGTCGCCACCGGCAGCACCAGGAAGGGCCAGCGGGGCTCCCCGCCCTCCGCCGCGCCGCCCGCCGGCAGCCAGCCCAGGGTGACGGCGAACAGGATGATCAGCAGGATGCCCAGCCAGAAGCCCGGCATGGCCTGGGCCAGCGCCGCCAGCCCCTGCACCGCGGGGCCGAGGCGCGGCCGCAGCGCCGCCAGCACGCCCAGCCCCACCCCCGCCAGCACCGCAAGCCCCAAGGCCAGCCCCAGCAAGGCCAGGCTGGACAGCAGCGCGGGCCCGATCAGCGCCAGCACCGGCCGCGCGAACAGCCGCGAATAGCCGAAATCCCCCCGCAGCACCGCGCCCGCCCAGCTGAGGTAGCGGGCCCAAAGCGGGCGATCCAGGCCATGCAGGGCGCGCAGGCGCTCGGCGTCGGCGGCGGTCAGGCGCGGGTCGGCGGTCAGGGCCAGGTCGATCGGGTCGCCCGGCATCAGCCCCAGCAGCAGGTAGAAGACGAGCGAGAGCGCGGCCAGCGTCAGCAGCATCTGCAACAGCCGCGCGGGGATGCTCACCGGCTGCGCCACTCCTCGGCCCACAGGCTGGTGGGGTTCAGGTGGCCGGTGGGGCGCACGCCCTCCAGCCACAGGGGCCAGACATGGGCATCCTGGCGGAACCACAGCGGCAGGCTGGGCAGTTCCTCGGCATAGATCGCCTGCAACCGGGCCCAGAGCGGGCGGCGGGCCTCGGCATCCAGCGTGGTGGGCAGGGCTTCCAGCAGCCGGTCCATCTCCGCATTGCGGAAGCCGGGGTAGTTCTGGCCGGAGAAATTGCGCGCGGCACTCGGGATCTCATCCGAATGTAGGCTGCTGCGCGGCACGGCTTCGGGGGCCGAGATCCAGGCATACATCGCCAGCCCCTGATGGCGCCGGCGCGACAGGGTCTCGGCGAAGAACACGCGCGGGGGCTCGTTGCGGATGCGCGCCTCGATCCCCGCCTGCCGCCACATCGCGGCCACCACCTGCTGCACCTGCTCACGCGATCGGTTGCCGGCGGTGGTCATCAGGTCCAGCACCAGGCGCGCGCCCTGTTCGTTGCGGCGGATGCCATCGGGGCCGGGGCGCCAGCCCGCTTCCTCCAGCAGGGCGGCGGCGCGGGCCGGGTCATAGGGGTATTGGCGGATGGCGGGGTCGGCCATGCGGTCCAGCGGGTTCACCGGGCCATGGGCCACGGTCTGCCGCCCGTCGAACAGCTGCGCCACGATGCGCGCGCGGTCTGTCGCCAGCAGCAGCGCCTGGCGCACCCGGCGGTCGGCCAGCACGGGGTTGTCCAGGTTGGTGTCCATGTGCTCGTAGATCAGGCCCGGGCGGTATTCCACATGGAAGCGGCCGCGCGCGCGGCGTTCCAGGGCGGCGGCCTGTTCCACCGGCAGGCCCAGCTCCCCCGCGATCATGTCGATCTGGCCCGAGAGCAATTGCGCCTCCAGCGCCGTGGTGTTCTCCACGGTGCGGATGCGGATCTCGCGGAATTGCGGCGCGAGGCCGGACCAGGCGGGGTTGCGCGCCAGGGTGATGCCCGCCCCCGGCTGCACCCCCGACACCCGGTACGGGCCGGACCACAGGCCGGGGTTGGTGGGGGCGGTATCGTACAGGGTGCGGGTGCGATAGGCGCGCGGGTCCGCCTGCCACACCGCGCGTTCCAGATGCGCGGGCAGCGGCTGGAAATCGCCCATCGAGGCGAAATCGAAGGTCACGCGGTCCAGCCGCATCTCGATGGTGCGCGGGTCGATCACCCGCAGCTCATAGGCGGAGCGGTAGAATTCGGCGGGGCCGAAGCCGGTCGCGTCCTCGCGCCCCGCCTGCCAGGCGAACAGCAGGTCCTCGGCGGTGATGGGCGTGCCGTCGCCCCATTTGAGGCCTTCGCGCAGGCGATAGGTCAGGCGCAGGCCGGGGCGGCCGTCGGGGGTGGCCTCGCGCACCGCCAGCCCGTTCTCGATGCTGGGCAGGGTCTCGCATTGCAGGCAGACCAGCGCCCAGTTCGGATCATAGGCCGTCAGCGGCCGGCGGGTGAAGCCCAGCACATAGGACTTCGCCGCCATGTTCTCGATATTGGGGTGCAGGGTGGAGGGGTATTGCGTGATGCCGATGGTCAGCGTCTCACGCGGTTGGGCCGTGGCGGGGCCGGCCAGCAAGGCCAGCACCGCCAGCAGACCCGCCCCGCCCCGCACGGCCATCAGCCCTTGGCCGCCTTATAGGCCCGGGCTTCCTCCAGGCTGGCCACGCCGCCGCGCGCGGCACTCCAGGCCACCGGGTTTTCCAGGAACTTGCGCACTTCCTTCAGGGCGCTTTCCTCGAAATACGGGCGCTCCTTGCACACCTCCAGCACATCCCACCAGGTGCACAGGGCATGCAGTTCCAGCCCCATTTCCTTCAGCGTCTCGAAGGAGCCCGGGAACACGCCGTAGTAGAACACCACGAAGGTGTGCTCGCAGATCGCACCCGCCTCACGCAGGGCATTGGCGAAGGCGATCTTGCTGCCGCCATCGGTGGTCAGGTCCTCGACCAGCAGGGTGCGCTTGCCCACCGGCACCTCGCCCTCGATCTGGGCGTTGCGGCCGAAGCCCTTGGGCTTTTTCCGCACATAGGTCATGGGGGCCATCATGCGGTCCGCCATCCAGGCCGCGAAGGGAATGCCCGCGGTCTCGCCACCGGCCACGGCCTCGATCGTCTCGAAGCCGACGCGGCGCTGGATCTTCTCCGCCCCCAGGTCGCAGATGCGGGTGCGGGCGCGCGGGAAGGAGATGATCTTGCGCACGTCGATATAGACGGGGCTCTTCCAGCCGGCGGTGAAGGTGTAGGGTTCCTCCGGCCGGAAATTGATGGCCTTGATCTCCAGCAGGATGCGGGCCGTGGTCAGCGCCGCGTCGCGGTCCCAGTCGGAAGCGTGGTGGATGGTCATGGGAATCTCCGTCTCGGGCCAACCATAATCGGGCGGCATCGGTAACGCGGGCGGGCGCTTCCGTCCATGAGGGGTATTATGCACGAAGCGAGGGTCTGGGTGTTACAGGACCCGCGGGCGGGCACGGCGGCGCAGGCCCTGGGCATCGCCGAGGCCCTGGGCGAGCCGTTCCGCGCCATTCCCCTCGGCTGGAGCCGCCTGGCCGCCCTGCCCCTGCCCTTCCCCAGCCTGTGGGGGCTGGATGCCGGAACGCGGGCGCGATTTTCGCCGCCCTGGCCCAGGCTGGTGATCTCCGCCGGGCGGCGGGCGGCGCCGGCGGCGCGCTGGCTGCGGGCGCGGGGCGCGCGCACGGTGCACTGCATGCGCCCGGGGCCCGGGGCCGGGGATTTCGACCTGCTGGTCATCCCCCACCACGACAACCCGGCCCCGGCCCCCAACACCCTGCCCATCCTGGGCGCCACCCACCGGATGACGGCCGCGAAGCTGACGGCCGCCCGGGCCGAATTCCCCCAATTCGCGGCCCTGCCCGGCCCGCGCGTGGCGCTGCTGCTGGGCGCGCTGGCGCCCGGGGCCGCCGCGCGCATCGGTGCGCAGGCCCGGGCGCTGGGCGGCTCGGTGCTCGCCACCACCTCTCGGCGCACCGGGGCGGAGGCAGCCGAGGCCCTGGCCGCCGCCCTGGCGGGGCATCCGCACAGCCTGTTCCGCTGGGGGGATGCGGGGCCGAACCCGTTCGTCGGGCTGCTGGGCCATGCGGATGCGGTGGTGGTCAGCGCCGACAGCATCTCCATGGCCAGCGAGGCGCTGGCCACCCCGGCCGCCTTATTTCTGGCCGACCCGGGCGGGCTCGGCCCGCGCCACCGCGCCTTCGCCGAGAGCCTGGTCGCGGCGGGCGAGGCGCGCTGGCTTTCGGCCGATGCCACCCTATTTCCCCGGGTGCCGCGTAACGAAACCACGCGCGTGGCCGAAGCCATCCGCGAGAGGGGATTTCTGTGAGACATTCGGCATGAAGCGCGGATTACGGGCAAGCGCCCGAACGGGCGCCGCCGGCAGTCCGGCGAAGCCCAGGAAACCGGAGGTTTCCGCCCGGCGTCTGAGGGTTGGGACGACGAACATCCTCGCTCACCGCAGGGGAGCGGGGATGTGACGCAACTCTGGCAGGACCGGGCGGGGCGGGTTTCCGCCCTGCGCATCGTGGCTTTGGCGGGCATGCTGGCGCCGCTGTTCTGGCTGATGGCCCAGCCCTGGCTGGCCTCTGACCCGTTGGATGAGGTGATCTCGATCTCCGGCACCGTCACGCTGCGGCTGCTGGTGATCACGCTGGCCGTCACGCCGTTCGGCCGGATCTCCGGCCGGGGGCGGGTGTTCGACGTGCGGCGCATGCTGGGGGTGGGGGCCGCGCTGTGGGGCGCCTTGCACCTGGCCTTCTATTGCGCCGACCAGGCCTGGGATGTGGCCACCATCCTGGATGAGATCTGGAAGCGCTTCTACCTGACGCTCGGCATCATCGCCCTGCTGGGGATGGGGCTGCTGGCCATCACCTCCACCGATGGCTGGGTGCGGCGGCTGAAGCGCAATTGGTACCGGCTGCATTGGCTGATGTACCCGATCGTGCCGCTCGGCCTGTGGCACGCGGCGCTGCAGGGCAAGGCCACCCCGGATGAGGCCGTGCTGCTGACCGGCGTCACCCTGTTCCTGTTCCTCTGGCGTCTGCTGCCCGATGCGCCGCGCCGCCGGCTGGTGTGGATGCTGCCCCTGGCGCTGCTGATGTGGCCGCTGGCCACGGGCATCGAATATCTGTGGTTCGCCAATGCCACCCGGCTGCCGGCGGCCCGCATCTTCGCCGCCAATTGGGACTGGGCGCTGGCCCCGCGCCCGGCGGCGCAGGTGGGCCTCGTGCTGCTGACGGGACTGATCGCGGCGGGCCTTGTGCGCCGGCCGGGCCGGGCGTAACCGGGTTCCGAGCCTTTTGGGAGGGACCATTCATGGCCGCACGCAAGCACCGCATCGCCGTCATCCCCGGGGATGGCATCGGCAAGGAAACCACCCCCGAAGGCATCCGCGTGCTGGAGGCCGCCGGCCGCCGCTTCGGCTTCGAGCTGGAACTGAAGGAATACGACTGGTCCTGCGACGTCTATGCCAAGACCGGCAAGATGATGCCCGAGGACGGCCTCGACCAGCTGAAGGAAAGCGACAGCATCTTCCTGGGCGCCGTGGGCTGGCCCGGCGTGCCCGACCATGTCTCGCTGTGGGGCCTGCTGATCCCGATCCGCCGCGGCTTCGACCAGTATGCCAATGTGCGCCCCTGCAAGCTGATGCCGGGCGCCAAGACCCCGCTGGCCAACCGCACCCCCGCCGAGATCGACTTCTACGTGGTGCGCGAGAACACGGAGGGCGAGTACAGCTCCGTCGGCGGCCGCATGTTCCCTGGCACGGAGCGCGAATTCGTCTCCCAGCAGTCGATCCTGACGCGCATCGGCACCGACCGCATCATGAAGTATGCCTTCGAGCTGGCGATGACCCGCCCGCGCCGGAAGGTGACCAGCGCCACCAAGTCCAACGGCATCACCTACACCATGCCGTATTGGGACGAGCGCTTCGAGGAAATGGCCAAGTCCTATCCCGAGGTGAAGACCGACGTCTTCCACATCGACATCCTGTGCGCGCATTTCGTGCAGCACCCGGACTGGTTCGACGTGGTGGTGGGCTCCAACCTGTTCGGGGACATCCTGTCGGACCTCGGCCCCGCCGTCGCGGGCTCCATCGGCATCGCGCCCAGCGCGAACATCAACCCGGAGAAGGTGTTCCCCTCGATGTTCGAGCCGGTGCATGGCTCGGCGCCGGACATCGCGGGCAAGTGGGTGTGCAACCCGATCGGCCAGATCTGGTCCGGCGCCATGATGCTGGAGCATCTGGGCGAGAAGGAAGCCGCGGACGCCATCGTGAAGACCATCGAGGTGATGCTGGCCGAGGGCGGCCCGCGCACCCGCGACCTGGGCGGCAATGCCGGCACGCTGGATGTGGGCAAGGCCCTGGCCGAGGCCGTGGCCAAGTTCTGATCTTGGGGGCGGCGGCTCAGGCCGCCGCCTTCTTTGTATTGTTGTGCCCTCAGACGCCGGGCGGCGGCATCCGCCGCCTTGGCTTCGCCGGACTTCCGGCGGGCCGCATTCGCGGCCTTGCGGCTCAGGCTGCCGCCTTCTCCGCGTCGTAGCGCAGCTGGTTCGCCGTCACCTCGGGCATGTGGCTTTCGGCCCAGACCCGCAGCGCATCCACCGTATCGGCCAGCGTGCGCCCCAGCGGCGTGATCGCGTATTCCACCGTGACCGGCACGGTGGCGAAGGCGCTGCGGCTGACCAGCCCGTCGCGTTCCAGGCTGCGCAGCGTCTGCGCCAGCATCTTCTGCGACAACCCCTCCACCTCTCGCCGCAGGCGGTTGAAGCGCATGGGCTCGCGCGCCAGCAGCCCCAGCAGCAGCACCGCCCATTTGTCGGCGATGCGGTCCAGCACCATCCGGGTCGGGCAATTGGCGCTGTAGGCGTCGGGCAGTTGCATGCGGTTTCCTCGCGGTAACCAGGTGAGGTTGCGGTGCGTTCTTTACACGCTGGGGAACGATACGCCACTTGGTATCCCATAGAAACCACCAAGGACGCATTCCATGCGCATCGCTCTCATCGGCGCCACCGGCAATGCCGGCTCCCGCATCCTCGCGGAACTGTCGCGCCGCGGCCATGCCGTCACCGCCATCTCCCGCAATCCGGCCAAGACCCCTGCCCTGCCCGGCGTCACGGCGCGCCAGGGCGATGTGTTCGACCAGGCGGGCCTCGCGGCCATCCTGGCCGGGCATGACGCGGTCATCAGCGCCGTGCATTTCCTGGCGAGCGACGCCAAAACGCTGATCGGGGCCGTGAAAACCTCCGGCGTGCCGCGCTATCTGGTGGTGGGCGGCGCCGGCAGCCTGGAGGTGGCGCCGGGCAAGCGCCTGGTCGATCAGCCGGACTTCCCGCCGCAATACCATGCCGAGGCCAGCGCCGGCGCGGCCTTCCTGGACCTGCTGCGGGCCGAGACGGAGCTGGACTGGACCTTCCTCTCCCCCTCCGCCCTGTTCACCCCCGGTGAGCGCACGGGCAAGTTCCGCCTGGGCACCGACCAGTTGCTGGTGAATGAGAAGGGCAGCGGCATCTCCTTCGAGGACTACGCCATCGCCTTGGCGGATGAGCTGGAAAAACCCGCCCACTCCCGCCAGCGCTTCACAGTGGGCTACTGAAGCCCGCCAGGCGGTCGCGGATCACGCCAGAGACCGCATCCACGGCTTCGCGGCGCGGAAAGGCGTTGCGCCACACCAGGCGCACCAGCCGGCCCGCGCCGCCCTCCAGCGGGCGCAGCACCAGCCCGGCATCCTGCGCCGCCCCGGCGGCCAGGCCGGGGATCAGTGTGGTGCCATAGCCGGCGGCCACCATGTTCAACAGCGTTGGCAGGCTGGCGGCGCGCAGCAGCGGTTCCTCCGGCCCGGTGGCGCGGCAGACCGACAGCGCCTGTTCGCGCAGGCAATGCCCATCGGCCAGCACCAGCACATCGGGGGCGAGTTCTGCCTCCGACACGCGCTCCCGCCCGGCCAGGGCGTGGTCGGGCGGCAGGGCGGCCAGGAAGGGTTCCTCGAACAGCGGCAGGCTGGACAGGTCGGTGCCGTCGGGCTCCGTGGCCAGCAGGGCGGCGTCCAGCTCATGCGCGCGCAGCCCGGCCAGCAGGGCGTTGGTCACATCCTCCCACGGTTCCAGCCGCAGGGCGGGCAGCGCCTGGCGGATCGGCCCGAACACCAGTGGCAGCAGATACGGCGCGAGGGTGGGGATCACCCCCAGCCGGAAGCGCCCGGCCAGCGGGTCCCGCGCGCAGCGGGCGCCTTCCTGCACGGCTTCCACCGCCGCCACGGCGGCCTGGAATCGCGGCAGCATCTCCCGCCCCTGCGGGGTCAGCGCCACGCCGCGCCCGCCGCGCTCGAACAGGGTCACGCCCAGCTCCTCCTCCAGCTTGCGCAGCTGGGTGGACAGGGTGGGCTGGCTGACGGCGCAGGCCTCGGCGGCGCGGCCGAAATGCAGGTGCTCGGCCACGGCCAGCACATATTGCAGTTCACGCAGGTTCATGCGGGCCATGATAGCGCAATCAGCCCCGGCTATCGGCCCGTTCAGGAACATGAATTTCCAAGACAGCCCCGCCCCCGGTAGGAATCCTGGCAGAACATTCCTCCAGGAGCCGCCATGCCCCCGCGTCTGACCACCTCCGCCGGTGCGCCCATCGCCGACAACCAGAACAGCCTGACCGCTGGCCCACGCGGCCCGGTGCTGCTGCAGGACTGGCAACTGATCGAGAAGCTGGCCCACCAGAACCGCGAACGCATCCCCGAGCGCGTGGTGCACGCCAAGGGCTGGGGCGCCTTCGGCACCCTGACCGTGACGCACGACATCACCCGCTACACCCGCGCCGCCCTGTTCGGCGCGGTGGGCAAGACAACCGAGATGCTGATGCGCTTCTCGACCGTCGCCGGTGAGCAGGGGGCGGCCGACGCCGAGCGCGACGTGCGCGGCTTCGCGATGAAATTCTACACCGAGGAAGGCAACTGGGACCTGGTGGGCAACAACACGCCCGTCTTCTTCATCCGCGACCCGCTGAAATTCCCGGATTTCATCCGCACCCAGAAGCGCCACCCGCAGACCAACCTGCGCAGCCCCACCGCCATGTGGGATTTCTGGTCGCTGAGCCCCGAGAGCCTGCACCAGGTGACCATCCTGATGAGCGACCGCGGCCTGCCCGTGGCGCCCATGTACATGAACGGCTACGGCAGCCACACCTATGGCATGTGGAACGCGGTCGGTGAGCGCGTGTGGGTGAAGTTCCACTTCAAGACCATGCAGGGCCACCGCCACTACACCAATGCCGAGGCCGCCGAGGTCATCGGCCGCTCCCGCGAGACCTATCAGGAGGAACTGTTCGGCACGATCTCGCGCGGGGAATTCCCGCGCTGGCGGCTGCAGATCCAGGTCATGACGCCGGAGCAGGCGGAACAGACCCCCTTCAACCCCTTCGACCTGACCAAGGTCTGGCCGCACGCCGACTTCCCGCTGATCGACGTGGGCGTGGTGGAGCTGAACCGCAACGCCCGCAACTACTTCGCGGAGATCGAGCAGGCGGCGTTCAGCCCCTCCAACTTCGTGCCGGGCATCGGCGCCAGCCCGGATAAGATGCTGCAGGCCCGCATCTTCGCCTATGCCGATGCCCACCGGTATCGCCTGGGCACGCATTACGAGGCCCTGCCGGTGAACGCGCCTAAGTGCCCGGTGCATCACTATCACAAGGACGGGTCGATGCGGTTCTTCCAGAACGACACCGGCAACCCCGATGCCTATTACGAACCCAACAGCATGGGCGGGCCAGTGCAAGACCCGGGCGTGGCCGAGCCGCCGCTGCCCCTCCAGGGCAACGCCGACCGCTGGAACCACCGCGAGGGCAATGACGATTTCAGCCAGCCTCGCGCACTGTTCCTGCTGATGGATGCCGGCCAGCGCCAGCGCCTGTTCAGCAACATCGCGGCGGCGATGGGCGGCGTGCCGCGGGCCATCATCGACCGGCAGATCGCGCTGTTCGACCAGGTGCACCCCGAATACGGCGCCGGGGTGCGCGCGGCCATGGCCTGATCAGTCGCCGCCCACATGGGTGCTGGCCATCTCCAGCAGGTCCAGATCATGTTCGAGGGCGTGCAGCACCTCATCATGGATCTGGCCCGTCCGGTGCAGGCGGAGCAGCTCCGCCCGCCCGGCGCGGATGGCGGCCAGCACCACGGAGAAATGCGCGTCCCGCTCGGCGGCCAGCCCCTCGGGCTCGCGGCTGAAACGCTCGGCCACGCGGGCGCGATAGGTGAACTGTTCCAGCAGGCGCGGGTGGCGCAGCTGGCCCTGGGCATCATGGGCCAGGCGCTTCACCACCTCCGCCTGCACGGCGGTCATGCGCGCGCGGGCCTGGGCGCGCGTCAGATAGCGGCTGTGGCGGTCCGTGGCGTCCAGCCCCAGCAGATGGATCAGCGGCCCCAGCGTGCTGCCCTGCAACAGCACCGTGACCAGGATGACGGCGAAGGCCGAGGCCAGGATCAGGTCGCGGCCGGCCATCTCCTCCGGCACCGACAGCGCCACGGCCAGCGTCACCACGCCACGCATCCCCGCCCAACTCAGGACGGTGGAGGCCGCGGCCGAAAAGCGCCGGTCGCCATGCTGCGTCACCCGGCAGCGGGCGCTGCGGAAGCCTTCCGCCGCGAAGACATAAATGAAGCGCGAGACGATCACCGCCAGCACCACCGCCAGCACCGGCGGGCCAAGCAGGGCCAAGGTTTCCCCGGCACCGCCCAGGCGATCCACCACACCGCGCAGCGACAGGCCGATCAGGATGAACACCATGGCTTCCAGCAGGAAGACCACCACCTCCCACGTCGCGGTGGCGCGCACGCGCACGCCGGCACTGAAGACCTCATGCTGGTACCAGCCGAAGACGAGGCCCGCCGCGACCGTGGCGATCACGCCCGACAGGTGCAGCGCCTCGGCCCCCGCATAGGCGGCCCAGGGCAACAGGAAGGTGGAGACGATCATCAGGTGCGGCTGCTTCAGGCGCGGCAGCAGCCGCACCAGGGCGAAGCCGAAGGCCGTGCCCAGCACCGCCCCGCCCAGCGCCAGCCAGGTGAAGGTCACCACCGCCTCGCCCAGGCTGAAGGTGCCGGTCAGCGCGGCGGCCACCGCGAAGCGGAACAGCACGAGGCCGGAGGCATCGTTGAGCAGGCTCTCGCCTTCCAGCATCACGGTCAGGCGGCGGGGCAGGCGCACGCGCTCCAGCACCGCCTTGGCGGCCACGGCATCGGGCGGCGAGACCACCGCCCCCAGCGCGAAGCAAGCGGCCCAGGGCAGGCCCGGCACCACCCAATGCACCACCACCCCCACCAGCAGGGTGGTGAAGATCACGGCACCCACCGCCAGGCTCAGAATCCCCGCGATGTTGCGCTTGAAGTCCGACAGCACGGTGAAATAGGCGCTGACCATCAGCAGCGGCGGCAGGAACAGCAGCAAGACCAGTTCATGGTCCAGTTCCAGCACCGGCGCGCCAGGCAGGAAGGCCAGGGCGATGCCGCCCAGGATCAGGGCGGCGGCGGGCGGCAGGCGCAGGCGTTGCGCCAGCCATTCCAGGCCCATGACGGCCACCAGCAGGAACAGGATGAATTCGAAGGTCGCAACAGGATGCATGCCCCCTGATGCGCGAGGCAGCCCGCCCCGCGCAAGAAGGCTTGTGCTTTAATCCGTCACTTCCACCCGAGCGTCGCGCACCACCTGCTGCCAACGGGCCATGTCGGCGCGCCAGACAGCGTCGAACTCGGCCGGGCCCGCGACCGCGACCTCGGCGCCCAGGTTCTTCAGTTTGCGCTGGCCATCGGGCGACAGCGCCGTCTCGCGGATCGCGGCCGACAGGCGCTCGGTCACGGCCGGGTCCATCCGCGCCGGGCCGAACACGCCCACCCAGCTGGTCACCACGAAATCGGGCATGCCGGCCTCGGCCATGGTGGGGACATCCGGCAGGGATTCGACCCGCGCCGGAGACGTCACGGCCAGCGCGCGCATGTTGCCCGACTGGATCTGCCCGATCACGGAGGGCAAATTGTCGAACATCACGTCCACCAGCCCGGCATTGATGTCGATCTGCACCTGCGCGCCCCCGCGATAGGGCACATGGGTCATGTTCAGCCCCGTGCGCAGGCGGAACAGCTCCCCGGTCAGATGGATCGAAGTGCCGGCGCCCTGGGAGCCGAAGGTGATGCCGCGCGGCTTGGCGCGGGACTGGGTGATGAACTCCTGCACCGTGCGGGCCGGGTTGTCGGCCTTCACCACCATCACATTGGCGAATTCCGCGATGCGCGCGACAGCCGTGAAATCGCGCGCCGTGTCGAAGGGCAAATTGCGCCGCACGGCGGGGGTGACGCCATGGGTGCCCGCGCCGCCGATCAGCAAGGTGGTGCCATCGGGGTTGGCGCGCGCCACCGCCTCGCTGCCGATCGAGCCGCCGGCGCCCGGCCGGTTTTCCACCACCACCGGGTTGCCCAGGCGCTGCTGGATGCCCTCGGCCAGGGCGCGGCCCACCAGGTCGAACGACCCGCCAGCCGTGTAGCCCACCACCAGGCGCACCGTGCGCGAGGCGTCCCAACCCTGCGCCAGCGCGGGCGAGGCCAAGGCGGTGGCGGCCAGGAATGCGCGTCTTCTCATGCGGGTGTCCCCCATCCCCCGGCCCCGCCGGTGGCCATCACCAGCCGGTCGCCGGTTTGTAGAACCGTGCTCAGTTTCGAGCGGATTTCCTCACGCCGACCATCGGCGCGCAGCACATGCGCCTCCGAGACCTGGCCATCGCCACCGCCCGCCGCGCCGCGCGCGGGGTGGAAGTGCCGCTCGCCGCGGAAGGTCAGCGTCAGCGGGCCGCGCAGCACCTCATATTCGCGGATGGTGCCGCAGCCGCCCGGGTGCAGCCCCACCCCGCCCGAGCCGCGCCGCACCGCCAGCCGGTGCACGCGCACGGGGGCATCCATCTCCATCGCCTCGGCGGGCTGGTTCATGGTGTTGCCGATATCGGTCGAGACACAGTTCACGCCCGGGCGTTCGGCGCTGCCGCCGCTGCCGCCCTGCATCGCCTCCGTCACCACGAAGGCGGCACCGTTCCCGTCCCGCCCCGACAGCGCCATCACCACGCTGACGCCGGAATTGGCGGCGGGGATGCGGTCCGGCAGGGCCTGGGCCAGGGCGCCGAGGATGGCATTGGTCAGCAGCTTCACCGTGGCCGTGCGGGCGTTCACGGCGGCCGGCGCGCGGGGGTTCAGCAGCGAGCCCTCGGGCAGAATGACGGTCAGCGGGCGGAAGCAGCCGCCATTGTTCGGAATGTCGGCCCCCGTCACGGCGCGGATGGCGAAATAGGCGCCCGCCATCACCCCCGCCGGCACGGCGTTCACCGGCCCCTTCACCTGCGGCGAGGTGCCGGTGAAATCGAGCGTGATGGTGTCGTCCTTCACGGTCACGGTCACGCGCAGCGGCACCGGCTGGTCCAGCACGACGCCGTCATTGTCCAGCGCGTCCTCATACACCCATTGGCCGTCGGGCATGGCGCGGATGGCGGCGCGTGTGGCGGCCTCGGCGCGGTCCACCAACTCCCGCATCATCGCGGTCAGGGGGGCGGCGCCATGGCGGGCCGCCAGCTCCTGCAGGCGCGTCACGGCGGCGCGGCAGGCGGCGATCTGCGCGTTCAGATCCCACTCGAAGGCATCGGGGGTGCGGATGTTGCAGGCGATGATGCGCAGGATCTGCTCATCCACCACCCCATCGCGGCCGAGGCGCAGGGGCGGCAGGCGCAGCCCCTCATGGAAGATCTCGGTGGCGTTGGTGGGCACAGAGCCGGGGGTCAGCCCGCCCATATCCTGGTGATGGAAGATGGTGCCGGCCAGCGCCACCACCTCACCATCCACGAAGACCGGCATCATCAGCGACACGTCCGGGATATGCGTGCCGCCATCATACGGGTCGTTCATCGCGTAGATGTCGCCGGGACGCATGGTCGCCAGCGGGTATTGCCGCAGCAGCCGCTGCACGGCGGGCAGCAGGCAGCCCAGCAGCAAGGGCAGAGAGACGGACTGCGCCATCACCGTGCCGTCCGGCAGGAAGATGCTGGCCGAGGCGTCGTTCGCCTCCCGCACGATGGGCGAGACAGCGCTGCGCAGCATGATGCCCTGCATTTCCTCCGCAATGCCTTCCAGGCGGCGGCGGATGATTTCCAGCGTTGCCGGGTCATGCTGGGTCATGCCGTTTTCTCCAGCAGCAGATGAGAGGGATGGACCGTCAGCACCCAGCCGGGCGGGATGATGGTGGTGCTGTCCGCCTGCTCGATGATGGCGGGGCCGGTCAGGCGCTGGCCGGGCGCCAGCCGCGCGCGGTGCAGCACCGGCACCTCCAGCGCCTGGCCCGCGATGGTGGCAGGGCGGGTGCCATCCGGGGTCGAGGCATGGCTGGGCCAGGCCATGGCGGCGGCAGGCGGGCGGGCGCGCTGCACCACCCGCAATTCCACCAGCCGCACCGGGGCATCGCGGGTGTGGCCATAGGTGGCGCGATGCGCCTCGATGAAGCCCCGGCGGATCGCCTCGCCCGGCGTGTCGCAGCCCAGGGGCACCGCCACTTCCAGCGTGTGGCCCTGGCCCATGAAGCTGGCGGCGGCGGAGATCTCGGTCTCGGTGGCGGCGGCACCCTCGGCGGCCATGGCGGCGGCGCAGCGGGCGCTCAGGCCCGCGATGGCGTCGCGCAAGCGGGCCTCCGGCAGGCGCTCCAGAGAGCGGAAGAAGCACTGGGTGGCATCGTGTTCCAGCGGCGCTTCCAGCAGGCCGGTCGCGGCCAGCACGCCGGGGGCGGCGGGTACCACGATGCGGTCCATGCCCAGATCCTCGGCGATGGCCGCCGCATGCAGCCCGCCGCCACCGCCCGCGGGCAGCAGGGGGAAGTCGCGCGGGTCGATGCCGCGCGCGACGGTCATCTGGCGCACCGCCTCCGCCATCGTGGCGTTGATGACGCGGTGGATGGCGGTCGCGGCCTGGATCACGGTCAGGCCCAGGGGCTCGGCGATGTCCTTGCGGATGGCGGCCTCGGCCAGGGTCGGGTCCAGGCGCAGCTCGCCATTGGCGAAGCGCGTGGGGTCCACCAGCCCCAGCACCACGGAGGCATCGAGCACCGTGGGCCGCGTGCCGCCGCGCCCATAGCAGGCCGGCCCCGGATCGGCGCCGGCCGAGCGCGGGCCCACCCGCAGCCCCCCCGCCGCGTCGATCCAGGCGATGGAGCCGCCGCCCGCGGCCACTGCCAGCACATCGGCCGTCGGCACCCGCACCGGGAACTGGCCGATGCGGCCATCATGGCGCAGGGCGGGCGTGCCGTTCTCGATCAGCGCCACATCGGCGCTGGTGCCGCCCACATCGATGGACACGCCGCGCTGGAACCCGGCATCCCGCAGCACACTGGCCGCCCCGATCGCCGCCGCCGAGGGGCCGGACAGCGTGAGGCGGATCGGCCGCCCCCGCGCCGCCGCCGCCCCCAGCAGCCCGCCGCGCGAGTGCATCACCTGCAAGGGCACCGCCACCCCCTGCCCGGTCAGGATGGTTTCGATGCGGCCCAGATAGTCGCTCATCACCGGCTTCAGCGCGGCGTCGAAGACGGTGGCGCAGCTGCGCTCGTATTCGCGAATGGCCGGGTCCACCTCGGACGACAGCGACACGGCCAGGCCCGGCGCCTCGCGCGCCACGATCTCCCGCGCGCGCTGTTCGTGGGCGGGGTTCAGGAAGGCGAACAGGAAGGAAATGGCGATGGCCTGCACGCCCTGGGCCAGCAGGGCGCGCACGGCGGCGGCCACCCCGGCCTCGTCCAGGGGCGCGATCTCCTCGCCCTCCGGCCCGATGCGGCCGGCGACACCCAGGCGGCGTTCGGCCGGCACCACATCCACCGGCGTCTGCGGCCCGAAGCTGAGGTCGTAGTTGGAGGCGCGGACCATCCGCCCGATCTCCAGCACATCCTCGAACCCTTCGGTGGTGATCAGGCCGACGCGCGCGGCCGTGCCCTCCAGGATGGCGTTGGTCGCCACCGTGGTGCCGTGCAGGAAACGGGCGACGGCGTCCCCTTCCCCATCCCCCAGCAAGCGGGCCAGGGCCACGCCCACCGCCTGGGCGGGGTCTTTGGGCGTGCTGGGGACTTTCAGCAGCCGGGTGCTGCCATCCGATGCGCGGCACACCGCATCCGTGAAGGTGCCGCCGATGTCGATGCCGATTTCGTATGTCACGGCGGTAAGGTTCCTGTCGGATTGTCAGACAGTCAACCCCGCTGGAACAGCGTTACTCCAGAAACTGGAAGCCCATGCTGCGCGCGTGATAGTGCAGCCCGCCATCCTGCACGATCAGAAAGCGGGCCTGCACGCCGCCCGCATTGTGGTGGGAATGCGCGTCGCCCGCCGGCGTCACCAGCGTGTTCCATTGCGCCCAGGGGTGCGCGGCCCCGGCGATCAGGGAATGGCAGTGCTCGCCCTGCACCACCAGCGTGATCGCCGCCGAATTGTGCCGGTGCGCGCGCTGGAAGGCCCCGGGCGGCAGGGTGTTCAGCGAGAGCGTCAGCGTGGGCGTGATGTTCCGCCACGCCTCCAGCCCTTCCGACGAAAAGATCAGCGCATGGCCCGAGGTCGTCTCATTGCTGCCCATGCCGGTGATGAGGGCGAGCTGGCGCTCGATCTCGACGGCGGGATAGTGCACGGGCGGCAGCAGAGAGGGGGTCGGGTTCAGTGCCTCGAAGGCCAGCATGGGTTCGTTGGTGACGATCCACAGCACGCTGCGCCCGGCCGCCGCCACGCGCGCGGCACCGGGCAGCAGGAACACGTCGCCCGCGCCGTAATGGAAGGTTTCGCCCGCCGCCGCCACCTCGCCCGCGCCCTGGATGACATAGGCGATGGCGCCGGTGGCGCGGAAAGCCAGGTCCAGCGCCTGCCCCGCCGCGATGGTGGCATAGCGCGCCAGCATCAGCGGGCTGGTCGCGGGGAAGTCGCAGCCGATGGCCGCGGACTGGTCGCAAGGCAGCAGGCCGGTGGGGGCCTCGGGCGCCAGGGCGGCGGCCGCTACGGTGCTGAACTCCCCGGCGGGCACCGGCGGCAGCTTGATGTTGAAGGCATTGCCCGAATTGAAGAAGCGCGCCCGCGCGGCGGCGGGGCTGGCGGGGGCCTCGGGCAGTTGCACGGGCAGGTCGGCCATATCCATCTCAGGCATCCTCTTCCAGCAAAACGCGCAGGGTTTCGGCCAGCACGGCGGCGCCCGCCTGCACATTGGCGGGCTCCGACCATTCCAGCGGCGAGTGGCTGATGCCCTCGCGGCAGGGGATGAAGATCATCGCCGAGGGGCAGCGCGGGGCCATGTGCCGCGCGTCATGCCCCGCCGCCGACAGGATGGCCATGGCCGGATAGCCGAGCTTTTCGGCGGCCTGGGCGATGCGCGCGCGCAGGGCGGGATCGAACTCGCTGCTCGGCGCGTCCACCAGCCGCGTCACCTTCACCGCGCAGGGGGCGGCGAGGCGTTCGGCGATCTGTTCCAGCAGCGCGCCATGGGCCTGCAGCGCGGTGTTGTCCGGGTGGCGCAGGTCGATGCGGAAGGTGACACGCCCCGGCACCACGGAGGGCGCGTTGGGCTCCACCTTCACCATGCCGATGGTGAATTTCACGATGGGGTCGGCCTCGCCCACCAGGCGCTGCATCTCCGCCGCGATACGGGCGAAGGCGACCACCGCGTCGCGGCGCTCGGCCATGTCCAGCGTGCCGGCATGGCCCTCGGCGCCGGTCAGCGCGATCTCCCAGGTGATCTTGCCCTGGATGCCGGTGACGATGCCGATGGGGGTCTGGGCGGCCTCCAGGAAGGGGCCCTGCTCGATATGCGGCTCGATATAGGCATGCACCGGAAAGCCGAAGGGGCGGCGCGGCAGATCGGCGAACTGCGCCAGATGCGCGTCGATGGCCTCCCCGGCCGAGATGCCCTTCGCGTCGCGGCAGGCGCGGATGGCCTCGATGGAGCGGTAGCCGGAGAACGCCTCGCTGCCCATCATGCCGGGCGCGAAGCGGCTGCCTTCCTCATTCATCCAGGCCACGACCGTGACGTCGCGCGGGGGTGTGGCGGGCAGGCCGGAAGCCGCCTCGAAGGCCGAGATCACGCCGAAGGCGCCGTCGAACTTCCCACCCGTGGGCTGGGTGTCGATATGGCTGCCGAGCATGATGGGCGGCAGCGCGCGGTCGCGCCCCGGCCGGGTCAGGAACAGGTTGGCCGCGTCATCCGTCGCGGCCTCCATCCCCGCTTCCCCGGCCCAGCGCAGCAGCAGGCGCCAGGCCTCGGCCTCGCCGGGCGTCAGGGCCTGGCGGTTCACGCCGCCATCGCCCGTGTCGCCGATGGCGGCCAGCGCCATCAGCCGGTCCCATGCGCTCATTTCGTGCGCATGATCTGGCCGGGCAGCGCGCGCGGGTCGCGCTTCGCCCAGGCGCCGGCTTCCACCTGGGCGATGAATTCCGCCAGCAGCCCATTGAACCAGGCCGGTTCCTCCAGGTTCAGCGTGTGGCCGGTCTTGGGGAACACCGACAGGCCGCAGGCCGGCAGCGTCTTCTTCAGGAAGATGCCGGGCTGCAGGCAGTGGTCGTCCTCATCGCCCACCACCACCAGGGTCGGCACTTCCATCTTCGCCAGCTCGGCTTCCAGATCGTACAGCGACGGCCGGCGCGCCTGCACGCCGCGCATGGTGTTGGCGGCGCCCAGGCTGGAATGGGTGGCCAGCCGGTCCGCGAATTCGCGCCAGCCGCGCGGGTCCTTGTTCTGGAACTGCACGCGGGAGGCACCCTCGGCATAGATCGGCGCGAAGTTCGCGGCCCCTTCCTTCTCGAACCGGTCGGCGACCTCCAGCGAGACGCCGCGGAAGTAATCCTCGTACTGCTTCTCGGCGCCGTAGCCAGCACCGGCCACGGTCAGGGAGAGCGCGCGGTCGGCAGCGCGCAGGCCGAAATGCACGGTGGCGAAACCGCCCATGGAAAGGCCCACGATATGCGCCTTGGGGATGTTCAGCCCATCCAGCACGGCCACCGCATCGGCCACGGCAATGAGCTGGGAATACTTCTCCACATCCGCCGGCACGTCGCTGGGCGGATAGCCGCGCGCGGCATAGGTGATGCAGCGGTGCCGCCGCGCGAAGTAGCGCATCTGCGGCTCCCAGCTTTCGTGGTTGCCGCCGAATTCGTGGATGAACAGGATGGGTGTGCCCTGCCCGGCTTCCTCGTAATGCAGCTGGATGCCGTCGGGCGTGGTGATCTTGGGCATGGGGGCTTCCTTCAGAACTGGGCGGGCACGTCGTTCAGGCTGCGCGCTTCCTCGACCAGAGCGGGCAGCAGGGCGCAGAGCTTTTCCGCCCATTCGCTGGGGACGGAGGTGCTGATCTTGATGAAGCGGTCCCCGAAGCGGGCCGTGTGATAGGTGCCCTGGCGGATCATGATGCCATGGCGGCGGGCGGCCTCGACCAGCGCCTCCGGCCGGACATCCGTGGTCTCGATCACCAGGAAATTGCCGTGGCTGGGCCAGACGGGGAAGGAGAAGCCGGGCAGCTTCAGGAAGGCATCGCGGACCATCGCCTTGTTGGCGTTGTCGATGCGGCGCACCTCTGCCATCCACTCGGCCTTCACCGAAAGCCCCGCCAGCGCCGCGCGCTGCGCGATGACGGAAGCGCCGAGCACGGAAGTGCCCTGCCCCGCGAATTCCTCCAGCAGCGCGGGCGGCACCACCAGCGCGCCGATGCGCAAGCCAGCGAGGCCCAGCCATTTGGAGAAGCTGACCGACACCACGGCATTGTCCGGGGCGGCCTTCAGCGCCGGGAAATGCCCGTCGGCGAAGTCGCGGTAGGTGCAGTCATGCACCAGCAGCGCGTTGAACTTTTCCGCGATGGCCGCGAAGGCGCGGATCTCGGCCTCGGTGTAGCGGATGCCGAGCGGGTTGTTCGGGTCCACCAGATAGATCACCGTGGTGCGTGCGTCGCAGGCCGCCTCCAGCGCCTCGGGCGTCAGGCGATAGCCGCAGGCGGCGTCGTAGATCGGGATCTCGATCACCTCCGCCCCCGCCTGGCGGGCGAACAGGCAGGGCCATTTCCAGGTGGGGTCGGTGGTGACGAAGGTGGTGCCGGGCTTGCAGCGCGCGCGGCAGACCAGCGCCAGCGCGTTCACGCCGCCCTCGGTGACGATGGCCTCGGCCCCCGTCAGGCCCAGGTCGGCCACGATGGCCGAGCGCAGCGCCTCGAAGCCCAGCGGGGGCGCGTAGGCGTTGAACTCGCCGGCCTCGATGGCCGCGATCATCGCCGCCTTCACCGCCGGGTGCGCCGGGATGTGATTGGTGTTCTGCCCCATCCAGACCAGATCCGGCGTGGAGGTCAGCTCGTCGAAATAGCGGTTGCGGATCAGCGCGCTGGACATCAGATCACGCTCCCGCGGGCCGCGATGCCGCCGTCGATCGTCACGATGGTGCCCGAGATATAGGCCGCGCGCGGCGAGGACAGGAACGCCGCCAGATCGGCGCATTCGCGCGCGGTGGCGGGGCGCTTGCCGGGATACTTGTCGTACAGTTCCTCCCACCGGCTTTCGTCGCCCAGCATGTCGATGGCCTTGCGGCGCATGATCTTTAGCATGCGGTCGGTGGCGACGGGGCCGGGGTTGATGCCCAGCACGCGGATGCCGTCATCCAGGCTGCGGCCGCCGATCGCCTTGGTGAAGGACATCAGCGCGGCATTGCCGGTGGAACCCGCGAAATAGCTGGCATCCCAGTTCTCGCCGGAATTGCCGATGATGTTCAGGATCACGCCGTCCTTACCCTTCATGCGCGGGTAGTAGAGGCGTGTGAGGGTGATGTAGCCGAACACCTTCAGGTCGAAGCCCTTCCGGATCGCCTCATCGGTCACGATCTCCAGCGAGCCCGCGGGGATGTCGCCCGCGTTGTTCACCAGGATGTCTATGTCCGGGGCGGCGGCGGCCAGCGCCTCCATGGCGGCGGTGCTGCCCAGATCGGCCTCATGCACCGTGACCTTCACGCCGAAATCGGCGCGCAGCCGGGTGGCGGCGGCTTCCATGGCGGCACCGTTGCGGGCGGCCAGATGGAGGTCGCAGCCCTCGGCGGCGAACACCTCGGCACAGGCCAGGCCGATGCCCTTGGAGGCACCGGTGATGAGGACGGTCTTGTTGGCGAGGTCGAGCTGCACGAGTCACTCCTGACGGGTTCGGTATGCACTGACCCTGCAATTTGTATACCAGTATCGTCAATCCAACCCGGCGATCAGATCCAGCAGGTTCTCCCCCAGCAGGGTCAGGTGGGCGCGCATGTGCTTGTGGGCGGCCTCCGGGTCACGCGCGATGATGGATTCCATGATCGCCTCATGCTCCGCGATGGTGTCCGCGATCCGGCTGGGCATGTCCGTCACACGGCGGCGATAGACGGCCACGCGGTTGCGCAGGCGGCGGGTTTCCTCGGCCAGGAACTCGTTGCTCGCGGCCTCGTAGATGGCCTCGTGGAACTCCTGGTTCACGTCGTAGAAGGGCTCGACGCCCGCACCCGCCGCGCGCACCAGGCGCTGGTGAATGCCGCGCAAAACCTCGATCTGCGGGGGTGTGATGCGCCGGGCCGCGAGGCGCGCGCACAGGCCCTCCAGCTCCCCCATCACCTGGAACATCTCGATCAGCGTCTGGGCGCGGATAGCGCGCACCATGGCGCCCTGCCGGCCGCGCAATTCCACCAGCCGGTCGGCGGCCAGCAGGCGGAACGCCTCCCGCACCGGGGTGCGCGAACAGCCATACAGGTCGGCGATTTCCTGCTCGTCCAGGCGGCTGCCCGGGGGGATGCGGCCGGCGGCGATCTCGGCTTCCAGCTTGCGGTGCAGGGTGTTGGCCAATGTCTCCTCCGAGACAGGGGCGCGCCGCTTTTCTGGCCGTTCTGCCTGAAGTGCTGCCTGCTTCTTACTCATATGTCGACAAAAGCCCATCCTTTGTGTGCACAAGCACCCGCTTCTGTATTCCAAGCAGGGCCGGATCACGCGATCAAGGGGAAATCAGAGACCAGCCCGAAAGGCCCCGACTCACCTTGGCCGATACCGCCCCCCCTCCTCTGCTGGAGATGAGCCGCATCTCCAAGACCTTCGGCCCCGTGCAGGCGCTGAACGGGCTGGAGTTGTCCGTCTCCCCCGGCGAGTTCGTGACGGTGGTGGGGCCCTCGGGCTGCGGCAAATCCACGCTGTTCAACATCGTGGCGGGGCTGGAGGAACCGGACCAGGGCGGCATCCTGCGCTTCAAGGGCCAGTCCTGCCACGCGGCGGAACTGCTGGGCCGGGTGTCCTTCATGCCGCAGCGCGACCTGCTGCTGCCCTGGCGCAATGTGGTGGACAACGCGATCCTGGCGAATGAGATCGAGGGCGCCAACCGCCGCGAAGCCCGCGCCAAGGCGCTGGCCATGCTGCCGGAATTCGGCCTGGCGGGCTTCGAGAAGCAGTACCCCCACCAGCTTTCGGGCGGCATGCGCCAGCGCGTGGCGCTGATGCGCACCTTCATGTTCGAGCGCGACCTGCTGCTGCTGGACGAGCCCTTCGGCGCGCTGGACGCGCTGACGCGCACCATGATGCAGCGCTGGCTGCTGGATGTGTGGCAGCGCCATCGCCGCACCATCCTGTTCATCACCCATGATGTCGATGAGGCGCTGTTCCTGGGCGACCGCGTGCTGGTGATGACCGCGCGCCCGGGGGCCGTGAAGCTGAACTGCCCCGTCCCCCTGCCCCGCCCGCGCCATGCGGATCTGGTGACCGCGCCGGAATTCGTGGCCCTGAAGCGCCAGGTGCTGGACGCCATCGAGGAAGAGGCCATGAAATCCTTCACCGCCAGCACGGGCGCGCATTCGTGACCCCCGCCGAGCAGGAAGCCCGCATCGCCCTTGCCGCCTGCTATCGCCTGGTGGCGCGTCTGGGCATGGATGACCTGATCTACAACCACATCTCCCTGCGCGTGCCGGGTGAGGAAGGCGCCTTCCTCCTCAACCCCTACGGCATGCTGTTCGAGGAGATCACCGCCTCCTCCCTGGTCAAGATCGACATCCATGGCCGCAAGCTGGACGACAACCCGAACCCGTTGAACGCCGCGGCCTTCGTCATCCATGGCGCGCTGCACATGTCGCGCCACGATGCCGCCTGCGTGCTGCACACCCATTCGGATGCCGCGACCGCCGTTTCCGCGCAGAAGGCCGGGCTGCTGCCGCTCAGCCAGTTCGCCATGCGCTTCTACAACCGCCAAGCCTTCCATGAGTACGAGGGCGTGGCCATCGACCTGGATGAGCAGACCCGCCTGATCCGCGATTTCGGCACCCACCCGGTGATGCTGCTGCGCAACCACGGCGTGCTGACCGTGGGCCGCACCCCGGGCGAGGCCTTCATGCTGCTGTATTATTTCGAGCGCGCGGCCCGCATCCAGTTGCAGATCCAGGCGGCGGCGGCCTCCGGCGCCGAGATCGTCACCCCGCCGCATGAGGTGTGCGAGCACGCCGCCCGCCAGTTCTGGGAACTGAAGGGCGACATCCTGATCCCCGGTGAGCGCGAATGGCCGGCCTTCCTGCGCCAGCTCGACCGTGAAGACCCGTCCTACCGTTCCTGAAGGAGAGATGACGATGCAAAGGCGTGCGCTGCTCGGCACCATCGGTGCCACTGGTCTTTTCCCCGCCATCCGTCCCGCCGGGGCGCAAGGGTTGCAGCGCGCCACGCTGCGCCTGAAATGGCTGGCGCAGACGCAATTCGCGGGTTTCTACCTGGCGCTGCAGCGCGGCTATTACCGTGAGGCCGGCATCGATCTGACTATCAACCCGGGCGGCCCCAACCTGCTGACCGAGAACCTGGTCGCCACCGGCGCCGACACCTTCGGCCTGTCGGGCGGCACGGACAGCGTGTTCGCGGCGCGCGAGCGCAACCTGCCCATCCAGTGCGTGGGCATCGCTCATCAGCAGACGCCCTTCGTTTTCGTGGTGCGCAAGGACAGCCCGATCCGCACCCTGCAGGATTTCCGGGGCAAGACCATCACCACCTGGTTCACCGGCGCCAACTACGTGCTGCTGGGCATGCTGGCCCAGGCCGGGCTGCGTCAGGGCGACTTCACCATACAACCGCAGCAGGTCAGCGTGACGCCCTTCGTCGATGGCCAGATCGATGTGGTCACCGCCACCCGCTACAATGAGTTCTACACGCTGATGACCCGCATGGGCCGCGACAATCTGCGCGTGTTCGTGCCCGACGAATTCGGCATCACCTTCCCGCGCGACACGCTGATCGTTTCCGAGCAGACGGCCCGCGACAAGCCGGACATGGTGAAGGGCTTCCTGCGCGCCTCCATCCGTGGCTGGCGTGAGGCGCTGGCCGACCGCAAGGCCGGCGTGGACGCGGTGATGGCGGTCGCCCCCACCCTGAACCGCGAGCACCAGGAATTCATGCTGGAGGAAGCGGGCAAGCTGATGGTCGCCGGCGCCGCCGCGCAGAACGGCATGTTCTGGATCGACCAGGATGCCGTGAAGGCCGCGCATGACTTCCTGCTGCGCTATGAGGTCATCAAGTCGGCGGTGAACCTGCCGGCGGCCTACAACCGCAGCTTCCTCGAAGGGCTGTCGGCCGCGGATCGCGGTGTATGAGCATGCGCGGCCCGGCCCTGGCGATGCTTCGGCTGCTGGCCGGGCTGCTGATCGCGGGTGCGGTGTGGGAGGGCGCGGTGATCGCCCTCGGCATCCGCCCGCATATCCTGCCGCGCCTGGGCATGATCTGGGGCGCGGTGATGCAGGCCCCGCAGGCCTATTGGGACGGTTTCCTGCGCACGCTGATCGAAACGTTGATCGGCTTCGCCATGGGCGCCTGCGTGGGCGTGCTGAACGGGGTGGTGTTCTTCCGCCTGCCCACGCTGCGGGACATGCTGCTGCCCATCTTCGTCGTGTCGCAGACCATCCCGGTCATCGCCTTCGGCGCGCTGGTGGTGCTGTGGTTCGGCAACACGCTGATGGCCAAGGCGATCATCGCCTTTTACCTCACCTTCTTCCCCGTGACCGTGAACACGCTGCTGGGGCTGAATTCGGTGGACCCGCGCCAGGTGGCGCTGCTGCGCAGCTTCGGCGCCAATGGCGCGCAGATCCTGTTCCGGCTGCAACTGCCCATGGCCCTGCCGCAGACCTTCGTGGCGCTGCGCCTCGCGGCCTCGCTCAGCCTGGTGGGTGCCATCGTGGGTGAATGGTTCGGCGACACCACGGGCCTCGGCGTGCTGCTGCTGCAGGCGATGTACAACGAGAATGTAGTGGCGCTGTGGGCCGCCATCTTCTGCTGCGCCATCCTGGGCACCGGCTTCTACGCGCTGGTCGCCTGGGCCGAGCGGCGCCTCGTCTTCTGGGGGGCGGAGCAATGAACCGGTCCGCGCTGCGTGGCGTGATCGGCGCCATCCTGCTGCTGGCGGTGTGGGAGGGGCTGGCCCGCGGCTTCTCCCTGCCCGCCTACACGCTGCCGGCGGTGTCGGAGATCATGGCCGCCGTCTGGCGCCATCGGGCCATGCTGCTGCCGGCCGGCTGGCTGACGATGTGGGAGGCCCTGTCGGGCTATGCCGTGGGTTCCGTGCTCGGCATCGGCTTCGCGGTGCTGCTGGCCGTGCTCACGCCGCTGCGCGGGCCGCTGCTGCCGGTGCTGATGGCGATCAATTCCGTGCCGGTCGCCGCCTATTCGCCGCTGGTGCTGCTGTGGTTCGGCATCGGCGTGGCATCCAAGGTGGTGATGGTGGCGCTCGCGGTGGGCTTCACCGTGTTCCTCTCGGCGCTGGCGGGGTTCGACCGGGTGGACCGCCGCAGCGTGGACCTGATGCGCAGCTTCGGCGCGGGGCCGCTCGCCATCCTGTGGCGGCTGCGCCTGCCCGCCGCCCTGCCGCTGATCGCCACCGGCATGCGGGTTTCCACCGTGCGCAGCCTGATCGTGGCGATCGTGACGGAGATGCTGGGCGCCTATGGGGGCCTCGGCTGGATCATCTACCAGGCGGTGGTGCAGATCGACTTCGTGCAGGTGTGGTCGGCGATCGTCGTCGCCTCCTGCATCAGCCTGGCATTTTTCGGGGTGGTGGGCGCCATCGAACGTAGGGTGATTTTCTGGCGATGACGCGCAAGATGCATTTCGGCCTGTTCCTGCTGGGAACGGGCAGCCATGTCGCGGGCTGGCGCATGCCCGGGGCCTTCGACAGTTTCCAGGACATGGACGCGGTGCGCGAGATCGGGCGCATCGCCGAACAGGGCCTGTTCGACCTGATCTTCATGGGCGACAACCTCTATGCCGACCCCACGGCCCACCCCTCCTACACGGTGCGGCTGGAGCCGCTGACGATGCTGGCGGCACTCGCCTCCAGCACATCGCATATCGGCCTGGGCGGCACGGTCGCCACCACCTATTCCGACCCCTTCACCACCGCCCGCGCCTTCGCCTCGCTGGACCATATCAGCAAGGGGCGCGCGGTGTGGAACGCGGTCACTGGCTCCAGCCCCCAGGCCGGGCCGAATTTCGGCCGCCTCCACCCCAAGCATGCCGAGCGCTACGCCATCGCCGCCGAATATGTCGATGTGGTGCGGGGCTTGTGGGATTGCTGGGCGGATGACGCCATCACCGCCGACCGCGCCACCGGCCAGTACATCGACGCCGCCAAGGTGCGCCCGCTGAACCATGAGGGCGCGCATTTCTCGGTGAAGGGGCCGGTCAATATCGGGCGCTCGCCGCAGGGCCGGCCTCTGATCTCCCAGGCCGGCGGCTCCGAGCCCGGGCAGGAGTTGGCGGCGCGCACCGCCGATCTGGTTTTCGCCGTGGTGCAGGATTTCGAGGAGGCCCGCGCCCAATACGCGGCGCTCAAGGCCCGCCTGCCGAAATACGGCCGCCGCGCGGAGGAGGTGGTGGTGCTGCCCGGCGTGATGCCCGTGGTCGGCCGCACGGAGCGCGAGGCGCTGGACAAGCTGGCCCAGCTGCAATCCTTCGTGGACAGTTCCAACGCGCTGCAACTGCTCTCCGACCGGTTCGGCACGGATATGAGCCAGTACGATCTGGACGGCCCCATCCCCGACCTCGCCATCCCCGACACCTATCAGAGCTTCGCCGCCGCCCTGCTGAACAAGGCGCGGCGCGAGAACATGACGCTGCGCGACCTGTACAACCTGACCGCGGCCGCGCGCGGGCACTGGGTGCTGTGCGGCTCCGCCGAGCAGGTGGCCGATACCTTGCAGCAGTGGTTCGAGGGCGGCGCGGCGGATGGCTTCAACATCATGCCGTCCCACTTCCCCGACGGGTTGAAGGATTTCGTGGAGCTGGTGGTGCCCATCCTGCAATCACGCGGCCTGTTCCGCACTGCCTATGAAGGCGGCACGCTGCGCGATCTGCTGGGGCTTTCCCGACCCGTGCGCATTCCGGCCTGATCCGGCCGGCGCTAGCCTGCCCCGGCATTCAGAGGGAGGCTGGCGCATGGTCTGGCAGGTGAAACGCGACCTCATCGGCTACGGGGAAAACCCGCCCGACCCGCAATGGCCGGGCGGCGCCAAACTCGCCGTCAATTTCGTGATGAATTACGAGGAAGGCTCCGAGCCCTCCATCATGGATGGCGAGACCCAGAGCGAGGCCGGCCTGACCGAGGCGCATGGCCCGGGCCACGGCATCAAGGGCCGGGACCTAGCCGCCGAGAGCATGTTCGAATACGGCAGCCGCGTGGGCTTCTGGCGCCTGCACCGGATGTTCCAGGAACGCGGCCTGCCGCTGACCATCTTCGGCTGCGCCCTGGCGCTGGAGCGCAACCCGGAAGCCGCCGCCGCCATCCGCGCCGCGGGCTATGACGTGTGCTCGCATGGCTGGCGCTGGATCAAGCATTCCGAACTGACCGAGGCGGAGGAGCGCGAGCACATCCAGCGCGCCGTCGCCAGCCTGGAAAAGACCGTGGGCCATCGCCCGGACGGCTGGTACTGCCGCTACGGACCCTCGGTGAACACGCGCCGGCTGGTGGTGGAGGAAGGCGGCTTTCTCTACGACAGCGACTATTACGGCGAGGAACTGCCCTTCTGGACCGAGGTCGAGGGCAGAAAGCACCTGGTCGTGCCCTATTCCCTGACCAACAATGATGGGAAATACGCCGGCTGGATGGGCACCTCCGACCAGTGGTTCTCCTTCATCCGCGACGCCTTCGACCTGCTGTATGAGGAAGGGCTGAAGGGCCGGCCGAAAATGATGTCGATCGGGCTGCACATGCGCTTGATCGGCCATCCGGCCCGCGCCATGGGGCTGAAGCGGCTGCTGGACTATATCGGCGGCAAGCCCGGCGTGTGGGTCACGCGGCGGGTGGATATCGCCAGGCACTGGATGGCGGTGCATCCGGCGCCGTAGCGCGTGGCATGCCGCGTGCATGGCCCGGCGCATGGAAACCGTCCCCTCGCTCGCCTTCGCGCTCGATCTGCTCGGCCGGCTGGCCGCCGAAACCGAGGACACGCCCGGTGTCACCCGGGCCTCCTTCGGCGCGGGAGAAGCCACGGCCCACCGCCTGGCCGCCGAGGCCGCCCGCGCCATCGGCATGGAGGTGCGCTGGGATCTGGTGGGCACGCTGCACGCAACCCTGCCCGGGCGCGACCGCAGCCTGCCGGCGGTGGTCATCGGCTCGCATCTGGACAGCGTGCCGCATGGGGGCAATTTCGATGGCGCGGCGGGGGTGGTGCTGGGGCTGGCCATCGCCCACGCCCTGCGCCGCGCGGGCGTAACGCCGCAGCGCGACCTGCTGGTGCTGGGCATCCGCGCCGAGGAAATGTGCTGGTTCCATGCCCATTACCTGGGCAGCCGCGCGTTGTTTGGGCTGCTGCCGCGAGACGCCGCCGACACGCTGCGCCGTGCCGACACCGGCCAGACGCTGGCCCAGCACATGCAGGACCAGTTCCTGGACCCCACACCCATTCGTGAAGGCCAGGCCCTGCTGGACCCCGCCCGCGTCGCCTGCTTCCTGGAACCGCACATCGAACAGGGGCCGGTGCTGGTGGAGACCGGGTTGCCGCTGGCCGTCGTCACCGGCATTCGCGGCAGCCTGCGCTATCCGCGCGCCAGCGTGACCGGCGCCTATGCCCATGCGGGCGCCGTGCCGCGCGCCGGGCGGCGGGACGCGGCGCTGGCGGGTGTCGCGCTGATCTCGGCGCTCGATGCCCATTGGGCGGCGCTGGAGGCAGCGGGCGCCGATCTGGTCTGCACCGCCGGCATCCTGGCGACGGACCCCGTGCACCACGCCCCCACCAAGGTGCCGGGCGCGCTGCGCTTCAGCCTGGACATCCGCAGCCAGGACGCGGCCCTGCTGGCCGAGATCGACGGCTGGCTGCGCGTCACCGCCGCGCGCATCGGCGCGGAGCGCGGCGTGACCTTCGATTTCGGCCCGCCCACCCACACCAGCCCCGCGCTGATGGATGCGGGGCTGCGCGCCGCCCTGCGCGCCGCCGCCGCCGAGGCCGATGTGCCGGTGCGGGACATGGCCTCCGGCGCCGGGCATGATTGCGCGACCTTCGCGGGGCTCGGCATCCCGTCGGCCATGCTGTTCCTGCGCAACCGCAACGGCAGCCACAACCCGGAGGAAGCGCTGGACGCCCCCGACATCCACGCGGCGCTGAAGGTGCTGGTGCCCGCTGTCGCCGGGCTGCTGGGCGCGCGCCTGCCGGAAGCCGCCCATGGCTGAAGGGGGCGCGGCCTACCCGATCGCGCGCCCCGCCTCGCCTAGCGCGTGCAGCACGCGGTTGCGGGCGCGCTGGGCGGCCACCGCCAGCAGCTTCGCGGCATCGCTGCCGGCCTCGGCCGCCGCCAGCCGGCGCAACGGGTCCAGCACCGGCCAGGGGGATTGCGGCAGGGCCGGGTCATGGCTGAAGCGGTCGCCGGTGGTGTAGTCCAGCGGCACCAGCGCCCGGGACAGGCGCATCAGCGCCGCGTCATCCGGCGTGGCGGCTTCCACCCGGGCCAGCAGCGCATCCAGCGCGGCGAGCGCCGCCTCCGTGCCCGGCAGCGGCACCAGCTGCGCGCGCAACTGCGCCAGATGCGCCGCGTAATCCAGCGGCAGCACCGCATCCGTCAGCAGCCGCGCGATGGTGTGGACATAGACCCGCGTGTCGCGCACCAGATTGTCCGGGTCGATCTTGTCCAGCAGGTCATCCGGCGTGTGCCACCACCAGCCGAGCGAATGGCGCATCTTGGCCCCGCCCGCGGGCTGCTGGCTCATGGCCATGTACATGGCGGGCACGCCGATGCCCCAGAAGCTTTCGTCGCCCGCGCGACCGATGCGCTTGCCCTTGTGGGCCTGGCCGGTCTGGGCCGGCACCGCCTCAGCGGCCAGTGCCGCGAGTTCGCTGGCCGTGCCCGCCTCGCCCAGCACCGAGAAACCCTTGCCGCCGGTGCTGTCCACATTCACATGCACGGCGCAGCGCGCGTCCAGCTCGGCCCAGTGATGGTCGGCATACCAGGCGCTGCCGGAATAGCGCCCGTGGGAATGGCCGGACCAGAAGCACAGCCGCAGCCCGCGCTTCCATTCCCCGCGCCGGGCGGCCAGCAGGCGGGCCACCTCCAGCATCGTCACATTGGCCGCGCCATTGTCCATCACGCCGAAATACCAGGTGTCGTGATGGCCGCTGAACAGGATGAAGGGCGCGTCCGGCTCGCCGATCTCGGCTTCCAGGATCGGGGTGCGGCGCCAGCCGGTGTGCACCTCTGCGTGCAGCACCACATGGGGGGCGGCGCCGGCCTCCAGCTTCGCCTTCACCGCCTCCCCATCCGCCTGGGAGATGGTGACGACCACCGTGCTGGGCAGCATGGATTGCGTCTCGGGCGCCGGGCTGCCCCAGACTGGTGAGAGGCACATCTCGTGCAGATGCTCATGCGGGCTGATGTGCAGCTGGCCGAGCGCACCCGCGCGGCTGGCGCGCAGCGCCACGGCGGGGCTGGCGATGCCCTCGGCCAGCACGATCTTGCCGCGCGCGTCGATGGCGGCGAATTCGGCCTCGCTCCCCTCCCCCACATAGACCAGCGGCGCGGAGAGCCCGCCGGGCGGCGAGGACACCGCCATGGAATGGGTGATGGATTTCAGCGCCACGCCATCCACCACCGCGCTCGCGGCGCCGGGCAGCGAGATATAGGCGTCGTGCTCCAGCACGCGGGTGCGATAGCCGAAGCCATCCAGCTGGGCCTTCACATAGGCCAGGCTCTCCGCTTCCTCCGGCGTGCCGGACAGCTTCACCCAGCGGGCGAGCTCCGTCAGCCAGCCCATCATGCGGGCGCCGTCCACCTGGGCGCAAAGTTGGTCGATCAAGGCGCGAGCCTCCCCAGTTCATCGGCGAGCGCGCCGGATTGTTCCCGCTGGCCCTGCTCGATGGCGGTGATCAGTTCCACCAGCTTGTCGGCCATGGGGGTTGGAATGCCGTGGCGGCGGGCGGCGGCGCGCACCGGGGCCAATTGGGCGGCCACATCGGTCTGGCGCTTGCGCACCGCCAGATCTCGCCAGATGCCGCTGTGGGTCTTCGCGGAGCCGCGGTTGTAGCGCTCCATCACCGCCATGCAGGCATCGATGCCGGCGGTGTCGTTCGCGGCGAAGGGGGCGGGGTCGAAACCGTCGAAACCGATGGGGGTCACGCCCTCGGCGGCCGCGATCGACAGGATCTCGCGGATGATGCCCACGATCAGGCGGCGGCGGGCCGGGTCGCCCACGAAATCCGCGATGGAATCATGCGTCAGCGCCGAGGATTTCAGCATGGCGCCATAGCCGGCCTTCCCCCACAGGAAGCCGAACACATTGTCGCTCAGCACCGCGTCGGGCTCGAACAGCTTCAGTGTTTCATGCAGGGCGGCGATGCGCGGGGTGGTGGCGCCGTCCAGCTCCCCCACCACCACGGCGCCGCGCACGCCGTACAGGATGCGCCCGGGCGCCAGGTAATCCGCGCCGAAATTCACGAAGGAGCCGATGGTGCGCGCGCGGCCCACGATGTCCGCGATCACCAGCTCATTCAGCCCGTTCTGGCAGGAGACGACGGCGCCATCCTCGGCCAGGAAGGGGGCCAGCGCGCGGGTCGCGCCCTCCGTGTGATGGGCCTTCACGGCCAGGATGATCAGCTTGTGCCGCCCGCTGAAATCCTGCGGCAGGAAGGCCGGGCCGCCGGTGGTGAACCGCGCGATCGGGCCTTCGATGCTCAGCTGCCCGGCGTTGATGGCGGCCACATGCTCCGGCACCACATCCACGAAGGTGACGGGCACGCCGGCGCGGCGCAGGAAGGCGCCGATGGTGCCGCCGATGGCACCCGCGCCCCAAATCACGACAGGCTCTGCTTGGGGCATCGGGTCGCGTCCTTTACTATGCTGCGAACCAGCATGGGCCAACTCGGGTGCCTGTCAATCCGTTTGACAATTGTCTGGCAATGCAGGCAGGTTTCACATGATGGACATCCTTCCGACACCGCTCCGAGAGGGCCTGACCCTGCGCCAACAGGCGGAGGAAGCCTTGCGCACGGCCATCGCCACCGGGCGCTTCCTGCCCGGCCAGCGCCTGACGGACCGCGAGCTGACCGAACTGCTCGGCGTGGCCCGCAGCACGGTGCGCGAGGCGGTGCGCCAGCTCGAATCCGAAGGCCTGATCACCACCATCCCCTTCCGGGGCCCGACCGTCGCCAACCTGACCACGGAGGAAGCGCGCGACCTGTACGAATTGCGCGCCATCCTGGAAGGCGAGGCCGCGCGCCTGTGCGCCGAGCGCGGCCGCCCCGAGCATTTCGCCGCCATTCTGCAGGCGCTGGACGCGATGCGCGCCGCGGCCAGCGACGACGCGCTCAGCGGCGTCATGGTCTCCAGCGCCGATTTCTACCACGCCATCTTCGATGGCGCGGGCAACGCCGCGCTGAAGCACTCCATCGTGGCCATCCACAACCGGCTGGCGATCTTCCGCTTCAGCTCCACCAAATACCCGGGCCGCATCGCGCAATCCCTGAAAAGCCTGACCGCGCTGGCCGAGGCCATCACCAGCCACGACGGCGATGCCGCCCGCGCGGCCGGAATCCAGCACATCAACGGCGCGGCCGAGCTGGCCCTGTTCCTGATCGGGGAACGGGCCAAGGGCGCGCTGGCCGCACGCCGCCGGCGCGGCGGCAACGACTAGGGGAACACATCTTGGATCTCGATTTCACCGGCCGCATCGTGGCCATCACCGGGGCCGCGACCGGCTTCGGTCAGGCCACCGCCCGCGCCTTCGCCCGGCGCGGCGCCCAGGTCTTCGCCACCGACAAGGACGCGGCGGGCCTAGCCAAGACCGCGAACGTCCCCGGCATCACCACCCATGTGATGGACCTGACGGACCCTGACGCCGTGGCCGCCTGGGCGCGTGGCATCGAGGCCGCGGCGGGCCCCGCCCAGGTGCTGGTGAACAATGCCGGCGGCGTGCTGGGCCGTGCCTTCCACAAGATCGAGGAGGCGAGCCTGGAGGATTGGCACGCCATCCTGGCCGTGAACCTGGACGCCGCCTTCCTGACCACCCGCGCCTTCGCGCCGGGGATGAAGGCCGCCGGGGCCGGGCGCATCGTCAACATCAGCTCTGGCGCGGGGCTGCGGGCCTCACGCACCGGCATCCAGGCCTATACCAGCGCCAAGCACGCCATGATCGGCTTCACCCGCCAGATGGCGCAGGAGCTGGGGCCGCACGGCATCAATGTGAACGCGGTGGCGCCGGGGCTGTTCGCCGTTTCCCCCGGCACGCGCAAGCAATGGGACAGCTACGGCCCCGAGGGCCAGCAGCGCGTGATCGACGGCCTCGCGCTGCGCCGCATGGGTGAGGCCGAGGACATCGCCAAGGCGGTGCTGTTCTTCGCCTCGCCGCTCAGCGATTTCGTCACCGGGCAGGTGCTGCCGGTCAACGGAGGTTCCTTCTGATGCGTCTGACCCGCCGCTCGCTGCTGGCGTCCTCGCTGGCCACCCCCGCCCTGGCGCAGACCCCGGGCGGGGCCTTCCCCAACCGGCCGCTGCGCATGGTCGTGCCCTTCGCCACCGGCGGCGGCACGGACGTGACCATGCGCCTGCTGGCGCCCAAGATGGCGGAGATCCTGGGCCAGAACATCATCGTCGAGAACCGCCCCGGCGCCGGCAGCACGGTGGGCACGGATTTCGTCGCGAAATCGCCGCCCGATGGCTACACGCTGTGCCTGGCCACGCTGTCCTCCACGGGCATCGCGGCCACGCTGTATCCCAACCTGCCCTACGACCCGGTGCGGGACCTGACGGCGATTGCGCCCACCGTGTTCATCCCCACCAGCGTGGCCATCACGACGCGCGGCTGGAACGTGCGGGACCTGCCGGCCTTCGTCGCGGCGCTGAAGGCGCGGCCGAACGGGTATTCCTATGGGTCCTCGGGCATCGGCACCACGGGGCATATCGCCAGCGTGAACTTCCTGCGCCATGTCGGCGCCCAGGCCGAGCACATCCCCTATCGCGGCGCGGGGCAGAGCTTCACGGCGCTGCTGCAGGGGGAGACGCAGTTCACCCACGACATCCCCTCCCTGCTGAAGCCGCACCATGAGGGCGGCGGGTTGAAGGTGCTGTATGTGAACCAGGACACGCGCTCGACCCTGCTGCCGGAGGTGCCCACCGCCGCCGAGGTCGGGCTGCCCGACTACAAGGCCTATTCCTGGTACGGCATTTTCGGCCCCGCCGGCCTGCCGCCCGCCGTGACCGCCCGGCTGAATGAGGCGGTGGAGTTGACGCTGGCCGACCCCACCATCGCCAACCGGCTGAACGAGATGGGCACGCCGCCGATGCGCGGCTGGAGCCCGGAGCGCTTCGCCAACTATGTCCGGCAGGAGATCGTGGACTGGGCGCCGCTGGTCAGGGCCTCCGGCGCGCGGGTGGAATAGGCCGGACATGTGATGCGGGGCGCGCCCGTGCGGGCCTAAGCTGCGGAAGGAGGCCTGCGATGGCGAGATCCTTCTTCGGCAAGGTCAAGGCGATGCTGGGCGGCAAGCCGCCCGCCCCGCCCTTCCGCCCGCCGGTGCCGGCCTGGCGCCCCTCCTTCGCGCAGCCGCTGGAGCGCGTGATCGACCGCCTCGCCTACTACGCCAATGGCAGGAAGGATTTCTGCGTCTTCCGCCACGGCACCTGCGTGCTGCTGCCGGAGGGGCTGGACGACGCGGCCGCCCGCGCCTTCGCGCTGGAGGTGCTGGCGAGGATCTTCCACTACCACCCCGACATGTCGCCGAACCCGATGGACGACGGCAACATCACGGTCAGCTACAACCACCCGGCGGTGAATGTCGTGCTGGCCGATGTGGCGCGCGAGCACTGGCCCGAGATCGAGGCCCGCCACCTGGATGGGCTGGCCACGGCCGAGGTGCTGTTCACGCCGCTCGGCCGCAACACCTTCGACGATTTCGGCAAGCAGGCCCTGCTGGGCCGGGCCTATATGTTCATGGACGCCCAGGCGCCGGAGATCGTCCAGATCCGGCGGCACGGCTGAACCTCAGTCATTCGCGCTGCGCTCCAGCGTGACGGAGGCCGCGGCGGCGCCCAGGATGCTCAGGATGCGCTGCACCGGCAGGCCGGTCTCCAGCGCCTCATCCATCAGCTGGTCCAGCCGGGCGGTCAGCGCCAGCGCGTGGCCCGCGGGCATGCCGGCCACGATCAGCCCCGCCTCCCACTGCCGCAGGAAACGCATCTGCGCGTCGGCCTGGAATTCGCTGTCCTGCAGCCTCTCGTGAAACAAGCCCGAATCTCCCGGTCGTGGCGATCGGCGCAGCCTGCCAGGGGCTGCTTGCGCTTTCGTGAATCCTGGCGGCAATCACTGCTTAACCATGCCGGAACATGCTGCGCGGGTGACAGTGATAGCCCCTCAGCGATTCGATCCGGTGTTCTTCCCTGGCCTGGCCCCCGATGAGCCCTGGCCGCCGCCGCGCTTCGATTTCACCGCATCCTGGCTGAACGACCCGGACCTGGCCTTCGAGCGCGGGATCTCCGGCGAGATCATCTTCGTGCGCCGCTGCGACTCCCTGCGGCTGATCCTGGATATCGAAACCGCGCACACCGCGCTGGACATCAAGCCCCGCAGCCGGGATTTCCTGCTGCTGCGGCTGATGCCCTCCGCCCTGCGCTTCGTGCAGTCCATCACGCCCGGCGCGCCCATGCCCGCACCGCTGCTGGGCGGGCCGATGGTGCCGCCGGCCGAACACCACCTGTATGGCGCCACCACCACGCTGGTCGGCGCGCTGGAACGCAGCGGCGGCGAGGCCGGGGCCGCCCTCCTGGAAGCCCTGCGCCGCACCGACCCCGGCCCCGCGATGTTCGAGATGGCGGCCGCCCGCTGCGTGGCCGAAAGCGGCTTCGAACTGGAACGGGTGGGCGTGCTGGCCCGCAGCCTGCAACGCCTGGCCCAGGCCCATGCGGAGGTGCTGGCCGCCCACGCCATCCAGCCCGACTATGAGGGTATGGAGCGCATGGTGACCGCCGCCGCGCGCGTGCAGCTGCTGGCCGGCCGCTGGACGCGGGACCTGCTGGCCCATGCCCTGCAACAACTGGAAGCGGTGATCGCCACCCCGCGCCAGACCGCCGAATCCCTCATGCGCACCGCCGCCGAGGCCATGGAGAAGCAGTTCTACATCGGCCAATCGTCGGAGCTGGTGGAGCAGCAGGCCCGGCACCGCGACCGGCTGATGGACCTGGCGATGTTCTGGCAGCGCACGGCCGCCGCCTGGGCCAGCGTGCACCCCGAAACCGCCGACCGGCGGGACCTGGACGGGCTGGCCCGCAACGCGCTGCGGCGGCTGCAGATCGTGTCGCTGTATCAGCTCTGAGGCAGGCGGCGGAAACGGCCCAGCCGGTCCACCAGGGTCTCGCTGGCGGCGTTCAGGCCCGTGACCTCCACCTGCCGGCCCTGGCGGCGGAAGCGCAGCACCACGCGGTCCAGCGCCGCGACCGCCGTCAGGTCCCACACATGGGCGTCCGACACGTCGATCACCACGCGCTCCACCGGCTCCGACAGGTCGAAGGCCTCGGCGAAGGCGGGGGCGGTGGCGAAGAACAACTGGCCCGAGACGCGATAGCGCCGCGTCGTGCCCTCCAGCGCGCTGTCCACCGCGAACAGCCGAGCCACCTTCCGCGCGAAGGAAATGCCGGAGGCCAGGACCCCGGTCAGCACGCCGGTCACCAGATCGTGGCTGACCAGCGTGACCACCACGGTCGCCAGCATCACCAGCGAGGAGCTGCGCGGATGCGCCAGCAACTGCCGCACCGAGGGCCAGGAGAAGGTGGTGATCGCCACCATGATCATGACCGAGACCAGCGCCGGCATCGGGATCTGCTTCACCAGATCGGACAAGGCGAGGATCAGGAACAGCAGGAACACGCCGGCCCAGAAGGTGGACAGCCGCCGCCGCCCGCCCGAGCGCACATTGATCACCGACTGCCCGATCATGGCGCAGCCCGCCATGCCGCCCAGGAAGGGGGTGATGATGTTCGCCACCCCCTGCCCCACGCATTCGCGGGATTTGTTGGAGGTGGTCTCCGTCATCTCATCCAGCACCTGCGCCGTCATCAATGATTCCAGCAGGCCGACCACGGCCAGCGTGACCGAATAGGGCAGGATGATCCGCAGCGTCTCGAAGGTCAGCGGCACGTCGGGGATCAGGAAATGCGGCAGCTCGGTGGGCAGCGCGCCCCGGTCGGCCACGGTGCGCACATCCAGCCCCAGCGCGATGGAGATCGCCGTCAGCACCACGATCGCCACCAGCGGCGAGGGCACCGCCCGCGTCAGGCGCGGGAACAGATAGATGATGGCCAGCCCCGCCGCGACCATGACGTAGCTGATGGGCGTGACGCACGTCAGCTCCGGCAATTGCGCCATGAAGATCATGATGGCCAGCGCGTTCAGAAAGCCCGAGACCACGCTGCCCGAGACATAGCGCATCAGCACGCCCAGCTTCAGCACGCCGGCCGCCACCTGGAACACCCCGGCCAGCACCGAGGCCGCGAGCAAATATTGCAGCCCGTGGTCGCGCACCAGCGTGACCATCACCAGCGACATCGCCCCGGTCGCGGCCGAGATCATCGCGGGCCTGCCACCCACGAAGGAAATCACCACCGCGATGCAGAAGGAGGCATAGAGCCCCACGCGCGGGTCCACCCCCGCGATGATGGAGAAGGCGATCGCCTCCGGGATCAGGGCCAGGGCGACGACGGTGCCACCCAGGATATCGCCCCGGATATTGCCGAACCATTCGGCACGCAGACGGGAAAGGGACATGGCGATCCTTGTCTCGGCCCCACCCTGGATGCTGGAGCGGGCCGGGATGGATGAACAGGGGTGCGCACGCGAACGCGCCCCCGGGCGGGTGCCGGAGGCGCGTAAAAAAGGCCGGAAGACGGCTTCAGGGCGGCACGGCGGTCATGGGGCGACCCTAACCACCCATGCCGCGGCGCACAAGTTCAGGCGTAGCGCTGCAGCCAATGCGCATAGGGCGCGGGCAGCACCCAGCTCGGGCGCTCCACCCCCAGCGCCTTGGCGGCGGCATAGGGCCAGTGCGGGTTGGCCAGCAGCGGGCGGCCCAGCATGGCCAGGTCGATCTTGCCCTCGCGGATCAGCGTGTCGGCGTTCTCGGCCGTGCCGATGTTCCAGCTGGTGGCGACCGGCAGGCCGGTCTCGGCGCGCACGCGGGCGGCGTAAGGCGCGGTCAGCGTGCCGTTCTTCCACGGGATCTGCGCCGTGGGGGTCGAGAAACCGATGGAGACATCCACCAGATCCAGCCCCTTGGCCTTGGCCTGGGTCAGCAGGGCGATGGCCTCGGCCATGTCCTGGTCGTCATGGCCGTCGAACTCGATCACCCCCAGGCGCGCGATCAGCGGCCGGTCCTCGGGCCAAACGGCGCGCACGGCCTCGATGGTTTCCAGCAGGAAGCGGGCGCGGTTCTCGGCACTGCCGCCATACTGGTCGGTGCGGGTGTTGGAGCCGCGATAAAGGAATTCCTGCGCCAGATAGCCGTGGGCCAGATGCAGCATCAGCCAGTCGAAACCGGCATCCCGCGCGCGGATGGCCGCGGCCACGAAGCCCTGTTGCACGCGGGCGATGTCCTCCAGCGTCATCGCCTGGGGCACGCGCGGCAGATTGGCGCCGAAGGCAATGGCGGAGGGGGCCAACGTGGTCCAGCCGCGCGGATCTCCCTCGGGGATGTGGTCGTCGCCTTCCCAGGGGCGGTTGGCGCTGGCCTTGCGGCCGGCATGGCCGATCTGGATGCCCGCCGCGGCGCCGGCCGCCTGGATGTTGCGCACGATGGGCGCCAGGGCCTCGGCCTGGGCGTCGTTCCACAGGCCGAGGCAACCCGGGGTGATGCGGCCCTCGGGCGTCACCGCCGTGGCTTCGACCATGACCAGGCCCGCGCCGCCGCGCGCCAGGCCCGGCAGGTGCACGGCGTGCCAGTCGTTGGCCAGGCCGTCCTCGGCCGAATACATGCACATGGGCGAGGCCGCGATGCGGTTGCGCAGGGTGCTGCCCTTCAGGGTGAAGGGGTCGAACAGATGGGGCATGGGGGCTCCTTGGTGCGTTGCGGCATAAGTTCGATTGTAGTCGAACAATTGCAAGAGGGGCCCCGAGCGATTATGTGCCCTTCATGCGGCAGATGCGACACCCGCCGATCGAGGATGTGGCGCTGGAACAGGTGTTCCATGCGCTGAGCGACCCGTTCCGCCTGGGCGTCATCCGCCGCCTGGCCGATGGCGGGGAGCAAAGCTGCGCGGCGCTGGAAGGCGGCCGCGCGAAATCCAGCGTCTCCCACCATTTCCGCGTGCTGCGCGATTCCGGCCTGATCCTGACCCGGCCGGAGGGCACCACCCACATGAACAGCCTGCGCGCGGCGGAGGTGGAGGCGCGCTTTCCCGGCCTGCTGGGCGCGGTGCTGGCGGCGGCCGGCGCGCCGTGCGACACAGCGCCCCGCGATGAGTGAACAGACCCCCTACGAGCGCATCGGCGGCGAGCCCGTCATCCAGGCCCTGGTCCACCGTTTCTATGAGCTGATGGACACGCTGCCCGAGGCCCGCGCCTGCCGCGCCATCCACCCGCCCAGCCTGGAAACCGCCGAGCAGCGCCTGTTCTGGTACCTGACCGGCTGGCTGGGCGGCCCGCCCATGTTCGTGGAACGGCGCGGCCCGCCCATGCTGCGGCGCCGCCACCTGCACGCCCCCATCGCGGGGGCGGAGATCGAAGGCTGGCTGCTGTGCTTCCGCCAGGCCTGGGCGGAGCATGTGACGGACGCGGCCCTGACGGCGATGGTGCTGCCGCAGATCGAAGGGCTGGCCCAGCACATGCGCAACCGGGAGGACGGGTAGCCCCTACCCGGCCACGATCAGCGCGTGCTTCTTGCGCCCGAAGCTGAGCTTGGCGGGCGCCTTCACCATCTGCCCGGCGTCGGTCACCACCGCATCGTCCAGCCGCACGCCGCCGCCCGCGACATGGCGCCGCGCCTCGGCGTTGGAGGAAGCGAAGCCTGCCTGCACCAGCAGAGCCGTCACGCTCGCCTCACCAGCTAGCGGCACCTTCGGCAGGTCGCCACCCGCCTGCCCTTCCTCGAAGGTGCGGCGCGCGGTCTCGGCGGCGGCCTCGGCGGCTTCGCGGCCATGCAGCAGCGCGGTGGCCTCGGTGGCCAGCACCTTCTTCGCCTCGTTGATCTCAGCACCTTGCAGGGCGGTCAGGCGGGCGATCTCACCCAGATCCAGCTCGGTGAACAGCTTCAGGAAGCGGCCGACATCCGCATCCTCCGCGTTGCGCCAGAACTGCCAGTAGTCGAACACCGGCAGGCGATGGGCGGACAGCCAAACGGCGCCGCCCGCCGTCTTGCCCATCTTGGCGCCGGAGGCCGTGGTCAGCAGCGGCACGGTCAGGCCGAAGACTTCCTTGCTGTTCATGCGGCGCACCAGGTCCACGCCCATGACGATGTTGCCCCACTGGTCGGAGCCGCCCATCTGCATCCCCACGCCATGGCGCTTGTTCAGCTCCATGAAGTCGTAGCTCTGCAGCAGCATGTAGTTGAATTCGATGAAGGACAGCGGCTGGTCGCGGTCCAGGCGCAGCTTCACGCTGTCCATGGTCAGCATGCGGTTCACGCTGAAATGCCGGCCGACTTCCCGCAGGAAGGGGATGTAGCGCAGCTGGTCCAGCCACTCGGCGTTGTCCAGCATGATCGCGTCCTGCGGGCCCTCGCCGAAATGCAGGAAGGGCGCGAAGGTCTTGCGGATGCCCGCCTTGTTTTCCTCGATCTTCTCGTCGGTCAGCAGCTGGCGGGTTTCGTCGCGGCCGGAGGGATCGCCGATCTTGGTCGTGCCGCCACCCATCAGCGCCACCGGGCGGTGGCCGCATTTCTGAAACCAGCGCAGCAGCATGATGGTCAGCAGATGGCCGACATGCAGGCTGTCCGCCGTGCAGTCGAAACCGACATAGGCCGACAGCGGGCCTTCGGAGAGGCGCTTCCTCAGCGCCTCCTCGTCGGTGATCTGGTGGATGAAGCCGCGCTCACGCGCGATGTTCAGAAAGTCACTCATGCGAGTTCCGCCGCGATGGGGTCACGCCGCGCGATGCGGCTGAGCAGGTAATCGACTTCCGCGCGCGCCTTGTCCGACAGTTTCGGCGCCGGAGCGCGGGCGGTGGAATGGGCGATGATGCCGCGCCGGGCCAGCACATGCTTGCGCACGGCAAGGCCGAGCCCCGCCTGGTTGTCGGTGCGGATCAGCGGCAGATGCGCCTCGAACCGGTCCCAGGCGGTTTCGGTCGGGCCCTTCTCGCACAGCTCCACCAGAAGTTCCGGGAAGGCGTAGCCGGTCATGACGCCATCGGCGCCGCGGTTCAGCTCCTCCGGCAGGAACAGGCCGGAATTGCCGCCCAGGATGGGGATGGCGCGCATGGAGCCCGCGGCCATGGCGGCCTTCAGGGCGCTGATCTTGTCCAGGCCGGGCCAGTCCTCGGCCTTCAGCATCA
Organism: Rhodovarius lipocyclicus; assembly: GCF_009900765.1. Lineage (GTDB taxonomy): Bacteria > Pseudomonadota > Alphaproteobacteria > Acetobacterales > Acetobacteraceae > Rhodovarius > Rhodovarius lipocyclicus. The sequence continues at coordinate 97,322 of NZ_JAAABL010000001.1, forward strand.
CGCAGCGCTCATCGGCGGCGATGCGCTGGATGGCGCCCGTGCCCATGAACACGCCGTTCGCCTGCGGGAAATCCTGCAACACCCAGGGGGCGGGGGACACCGCCTCCGAAGCCTGGGCGAAATAGTTCACCACCCCGTCATCGCCCTTCAGGAAGGGCGGCGGCGCGATCATCACGCCGGCGGCGCCCAGGGCCATCACCTCGGCCGTCAGGGCGCGCATGGCGGCGAAGCCGGGGGCGGAGACGCCCACGACCACGGGCACCGCACCCGCCACCACATCCAGCACCTGGCGGACGAACTGGATGGCCTCGGCCTGGTCCAGTTTCGGGGCCTCACCCATGATGCCGAGGATGGTCAGCCCGCGCGCGCCCATGCCCAGGTATCGCTCCGTCATGCGGGCGGTGCTGGGCAGGTCGAGCGCGCCATCGGGCAGGAAGGGCGTGGGGGCGATGATGAAGGCGCCCCGGGCGGATGTGTCGAGCAGCATGGTCCCGGGGGTGCCCCAGCCGCGCCCGAAGGTCAACAAGGCGGGGCCGCAGAACCGCCATGAATCCCGTGCTATATCGCCACCCATGAGCGAAACCGTCCGCCCCATGCTGTCCGTCGTCGTCCCCTGCTACAATGAAGAGGAGGTGCTGCCGGAATTCCACCGGCGCATCACCGCCGCCATGGAAGGCATCGGGGCGTCCTATGAGGTCGTCTATGTCAATGACGGCTCCCGCGACGGCACCATGGCGCTGATGCTGGCCATGCAGGCCGCCGACCGCCGGGTGGCGGTGGTCAATCTCAGCCGCAACTTCGGCAAGGAGATCGCGCTGACCGCGGGCCTCGACCACGCCGCCTGCACGGACGCCGTCATCGTGATCGACGCCGACCTGCAGGACCCGCCGGAGGTGATCCCGGAGCTGATCGCCGCCTGGCAGCAGGGCTATGACGTGGCCTATGCCCAGCGCAGCGTCCGCCACGGCGAGAGCTTCATCAAGCGCGCCACCGCCCATGCCTTCTACCGGGTGATGCAGCGGCTGGGCGGCAAGGTTCAGCTGCCGCGCGACACCGGCGATTTCCGCCTGATGTCCCGCCGCTCGCTGGATGCGCTGCTGCAATTGCGCGAACAGCACCGCTTCATGAAGGGGCTGTTCGCCTGGGTGGGCTATCCCTCCATCGCCGTGCCGTATGAGCGCGCGCCGCGCGCGGCGGGCACCACCAAGTGGAACTGGTGGAAGCTGTGGAACCTGAGCCTGGAGGGCATCACCAGCTTCACCGTGGGGCCGCTGAAGATCGCGACCTATCTGGGGCTGGTGGTCTCCCTCCTGGCCGCGATCTATCTGGCGCAGCTGCTGGTGCGCACGATCTTCTTCGGCAACCCGGTGGCGGGCTATCCCAGCCTGATGGCGGCGGTGCTGTTCCTGGGCGGCGTGCAGATGATGATGCTGGGCATCATCGGTGAATATCTGGGCCGGGTGTTCAACGAGACCAAGGGCCGGCCGCTGTATATCGTGGAACGCCACCTGCCGAGCGCATGAAGGAACTGCTCGCCCGCGTCCGGGCCTGCCGCCTGTGCGAGGCCGCCCTGCCCCTGGGCCCGCGCCCGGTGGTGCACGCGAGCGGGACGGCCCGGGTGCTGATCATCGGCCAGGCGCCGGGCACCAAGGTGCATGAGACGGGGATTCCCTGGAACGATGCCTCCGGCATCCGGCTGCGGGAATGGCTGGGGCTGGACCCGGCCGCGTTCTATGACGAAAGCCGCATCGCCATCATGCCCATGGGGTTCTGCTATCCCGGGCGGCTGCCGCAGGGGGGCGACGCGCCGCCGCGCCCGGAATGCGCGCCCACCTGGCACGCGGCGCTGCGGACCGAGATGCCCGAGATCCGGCTGACGCTGCTGGTGGGCTCCTACGCCCAGGCCCGCTATCTGGGGCGGGGCGCGATGACGGAGCACGTCCGCCGGCAGCCGGGGGCGCCCTCGGTCTGGGCCCTGCCCCATCCCTCCTGGCGGAACACGGCCTGGATGGCGCGCCACCCCTGGTTCGCGGCGGAGGTGCTGCCACCCCTGCGTGCCGCATTGCACGGCGTGTTGGACCAGACCCGCTTGTAGCCCCCCGGCCCGCATGCTTGGCTTGCCTCCATAATCATAAGAACCGGAGGAACCCATGGCCCAATTCCGCATCGTGACGCCCGCGGGCGCCAGCTTCACCACCGCCGGCGGCGGCTATGCGCTGGAGATGGAGGCCCTGGCCGGGTTGGATGCCGAGATCGTCGAGGCGCCGACCGACACGGCGGGCTTCATCGCCGCCGCCCGCGACGCCGACGCGATCTACGCCAAGGGCATCCCCATCACGGCCGAGATCATCGGCGCGTTGCGGAACTGCCGCTCCATCAGCCTGGGCAGCGTGGGGGTGGACAGCGTGGACGTGAAGGCCGCGACCGAGGCCGGCATCCCGGTGACCAACGTGCCCGACACCTTCATCGAGGAGGTGGCGGACCACGCCATGATGCTGCTGCTGTCCACCTTCCGCCGCTGCATCGACCAGGACCGCATGGTGCGCGAGGGCCGCTGGAAGGAAGGCCGCCCCGCCCTGTTGCAGATCCCGCGCCTGATGGGGCAGCGGCTGGGGCTGATCTCCTTCGGGCGGGTGGCGCGCGCGGTGGCGCGGCGCGCCAAGCCCTTCGGCCTGATCATCAGCGCCTATGACCCCTTCGTGGACGAGACCACGATGATCGAGGCCGGCGTGATCCCCGCGACGCTGGAGCAGGTGCTGGCCGAATCCGATTTCGTCTCCATGCACGCGCCCGCGCGGCCCGAATGCACGCACATGCTGCGGGAGGAGCATTTCCGGCTGATGAAGCCGAGCGCCATCTTCATCAACACCGGGCGCGGCCCCACGGTGAAGGAGGAAGCGCTGATCCAGGCCCTGCAGGAGGGCTGGATCGCCTATGCCGGGCTGGACGTGCTGGAAACCGAGCCACCGAGCCACAACAACCCCATCCTGCGGATGGAGAACGTGATCCTGTCGGCGCATACCGCCTCGGCCAGCGCGCGCTTCGATGAGGCGCGCAAGCGCCGCGTGGGGGCGGAGCTGGCGCTGGTGCTGCAAGGCCGCTGGCCGATGAGCTGCGTGAACCCGGCCGTGCTGCAGAATACCAAGCTGCGCCGCTGGCAGCCGGTGGGGATGGGGCGCGGCCCGAACAGCTAGCGCGTCAGGCGGCGAGAAGGCCCAGGTGCTCCACCAGGATGGAGCACCCGATGCCGATCAGGCCGAGGCCGCCCAGACCCTCGGCCCAGCGGCCCAGCCGGCCGCCCACATGCCGCCCGATCAGGATGCCCATGCTGGCCATCAGGAAGGTGGCCAGGCCGATCGTCAGCGCGATCACGCCGATGTTCACATCCAGCACCGCCAGCGACACGCCGACCGCCATGGCATCCAGGCTGGTGGCCACGGCGGTCGCCACCAGCACGGCCAGGCTGTGGCGGCGGGGGCGCGCCGCCTCCGTGCCGTCGGAGGCCCCGAGCGCCAGCACCACCATGCGCCCGCCGATGACGGAGAGCAGCGCGAAGGCGATCCAGTGGTCCACGGCGGTGATGTAGGCGCTGGCGGCGAAACCGGCGGCCCAGCCCAGAATCGGGGTGATCGCCTCCACCACGCCGAACACGGCGCCGGTGCGCAGCGCCTCGCTCAGGCGCGGGCGGTCCAGCGAGGCCCCCTTGGCCAGCGCGGCGGCGAAGGCGTCGGCCGACATGCTGAAGGACAGCATCGCGATGGTGGCGGGGGTCATCGGGGCAGTCCGGTGCGGTTGGCTGGCCCGGATAGCGAAGGGGGGCCGTCAGCGTCAACACATAAACAGGTATTCAGCTATTGGATGATCGCATGCCTCGCCCGAGCACGGCGTGCGGACACGCCCATCGCGATTTTTGGGATCCAGCATGACGGAAATGGGATTTCGTGGTGCCGGCTCGGGGAATTGAACCCCGGACCTACTGATTACGAATCAGTTGCTCTACCCCTGAGCTAAGCCGGCTCACGCGGCGGCCTTCTACAGCCCCCGCGCCTGGGCCGCAACCACCCCTCAGAACTTTCCGTTCTTCGGGAAGCCATGCGGCAGCACCTTGCCCGCGCCGGCGCGGTTGCCGCGCCAGGGGGTCAGGTCGGATTCGGTGCGGGTGCGCCCGCCCGGCTGCTGCCAGGTCAGCCCCTCGGCGGCCGGGAACACCTTGGCATCCGCCAGCCCGCCATCCTTGTAGCTTTGCAGCTGCACGCCACGGCCACGGCCCAGCACCGGCACCTGTTCCAGCGGGAAGATCAGCAGCTTCCGGTTGTCGCCCACCACGGCCACCATGTCCCCCGTGGCCGGGGCGCACAGCACGGCGCGCGCGGCGCCTTCCAGGTTCATCACCTGCTTGCCGGTGCGCTTTTCAGCCAGCAGCTCCTCGGCCTCGACCACGAAGCCCTTGCCGTCGCTGGCGGCCAGCAGATAGCGGCCCTCCGGCTTGAACAGGGCGATGGGCGCGTCCTCATTGCCCATCTCCACCACCAGCCGCAGCGGCTGGCCGTCGCCACGCCCGCGCGGGATGGTGTCCGCCTTCAGCGTGAAGGCCCGGCCGGAGGTGGTGAACACCACCACCCGGTCCGTCGTCTCCGCATGCAGGGCGAAAGCCAGGCTGTCGCCCTCCTTGAAGCGCAGCTCGGCATCGGGCGGCAGATGGCCCTTCTGCGCGCGCAGCCAGCCCTTCTCGGACAGGATGATGGTGATGGGCTCGCGCTCCAGGAAGGCGGTCTCATCGACCACCACCACGGGCGCGTCGCCCTCCACCCGGGTGCGGCGGGGTTCGTCGAACTTGGCCGCCGTCTCGCCGATCTCCTTGGCGAGCGCGGCCCAGCGCTTGGCCTCGCTGCCCAGCAGCGTCTCCAGGCCGCGCTTTTCGCGGCTCAGCTTGTCGTGCTCGCGGCGGATCTCCATTTCCTCGAGCTTGCGCAAGGACCGCAGGCGCATGTTGAGGATGGCCTCGGCCTGCACCTCCGTCAGGCTGAAGGTGGCCATCAGGGCCGCGCGGGGCTCGTCCTCCTCCCGCACGATGCGGATCACCTCATCGAGGTTGAGGTAGACGATCAGGTAGCCTTCCAGGATCTCCAGCCGGCGCGCGATGGCCGCCAGGCGGTGATTGCTGCGCCGGACCAGCACCTCATGCCGGTGGTCCAGCCAGCAGCGCAGCGCCTCCCGCAGGCTCATCACGCGCGGCGTGCGGGTGGCGTCCAGCACGTTCATGTTCAGCGAGAACCGGCTTTCCAGCTGGGTGGCGCGGAACAGCGTCTCCATCAGCACAGCGGGCTCGACGTTGCGATTCTTGGGCTCCAGCACCACGCGCACCACATCGGTGCTCTCGTCGCGCACATCGCCCAGCAGGGGCAGCTTCTTCTCGTCCAGCAGCAGGGCCATCTGCTCGATCAGCCGGGCCTTCTGCACCTGATAGGGGATCTCGGTGACCACCACGTGCCAGGTGCCGTTCTTGCCCTTCTCCACCTCCCAGCGGGCGCGGGTGCGGAAACTGCCGCGGCCGCTCTCATAAGCCTCGCGCAGGGCCTCCGGGCCTTCCATCAGCACGCCGCCGGTGGGGAAGTCCGGGCCTTTCACATGGGCCATCAGGTCGGCGTTCGGGTCCTCGATCAGCGCGATCGCGGCGCGGCACAGCTCGGCGGCATTGTGCGGCGGGATGTTGGTGGCCATGCCCACCGCGATGCCCGACGCCCCATTGGCCAGCAGGTTCGGGAAGGCCGAGGGCAGCACCAGCGGCTCCCGGTCCTCGCCGTCATAGGTGCTGCGGAAATCGACCGTGTCCTCGTCGATATTGGCCAGCATGGCGGCGGCGACGGCGGTCAGGCGGCTTTCGGTGTAGCGCATCGCGGCCGCGTTATCGCCGTCGATATTGCCGAAATTCCCCTGCCCCTCGACCAGCGGGTAACGCGAGGCGAAATCCTGCGCGAGGCGCACCAGCGCCTCATAGATCGAGGAGTCGCCGTGCGGGTGGTACTTGCCCATCACGTCGCCCACGACGCGCGCGCATTTCTTGAAGCCGCTGCCCGGGTCCAGCTTCAGCTGGTGCATGGCCCACAGCACGCGCCGGTGCACGGGTTTCATGCCATCGCGCACATCCGGCAGCGAACGCGCCGTGATGGTCGAGAGCGCATAGGCCAGGTAGCGCTCCGACAGCGCCTCGGCCAGCGAGGTATCGGCGGTGGCGCCACCGCCGGGCAGCGTCGTCAGGTCATCGGACATGGCATGATTCGTGAAATGTTCCTGTTCCTTGGGGGTACACCAGCCGGGCGCGGGAGGCCAGTGTGGTGTTATTGTTTGCGAATCATTCTTATTTGCACTAAACGGATGGCATCGCGGCCGGAGGCTTCCATGCGCCGGCCCGCCACCCCTCCCAGCCGGAACAGGCCAAGCCCGATGCAGCCATCGCAGATCGAACCCACCCTGACGGCCCTGGGCCCGGATGCCCTGTTCACCGTGGGCGTGCTGCGCGCCTGGGTGGCGCCCGTGATGCAGCCCGGCCAACCCCACCCGGATTGGCGCGAGATCTGCCGCATGATCCACCTGGACACGGAAGGGATGCGCGGCTTCGACCGCATGATGGGCCTGCTGACCGCCCATGCCCAGCGCCTGGTGGAGGTGCGCTGCTGCGACTGCCCCAGCATCGGCGTGGACGAGCGCGCCATGCTGCGGCTGGTGGGCGCCCTGCAGGCGGGCGACCGGCTGAGCGCGCTGGAGGTGCTGACCGGCTGGATGCCCACCCCCATCGCACAGATGGCGCTGGGCCACGCCCTGGTCTTCGCCCGGGCCGTGGCGGGGGCGGGGCTGCGCCTGCCGCCGCCGGTGGTGCGCCCGGCCCTGGGCGTGACGCTACACTGAAACGAAAAAGGGGGCCGAAAGGCCCCCTTCCCCATGTCCGGGCTGTCGCCTGGATTACTCGGCGGCGGCCAGTTCTTCCGGCGTCACGGCCTTCTCTTCGACCTTCGCCAGTTCCAGCATGAAGTCCACCACCTTCTCCTCGAAGATGGGGCTGCGCAGGTTGTTGATGGCGTCCGGGTTCTTGGTGAAGAACTCGATCACCTGGCGCTCCTGGCCCGGGTAGCGCTGGGCCTCGGCCATCATGGCGCGGTTCAGCTCTTCCGGGGTGACCTGGATGTTGTTGGTGCGGCCGATCTCGGCCAGCAGCAGGCCCAGGCGGATGCGGCGCTCGGCGATCTTGCGATAGTCGGCGCGCAGCGTGGCCTCGTCCTTGCCCTTGTCGTCGGCATCCAGGCGGTCGGCCTTCAGGTCGGCTTCCACGCGCGGCCAGATCTGGCCGAACTCGGCCTCCACCAGCCCCTCGGGCACCTCGAAGCTCGCCTGCTCGGCCAGCGCGTCCAGCAGGGCGCGCTTCACCTTGCTGCGGGCGATGCCGTCATACTCGTTCTGCAGAACGTTGTTGATGGTCTCGTTCAGCTTCTCGAGGCTCTCGAGGCCCAGCTTCTTCGCCAGCTCATCGTCCACCGCGGGCTTCGTGTAGACCTTCAGGGTCTTGGCGGTGATGGTGAATTCGGCGGTCTTACCGGCCAGATCCTTGGCCTGGTAATCCTCGGGGAACGGCACCGTGATCACGCGGGTCTCGCCCGGGACCATGCCCTCCATCTGCTCGGAGAAGCCGGGGATGAAGCCCGGGCCCGCGATTTCCACCGGCATGTCCGTACCGGCGCCGCCCTGGAAGGCCACGCCGTCGATCTTGCCCTCGAAGTCCACGATCAGCACTTCGCCCTTGGCGGCGGCGCGGGACTCGGTTTCCTCCAGCGAGGCATTGCGGCGGGTGATGTTCTCGATCGCCTTCGCCACCTCGGCCTCGCCCGGGGTCGCCTTCAGGCGCGTCAGGCTGATGGCGCCGAAGTCCGGCATGGTGATCTCGGGCAGCACTTCGAGGCTGATCTCGAAGGTCAGGTCCTCGCCGTCCTTGAATTCCTTCAGGTCGATCTTGGGCTGGGTGGCCGGGCGCAGGCTGCGCTCGGTCAGCAGCTTGTCGGTCGCTTCCTGGATGGAGGCGTCCAGCACCTCACCGGTCACGGCCTTGCCGTAACGGCTGGCGACGAGGGAAGCCGGCACCTTGCCAGGGCGGAAGCCCGGCACCTTGAGGTCGCGGCCCAGCTCGGCCAGCTTCTTGTCCTTCTGCGCCGCGAGGGCGGTGGCAGGCACCACCACGCTGTAGGACCGCTTGAGGCCCTCGTTCGACAGTTCCGTCACGTTCATCGCGCGCAAACCTTCAAAATCTTTGCCCATCAGGGCTGTGTGTCCGGCCTGTGGTGCGGGCGGAGGGACTTGAACCCCCATGGCTTGCGCCACCAGAACCTAAATCTGGCGTGTATACCAATTTCACCACGCCCGCCCTTGGTCGCCATTCCGGCACCCGCAAGCAGGCCACAGATGCCCCATCAAGGCCCGGGCGTGTAAACCATGGGGGGCGCCAAGCCAAGTGCGAGAGGGCCGGAAAAGCCCGCACTGGCGCAGTAGAGTAACAGAATACCGTTACCCGGTCTTCTTACGCTTCTTCGCCACGGGTTTGGCCAGCGGCGCGTGCCGCGCCAGGATCGGCGCCAGGAAATGCCCGGTGTGGCTGCCGACCGTCGCCGCCACATCCTCGGGCGTGCCCTCGGCCACGATCCGCCCGCCGCCGTCGCCACCCTCCGGCCCCAGGTCGAGAATCCAGTCGGCGGTCTTGATGACCTCCAGATTGTGCTCGATCACCAGCACCGTGTTGCCCTGCTCCACCAGCGCGTGCAGCACTTCCAGCAGCTTGCGCACGTCCTCGAAATGCAGGCCCGTCGTGGGCTCGTCCAGGATATACAGCGTGCGGCCGGTGGCGCGCCGCGACAGCTCCTTGGACAGCTTGATGCGCTGCGCCTCGCCGCCCGACAGGGTCGTCGCCTGCTGGCCGAGGCGGATATAGCCGAGCCCCACCTCCTCCAGCGTGCGCAGCTTCTCGTGGATGGAGGGCACGGCGGAGAAGAACTCGCGCCCCTCGCTCACGGTCATGTCCAGCACATCGGCGATGGACTTGCCGCGGAACTTCACCTCCAGCGTCTCGCGGTTGTAGCGCTTGCCCTTGCAGCTGTCGCAGGTGACGTAGACGTCGGGCAGGAAGTGCATCTCGATCTTGATGACACCGTCGCCCTGGCAGGCCTCGCAGCGGCCGCCCTTCACGTTGAAGCTGAAGCGGCCGGGCTTGTAGCCCCGGGTGCGGCTGTCCGGCAGCTCCGCGAACCAGTCGCGGATGGGGCCGAACAGGCCGGTATAGGTGGCCGGGTTGGAGCGCGGGGTGCGCCCGATCGGCGACTGGTCGATGTCGATGATCTTGTCGAGGTATTCCAGCCCTTCCAGCTTCTCATAGGGGCTGGGCACGGTGCCCGCCCCCATCAGGCGCCGGGCGACCGCGTTGTACAGGGTCTCGATCACCAGCGTGGACTTGCCGCCGCCCGACACGCCCGTGACGCAGGTGAAGGTGCCCAGCGGAATGCTGGCCGTGACGTTCTTCAGGTTGTTGCCGGTCGCCCCCACCAGCCGCAGCATGCGCTTGGGGTCGATCTGCCGCCGCTTGGCGGGCAGCGGCACGTCCCGCCGGCCGGAGAGATAGGCGCCGGTGATGCTGTCCGGATGGGCCGCCACTTCCTCAGGCGTGCCCTGGGCGATGATATAGCCGCCCCCCGCCCCGGCTGCCGGGCCGATATCCAGCAGATGGTCGGCGGCGCGGATCGCGTCCTCGTCGTGTTCCACCACCAGCACGGTGTTGCCGATGTCCCGCAGCCGCCGCAGCGTGCCCAGCAGGCGTTCATTGTCGCGCTGATGCAGGCCGATGCTGGGTTCGTCCAGCACATACAGCACGCCCGTCAGCCCGCTGCCGATCTGGCTGGCCAGGCGGATGCGCTGCGATTCGCCGCCCGACAGCGTGGCCGAGCCACGCCCCAGCGTCAGGTAATCGAGGCCCACATCCACCAGGAATTGCAGCCGCTCCTCGATCTCCTTCAGGATGCGGCGGGCGATTTCCATGCGCTGGGGCGTCAGCGTCTCCGCCACGCCCGCGAACCATTCCCGCGCGCGGCGGATCGGCAGAGCGCCGACCTCGCCGATATGGCTGCCGGCCACCTTCACCGCCAGCGCCTCCGGCTTCAGCCGGAAACCGGTGCAGACGGCGCAGGCCTTCTGTGCCTGATAGCGCGTCATATCCTCGCGCACCCAGGGGTTGTCGGTCTCGCGGAAGCGGCGCTGCAGGTTGGGAATCACGCCCTCGAACGGCTTCTGCACCTCATAGGCACGCAGGCCGTCCTTGTACTTCAGCGTGATCACTTCCTTGGCGGTGCCGTTCAGCAGCGCCTCCCGGAACTCCCCGGGCAGTTCGGACCAGGGCTTGTCCATGCGCTGGCGATAGTGCCGCGCCAGGCTCTCCAGCGTCTGCTGGTAGTAGGGGGAGTTGGCGTTCACCCAGGCGGCGATGGCGCCGTCCTGCAGGCTTTTCTTCTCGTCCGGCACCACGAGCGCCGGGTCGAAGAAAGTCTCGGTGCCGAGGCCGTCGCAGGACGGGCACGCCCCCTGCGGCGAGTTGAAGGAGAACAGCCGGGGCTCGATCTCCTCGATGGTGAAACCGCTGACCGGGCAGGCGAATTTCTGGCTGAACACGGTCCGCTCGCCGGTATCCGCGTTCTCGGCATAGGCGATGCCTTCCGCGAGGCCGAGCGCCGTCTCGAACGAATCCGCCAGGCGCTGGGCCATGCCGTCCCGCACGACCACGCGGTCCACCACCACCTCGATGTCGTGCTTCAGCTTCTTGTCGAGCTTGGGGGCCTCCGCGATCAGCGTCAGCGTGCCGTTCACCTTCACGCGCTCGAAGCCGCGGCGCTGGAACTCGGTCAGTTCCTTGCGGTACTCGCCCTTCTTGCCGCGCACCACGGGGGCCAGGATCAGCAGCCGCGTGCCCTCGGGCATCGCCGCCACCCGGTCCACCATCTGGGACACGCTCTGCGCCTCGATCGGCAGCCCGGTGGCGGGCGAATACGGCACGCCCACCCGCGCCCACAGCAGGCGCATGTAGTCGTAGATTTCCGTCACCGTGCCCACGGTGGAACGCGGATTGTGGCTGGTGGTCTTCTGCTCGATGGAAATCGCGGGCGAGAGCCCCTCGATGCTGTCCACATCGGGCTTCTGCATCAGCTGCAGGAACTGCCGCGCATAGGCCGAGAGCGATTCGACATAGCGCCGCTGCCCCTCGGCATAGATGGTGTCGAAGGCCAGCGAGGATTTCCCCGACCCCGACAGGCCGGTGATGACCGTCAGCGTGTCCTTGGGGATATCGACATCGAGATTCTTCAGATTGTGCTCGCGTGCGCCGCGAATGCGGATGTAACGGCTCTCCTGGCCCGCAGGTGCATGGTCACGCGGCATGGGGGGGTATTCCGATGTTCTCGATGCGTTCACATATGCCACCGGATGCGGCACCGCGCAATGGTCAGCCCGGCATGGCCGCCCCGGCGGCGGGGGCTGGCTCAATGCCGTCCGCATCAGTTAAGTTGCGCGCCACATTTTCAAGGTGGACAGCATGGCCGGCGTGAACAAGGTCATCATCCTGGGGCGGCTCGGCCGCGACCCGGAGGTGCGCAACTTCCAGAATGGCGGCAAGGTCGTGAACCTGCGCGTGGCCACCAGCGAGCGCTACAAGGACCGCGAAGGCAACCAGCAGGAACGCACGGAGTGGCATTCCATCGCCATCTTCAACGAGAAGCTGGGCGAGATCGCGGAACGCTATCTGCGCAAGGGCAGCGAGGTCTATGTCGAGGGCCAGCTGGAAACCCGCAAATGGCAGGATAAGGAAGGCCAGGAGCGCTACACGACCGAGATCGTGCTGCGGCAGTTCCGCGGCGAGCTGGCCCTGATCGGCGGGCGCAGCGGCGGCGGTGGCGGCGGCGGCATGGACGACGATGAGGGCGGCGCCCCGTCCTCGGGCGGCGGCTATGGCGGCGGCGGCGCGCGTTCCTCGGGCGGCGGCGGCGGTTACGGCAGCCGGCCCGCGGCTGGCGGCGGCGGTGGCTCGCGCGGCGGCTGGGAAGCGCCGAAGAAGTCCGACCTGGACGACGACATCCCGTTCTGACGCACCGACGGGGCGGCCAGGGCCGCCCCCCACCCCGCATGGGAGAAGCCGTGACCGCGACACTTCGCCGCTGGCTGCCGGTCGTGCTGCTGCTCTGCCTCATCGGGTGCGGCACGCGACCGGACATGCGGGCGCTGTCGCCCATCGGCGAGGCGGCCGCCCCGGGCACCGCCATCACGGTCCATGTCGCGACATCGCGCGCGCGCTCGGCGCCCGACCGCAACAGCTTCACCAATGAGCGGTCCCGCGCCACCAACTTCGCGGCCTACACGGTCTCCGTGCCGCCGGGGCACCGGGCCGGGCGCATCGAATGGCCCGGCAGGCAGCCCGACCCCGCCGCCAGCTTCGTCACCCTGCGCGACAGCGTGCTCGACGCCCCGGCCTTCGAGGCCGAGCTGGCCAGCCGCCGCTGCGCCCCGGACGCGGGCCAGACGATGGTCTTCGTCCACGGCTACAACACCAACTTCCCCGAGGCCCTGTTCCGCCTGGTGCAGATGGCCGCCGACACCGACCCGCGCGCCGTCCCCATCCTGTTCTCCTGGCCGTCGGACGCGCTGCCGCTCGCCTATGTCGCGGACCGCGACGCGGCGGCCTATTCGCGGGACAACCTGGCGGAGCTGCTGACGCGGCTGACGCAGATCTGCCCCGGCCGGCCCGTGATCCTGGTCGGGCACAGCATGGGCGGCTGGCTGAGCATGGAGACGCTGCGCCAATTGCGCCTAGCCGGGCGGGACCAGGTGCTGAACGCCCTGCAGGTGGTGCTGGCCTCCCCGGATATCGACCTCGATGTCTTCCGCGCCCAGGCGCGTGTGATTGGCCCGCTGACGCCGCCGATCACCGTTCTGGTCTCCAGCGACGACCGCGCGCTCTCGGTCTCCAGCCGGCTTGCCGGGGCGCGGCCCAGGCTCGGCAGCCTCAGCGTGGAGGACCCGGCGGTGCAGCAGGCGGCGCGGGAATCGCATCTGGCCATCATCGACATCAGCGCGATGGAGGCCTCGGACCGCTTCAACCACGACCGCTATGTCAGCTTCGCCAACACCTATGCCCGGCTGGCGGCGGAGGGCGCGATCGAGCCGGGCGGCGGGCTGCGGCGGGCCGGCGCCTTCGTGTTCAACGCCATCGGCGCCACCGTCTCCAGCCCGTTCCGGCTGGCGGGGCGTGTGCTGTCGCCGGACTGAGCCGCCCTACCGCCGCGTCGTGCCCAGCAGCCTGCCGGAGCCGTCATACTGCCGCAGGGTGTCGCCGCTGCGTTCGGTGCGCCCGGTGTAGCGGCCGGAGCTGTCGTAATGCCGCGCCGTGTCGCCGCTGGTTTCCGTGCGGCCCTGATAGCGGCCCGAACTGTCATACTGGCGCGCGGTGTCGCCGCTGCGCTCCGTCCGGCCGGTGTAGCGGCCGGAACTGTCGTATTGCCGCGCGGTGTCGCCCCGCAGCTCCGTGCGGCCCTGGTAGCGGCCCGAACCGTCATACCGGCGCGCCGCGTCGCCCTGGCTCTCGACCCGCCCCTGATAGCGGCCGGAGGCATCGTAATCCCGCCCGCCATAGCCGAAGGGTGCCTCCGGCTTCTGGGCCTGGGCCGGCAGGCAGACGAAGATCAGCCCGAAGGCCAGGAGCATCTTGCGCATGCTGGTCTTGTAGAAGACCTCCATGGCGAATTGATGGCCAGGCGCGGAACAGCATTGCACGACTGTCATGTTGCATGGCACAGAGGCTGGCTGCCTCCAGCCGAAAGCCCTGCATTTGCAACGGAAAATCCTTCCCGCCCCGCGCCGCGCCCTGCTGGCGGGGGCCGCCCTGCTTCCCCTTCCCGCCTTGGCACAAACCGCCTGGCCGCAGCGCGGCATCCGGCTGATCGTGCCGTTCTCCCCCGGCGGCTCGGTGGACATCATGGGACGCATCATGGCCGCCGCCCTGTCGGAGCGCCTGGGCCAGCCGGTGCAGGTGGAAAACCGCTCGGGCGCCAATGGCGCCGTGGGCGGGCAGCTGGTCGCGCAATCGGCCTCGGACGGCCACGCGCTGCTGTTCTCGGCCAGCCTGCAGACCCTGGCCAAGCTCGTCATGCGCAGCCCGGGCTATGACCCGCTGACGGAACTGGCGCCGATCGCGCGCGTGGGCGAAGGCCCGGTGGTGATGGCGATCCACAAGGACCGCCCCCAGCGCACCCTGGCCGAGGTGATCGAGGCCGCCCGCGCCAAGCCGGAGGACTGGTCCTTCGGTGTCGGCTCCCTGGGCGCCGCGGGGCACCTGGCCACGATCGACGTCATCCGCACCATCGGCAAGGACATCACCGTGGTGCCCTATCGCGGCACCACCCCGGCGCTGGCGGACCTGATGGGCGGGCGGATCGGCGCGCATATCGACCCGGCCCCCGCCATGCTGCCGCATGTGCGCGGCGGCAACCTGCGCGGCATCGTGATCACCGCCTCTGAGCGCAGCCCGCTCGCCCCCGATCTGCCCACCACGGCCGAGGCCGGATCCCCGGGGCTGAACATCCGCTCCTGGTGGGGCATCTGGGCGCCGGCGGGGCTGGCGGCCGAAGCGAAGCAGAAGGTGGAACAGGCCACCGCCGCCGCGCTGGCCGACCCCGCCATCCGCTCCCGCATCGCCGACAGCGGCGCGGTGCCGGGCTTCATGGGCAACGCCGATTTCGCCGCCTTCATCCGGCAGGACTATGCCAGGGCGGAGGAGTTGTTCCGCATCGGGCGTGTACAACCCGAATAACCCCCTTGCGCGACGCGACATCGGGGGCACCTTTGCGGCATCGCACTCAAAGGTGATCCCCGATGCCCAAGGACAACCCCTTCCCGGCCGCCGTGCTGCTGACCGAACGCTACCAGGGCCACGGCCCCACGGTACCGCCGCAGGTCAACAGCGTGGTCGAGCATCTGCTGAACCACCGCTCCGTCCGAGCCTATCTGCCCGACGCCCTGCCCGAGGGCGCGCTGGAAACCGCGCTGGTGGCCGCGCAATCCGCCGCATCCTCCTCCAACCTGCAGGTCTGGAGCGTGATCGCGGTCAAGGACAAGGAACGCAAGGCACGGCTGGCCGCCGTCACCGGCAACCAGAAGCACATCCTGGACGCGCCGCTGCTGCTGGTGTGGCTGGCCGACCTCTCGCGCCTCGGCCGCATCGCCGAGGCCCGGGGCCTGGGCTCGGAGGGGCTCGACTATACCGAGATGCTGCTGGTAGGCGTGGTCGATGCGGCGCTGGCCGCGCAGAACGCCGTGGTGGCGCTGGAATCGCTGGGTCTCGGCACCGTCTATATCGGCGCGCTGCGCAACGACATCACGACGGTCGCCAAGGAACTGGGCCTGCCGCCGCATGTGATGCCGGTGTTCGGCCTGGTGGTGGGCAAGCCCGACCCCGCGCGCCCCACGGCCATCAAGCCGCGCCTGCCGCTCAACACCATCCTGTCCCATGAGCAGTATTCCAGCGCGAACGAGGCCGAGGCGGTCGAGGCCTATGACGCGCTGTTCAAGGATTTCCAGCGCAGCCAGTCCCTGCCGGAGGAAGGCTGGGTCGCCCGCTCCGCCGAGCGCGTGGGTACGCCCAAGGCGCTGACGGGCCGGCATGTGATGAAGGAGGCCATCATCGGCCTCGGCTTCAAGCTGAAGTGAGGGCGCGGGAAGCTCAGGCCGCCCGGGCTTCCCAACCATCCTTCTTCAAGGCGGCCAGCAGCGGCGCCACGTCGTCGCTGGCCACCGTTATTTCCTTCTTCTCCAGGTCCAGCGCCACCAGCTTGCCCGGCGCCGCTTCCTTCAGCGTCGCCGTCACACCCTTGGCGCACCCGCCGCAGGTCATGTTCTCCACCTTGATCCGCACCATGGCGTCGGTCCTTTGCATCTGCCCGGAGCCTCCCGCATCGCTGCCCCACCTGCCTTGATGTGGCGCAAGGTCGGTCGGCCCCTTGTCATCTTAGGTAAGGGGCCACTTATCTGCCTCCAAGGCCAGAGCGGGATTGCAACAATATGTCAAACGCCACCCTTTCCCTGCCAGTGGAGGGCATGACCTGCGCCAGCTGCGTCGCCCGGGTGGAACGGGCGATCTCGGCCGTGCCGGGCGTGCATGACGCCAGCGTGAACCTAGCCAGCAACCGCGCCAGCTTCAGCGTGGAGAACGCCGAGGCCGCGAAGGCCGTGGCCGCCGCCATCACCCGCGCGGGCTATGAGCCGGTGGAGGAAGCGCGCGATTTCTCGATCGCCGGCATGACCTGCGCCAGCTGCGTGGCCCGGGTGGAGCGCGCCATCCTGGCGGTGCCGGGCGTCACCGCCGCCAGCGTGAACTTGGCGACCGAGCGCGCGGCCGTGCGCGGGCTGGGCGTCGCACCCGCCGCCATCATCGCGGCCGTGGCGCGCGCGGGTTATGAGGCAGCACCCGCCGAGGGTGCCTCCGCCGCCCGGCTGGAGGAGGAGACGGCCCGCCGCGCCGCCGAGGAATCGGCCCTGCTGCGCGACACGCTGATCGCCGCCGCCCTGACCCTGCCGCTGTTCCTGCTGGAGATGGGCGGGCATATCGTTCCGGCGCTGCACCACACGATCGACCACGTGATCGGCATGCGCAACGCCTGGTATCTGGAATTCGTCCTGGCCAGCGCGGTGCTGTTCGGGCCCGGCTGGCGCTTCCAGCGCCATGGCTGGCCCGGCCTGCTGCGTGGCGCGCCGGACATGAACGCGCTGGTGGCCCTCGGCGCCGGCGCGGCCTGGGCCTACTCCGCCGTGTCCACCTTCGCCCCCGCCTTGCTGCCGGACACCGCCCGGCATGTGTATTTCGAGGCGGCGGCGATGATCGTGACCCTGATCCTGGCCGGCCGCCTGATGGAGGCGCGCAGCAAGGGCCGGGCCTCGGCCGCCATCCGTCGGCTGATGCACCTGCAATCGCGCACCGCGCGGGTGGAACGCGACGGGGCCACCCAGGAAATCCCCATCGAATCCCTGATCGCCGGCGACATCGTGGTGCTGCGCCCCGGTGAGCGCGTGCCGACCGATGGCGAGGTGCTGGATGGCTCGGCCATGCTGGACGAAAGCATGCTGACCGGCGAGCCCGTGCCTGTGCGCAAGCAGGCGGGCGACCGCGTGACGGGCGGCACGCTGGCCACCACGGGGGGCTTGCGTTTCCGCGCCACCGCCGTGGGCGGCGAGACGGTGCTGGCCCAGATCCTGGCGATGGTGGAAGGCGCGCAGGCCGCCAAGCTGCCCATCCAGGCCGTGGTGGACCGCATCACCCTGTGGTTCGTGCCGGTGGTGATGGGCATCGCGGCGCTGACGGCGCTGGCCTGGCTGGTGCTGGGCCCGGAGCCGCGCCTGGCCCACGCCCTGGTGAACGGGGTGGCGGTGCTGATCATCGCCTGCCCCTGCGCCATGGGGCTGGCGACACCCACCTCCATCATGGTGGGCACCGGCCGCGCGGCGGAGCTGGGTGTGGTGTTCCGGCGCGGCGACGCGCTGCAACAGTTGGGCGAGGTCTCGATCCTGGCCGTGGACAAGACCGGCACGCTGACCGAGGGCCACCCGAAACTGACCGATGTCATCGGCGACACCACCCTGCTGCCGCTGATCGCGGCGGCCGAGAGCCGGTCCGAGCACCCGCTGGCGGCCGCCATCGTCAGCGCCGCGCGCGAACAGGGGCTGACCCTGCCGGAGGTCGAGCGCTTCGAGGCCCTGCCCGGCCGGGGCCTGACCGCGCGCGTGGCGGGGCATGAGATCGCCATCGGCTCCGCCCGCATGATGGCCGAGCGCAATATCGGCTTCGAGGCGCTGGAGACCGAGGCGGCGCGGCTGGCCGGGCTGGGGCGCACGCCGTTCCTGGTGGCGCTGGACGGCAAGGCGGCGGCGGTGATCGCGGTGGCGGACCCGATCCGCGCCTCCACCCCCGGCGCCATCGCGGCGCTGCGCGCGCTGGGGCTGCGGGTAGTCATGGTTTCCGGCGACAACCGCCGCACGGCGGAGGCGATCGCGGCCCAGCTCGGCATCACCGAGATCCGCGCCGAGGTGCTGCCGGCCGACAAGCTGAACATCGTCAGCGCCCTGCGGCAGGAAGGCCCGACCGCCTTCCTGGGCGATGGCATCAATGACGCCCCTGCCCTGGCGGCCGCCGATGTGGGCATCGCCATCGGCACCGGCACGGATGTGGCGATGGAAAGCGCGCAGGTGGTGCTGATGGGCGGCGACCTGACGGGCGTGGCCCGCGCGGTGGGGCTGTCGCGCGCCACCATGCGCAACATCCATCAGAACCTGTTCTGGGCCTTCGCTTACAACGCGGCGCTGGTGCCGGTGGCGGCGGGGGCGCTGTATCCGGTGGCGGGCGTGCTGCTCTCGCCTGTGCTGGCGGCGGCGGCGATGGGGCTGTCCAGCGTGTTCGTGGTGACCAACGCGCTCAGGCTGCGGCGCTTCGCCGCCTGAAGCCGCGCCAATCGCCCGCATCGGTCGCAGCTTTGCGTCTGGCGCCGGGCTGTTGTCCGGACATGCGTGCTTGCGAGGCTTGTCCGACAATGCTGCACTGCCCGCATGGCCTGTGACCGATTGCTTCGCGCCTGATGCCGCGCATTCCCCGCCCCTACCGCCTGCTGTTCGGCACCGCGCTTGGTGCGCTGGGCGGGGCCATCTTCTTCCTGCTGCACCTGCCTTTGCCCTGGCTGATCGGTTCCCTGGTGTTCGTGGCCGCCGCCCGGGTGGCGGGGCTGCCCGCCGAGGCCTCCCGCCGCGCGCGGCAGGCGGGGTTCGGCGTGGTGGGCATCGCGCTCGGCCTGTATTTCTCCCCCGCCACGGCGGTGCTGCTGGCCGAGGAAGCGCCGCTGCTGATCGGCGCCGCGTTCGCCACGCTGCTGGTGGGTGCCGCCCTGGCACCGGTGCTGGCCCGCGTGGCGGGGCTCGACATGGCCACGGCCTGGTTCGCCTCCCTGCCCGGGGGTGCCGCCGACATGGCCATGCTGGCCGAGGCCCATGGCGGCGAGCCTGCGCCCGTCGCCGTCGCGCAGATCCTGCGCGTGTGCTTCGTGGTGATCATCACCCCCAACCTGATGGTGCTCAGCGGCCTGCATGGCGACCATGAGGTGCTGTCCGCCGCCCTGCCCTTCGATCCGCTGCGCCTCGGCCTGCTCTATGTCGCCTGCCTGGGGGCCGCGGTGCTGCTGGTGCGGGTGGGCGTGCGCGCGGGCTGGATCCTGGGCCCGCTGGCCCTGACCGCCACGCTGACGGCGCTCGGCGTGCAGACATCCGGCGTGCCGTCCTGGCTGTCGGCGGCGGCGCAGGTGTTCCTGGGGGCCAATCTGGGCTCCGGCATCGACCGCGCGGCGCTGGCGCGGCTGCGCCGCTTCGTGCCCTTCGCGGTGCTGGAGGTGGTGGCCCTGATGGTGCTGTGCGCGCTGGTGGGCGTGGGGTTGTCCTGGCTCACCGGCCGGCCGGTGGGGGACATGCTGCTCGGCACCTCGCCCGGCGGCGTGACGGAGATGAGCCTGACCGGCAAGGGGCTTGGCCTGGATGTCGCGCTGATCGTGACCATGCACATCACCCGCATCTTCCTGGTCACGATGCTGACCCCACCGGTCTTCCGGCTGCTGCACGCCCATAAACCCACCCCCGCCGCCGGAGAGTGACGATGGAAGCCTGTTTTCTCTCGGTGACGGAGGCCAGCGAGCGGATCGCGGCCCGCAGCCTGTCGCCGGTCGATTATCTGGAATCGATCCTGGCGCGGATCGCGGCCGTGGACGGGCGGGTGAACGCCTATATCACCCCGCTGTTCGACGAAGCGCGCGTGGCCGCGCGGCAGGCGGAGGCCGAGATCGCCGCCGGCCGCCGGCGCGGCCCGCTGCACGGCATCCCCTTCGCCGTGAAAGACAATTACCATGTGGCGGGCGTGCGCACCTCCGGTGGCTCGCGCCTGATGCTGGACCATGTGGCGGACCAGACCTCGACCATCGTGGCGAAGCTGCAAGCGGCGGGCGCGATCCTGCTGGGCAAGCTGAACACCTGGGAATACGGCACCGGCAATGGCGGGGTGTATTTCGACCTGCCCTTCGACGTGGCGCGCAACCCGTGGGACCTGGATCGCTTCACAGGCGGTTCCTCCACGGGCAGCGGGGCGTCGGTCGCGGCGGGGATGGCGCCCTTCGCGCTGGGCTCCGACACGGGCGGGTCCATCCGCCTGCCGGCGGCGGCCTGCGGGCTGATGGGGCTGAAACCCACCTATGGCCGCACCAGCCGCGCGGGCTGCCTGCCCAATTGCTGGTCGCTGGATGTGACCGGCGCCCTGTGCTGGACGGCGGCCGACAGCGCGCTGGTGCTGAACACCATCGCGGGCTTCGACCCGGCCGACCCCGCCAGCGCCGACCGCCCCGTGCCCGACCATCGCGCGGGCCTGACGGATGGCGTGCGGGGCATGGTGATCGGCCTCGTCTCCGGCATGCCGGAGGCCGAGGTGACGCCCGATATCGCCGCCGGGCTCAAGGCCGCCCGCGCCGTGCTGGAACAGGCCGGCGCCCGCATCATCGACATCGCCCTGCCCGAGCCGCTGCTGCGCTATCGCCAGCCCGCGGGGCTGATCAACTGGTCCGAATCCCACGCGATCCATGAGGCCGACTACCGCGACCGCCCGGAATTGATGGGCCAGGCGCTGTGGGAGAAGATGACCAGCGGCAGCCTGGTGCGCGCCGCCGACTACATCGCCGCCCTGCGCATGCGCCGCCATCTGGCCGAGGGCACCGACCGCCTGTTCGGCAGCTGCGACCTGCTGCTGCTGCCCGGTGCCTTCCGCGTGGCGCCGCGCTTCGACGACCGCGCCGGCACCGTGGCCTTCACGCGCGAGAGCGCGATGAACATCGCGAGCCTGTCGGGCCACCCGGCGATGACGGTGCCCTCCGGCTTCGATGCCGATGGCATGCCGCTGAACATCCAGCTCATCGGCCCGTATTTCGAGGAAGCGCGCGTGCTGCGCGCGGCCGCGGTGGTCGAGGCCGCGCTGTCCGAGCGCGCGCGCCGGCCCACGCTGAAGGACGGCACGGCCCCCGCCGGCGCGCCCTGGCCGACCGACCGGAAGGCGCGCCGCGCCGAGCTGGCCGCCAGCGTGCGCGCGGCGGGCGAGGCCCTGCCGCGCATGCCCGCCAAGGACGACGAACCCGCCCACTGCTTTCGCCCGTAAAGGATTGCCCATGGAACCCTGGCAACTCACCGCCACCCAGGCCGCGGCCGAGATCAAGGCCGGCCGCCTGACCGCCGAGGCACTGACCCGGTCCTGCCTGGAGCGCATCGCGGAGCGGGAGCCGGTGGTGAAGGCGTTCACTTATCTCGACCCCGTGCTGGCGCTGAACAACGCGCGGCGGGTGGACAAGGCCTATGCCCAGGGCGTGCTGCACGGGCTGCCCTTCGCGGTGAAGGACATGATCGACACCGCCGACATGCCCACCAGCCACAACTCGCCCCTGTATGAGGGGCTGCGCCAAGGCCGGGATGCCGCCTGCGTGGGGGTCGCGCGCGGCGAGGGCGCCGTGATCATCGGCAAGACCGACACGGTGGAATTCGCCGCCGCCGGCAGGCGCGCGCTGACGCGCAACCCGCACGACCCCACGCGCACGCCGGGCGGTTCCTCCTCCGGCTCGGCGGCGGCGGTGGCCGATGGCATGGTGCCGCTGGCCTTCGGCACCCAGACAGGGGGCAGCACCATCCGCCCGGCCAGCTTCTGCGGCGTGCACGCCATGAAGCCGACCCATGGGGTGGTAAATTCCGAGGGCGCCAAGCGCTACTCCCATACGCTGGACACCATCGGCTGGTATGGCCGCACGCCCGCCGACCTGCGGCTGGTGGCGGAGGCCTTCCGCCTCTACGGCATCGAGCACCCGCGCGCGCTGTCGCCCCAGGGGCTGAAGATCGCGCTGTGCCCGGGCCCGAACTGGGCGCTGGCCGCCCCGGAGGCCAAGGAAGCCCTGGCCACCGCCGGCAAGCGGCTGGAAGCCGCGGGCGTCATCGTCGAGGACTTCACCCTGCCCGCCCCGTTCGGAGAAGTGACGGAAGCGCAGCTCGCGGTGCTGTATGGCGAAGGGCGCGGCGCCTTCCTGCAGGAATACCTGGCCAACCCCGGCCACCTGCACCAGGACTTCCATGACCGGGTGGAGAACAGCCAGGGCGTCTCGCCCCAGCGCATGCTCTGGGCCTATGACTTGGCGGCCGAGTGCCGGAAGCTGTTCGACGGCTTCTTCCCGCGCTTCGACGCGGTGCTGACGCCGGCCGCCGCCGGCGAAGCCCCGGTCGGCCGGCAGGATACGGGCAACCCCGTGTTCAATTCCATGTGGACGCTGCTGCACGTGCCCTGCGTCGCCATCCCCTGCATCAAGGGGCCGAACGGCATGCCGGTGGGCGTTCAGATCGTGGGGCCGCGCTTCGGCGACGCCGCCCTGCTGGATGTGGCGGAGGCTGTCTCCCCCATCATCATGGGGTGATGGGGGCGGTCACCTCGGCGGCCAGGGGGAGGGCGAGGAACTTCTCCAGATCCCCCGGCGTGCCGAGGCCGTGCATGCCGGCATATTCCTGGCCGATATTGTGCACGGCGATGCCATAGCCCTTTTCCATCAGCAGGTTATAGACGGGCGCCACATAGAACTCGTTGTTCACCCGCAGGTCGCGGGCGATCATGTCCTCGGCGCCCGCGATGAAATCGGCGCCCTTGCGGAAATTGTAGATGCCCACGGTGGCTTCGTTGGAGATCACTTCCTTCTCCACCACCCGGTTCACCTTGCCGGCCGCGTCGAAGCCCACGAAAGACCATTTCGGGTCATCCGCCCACATGGTCATGATCAGGCCATCCACGCCGGGCTGGTCCATCACGGCCAGATAATCGTCGATCGCGCATTCCACATACTGGTCGCTGTTGGCGATCATCAGCGGCGCCTCGGGGTCGATCTCATCACGGGCGGCCAGCACGGTGCAGGCGGCCCCCTCGGTCACGCCATCCAGCAGCACCACGGCGCTGCCGGGGGCCCAGGCGGCCAGCTTCTCGGCCACGTCGTACTGCGCCACATGCGCGCGCTGGCAGATGAAGATGAAGCGGTGCGGGCGGCTGGGACGGATGTTCTCGATCACCAGGCGGATCATGGGCACGCCCATCACCGGGATCAGCGGCTTGGGCAGCGCGAAGCCCGCCTTGGCGAAGCGGCTGCCATGGCCCGCCATCGGCACAACGATATTCAGGGGATGGGTCATGCCGGCTCTCCGTCTCAGCCCGGATCGTAACGGGCGATCAGTTCATCGGCGATCGCCGCCACTCGGCCGGGGTCAGAGACCCAGTTGTTGTGGGTGCCCGTGAAGGCGGGTTCGTAGGACATGAAGCAGGCGCCGAAACTCATGCCGTGGTCCAGGCCGCTCAGCAGCGCGCTCTGCGCCAGCCAGGGCATGGCGTAGTGCGGGTCCGACATGCCCAGGATCATGGCGCCGGGCTCGGTGAACACCGAATTGTACAGCCCCGCCCCCAGCGGCCCCAGGATGACGCGGGCATCGCGGAACACCTGCACCTCCTGCGCGGCGGAAAGCGCGCTGGGCACGATGGTGGTGAAGCCGCGTGCCTCCAGCTTCTCGATCACGTCTTCCTCGTTCAGGAAGCGGCGCACGCCGCGCGCATCCTGCCGGGAGACATACAGACGGCGAGGCCCACGCTCCGGCGTGCCGAAGGTGGCCCGCAGCCGCTCCACATGCCCGCGCTCCAGCGGCAGGTCGCCCGAGATGTAGCAGACATAGAGCGTTTCGCAGCGCCAGGCCTGCTGCAGCGTGCGGATCGCCACCTTCTCCTTCGGGCAGCCCAGCGCGGCCAGGATGTCGTACTGATAGGCGCGGATGCTGGGCATGACGATCAGGCGGTCATAGGCAATGCCGGCCTGCTCCAGGAAGCTCAGCTGCGGCAGGGTCTGCACCAGGAAATGCGAGTGGTTGTCCCCGCTGGCATGGGAGAAGAAGAACGCCACCGAGACGCCCGGCACATCCTCCGCCTCCGGCATCTCCAGTTCCACGGTCGGGCCGGCCTCACCCTCGGTCCAGCTGGGATGGTGATGGTGCAGCGCGGCCTGGCTGAAGAACTCCGGCACGTAGTGGCCGTCCGCGGTGACGATGTCGCGGTTGTTCAGCAGCGTGGCATTGTGGAACTTGCCGATGAAGACCGGGTCCAGCGGGATGTCGCGCATACCCAGGATGCCCTTGGTGCGCTCGGGCAGCTCCTCCTGCGTGTCCAGGATCGTGGGGGCGGCCAGCACAGTGCCGTGGCGCTCCTTCAACACCCGCACCGCGTCCTCGCGGCAGGCGGGCAGGTCCGCCACGCGCGGCATATCGGTCAACGCGGAGCGGACAGGGTAGCGGCGGCTCATGGCGCCCTCTCATCCAGGGCAATGAAAAGCGTGCCGGGCAGGCCCCAGCCCGGGGGCGGGCTCAGCGTCGCCTCCCGGCGTGTGGTCCAGCCCAGCGGCGACGGCATGGCACTGCCGGAGGCGCGGATGACACTGCATCGGGCATCGAGATAGCCCATCCAAGGGTCGATCGGCGGCAGCGGACCGGGGGAAGCGATGACGACGCTGCCGCAACGGCGCGCGCCGAGTTCCCCGGGCAAGCCGGAGGCGTCGTCCAGGCAGACGATCCGCTCGCACATGCCATCCGCCGGCAGGCCGGCACGCTGGCGTGCGACAGCCTGCCGCACCTCCCCGGGCTGCGGCCCATCAGGCAGCGGGGCCCAATACACCAGGGTCTGCGGCATGGAATTGATCAGCCCCGCGGCCAGGTCCTCGGCGCTGAAGCCACCCAGCATCAGGAAGGCCTGATGCTCGCGATCCATGCGGCTGCGCAGGGAAAGCTGTTGCAGGGCGGCATGGATCAGCACCTGCACCGGATAGGCACCGCCCAGCACCGGGTGCTGAAGCCCGAACAGCCGTCGCAGATAGGCATCCATGGTGGCATTGCCGAAGGAGATGCCGGCGAGCTGGGCCGGATACCCTGAAGCTGGGAGAGGTTGGCCCAGAGCCAGCCCCGACACGAAATCACCGCAGTCCATGCAGCCTCACCCCAAGGGTCATGCGCCAAATATCGCACAGAATTTCCGCACCGCGATACGGCAGGATACTGGATCGCCGCACGCACTCAAGGCGAGCCTCGCACAGTATCGGGAGGTTATGAAAAGACCGACGCCCTCATGGATACCGTTCCGGCGGTCGGAGGCCTATAATTTCATTCAAACTACTGATTTATAAGCATAGATAAAAGCGCGGAGGGCGTTCAGTGCCAGCGGCATTCCAATGATTGACAGTGCCATCACGAAGGCACCATCCTTCGGTAACGTTTGAAAAGAGGCGCATCATCAAGCCATCGGGCGGTCACATGATGGTCGCCCGAAGCCGAGGACAGGTATTGTGGGCGCCAAATGTACTCCATGCCGCGAACAACGCTTGGCGGCCCGCAAACGAAGTACACGAAAGGAAATCGACCTTTCGCAACGACTTTTTTTCATGAGCGGGTCTCCAGGAGATTGGCCCCTCAGCGCTCGGCGACACGCTTGCCGCAGAGAAAGGCGACGGTCATGACAAATGCACAGCCGGCCTTGGCCGATATTTCCCTGGCCTCGGAACTGATCAACATCATTCCCGCGGCGGTGTTCTTCAAGTCCGCCGATGGACGCTATCTCGGCTGCAACTCGGCCTTCGAAGCCGCCACGGGCATCCGCAAGGCGGATATGCTCGGCAAGACCGCGGAGGAGATCTGGCCGAAGGACCTCGCCGCCGCCTACCGTGCCGAGGATGAGGCGCTGCTGCGCAGCCATGGAATCCAGACCTACGAGACCCAGGCCGCGTATGCCGATGGCAGCCGCCATGAAGCCGTCGTCTATCGCACCACCTTTTCCAACCCGGACGGCAGCCCTGGCGGGATCATTGGCGTTGCCTGGGATGTCACCGACCGGAACCAGGCGGCACGGGCGCTGCGGGACCAGCTGTGCTTCATCGAGCAACTGGCGGACACCATTCCGAGCCCGGCATTCTTCAAGGACCCCGAAGGCCGCTACCTGGGCTGCAACCGGGCGTTCGAGCTGTTCTGCGGCCTGAAGCGCGAAGATATCGTCGGCAAGACCTTATTCGATATCTGGCCGCCGGATCGCGCGCAGATCTACAACGCCGCCGACGAGGCTCTGCTGAAGGCGCCCGGCTCCCAGTCTTACGAGGCGCCCATACGCTACGCGGATGGTACGGACCATGACGTCATCTTCCATCGCGCGACCTTCAAGAAGGCGGACGGCAGCCTCGGCGGCATCGTCGGTGTGTTCTGGGACATCACCGAGCGGAAGCGCGCCGAGAGGGCCCTGCGCAGAAGCGAGGAGCGGTTCCGGCGCATCGTGGAAAACGCGCCCTTCGGCGTGCTTGTGACCGATGCGAACGACACCATGGTCTTCGCCAATCGCCGATTCGCGGAGCTGTTTCACTACCATCCGGAGCAGATAGCGACCCTGGAGGATTGGCGGGCACTCGCCTATCCGGATCCGCACTATCGGCTGGAGGTCACGACCCAGACCGCCAGTGACATCGAAGCGTTGCGCTCCGGGGCTCTTCAGACGCCCCCGGCGCGCGAAGTCCGCGTCGTGTGCGGCGACGGCATCGTGCGGGACATCGAGGTCGTCGCGACCGTCGAGGATGATCTGATCTATTCGGTCTACAACGACGTCACGGAGCGCAACCGCGCCGAGCAGGCCTTGCGCGATGTCCTCCAGGCCGAGGCCCTGCACGATCCGCTGACGGCGCTGTTCAACCGGCGCTACCTCGGCCAAGCGCTGGAGCGCGAGTTTTCCCGCGCGGCACGCTCGGGCGAGACCGTCTCGGTCATCATGGGCGACATCGATCACTTCAAGAAGATCAACGACACCTTTGGGCACGACTGCGGGGACAGGGTGCTGCAGTCCATCGCGCGGCAGCTCAACACGCACAGCCGCCGCGGAGACATCGCCTGCCGTTACGGCGGCGAGGAATTCACTCTGCTGCTGCCGAACGCCGCCCTCGATATCGCGAGCGAGCGCGCGGACCGGTTGCGCGAGGCGATCCGAGATCTGTCGCTGTCGTGCAACGGGCAGGCCATCGGGCGGGTGACCATGTCGTTCGGGGTGGCCACCTTCCCGCAGCATGGCGACACGCCGGAAAAGGTCCTCAAAGCCGCGGACGATGCCCTGATGCGCGCCAAGACCACGGGCCGCGACCGGGTCGTTTCCGCGGGCCTGTTTCTTCCGGCCACCTGATAAGTAGCGAGGGCTTGATGTCTGGGAGGCTGGTGACCCCTACGGGAATGGGACTATCCAGCTAAATCAATGCGATGTGGCGATCTGTCGCAAACTTTCTGTATCGCCGAATCAATGGGTTACGGGCAGTTTCGCAAACCAAAAGCGCGCATTTGGAGGACACTAGGCAACCTGTAAGCGGCATTTACAGGTTCGGCGGATGCGTCAACAGAGGCGCGGTTCCGTTCACACATTCACCTCAACCCGTGTTGCCTCTCACCGCGGACGCGGCGTTCAACTCAAGCCTGAGCCTCACGCCAGCAGCGCCGCCCTGATCCCCGCATCAACCTCCAGCACATGCGACAGGCCGATGGTGCCGCCGTTGGCCTTGATGCGGATGCCGCGGACATCGCCGCGGTCCGCCATGGCGTTGGCGCCCATCGCTGTCCAGAACACCACGGCCGAGCTGGCGCAGCCCGGCCGGGTGATCAGCGGCGATTCGGGCCCCACCAGATCCTCGATCGGCACCGCGATGGTCCGGCTCAGCGCCAGATAGTTGGCCCTGCCGGTGGTCTGCATCGGCCCTCGGCCCCGGTATATCCAGCCGTCGTCGGGCCCCGTGTTACCCATCCGCCCGCCGTAGACCTTGTTGGCCAGGGCGCGCGGGTTGCGGGCATAGGGCGCGGCCTCAGCCACCGTGGCAAACCGGCTGGGCCAGGTGCGCACGATCCCCTCGGCCGAGTAGGACAGCAGTTCCTCCAGCTGGCGCAGGCCGCCAGTCTCGTTGTGGATGTTGGCTAGGAAGGCGGAGATCCGCGCAGGCGTGGTGATGCTGCCCTTCTGCATCTCGGGCGCCAGCACGGCCGCCCAGGCCGCTGGCTCGAAGGTGTTGGGCGCTGCACGCAGGCCCCGCTCCACCATTGCCACCAGATCGGCCGAGGCACGCGCCGGCGGCGCGCTGACCTCCGGCGCCGTGGCGGCGCTGCCCAGCGCCCGCCAGGTGCGCGGCCCCACGATGCCATCGCCCAGCAGCCCATGCTCCAGCTGCCAGGCCAGCACGGCGCCGGCGGTCTGGGGGCCATAGACGCCATCGACTACCACGCCGACGATACGCTGCTGCACCCAGCGGACATCCTCGCCCCGAGCGCCGATGCGCAGGACGCGCGTGCCGGCGGCCACCGCGCCGCTCATGCCCGCCTCCCAGCCGCCGGGAGGGCCAAAGGGGGCGTGGACGCCTGCGCCAGCAGCCGCGTCTTGTCGGCGCTGCCCGAGCTGCTGCCCACCCAGTAGGACACCACGGCACCAGCCATCGTGGACAGGCTGCCCAGCAGCATCGTCAACGTCGTTTCCGACCCCTGCGGCATGGCGGCGCTCATGGCCAGCCAGACCACAGCCGCGAAGGCGCCCAGCACGATCACCGAGACCACCACGGGTGCCCAGGCGATCATGCTGCCCGCCTGCACCAGGCCGAGCCCCGTGGCGCGGGCATTGGCGGTATCGGCCAGCCCGGCCCGCAGGGTCTCCAGCAGGGCCTGATCCCGCGCCGCCTCACGCGCCGCGTCGATCTCGGCCAGGCGCGTGGTCAGCTGCACGCGCAGCTCGGGGCTGGCCGCCAGCGCCGCCTCGGCCGCCGCCGGGTCGCTGGTGCCGGTGACGGCCTGCACGGCCTGGCCCACGGTGCTGGCCACCGCCTCGCCATCGGACCCGCCCAGCCACCTGCCGAGCGTGGGAAGCAGCTGCAGCGCGAGCGGCAGCAATGCCAGGAAGGGCATGATGGTTCTCCTGATGAAAAAAACTACGGCATTGCCGCATGATTTGCCTTGCGTGACATACGGCATTGCCGTAAGTTCTGCGCATGGACATCGCGTTCGACACCGCGAAGGACGCCAGCAACATCCCAAGCACGGCGTGTCCCTGGCCCTGGCGGTGCTGATCCTCGAAGCTCTGGTTGGCGAAGAGCAGGATGTGCGCCGCGACTATGGCGAGCCCCGCTTCAACGCCTTCGGTCTGGTGGCAGGGCGCCTGTTCGTTTGCACCTACACCCCGCGCGGCGAGGCCCTGCGGATCATCTCGGTCCGCAAGGCCCACAGGAAGGAACAGAAGAGATGGCTATCGTGAAGGCGACCAAGGCCCGCGCTCTGGCAGCGCTGAAGGCCGTCGATTGGGCTGCTGTGGACGCAATGACCGACGCGGACATTGAGCGCCAGGTGGCCGAGAACCCGGATGCCGGCGGCATCCTGACCGGCAAGGAGAGCGCCGCCGGCATGCTGCTGGCCCTGCGCGCCCGGCTGAAGCTGTCGCAGCCCGCCTTCGCGGCGCGCTACGGTATCCCGGTCGGAACGGTCAGGGACTGGGAACAGCAGCGGCGACAGCCCGACCAGGCCGCGCTGTCCTACCTGCGGGTGATCTTCCGGGAGCCGGAGGTGACGGCCCGGGCCCTGGCCGCACCGGCGGCGGAGTGAGAGGCCGTTAAATCCGCCGCTGCACCATGCTCACCAGCAGGTCCAGCAGCCTGTTGCCGATCGCGCCGGCCAGCCCGGCCGCGCCGCCCACCATCAGGATGGGCCATCCCACATCCCGCAAGGCGTGATCCCAGTAGATCACGCCGGCCGCCGCGATCACGCCCAGCAGGGCGCCGTTCGCGGCCTCGATCAGCAGCACGGCCCAGCGGCGCTCACCGCCATGCAGGGCCAGCAGCAGGCGCCCAGCGCCGCCCATGCTGGCGGCTACACCGGCCATGGTGATGACGGGATCAGGATCGGCGCTCATGGACGCGGCTTCCGGACGGGCTGGCCGTCAACGATCACCCAGATATCGCCCGGCCAGTAACCGTCCAGGCGCGCTTGCCCAGGCGCGGGGTCAGGCGGCAGGCCGCCCATCTGCACCGTGACCACATCACCGGTGGCCGGGTCGTAGATCGTCCAGGAGTTCATCGTGCCCTCAGCATCAATGTCATGTTGCGGCGGTTCAGCACCATCCCGGTATCGCCCTTCCACCAGATGTCGATGCTGTGGGTGCCGGCCGCGAAAATCAGCGGCTCGCTGAACGCCACGTAATCGTTGATCGCCGCAGATCCTCGATCGGCGTAGAGCGCCCCATCGACGTGAACCTCAACCAGATGCGACACCTCAGAGCCGTAGCCGTGCTGCAGGCTCACCAGGAGCGTGCCAGCACGACTATCCGGCACCGCGAACGCCATGCTCAGCGCCAAATGCCATGCCCCATCGCCGGTGATCGTGGTGAATCCGGAGGTGCTGGCGAAAGTCGTAATCGCATCGGCAGCGACGGTGGGTGTCGTCACCGCACCCGCAGCAAGATCGCCATCAACCACGGCCCCAGCCGTCGCGGCCACCTCGGCCGACCAGGCGCCCAGGTTTCCCGAGCGGTCGATGGCGCGGACGCGGTAACGCTTTGCTTCGCCGGGGGATAGACCGAGGCGGGTGTACCTGGTCGCGGCCGTGGTGTTGACCTGGATCCAACTCGATCCCGTCGTGTCAGGCCGTTCTTCGACCTCGAAATATGCGATGTCGGTATCGCTGGGCGCCACCCAGGATACGGCGATGCCCAGGGCGCGGCTGACGGCGCCGGGGAAGAGCGGCGCGCCCGGGGCGATGGTATCGGCCAGGGCCGCCAACATGCTGCTGATGGACCAGCCGGATCGGGCCAGCGCCGCCAGGTGACGGGTGCGGACCTCATAGGTGGTGCCGGAGATCACCGGGGTGATGGTCGCGCGGCCCACGGCGGCATCGACCGTCATGGAGACCCACACCCCGGCTGCCTCGCGCCATTGCACCTCCATGGCCGTGACGAAGGCATGCGCAGGGGATGACCACGCCACCTCAATGGCCGGCACAGCGGCGCCATCGGCGTTGAGCACCGTGGTGGCGGTCAGGCTGGGGGCGGCGGGCACCGGCAAGGTCAGCGGGTCGATCAACGTGGTATCGGGCACCGCCGGAACCGTGCTGGCATAGTCCCACAACCACCCGTAATTGAAGGCGTTTTCCTCCTGCATCTCGACGGCCACCTGCCCGGAGGTGGGGTCGTAGCTCCACCCCACGATCCGGAACGGCTTGTTGGCCATCCCCAGGTCCGGGTGGCTGAAGGCCACCACCTGCCACACCGCGAAGCGGACGGCATGGTACTTCAGCGGCACCTTGATCTTGAGGCCGTCGCGGGCCCGCAGCAGCAGGATGCGCGACAGACGCTCCGCTCGGATGCGATTGTTGACCGCGGGGTACTCCACGTCTTTCCAGATGCGCTCCCCACCGTCCTGCTCATCGAAGGGCGGGTTGAAGACGGCGCCGAACTCCGTGGCCTGAAAGTTCTGGCTGGGCTCGATGTAGGTGCCGCGCACCGCGCTGAACAGTTCCTTGCGGGCCGGGCGCGGCATGATCTCGATGTCGCCAGCGCAATCGGCCTGGCCGATGCTGGCGGTGGGCGCCGAGTAGGCCGCGCCGTACAGGCGATATCGGCCCTGCACATAGACCAGCGCGCCGCCGCCGGCGGACAGCAGGCTGTCCATGATGTCGATGGGTGCCCGATCCAGCTTGAAGGCGATGTCGCAGACATAGCGGGTCTGCGTGGTGCCATCGGCCGCGATCTGCACCGCCTCATCCGACAGGTTCGCCGCGGCGATGAAGCTGTCCCAGTCGATTTCCTCCGCCGAGCAGCCCAGGCCGAGCGGGTGGCGCAGGTAGTCCAGCACGCACAGCGCCCAATTGCTCGTGAAGCTGCCAGTGCTGGTGCGGGGGTCGCCCACATCGTTCTTGCCGCGCACCTCGGCCTCGATCGACTGAAGGCCCGACATGCGGTCGCTGTCGAATTCCAGGCGGACATACAGATAGGTGCATTCCCGCAGCGCATGCGCGCCGGACCAGCCATCCGGGCTTTCGGCGATCAGCGCCGCGGAGCCGGAGGTCTGGTCGCCCAGGTACTTCTCGATGCGCACCTTTCCGGCAAAGGGATGGTCCGACCGGGTGACCATGCCGGAGCCATCGCAATCGCTGGCGAAGATGCTCTGACCGTTGATCCACACCACCGGGATGCCGTCGCAGCGATGGCAGGCCAGCACCACCACCAAGTGGAGATAGCGCAGATCGGCGCCGGAGCTGGCGGCATAGACCAGCGCGCCACCGACACGCTGATATCCGTAAATCATCTGGCGCGGCTCGACGCTACCCCGGATGACCTGCTTGCGGTCCTGCGCGTCACCGGAGGTGGTGGTGCGGCCGGCCTTGGGCTTCATCAACATGCCCACGGCGAGAGACGCGCCGAGAGTAACGACTGTGCCGAGGATGGCCGCGAAGCTTATCTTGATGGCGCCACCGAACAGGATCACACCACCGGCCGGGCCTAGGAGATATGCGGCTGCGCCGGCGATCACGGGAATGATCTGGGGCATCAGACACTCCAGGCGCGCACAGCGGCGCGCACGGGCAGGAATGCCAGGCCATCCGGGCCCGGAACCGCAACGGCGTCGCCCGTCACCACGCCCAGCGCCCGGATGTTCCCATGCTCCACCAAAACCAGGTCGCCCCGCTGCGCGAAGGCAGGCATGCATGAGCCCAGGCCCGCAGCGGCGGCCAAGGAATCGGACAGCGCCTCAAGTCCACCGGCCGCCGAGATCATGCCGTCAGCCTGATCCTCGGTGGCATAGGCGCCGCGATACTGCGCCGCCGGGTCCATGCCCGTCAGCTCCAGCACCGCATCGGCCGCCAGCATGGCGCAGTCGTTGGTGCCCCAGGCGAACGGGGTGTATCGGCGTGCATCGATGAACGCAGCAAGGCGCTCCGGCCAGTCCTGAGACCGCGCCAGGATGGATGGTGTGCGCATGGCACCTCACTCATTTTGATGATGCGAAGGGGTGTTCAGCGCGGCGATAGTCGCCGGATGAAAAAGCTCGCCGTTGTGCTGCCGCTGATCGTTACGGCTTGTGCGCCCACTCTGGTCGAGACCCCGCCCCAGCCGGGTGGAGGCTTTCGGGCGCTAAGGATCACCAGAGCCATCTCGGTCACGCCGAACCTCGGAGCGCGTGTCCATTTCAGCGCCGGGCAGGTGTTTGTTCAGGATCGAACGCGGGATGGAGTGCCGCTTTGGTGCACTGGAAGTGGCCAGAACTTTGAATGCATGGAGAGGCGCGCCGACAACCGCTTCAGGCTGTTAGCGCACCTCCCTGCCCTGGCAGAAGGCATCGTTGCGATCCCGCCCGATGCTGTCGAGGATATCATAACCGGGCCGGGCGGCCGGTAGTCACGCCGCCCCAAGCTCCCTGAGCAAGCTGTTCAGGATCTCGGCCGGCGGATTGTCCCGTTCCCACTCACCCATGGGGAACATGCGCTGGGTCGCTGCCGCCTTCGCCCGCAGGTCTTGCGGGTTCCGGCATGGCGTCCGCGCGATCTCCAGGGTCAGGTCGTTGATCCGCGCCTCGATGGGGCGCTCCTGCTGGAAATACTCAGGGGCGTCGATGGTCCGGCTTCCCGGGATGCCGTTCGGCCCGCCGCCATCGACGGCGTAGCGATCCATCAGCGCATCCCATTCAGCGTCCAGCCGCTCAATTTCGGCCCACATCTCCGGGATGGTGGCCGCCTGTGGCGCCATGGCCGCCACAGCCAAGCCTGAGGTCGCCAGCAGCATCGACCGGCGGTGTATGTCGCGGGCCATCAGTGGTGCCCTCCCCCATTCTTCGCCGGCATCACCGTGATGGTCACGGCGCCGGGCGGCTGCGGACTATCCAGCAGATCGGCCTGGCTCAGCGCAGCGGCCATGGCGGGAACCCATTCCAGCCCGAGCTTGACCCAGAGTTGGGCCCCTGCCCTTTCACCGAAGCAACGCGCCGCGGTGTTCACCTTGCGGAGCTTCATACCATCGGGCGACTGAGGCTCATCGTCGCCCAGTTCGCCAAGGGGTCCGGTACTGTCGGGCCCCTTCATGCCCTCGCCACGACGAAGCGCCGGCAGCACTTCCGAGGTGACCCAGCGCCGGAACCGGTGCGCCACCGTGCCGGGCTTGATGGCGTCACGAGAACGCAGGATCAGGGTGTAGAGTCCGCCCTCGGAGACGATGATCACCTCCTGCTGGCCCTTAAGGGTATATGTTGAAGATATACCCTTCTCATCGTCGTCCAAGGGTTCGACCGCCTGCGCCACGTTCTTGATGTCGATGGCCCGACATATGTCGGCGGCCACGAACCAAGGCGCACCATCGCGATCCATGACGCGAAGAAGACCCTCGCCTTCGAAGAGGAAGGGAACTATCTGTTGGGAGCTCATTCCGAATGTTCCTCGGTATGGGTGATGACCTTCGGCCGTTGGCGCGGAAGAAGGTCGGTGATCCCGGCGGCGGAGCGTTAAGCCCTCAAGCGATGCTCCGCCGCCGGCACTCCGCCAGCCGAAGCCGGCAACTGGTTGGGTTCGGCTGCCGTAGCTGCCTCCAGCATCACGACGATCTCACTGTTGACGCTACGCCGGTTCGCAGCGGCAGAGCGGTCGATGGCGGCTTTCAGCGAGGTCGGCAAGCGGAGGGTGGTGGTTACGGTTTCCATGGGCCTTTCCGATTTTCATGGCGCCATGGTGACGCCACGAAATCCGAATAGACGTGACGCCATTATGGCGTCAAGACATTTCGTCGCGGCGGCGCTACGATAGCGCCATGGCAGACGATGATGAGATGGTTCGGTTTAGCCAACGGCTTCCGAAAAAGCTGTATGAGCAGCTGACAGCCGCGGCCAAGGAGTCGGGTCGCAGCATCAATGGTGAAGTCGTGGCGCGCCTTGAAGGCTCGTTCGACGACACCAAAGAGCGGCTACTTAGGCTGGAAAGTGTGGTGTTTGATGAGACCTACAAGGGCGGCCTTAAAGGCCTGGTCGACCATGTCTTTGACGAGTTGATAAAGCTGGAAGACCGTGTCGCGCGCATTTCGGATCGGTGAAGCCGAGCTGGCCAAGTCGCCGAAGAAGAAGTCATAGCTGCACCTCAAATGGGTGATGCATCCTCGCAACGATTCCCTTCACTCTCCTGTGACGTGAGTTGGAGGCAAACATGGATTCGTTCGTTGCTCTGGATGTCGAAACCGCGAACGAGAGCGTCAGCAGCATTTGCGCCATCGGCGTAGCGCTGTTTGATGGCGGCGTCCTGACTGACCAGCATTATACGTTAGTCGATCCAGGCCCTGACGCGTCCTTCACCAACTCCTGGCTTCACAGCATCACCGAGACCGATGTGCTAGGCGCCCCCTCATTCGAGGACGCCATGGAAGATGTGCTCGCCTTCATTGCCGGAAGGCCCGTCGTGACACACTCCGGCTTCGACCGTTCCGCAATCGACGCCGCGTGTTTCGAACTCGGGCGGGAAATGCCCCAGCTTGAATGGCTCGACACCGTGCTTATCGGGCGCCGCGCCTGGCCAGAACTTCGCGGCGGCATCGGCCACGGACTTCGGCCTCTCTGCTCCTTCCTTGGGATAGACCAGGGAGAGCACCATCACGCCCTCCAGGACGCCATAGCGTGCGGGCACATCCTGACCGCCGCGTCTTTGCATCTTGGCCTAGGCTTGGCCGAGTTGGCCGAACTAGCGCGGCAACCGATCACGCCCCAGGTCAAGCTGAAGAAGATCGCCGGATCGGGCGTTGGCCCCTTGGCCGCTCACTCCATTGTCTTCACAGGAGCATTAAGCCTGGCGCGGAAGCATGCCGCAGAGTTAGCGGCCAAGGCCGGCGCTACGGTTCTGCCAAATGTCGGTAAGAACGTGACGCTACTGGTCGTAGGGGAAGCCGATATAGCGGCCCCCAGTAGTTCGAAGCACCTGAAGGCCCTGGCAATGATTGCTGATGGGCATGGCCTTCGGATCATAGGCGAAGCTGAGTTCGTCGCGCTGTGTGGCGCCTGACAACGCCCCACGCCCCCCCCTTCGCCTACCGCAAGCCTGAGATTGGTTAGCGCTTCAGGTATGCGGCCACGAGAGGGGCGGCCATGGCGGCAACCCCGATGCCGCCAGCGGCCCATTCCATCCCGAGTCCTGCGATGAACGTCGCACACACCAAGCCGGCGACAGGCACAATACTCGCTGCCCAGTGGGCAATGGTCCCTTCGCGAACAGCTTGGCGAACAGCGATTTCTTCCATCGTGCGCACGTGCTTTGTCTCGAACTCGGCCATCGCGACAACGCGTTCTGCCCCGTTGGGCACGACCTCATTCAGGCCACGCAGGATCTCCGGATGAGGGATTGGCCCTGAGTAGGCCATGTTCACCTGGGCTAGAACCTGCGGGCTCTTTTCTGGGACGTCTACCGTGTTGGCGCGAGAAGACGCGGCCGTCTTGCCGCGACGATCAGGATGCCTGGGCACGGACACGCTTCACGGCGCCCATAAGCGACGCACCGACCCGCGTCCAACCGAGCTTTGATGGCATGCCCGAGGTCAGTACGTGAATGCGGTCAGACGAAGGCGCATAGACGTTCGCGAATGCGTTGATCCACGTCGTGGAACGATCGCGCACATGCAAGGATCCTTCTGCGTCATACACCGCAATCAGACGATCTTCAGGTCGGGCTTTCATGGTCATCCTTCTCAGGAACGGACAATGGCCCCGCCGGTTGGAAATTACAACTTGTTGTAGGCTGACTTCACCCACCCCCGCTCTGCGCCCACTGCGAGATGCCCCCGCCGGCGATGTTCGCGTTGCTGGAACTGCCGCTGAACCCCTTGGCAGGCCATACAATTTCCTTGGCGGCCGTGGCCGAGACGAACTGGAAGCCCAGGTCGCCCGGGAACTGCCGCTGCTGATCCTCATCCGTGTAGCGGCGCAGGCGCGGCCGGTCCCAGTCCGCCAGGCGGTTGGTCAGGGTGACCGACACCTGCGCCTCGGCCCCCAGCTTGATCGGCATCTGATCCATGCGCCCACGGAACATGACGATGGGGTCCGCGATCACCTGCCAGTCGTCATCGAACAACACCTCGTACACCGTGCCGGGCCGGCCCTGGTAATGCTCGCCCAGGGCGATGGCCACCGCATCGCGCGGCACGCCGGAGAGGGTGAGCGTCAGCCCGTAGCTGCGCAACTCCCCGCTTTCCTCCACGCCCGAGATGCCGCCGAGCATGCCGACGCCCGTGTACAGCTCTCCGCCGATGGTGATGTCGGCCGGGCTGCCGTTCAGCCGCACGAAGCCGGAGCCGAAGTCCAGCTCCACAGCGCAGGTGCGCCGGACCACCTCCGCCTGCACGGCGGCGGCGGCGGCACCGGAAAGGCCGCGCGTCATACCAACGCCTCCTCGATGTTGATCGTGAAATCGGCCACGCCGGCGGGCGAATGCGTCACCACCACCTCATCCTCGCTCAGGCGGAAGATGCCGTGCGGCGTGCTGAAGTTGATGGCGGCACCATCGGCCGGGCTGCGGCGGATCGGCGGCCAGATGGGGGTGGAGCAAAGGCCAGAGCTATCGGCCGGCACCCCGCCCGGGTTGGTCACCATGTGCAGCTGCGGCCTGCCGGACGGGTCCAGCCAGGCCAGATAGTCGCCCGGCAGGAAGATGTCCTGCGCATAGGGCGTCCAGCCCTTCAGGTGGATCATGCTTCCGGTCTGGGCCGCGCCATCGATGGCGGCCGTGGTCGCCACCGAAAACTGCGCATTGCCTTGCAGCGCATGCCCGGGCGGCCCCCAGCGGAAGCGCCCTGCCCGGCCGCCCAGGCGCGCCAGGAATGCCTCCAGGGTCCGCGCCTCTGTCCCTGCGAGGCGATAGGTGAGAACGGCCTTCCAGCGCCCGCCTGGCAGCTCCAGCGTCTGCTCCGTGCCATCGAACGGGCTCCGGCCACCGGACTGCGTGTTGGCCAGGGGCGTCAGCTGCATCTGGCCGGGCCCGATGATGCTGGTCGGGAAATCCAGGATGCTCATGCGCGGCGGCCCACGGTTTGCGCGGCGCGGCCACCGCGGCTGATCTCGCCCATGGTGTAGGCGTGGCTGGCCTTGACGATGCCGGGCGCCGCGGCGCCGAGCTGCTGGCTGACCTGCTGGGCCACCAGCTGTGCCAGCGCCTCCCGATCCTGCGGCGAACCCGCGTCACCCGAGAAGTTGATGCCGACCGACACGCTGTGCCCGGCCGGGCCGAGGGCCGCCATCTGCGCTGGCGTAAACACGCCCTCGCCACGCTGAAGGATGGCCGGCATTTCGTCGGGCATCAGGCCGGCATGGTGGCGCGGCGCGGCAGCGAAGATGTTGCCCGGCACCATCCGCATGAAGGTCGCGGTATCGCCGCCGATGATGCCGCCGCTGTGGAAGCCAGGGCCATACATGCCCGGGGCCGCGCTGGCGAAGGCCGACGCATAGCTGCTGGCATCGTAACCGCCGCCTATGCCGGTGTTGCCCAGAAGGCGCCCCACCACGCCGCCCACACTGGATAGCGTGGGGTCATTGCCGCCAAAAAGGGCGTTCTTCAGCGGGTTCAGCACCGCCAGCCGGATGAAGGCCTGCATCAGCTCAGAAGCGACGGCGTTGCCAATGTTGGCCAGGTCCTTCAACTCCATCTTGCCCTGCGTCATGGCAGTGGTGATGGCCGAACCGATACGGTCGAAGGCCTGTTCCCCGATGCGCCCTAGCTCGGTGTAGCTGGCCTGCATCTGGTCGATCTCGATGCCGCGCTGGGCCAGCTCCCGCGCCTGGCGGATCTGGTCCTGCACGTTGTCATTCGCCGGCGCGCCCAGCAGCAGGCCATTGCGCTGCCGCACCTGTGCCTCGGCCTGGAGCATCGCGCGATCGGCGGCGGACATACCGATCATCTGCTCGCGCAGCCCGACAGCTTGGGCGTCGAAGCTCTGCTGCTGAATTGCCTGACGGGTCTGCCGAACCTGCTGCGAGATGACGTTGAACGCCCGATCATCGCTCGGCGACATGGACAGCAGCCCGGTGCCAGCATCCCGGCGAAGCTCCGCATAGGCGTCGCGCATGTCCTGCACGGCGCGCGTTGTGGACCGGAAACCTTCCTCCAGCAGGCGCAGCTCCTCGCGCCGCTGGTCGGCTTCCTGAAAGCGCCCCCGCATCGCCTCCCGGAAGCGGTTCACCTCGGCTGCGGCGGAATCCCCCGTGGTCCCCTGCTGCTCCTGCTGGCGTCGGAAGTCTGCCACAGCACGGTCCGTCTGCTCCTCCACCCCGATAGCGCGGCGCTCCCGCCGCAGAGACCCTTCGCCCCCTCGCGCAGCTGCGACAAGGCGGTCCAGGTTCGCGATCTCCCGCGCCGCGTCACCGGAGACGCGGATCTCGAAATTCAGCATCTCGCGCAGCTGCCGGGCCTGCCGAGCCGCCTGCACGAACGAATTGGCGAGGGTGTCGATGCCCACGCCGGCGGCGCGCGCCCTTTGATCGACCTGGGCGGTGTCCTGCTCCAGCTGCCGGGCTTGGCTCATCAGGTCCACCATGGCGGAGCCCTGCCGGCGAATCGCAGAGCTCACCGCGTCGCTGTCCGTTGAGAGGGCGCGCAGCTGCTCCCACAGGCCGCCTATGGCATCACGGGAGACATTCCCGCTTTCGCGGAAACTCTCGATGGCGCTGGCGATGTCGCGCAGGCGCTGGACATCGCTGTTGTTCATGAGGAGTGACCGCTCTTCAGACCCTTCCGGATAGGCCGCGGCGGCGCGGTAGGCGTCCGCCATGCTCTCCTGAGCGGAGACGGAGACGCCTCGCAGGTTGCCCAGCACGCTGCGCTCGAGGGCCGCCCGGCGGCTCTCGACCGCACGCCGGTCCCGGGAGATGCTTTCGATCTCCATCTCCTGCCGTGCCGCGCTCATACTGCGGAACTGGTCCGTCAGGTCACGAACGGCCCGGCTTTCATCGGCCAGGCCCTCGCGGTACTGGCGCGCCTCATCCAGCGCGGTGCGGTAGTTCTCCCGCATGCGCTCCATGGCCGCATTCATGGCCGTGGCGCCGCTAACCGCACTAGCCAGCTGCACAGCCAGCACGCCGAGCGTCAGGCCCGCCGCCGCCACGACGCCGCCCGGGCGGAAGATGCTCAGCAGTTGCGCCCCCTGCTGCGACAGGGCCACCAGGGGGCTCTGCCCGCCGCTGACCTGCACGGCGAAGTCCTGCACCTGGTAGCCGGCCTGGCCGAGCATGTAGGAGCGATTGCTGCTGGCCGCCGTCGTCTGCGCCATGCCCACAGCCTGCGAGGCATAGTTGTGTCGCTGTGCGGCAACGGTGGTGCGGTCGATCTGATCTGCGAGCTGGGAATAGCCGGTGCGGGCCAACACCAGGGCCTGCTGCTGCGTAGAGAGCGAACGCACCGTCGCCAGCACCGAGTTGTCGCGAGCCTGAGACAGGCGCTGCAGGTGGTCCGTCAGGCGCTGCTGCTCGACACCCTCGACGGCCGCCGCACGCGTCGCGCGCTCCGTCATGTCCGTGTAGCGCGACGATGCCCGCTCGACGGATTGAATCGCCTTCTCGACCGGATCGAGCGCGGCGGCCATCTGCGAGAAACTGCGCTGGCCGCGGCCGACCTTCTTGTCCAGCTCCTCAATGGTCGCGCCCAGTGCCACGGCGTCGTCAGCCATGGCCTTGAGCGCGGGCGAGGCCTGGTTGTTCACCGTCGCCGTGTAGACGGCCTGGCTGATCTGCTCGGACATTGCTCTCGCTTCTGGGTAGGCCTATCGCGGCAAGGCGATGACGAGGGTGGGGTACTGGAGGAGGCGGCTGAACTCGTCGCGCTGCTCCAGCGAGTGCCGCGTGGTGAACTCGCGCCAAGCTTCCAGGCTGGGAAAACGACGCTTCACGGCCCGGGCAGTGTCGGCCAGCATGCCGGGCGGCCTATTGAACCTCAGCGTCCGATCCCCGATGAGCTGCACATCCGCCTTCCGCGCATAGGGAAGCGGGCTGAAGATGCGCGCCGCCACGGCGTCGGAGCTGACCGCGGTGGGCGAGAAGTCCTTCACAGTGAACATGCGGCCGTTGCCGGCGCCGCCCCGTCGCTCGAAAGAGACGCGCCAGGACACCGAAAGCCGACCGCTGCGCTGCGGCGCGCGGTCCTCCAAGTATTCGAGGGCGAAGGCGACCGCGGGGCCGAGAACCTGCGCGTTGTAGACGATGGCCCGGCCGGGCTGGACCGTCTCCTCCAGCGCGCCCATCACGCCGTTGACCTGCGTGGTGTAGCGCCGGGAGAAGCGGCCCTGCGCGATGAGCTGGTCGCGATCCTGGCGCGCGAAGGCCGCCAGCGAGCGTTGAATGTCGGACCACATCACTTCCGGGCTGAAAGCGCGGGTGATGGCGCGCTCGAAACGGGCACCGGACATTGCGTGTCATCCATTTTGATGATGCGCAGCACGATGGCTGCCGACTACGGTCATCCCGGCAAGGAGGGCCGCGCGAATGTTCTGGATTGTACTGTGGTTGGTCATGGCGACCATCGTTGCCATCATTGCGAATTCTAAAGGCGAGAGTGCTGTGGCGTGGTGGTTCTACGGCTTCATGATCTGGCCGATCGCACTGGTGCACATTCTCGTAAAGGAGACAGAGCGCTGACGCTGCGCTCGATGCAGTAGAGCGAAGCCATTCGCCGCCCGATCGGGATGGATCTGGAAGTAGCGAAGAAGGCCAGTTAATTCGATCTCTGCCGCTGCGCCTCGGCCTTTTTCTGCTGCCAGTCGCGCCAGAAGGCATCCAGAGCCTCGATAACCTGGTGCAGCACCGCGCGCCGGCCGGCACCAAGGCGCAGACGATCGCCCAGGATGTCGATGTCGGCGGCGGCGATACCCATGGGAACAACCCCCATGCCGCCCAGCCATCGCCGGCCCGACTGGAGGTAGGCCCAGGCCTCCCATAGCCAGCCATGGCCGGGCGTGACCTCCGGGCAGCATGGGAAGGTGGCTGCCATCTCCGGGTCCTGCGTGGCAGCCGCCAGATGCGGCCCCCATTCCAGTTGCCAGCGCAGGACCGCAGTCAGTTTCCCGCCGCGGCCTTGGCGTCGGATTCACGCCTGGCGTCGGCCCGCTCCACCGCGGAGAGCAGCATCTGATAGATTGGCGCGCCCTCCGGCATCCCGGCAAAGGCCTTCACCTGATCCAGGCTGACCTCCGTGTCGCCATCCTTCAGGCCGCGGATACCGCCGATCAGCTCTTCCACCACCAGATCGGCCAGCGCCGGCATGGTGACATTGGCAGGGGCCAGGCGCTCGGAGCCATAGAGGCGGCGCCATTCTTGGAACAGGCCGTCCAGCCGCTCCCGGTATTGCGGCGTGAAGGCGCGGGCCAGTACCTCCACCTCTCGGCCCGGCATCGGGTTCACCCAGACGCCATCCGTCATAGCCCGCTTGTCGCGCAGCAGTTCCTTGATATCCATGTTGATTTCCTGGGCAGGTTGGCAGGTTGGAGGGGCCGCGCGCACCTGCCGAACGCGCGGCCCCTCCTATGAGCCCGAGGCCGGCCGGCCCGATGGATCAAGCGGCGATGCGATCGATGCGGAGCGTGTAGCCCAGCGTCGGATGCGGATTTCCCTCGATGTCGAACGTCGCCATCACCGGCTGGCCCGGCCCGCCGGCGGTGATCTGCGGATTCATGAGGTTGGTGTGCGGCAGCCCGATGCCATAGGTGCCGAGCGCACTGCGGGTGATGAACCCCATGACATCCGGCGTTTCCGCCCTGAACATGTCATACAGAGCAAAATCCGCGAAAAACAGCTCGCAGCTGCCCGACAGCGTGAATACGCCAGGCAGCACCCCCTGCGCCTTAGCGCTGCCGAGGGCATACTGGCCCGCCGCCCCCTCATTCGCGATGTTCAGGCCGAAGCGCGTGCAGCGCGGCTGAACCGCAGTGTTGGCGATGAAGCCGACCACGCCACCCACAGGATCATGCACGCGGCCGGTGGGCGCGGCGATCACACTGCCGGTGCTGGCATTGGTGATCGATTTCGTTTCATCCTGCGCCAGGAGATCGAAAGTGCCGTTCAGGAACTGGCCAGTCTGGGCCTGGAGAGATGCAGAGCGCGGAAAACAACCCGGATAGCGCAAGAACATGGTGCTGCCGAAGCGGCGCTGGAGGAAGAAGCTCTGGAACTGGTTGCCGTTTCGCAGGGTGCCACTGCTGAGCACCTGATGGCCAGCGGCGGCGCTTTCCACAACCAGCGGCGTAGGCGCAATGACCCACAGAATCGTATCGCCCACGTTGTCGAAAACCAGCACAACCTGGTTGTTTGTCGCGTTGCTGAACCCCGCCAAACGAACGAACTGGCCAGGCTCGATGCCCGCGAAAAGACCGGGGGTCGTAGTCTCGATACGATTGAATGCCGCCACGGAC
Source organism: Rhodovarius lipocyclicus (assembly GCF_009900765.1). GTDB lineage: Bacteria > Pseudomonadota > Alphaproteobacteria > Acetobacterales > Acetobacteraceae > Rhodovarius > Rhodovarius lipocyclicus. The sequence goes on from NZ_JAAABL010000001.1 coordinate 140,952, forward strand.
ACCGTGCTGCTCGTGATTGCTGGCCCGGCGGCCCAGTCGTTGCCCAGCAGGCCGGCCAGCAGATCGTCATAGGCACCATAGCTAAAGCCAAACCCGATCTGCCCGCCCGCCTCTTCCGAGAGGGTAACGGCGGCGGCAGCCTGGCGATCCGCACGGATCTCCTGCGGGCGGCCACGGCGCTTCTGGCCGCGCATGTTGACGCTGGTATACCGGAGCGCCTTGAAGGCCACGGACGGCAGCGTCGCCCAGACGCTCTCTATCGCGTAGCTGATCTCGGTGTCCTCGGCGGCAAAACCCGCCGCGTAGCCAGTGGTAGGGGCCATGGATTAATCCTCCTCGGAAAACAGGCGTGCGGTGCAGCCGGCGGGGATGGCGGGGCCGATGGCCTGGGGCAGCACCTGGCGCTCAAAGGGCTCGCCGTCAGGGCCCAGGATGTCCCATGCGATATGCCCCTCGGGGATTTCGGCCGGCGTCGGGCCAGCCGGGGGCGGCGGCGCCTCGACGGGCGCGTAATCGGGATCGATGTCCATGGTGGCTCCTCAGCCGGTCAGCACGGTCTGCGTGCGGAAGAAAATCTGGAGGTGCAGGACCCAGTAGGCCCCGTCCTCAGAGGCCTCGCCCTCCTGGAGCTCGAAGCCGTCCCAGATGACGGCTCCGGTAGGCCGGTCGCGGGTCGCGGCGCGGAAGGCCGCGATGATGCTGTCGGCGATGCCGCGGGCCTTCATCGTGCCCGTCCCGGCCGGAACAACGATGGTGCACTCGATGGCGCCGCGCTCGACCCAGATGGGATTGGCGCCCATTTCAGCCGGCTCGCCCTCTGCGGCGCGGGCACCGACGCGCACGAAGCCCTCGCCGTTTGCCGGCGCCGCGAAGCGTTGGTTGGGCCAGGCAAAGGTGACATCGGGCACGGTGGACAGAATGGCTTCGGCGGCGGCCCAGACGGCGAAGGTGGCCATCAGGCGATCACCAGGCGGTCGCCGCCTTCGGTGGCCAGCAGGTCGCCGGCCTCGGTCTGCGCGCGGTCGCCACGGCGAGCATCGGCGGTGCCGGCACCGCGCAGCCACAGGTCATACCCGCCCAGCACTCCGCGCACGCGCCGTTCCTTCGCGCCCATGAGGGTCCAGAGCTTGCCGTCCTGCTCCAGGACGTCGCCGGGTTCGGGCCCGCCGAGAAGCGGAAAGTCGCCATCCACCACAGCCCGCGCGTCGCCCTGGCGGATTTGGCCCACCAGCTGCTCGGGGCTGTAGCTGGTGATGAAGGCCCGGCAGGGGTCAGTGCCGAACTGCTCCGTGGTGCCGATGCGGCGGCGCAGTTCGGCCGGCGCGCCATGGCGGGTCAGCATGCGGGAGGTGACATCCGCGATCACAGGCTGGCAGCCCAAGCCTGATAGCCCGCCGGCAGGACGATCGCAGTGCGATCCTCAGCCGAGATGGTCAGGGCCGTGCGCAGCGCCTGGTAGGTCGCTTCAAGCTCACCCTCCAACAGCCGTGCCCGCGCCTCTGATCGTGCGGCCTCATCAGCAGCACGGTTGCGCTGTTCGGCCAACACGCTGCTGGCCATCATGCGGCCCGCTTTGTGCAGGTCTTCGGTGGCGCTCATTCCGGCATCCATTTCACGGTTCCATCCGCCGTGCGGTACAGGTCGCCGGGCTTCAGGACAGAGTCGCCCTGCAGCGGCAACGACCGGAGAGACAAGGGCGGCGCCCCTGCGGCACGCGGCCCGATGACCAAGGTGGCCTCGCTAACCGAGCCCTCGACATCACCAATCAGGCTAGGGTCACAGCCCGGCTCAATCACGAGGCCGGGCCCGGAGAAGCCAGGCAGGGGTGCCGCGATGCGCAGCCCCTCCTCACGCCAATCAGCCAGCAATCCGCCAAACCGGAAGCGGCTTCTGGCATCGTAAGTGCCGTAGACCGAGCCCCCGCCGCCGCCTATCCGTAGGCCGTAGACTGCGGCATCGCCCGCCCCAGCGTCGGTGCCGGACTGAATCGTGTCGCCATTGAGCCCTGAGAACCCGGCGGCGGAAAACATGGCCAGGAGCGGACGGGTGCTGTCGCCAACGCGCGATCCCGTGGGATCGAGGGCCGCTTCCTCACCGGTCAGCGGGCGAGTAACCAGGCTGATGCCAAAGCTACCCGAACATCCGGGCCCGAGGGCCGTCAGGTCGTTAAAGGCATGCAGCCTGACCGACTTGCCGACAAACCAGTTCGGGGCATCTCGCGTGCGTCCCCCGATCACATCCCCGGCAGGCGCATCCATAACGATGCAGTCCTCGGCCCAGAGGTTCCAGTCCTCCTGGATCAGCCCTTTGTAGGCATAGGTCACGTTGTAATTGGCGGTGTGTTCGCTGCGCGTCCCGTTGCCGGCGCTCAGGATGGCACCGATGGCGCACTCGGTGCGATGGCTCATCAGGGTGCCAGTGGCCGGAGCGGTAATACCATTCCCGCCCAGCACGTTCACCGCCCACCCGACTGGCGCATAGCTGTTCGCATCATCAGATGGCGCGTTGTTGCGCCACCAGAACTGCGACCGGCCCAGATCATCCACCGTGTATGGGTGGGCATTGGAGGCGCTGTGGTACAGGAAGAAGCCCTCGCCACCATTGCTGCCAATATCGACGCCCATCTGGAATTCATTGCCGAAAGTGACGCTGGTGCGGCGGGAGTCGCCGGCGGGTGACAGGTGCAACCCGGCAATCGGCGATCCTGACGATCCCAGCGCATCCATAACACCACCCATGATGTGCGACACAACGGCGGCAAAGGGCAACTTCGCGCTGGTATTGCCCTGGGTAAGCAGCAGCAGATCGTCATCGGCCAGAGTCCCCGCAGCCGGAAGTTGCGGGATCTTGATGTCGGGCATGTTGGGGATCCTCGGGGGCTAGAGCCGGTAGAGGTGATACGGGGCGAGCGCGTCAAGCTCGGGCGCATTCAGCTTATCGGGGTCGAAGTAGGAGACATTGCCCACGCCCTCCGCGCTCTCGCTGCGGATGCGCAGATCCTCGCCCTGGCCCTGGTACATGCGGGCCGCACGGTCGATGCAGATGCCCCGGACATCGCCCGGCAGGTCGCTGCCGTCCTGGCTCGGGAGCAGCCAGCCCGCGCTGTACTCCACCACCACCTTCGCGGCGCGCCAGGCGCAGCGGGCGTCACCGGAGAGGCGATGGAGGATACCGGCGGGCTGATCCACCTCGAAATCCGTGCCCTCGACCAGGGTGGTGCCGTCCAGCACCACGGAGGTGACGGCATGCACGCGGTCGCGGCCGAGGATCAGCGGCTTCATCGGGCCGGCCGGCCGGAATGTCTCCCGCACCGCCTCCCGCCCGAAGACGCGGCCATTGCAGGCGCCGGAGATGGCATCGCTGGCGCGCAGGATCAGCGCACCGATTCCCGGCGGCGAGTCGGACAGCCCCAGGGCCGCCGCCACATCGGCGGCGGTCGCGAGCAGGCGGTCCGGCGCGGGGGTGACGACGGTCAGGATGCTGTCCGACATGGCCGGACTCAGACCGGCGGGTTCGGCGTGGGGGCCTGGGCCGGGTGGCCAAGGATGGCCAGGGCCGCCATCGGCGCCGCACCCGTGTTGTTGGCGGGCGTCACGGTCAGGCGCACATAGCGCTTGTCGCCCGCATAGCCGATCTTCCTGGTCTCCGCGTCATCGGCGAAGGTGAATCCGGCCAGGGCCGTGGTACCCACCAGCGAGGCCGCCGGCACTGCCGCCGCATCGGACAGGTTCGCGGCATCGCCATGCTCCACCGTGACGGCGAAGGTGGCGTCGGCATCGGCGAGGGTGCCGGTCACAATGGCGAAGGTCAGGCTATCGAAGCCCAGCCGGTCGATGATGGAGCCCACCTGGGCCGTGTTGTCGGTGATCGCGGCGGCGGCCGGCGCCAGCGCGGGCAGCACATGGATGTCGTTCATCAGGTCGCGCATGACGCGGCGCTCCTATGGCATGAGGATGAAGATGGAATGCGAGGCCGCCAGGCCCCGCACCAGAGGGCTCAGGCGAAGCGGATGTGCTTGATCGCCTCGAAGTTCACGACGCCGCCGCCGAAGCGGACCCGCGTCCAGAACTTGACGTAGGGCTTGGCGGTCAGGTGATCGCGGATCACCGTGATGCCCAGCCGGTCCACGATCTGGTAGCCCTCCTGGAAGTCGCCGAACGACATGGAGAGGCTGCTGGCGCCGAGCGTCGGCATGTCCTGCGCCACCGTCACCGGGAAGCCGATGATCTGCTGGGGCTGGCCCTGCTGCAGGCCCGGCTGCCACAGGTACTGGCCCTGGCCATCCTTGAACTTCCGGATCTTGGTGATGACCTCGCGGCGCGTCACCCAGCGGGCGTTCTGCAGGTAGGCATCCTTGAAGGCGCCCACCATGTCGAACAGGATGTCACCGGGGCTGGAGGCGGCGAAATCCCCGTTCACGCCCGTGCCGATCACCTGCAGCGTGCCCCACGCCCGCGTGTCGTCGCCCGTCGTGGCCACCGGATAGGCCGTGAAGCCGCGTGGCTCATTCGCCCCGCTGCCCAGCACGAAACGGCGGTTCTGGCCGCGGGCGATGCGATCAGCCGTCTTGCGGGCCAGCCAGGCCTCCACATCCACCGAGGCATCCTCCAGCAGCTTCTGGGTCGCACGCGGCTCGACCGCCCCTTCCCACACCGGGATGCGCCAGGTGCCGACCTGCGGCGTGCTGGTCTCGCTCGGCCCCGTGGTCTCGTTCAGCATCACCATGTCGGCGGCCTGATCGAGATCGTTCATGCCCTCCAGCGCGTCGGTGCTGATGGTCTGCACATTCGCGATCTGGCGGATGGGCGAGGTCTCATAGACCCGCTGCACGATGCGGCCCGTGGTGTCGGCGTGCACCAGGTAGCCGCCATCCGGGTTGGAGCCGGAGGACATCGCCTTGCGCTCGGCATCGGACAGGCGGTTGTCGCCGCCGCGCAGGTAGGACTTGAAACCCTCGCGGTAGGATTTGAGGCCGTCCGCATCGATCTCCGGGCCCATGGGGCGCTGGAGCACGCCGGCATGCGACCGCAGCAGGTCGTTCATGGACTTCAGCTCGGCTTCGAGCATGTTGCCCGCCTCGCCGCCCCCGCCGGGGCGGTTCAGGCGCTTCTCCAGGTCATCGAGGCGCTTCTGCTCGGCGGCGTGCTTCGCCTCCAGCGCGTCCTTCGCGCTGCTGAGCCTGTCCAGCGCCTCGTTGACCTTCGCCAGGTCGGCGGGCGCGGCCTTCACACCGGCCTTCACCTCCGCCAGTTCGGTCTCGACCTTCTGCTTGAAGTCGGCGTGTGCGCGGCCCAGCTGGTCGATGATCTGCTCCATATTGTCGAGCGGCATGATGGTCTCCTCAGGATTCGATGGTGGTGAGCAGCCGCTTCAGCGCGGCCGAAACGCTCGCCTCATCAGCATCCCGCTGGGGCAGAGCCTTGAAGCCCGAGGCGATGATCGCCTTGGCTTCGGACCGGCTGAACCCTGCGTCTCGCAAGGCCCGCTCGGCATCTCGTTCGGTCAGACCAGCACCGGATTTCACATCGGTGATGTTGGCCTTCCGGTTGGCGGGGAAGGTGACGATGGAGACCTCGAACAGGTCCAGCTTCGTCAGCCGGCGCCGGGGGTCCTCCGGCTTTGTCCGCATTTCGAAGGCAGCGGCGCGGTACCCGATGCTCATGCCCTTGATAGCCGGGCGCGGCTCCATCTTCAGCAGCGTGTAGACCTCCCGCCCACGGGGCGTGTCGGCCAGCTTGCCGGTCACCTTCAGGCCGATCCCGTCTTCCGCCAGGTCAGTCCAGATGCCGATGGGCGTGTTGTCCTCGGCGGTCAGGCCACCATGCTGCAGGAGCATGGAGGGCCAGTCGCCCGAGGCCTTCGCCTCCGCCAGGGTTGCCGCGAAGGCGCCTGGCTCGATCACATCGCCATAGCTGTCGATGTTGCCGAACACCGCGCCGTAGCCCGAGAAGGTCATGTCGGCGCTGTCCGACGCGAGCTTCACCTCGCGCAGGCCGAAAATGCTGCGTTCCATTGGTATCCCCTATGGGTTCGGCGTCGGCGGCGTGGTGGCGGGCTTGGGCGGCTGAGGCTGCCCGCGTCCCCATTCCACCTCGTCCATATCCTCGAAGGCGCGGACCTCGTTGATCTCCATCCAGGCCGGAGAACCGCCCGCCCCGAGCGCCCGGGCGTAGAATTCCGATCGGTCCTTCGCCGCGCCCCGCAGCAGCTCGGCATCCAGGAATTTGGGGTACATGCCCGCAGCCCGCTCGGCAGGGGTCAGCAGCGAGCGCTGGACCGAGGCCTCGAAGCGCCGATGCCAGGGCCGGATGGTATGGACAGCGTGCGCCAGAAACATCTGCTCGGCGCTGGCATAGGTGCTGGCCTTGTCCGAATAGCCCACCATGATCGGCATCACGCCGAAGGCGCGGCAGATTTCCTCGATCTGGTGGCGCCGTGTCTCCAGGTGCTGCGCATCCACACCACTCATGGTCAGCGGCGTCCATTTCGCCGCGCGGTCCAGCAGCAGCGGCTTGCCGGCATGGTGGGCGCCGGCATTGTGCTGCTCGATCCAGTTCCGCAGGAACTTGTACTGGTCGGGGGTCATCGAACCTTCGACCGAGTACATACCTGTGCTCTGCACCCCGTTCTTGTGCAGGCTGGCATGCGAGGTTTCGAGTGCGACCGACAGGCCGATCGCCTCGCGCGCCATGCGCAGCGGCTCCATGCCCATCCAGCTGTTCCAGGACGGTCCGCGCAGGTGCCAGATGGCCTCGGCCGGGAACTGCTGCGCGATTCCTGCCTCGCTGGTGACGGTATAGGTCAGCCGCAGATCGGCGCCGCGCTTCACCGTGACGCGGGAGGGGTCCAGCGGCAGCAGCTCGGTGATCTGGCCGCGCACGCGGTTGATGAAGACGTAGGCATTGCCCAGCAGCGCGACGTGGATGGCAAGCGTCTCGCGGAACTCCAGGCCCGATTGCCAGTCGTTCGGCGCCACCGCCAGCAGATCCTGCAACGGATGGTCGGTTGCCACCTCACGCCGGCCGGTGCTGGCGTCCTTCCGGAACACCTTCAACGGCACCGTGGCAATGCCATCGGCGATGACCAGCACGCAGCGCAGCACGGCGGTGACCTGCATGGCCGTGTCTGCCGTCAGCGTGATGCCGGCCTTCGTCTCCCGGCCACCGAACAGGCGGCGGAACACCTCTTCCCAGCTCTCACCGGCCGCCTTTCGCTGGAACGGCCAGAGGCGCGTCAATACCGACATCACGCCTCCTCAGGGGCCATGGTTTCCCAGAACGATTTTGCCGTAGAGGCCGGCGCCGCCCCGGTGGCCGCTCCCACCGCCATGGCGAGGGCCACCACGGCATCGATGCGGTTGGTCGCCTTGCGCTTGCTGAACCAGCGGTTGTCGAAGGGATCCGTCTCCGTTACCGCGGACATGCAAGCGGAGATCAGGACCGGCGACCGGCGCAGGCGAATACGGCCATCCAGGATCAGCGCCTCCAGCGCCGCGACGCTGCCAGGCATCCAGAGCCCCTGTGGCGGCTCGCGCCCTTCGCGACGCGCTGCTTCCAGCTCCTCATCGGGCACCTTCGCTCGGCGCTTACCGCCCTGCGGATGCTCGATCTGCGGCACGGTGACGCCCAGCGCGTCGAGCTCATCCTCGAGCTTGCGATAGCTGTACCGGTCATAGGCCAGCGCCTTCACGCGATACTCAGCGTCAGCTTCCGCGACCCGCGCCGCCACGAAATCCAGCCTGATCTGCTTCCCGTCCGGGGCGTTCAGCCAGCCATCACGGACCCACACGTCATAGGGCGCCTGATCCCGCAGGGCCCGCTCGCTCACCGTGTCGCCCGGCGTCCAGGCCTCGACCCATGCGTCGAAGGTGGGCAGCAGCTTCACCTCGCCGTCGGCGCTGGCCCGCTCCACCTCGCCGGTCGGAACCACGAAGGCCAGGGCCGTGAGATCCTGCGAGCCCGAAAGGTCCGCACCAAGGAAGATGTCGCAGCCGCCGAATTCCTCTGGCTCGAAGTCATCCAGGCAGGCCTCCAGCGCGGGCCGGGCCATCCAGGCAGTTTCAGCGTCGGTCCAGACGCAGAAGTGCAGACGAAGGATGCCGTTCAGCTTGCCGGGCAGCTGCTTGGCCTGCTTCACGACGCCGGCCAGGTACTCCTCGGTGATCGTGACGCCGAGCAGCGGGTTGGCCTTCGCCCAGCACGCCGGGCTCTCCAGCGGGTCATCGCCCGGATCGAGTGCGCAGACGTAGCTGAAGGTGGTGTCGTCTATCGCCTCGCCGACATAGGTGAAGGCCTCGTCCGGCGTGGCAGTGCCGGCCGCCACCCTGACCGCGTGCTGGTGCTCCTCCCAGCAGACTGAGTTTCGGTCGGAGCCGCTGTTGGTGATCATGAACAGCAGCGGCTGGCGGCGGAATTTGAAGCCGCGCTCCAGCATCTCCATGATCGTGCGGTCGGGGTGCTCATGCACCTCATCGCACAGAGCAAAATGCGGCCTGGGGCCCGAACCGGTCTTGCCGGCATCCTTCGAGATCGGCCGGAAGAAAGAGCCGCTTGCGTGGTGGGCGATGTTGAACTCACGCCCGAGGCCACCGGAAAATGCCAGGCGGCGTTCCAGCGCTGGTGACTTCCGAACCATCTTGCAAGCGTCCTGGAACAGGATGGTTGCCTGCTCCTTCTTCGCCGCTGCCGCGTAAATCTGTGCTCCACCCTCGCCATCGGCAGTCATGCCGTAGAGGCCGATGCCGCCGGCAAGCGGCGATTTCCCGTTCCCTTTGCCCTGCTCGATGTACGCGCGGCGAAAGCGGCGGGTTCCATCAGCACGGCGCCAGCCGAACACCGACCCGATGATGAACGCCTGGGACGGGTGCAGTTGCAGGGGCCGCCCCTCGAATTGGCCCTCCGAGAGCTTCAGCACGCCCTCGAACCAGCCGATCACCTTCTCGGCCTCAGCCTCATCATAGCGCAGGCCCCGCTCCGAACCCGCCGTCAGATCGTCCAGATGCCGGCGGCAGGCGTTCCGCACATGCGGGCCGGCGACCAACTTTCCGGCCACCACCTCCTGCGCATAGGCGGTGGCACGGTCAGTTGAAGAAGCGCTCGTCCGGGTCTTTGTCCTCATCATCCGGAAGATTCACCTTGCTGGCATCGGCCGGCGTGGCGCCGATCTGGCCCAGGCACTGGCGCAGGAGGTTGAGGGCCTGGACGCCCACATCGGCACCGCTCATCAGCCGTGCTCGGATTGTCACCGCGATCTCAATCACCGCGCGGTGACTGTGGTTCAACCAGGGCACCTCGGCGACGAACAGCCACCAGACCTGGGCTTGTTCCGGGGTCATCCAGGAAGGTGGATCACCAATGGCGGCATCGATCTTCGGGGGCTTGCGACCGGCATGGCGGCCGGGGTCTTTCAGGACGGCGGCGGATACCTCGGCTTTGGCCTTTGGCAGCCTCGGCTTAGGCATTGATAGCCCTCAACATTTGAATTGCGGATGCGTGAAAAGACTTGCCCACACGGTCTAGACCCCCTGCCCGCCCAGAGATTGGACACCCCCCGGGGGGTCAGGCGGGCGGCAGGCCATCGCGCCGCCTAGCCTTTGGCCCTGTCTTTCCCCTGCCTTCTGTCAGTGCCCGCTCGAGCGACCAACCGCTGAGAAGCCTGGCCGCGAGGGCGTTGCGTGATATCCCAATCCGTGCTGCCCACTGCGCTCTGGATAGGCGCTCGCCCTGAAACTCTACCAGCACACCCGGCTTCGCACGCAGCGCGGCAACAACCTTGTCATGCCCTCGCCACTGGTTGCAGGTCGGACAAGCCGCCGCGAGATTGCTCAGCCGGTTGTTCGAGCGGTCATCATCCAGGTGGTCGACGTGCATCGAGCTGTAGTCGACATCCTTCCCGCAGACATGGCAGCTGAACGGGCCTTCGCCATGCGCATCGAAGAAAACTCTGCGGTGCTGATAGGCATATCGCGGTGAGCCAGGCGTCGTCATGGCGTGACCAGGTCGATGCTCGACCACATAGCCGTGCGTATGGTGCCGGGTCGGTTTGGCCGGGCGCGCCGGCAGGGGGTTCACATCGCCACGACGACGAATACGGTAGTAATGCATCTCGCAGAATGCAGCTGTGGGAGATCTCGACTGACGACCGCAACCCTGGACCTTGCAGCCACTGAGGTTGAGGGGCCTGGCTACATACTCGGGATCGCCATGCTTCCAATAGCGCTGATAATGAGCGCCGCACCAATTCCGCCTGGCCACTGGAGAGAGACATCCGTCGACGGCGCATACTCGACCGCGTAGCTTGTCGTCAGCCATTCTTCGATCCTTCAAATCGAGATTGGTTAGGCCTGAGAAGGTGCTGGAACACCTGTCTCAGGCCGCATCTAGTGAGATGGCTTCTCGGGCCATCCGTCCGCTCCGATCGGGCATTGCCGTGAAGGCTTGTTGCCGAAACCGCCATCGTGCAGCGCTGTTTTGCGGGCATGACACCCGGGGCAAATTGAAGCGGTGTTCGCGAGCGTGTCGGCTCCACCTTTTGAACGAGGAATGATGTGGTCCGCATGCGTCGCCCGATTGGTGCAGCCCGGGACCACGCAGCGGTGCTGGTCACGCTGAAGGCAGGCGTGGCGCAGCCGGAACCACGCCTTGCTGCGGTAGAAGGGATCGACCTGCTTTCCCATCAGACTTCGGCCCGCCGGATGTTGCGCCTGGGCACGATGACCTCGCGCTGGATGCCGAGCATGGTCATGAGCACAGCGACGCGCTCGGGCCCATGGTCGCCGCGGAGCAGACCGCCGAAGCCGTTGAACAGGCCATCCACGATCAGCACGCTGTCGCCCGGCTGCATCTCCAACAGGCTGTCCGGGGTCTCATCGATGACCTTGTCGCATCCGCCGGCACGCTGGATCAGACGCTCGACCTCCCCGATTGGAGCGGCGGCAGGCGGGCGCCCATCATAGGCGCCGAGCATGCCTACCACCTCATCGATCGCCTGGATCGGGCCCCAGCTGCGGCGCCGGATGTCGAGCTTGACGAACAGGTAGCCGGGAAAGAGCGGCGTGATCACGTCGTCACGGCGAGGGCGGCGCAGGATGTAACGGGGCCAGTGGGTCTGGAAGCCGAGGCGCCGGATCTTCAGCCGGGCGGTGGGCGCTTCGTGGGCCTTGTGGTGGACGGCGTACCAACGCTCGCTGTGCGTCGCACCGGAGGAGCCAGGGGCTCGCTCCAGTGGGTCAGTGCCGCGCCCGGCATCTGGCGAAGAAACGGGGCCGGCCGTGCCCTGCCCGATACTCTTCGTCTGGATCGCGTCTACCGCGACGGGATTCGTCGCGTCAAGCGAGTTCGGCATGCTCGCTCCCTTCCAGCGGCGGGCCGCTGCGCGGTATCACGGCGAAGGCCTGGAAATCGCTGCCGGGCATGACGTTGATAACGACGGCGTCGCGCGGGCTCCAGACCAAGTGGCGGCGGAGCATGTCCACTTCGACCAGCCATTCCTCGGTGCGGCCGTTCGGGCCGGTGCGGGTAGCGACCAGAAGCGCGCTGCGATCAAGGATGGCCATGACGGCGGCCAGCCAGCGCCCGCGGGAGAAGTCGCGGCCGTGGTGGTGGGCCATGCGGTCGCGGGCGAAGCGGGTGACGCCAGGGATGGTGTCGCTGTTCATGCCCCGATGCTCCGGGCGTATTCGGCAGCTTCCGGGAACTGGCGCTCCAGCGAGGCAAGGCGGATGGCCGCTGCCTCGGCCCCGAGGCCTCCGCGCTCCACGGTCTGCCGATAACCCGCGATCATCTGCCACGGCTCCAGGGAGCGGCCCGGCCGGGCGATACCGCGGGCAGCAATCGTCTCGGCACGAACCTCTGCCCGCAGGGCCTGCGCCTTAGCCAGGCAGGCAGCGGCCTCAGCCTCGCGCTGCTCCGGGGTCAGCACCGGACGCTCGGGCTGGCGCGGGGCCCTGGCCATGCGCTCCAGCGCCATGACCTCGGCTCGGATGGCCTTGGCTTCGGGCTCCAGCCATTCGGCCAGATCGGCGGCGGAGGGCCAGAAGGCGAAGCGGCGGCAGGCTTCGCGCTGTCGCTGGGCGGTCAGCAGCGACGCAGGGATCGTGGCCAGTGCCGCCGCGAGCACCGATGCGGCATCTCGGATCTGGTCCAGGTGCGGCGGGTTGCGGACGACTGCGGTGAGCGGCAGCAGCCAGCTGGTCCAGCGCTCCGGGGCGGCGGGCTCCAGCCGCGCCTGCGCGATGGGAAGCGCCTTCGCCGCCTCGCGGATCGTGGCGATGGGCAGGGCCTCGGTGCTGTCACCGGCGCTCCAGCGGCGGAGCACCGCATCGGCGGCCTGGGAGAGCTGGATCGGGGCGACGGTGGGCGCGCTGGGGGGGCGAGTGGCGAGTTGGGTCACTGGAGCGGGAACCCCTCGAGCTTCATCAGGGCCTGGGCGGCCGCGCTGCGGCGGCTGTGGGCATCGTCCCGCTGCGGGCCCGGTCGCGTTCCGAGCCGCCGGCCGATTGCGGCCTCGATCCAGCTCACGGGGTCGGCGGGGCGGTGCTGCTCGGCCTCGAACAGGACCGACCCGACCAGCGCGGCATCGTCGCCCGCCGCCTTGAGCCATCGGCCGAGCATGGGGCGGCAGCCCGGCGCGGGCTTGCCGGTGAGGCGCACAGCCCGGGCCAGCCCTTCCCGGAACAGCTCCGTTCGGGCGTCAGGAGGGGGCTCTGCTGGTCCGGCAAACGGCAGCGTCGGCGCCGACGGCGCGCCCTCTGAGCGTAGCGAAGAGGTATCTACTGAAGGAGAAGATGGAGAAGGAGTAGAAGAGCCGTCACTTTTGGGGGGCTTTGGTGCGTCCTTTGGTGCTGCTTTATGCCCACCCTCGGGTGCGCTTCCACCCCCACCAAACTTCCCGTTTTCACCCCGCACGATGCGGACATATTCGTCACGCACCATACGACTTGAGTACCAGATGGGGCCAGGCTGGCTGGGCAGCAGCGTGACGGGCTCGCCCTCGCGCCGGCCGCTGCGAGGGGTGTAGATGAACGGCTCGCTGGAGCCGCTGTCGCAACCCTTCAGAACTCCCTTCTCCACCAGCTCCCGCAGAAGGCCGATGGGGCAGCCCAGGGCCTGAGCGATTTCCTTCAGGGTCCACGGCAGGGTACCGTAAATGTCGCTGTCGTGCATGAGGCACATGACCTCGATCCAGGCGCCTCGGGCGCCCCAGGAACACCTGCGAAGGTTGGCGCTGTTCCGCCAATTGTCCGGGTAGAATTGGAAGGCCGGGCGCTTCATTCTCCCACCTCCTGCTTGCGGATCACGCCCCAGCAGATCCCGCAGAAATACCGGAAGGCGCGATGGCTGGGCTTCGTCATGGAGCACTCAGCCGCGTCCAACACGGCGTGCACACCGAGCCTTTCGACGAATCGCTTCACGCTGATGAAGTCGGCTCGCTGCACAGGCCCCCGACCGGGAAAGAGGATGCCCATGACCTTCCAGGCCTCGCGCTCGATCCGTTCCCGGCGGGCGTTCATGACTTCTGCGTATCCGCGGAGCTGCTCTTCGCGCTCGGCCACCTCCGCCGCCCTCTCGGCCAAGGACTGCGGGACCAGCTCGAGCGATACGTTGGCTTTCCCACGATTGCAGGTGAAGCAGGCGGTGATCAGGTTGTCGGGTTCGTTCTCGCCGCCCAGCGCAACCGGTGTGATGTGATCGCACTCCAGCACGGCAGCCGGGGGATGCGCTCCGCAGTACTGGCAGGTGAAGCCGTCCCGCTTGAAAATGTCGAAGCGCAGCCGCGTCGAGAGCGGCTTACGAACGGAGGTGGCGGACGGCTCGGCCATCAGGCGGCGCTCCTCATCTGCATGGGCCCGCGGTGCCGGGCGTATTCCCAGAGCGCCAGCGCGTCGCCGGCGTTGTCGTCGATGGCGGACCAGCCCTTGCGACGCACCCACGCCATCACGTCATCCTTCTTGGCGCGGCCGTTGCCGATGACGGCCTTACGCACGGTGCTGGCGCTGGCCTCCTGACAGGGGATGCTGAGCTGGTAGGCCCACATCTCCACGGCAGCGGCGAGGCCCAGCTGGATGCGGGCGGTGGCCGCGTGGGTCTGCGCGCCGGGAGGAAGCGGCGCTTCCATCACGACGCGGGTGAAGCGGCAGAGCTTGTGCAGGTCGTCCAGACAGTCCTGCAGGGCGGTGCCATAGGCGCCGATCCCATCGCCGCGCAGGTGCCAAACACCGGCGCGCGGCACGTCGCTGGGCTCCGCTGCCGCCCAGCCCGTGTGCGTCGAAAGGTCCAGCGCCAGCAGCATCAGGCGGCGGCCTCGGCCTGGCCACGCTTCTTGCGGCCGCGGCTTCCGGTGCGGGCTTCCTCGTTCGGTCCCATGCGCGCGGCGATGGCGGCCTGACCCTCGAAATAGCCCACGTCCCACTTCTGGTGGAACAGCGAGCCGGGCTCATAGGGGTTGTCGTCGCGGTTGCCGCCGTTCTTCCCGTTGTCGTAGCCGGCCTCATGGGCAGCCCATTCGCGGTGCGCGGCGCTCTCCGATTCCTTGGGCCGCTCGGCGTCATCGGCGCCGAACAGCGCGCCCTGGAAGCCCAGGGGCTTGCCAATCCACTCGCCGATGCGGCTGGCGTCGCGGAACAGCATCTCCCGCTCGTCGTCGTCCATCTTCGACAGGCGGCCGTGGAAATCCATCGCCTTGAGGTTCACGCCCAGGCTCTCGAACCGCTTCCGGGCAGCGCGGATGGAGCCGATCACCTCATCCTTCTTCCTGGTGAGGTCACGCAGCTCCCGGTACGCCTGCATGTGCAGGTCCGGCGACGCATTCAACTTCGGCTTGGTCTCAACCTTCTCGGCCATGGGGCCTCCTGCTCAGCGGCGCTTGCCGCGCTTCGGGGATTGGTGCGGGATGGCCGCCGGCGGGATCAGGCGGCGCAGGCGCGCCTCGTCCATGGCCAGCTCGACGGCGGCATAGCGATACGAACCGCCATGGCGCAGCAGCACAGCCCGCGCGCGGTTCAGGTCGTCGGTGGTGATCTGCCGGGGCTCACCAGATGTCATGGTGATCGTCCTCCGGCGGGAACGCGCAGGACCAGATGGCCCACCCCAGGGCAATGACACCGAGGAACGCACCGCACAGGAACAGCAGGGTGACGGCCTTCATCATGCGGCCACCCTCCGTTTGGTGCGGCGCCCGTGCCCGACGAACACGATGGGCGTAGCGGCCATGGCCGGTGACCAACACAGGCCGCAGGTGCCGCAGCAGGCGGTGCGCTCCGTCTGCGCAGGGCAGACAAGGCCCTGATCGACCCATTGCCCGGCGGGCTGATGCCAGATGGTGATGGCCTCATGCGCCTTGCCGGACGGCACCGCACGCGAGAAGCGGATAAGGCAGCGATCGGGAAACCGGCCGTTCAAGCGTTCGATCACCTCGGCGATCGGCGTGCCGTCCTCCCGCGCAGTGTATCCGAACACCCGCAGTTCCGGGATCCACTGGAGCCACACGGCCCAGAGGCTGGCGTAGCGGACGGAGTAAAAATCCCCCAGCGTGTGCAGGCGCACCACGAAGCCACCAGGATGCCGATCGGCCAGGCCGCACAGCTCGGCGCCCAGGATCTGCTCCAGCTCGCGACCCGGGCGGTGCCGACGCGCCAGGTGCATGGAGTTGCCATAGCAGGTCGCCCACAGCGCACAGGAAGCCGGGCATGTCGCCCTCTCCTCAAGCGTCAGCTGGTAGATGGGCATCCCGCGCCACGGGCCCTTGGTCACGCGCGCCCCGAGCTTCGGGTTATTGGCGCCTGAGACGAGCACGCGGTCCACCTCATCGGCGAAATGCACGGTGCTGGGGAAGATGGTGCGGGCCTCCGCCAGGGCCGGGTGATCGACCGACAGCGCGGCCGCGGTCCTGTCGGCATGCGGCAGCACCGCGGCGAAACGACGGAGGCTATCGCCCTCGTGCCGGGTGCCGCCTTTCCATCCCTCGGGCCGCTGGTGCTGGACGCGCATCATGCCGCCCTCCGCTTCTGCAGGCGGCGCTTGGCCTCCGCGATGCAGTCGGCGGCGCGCATCGACGGATGCTCGCGGCGCACGGCGCAGGCCCAGCCATAGAGCGGGTCCGGCGTGTCGGTGGGGATGGCATCGACCGGCTCGGCCGCCGGGCGCGGCGCCGGCACGGGGCGCGGCGGCGGGGTCATGCGCAGGATGTCCGCCATGGCGTGCTCGGGACATGAGAAGTGCTTGGCGATGGCCCGCGTCTTCCATCCAGCCTGCTTCAGGCGGGCGGCCTCGCGCCTCTCCAGATAGCTCAGGTCGCTGGACAGCGGCGGCAGGCGCGGCTTCACCCCTTGCGCCCGCAGTTCCGTGAGGCGGCGGTTGACGGTGGCTTTGCTGATGCCGAGGCCGGCAGCGATGGCGGGGATGGTCAGCCCCTGCTCATACAGGCCGCGGATCTGGGTGTGCTGCTGGGTCATGTCAGCGCGCCCTCTTGGCGCGAGCCAGACACCAGGTGCCCATGGCGATGAAGCGGCCGCCCATCGCCAGAAAGCACGCCCCCAGGCGTGCCCATATCCATGCCTTCATGGCTGTTCTCGATCTCGTTCAGGTCGTGCTGAGCCCTGGCGATGCGGAGGCGAAGAACCTCGGCGCGCGCTTCCTGGGCGGCGATGTATTCGGCGGCGTCGATGCGCCCGGCTGTGCCTTCGAGAAGGCTGCGGGCGCGGCGCTCGGTCACGCCGATGCGGCGGGCGAATGCGGCGAGGCCGCGCGCACGACCGTGCTCCTGGCACCAGTCTGCGACAGCGGCTTGGGTGGATCGCGCCACGCCGGTGGCAATCTCGGACAACCTCATGTCAGTGCTCCATGCGAAAAAGGGGCATGGACGCTGAGCTTCACGGAATGAGTTCTGGCCTGGTGGGGGGTGGTGCCCCCGCCAGGCCGCTTCTCGCCGGCACGCAAAAATGCGCAGGGGCGGCTGGCGCGCCCCGCAGTGAAGCACCGGGAGAGAAGGCCATCAGGCATGCGGGGGTATCCGGCCCGCGCGGTCGCCCTCAACGCCAACACCGGGACGGTGGCCAGCGGCGATGAGGGGAAAGGATCGGCCGGAGCGTCGCCTTGCGGCAGCGCCCCGGCCTGCTCCATCCTGGTGCTTGTCAGAACCTCAGGAGGAATTCGGATGTCAGAGACGACCGACGAGATGGAGGCGTTCCTGCAAACCGTTCTGCAGCCCCCAGGCAATCCACCATACTCAGAGCAGGACCTGGCGTTCCAGCGGACGGCCGTCGAGGCCATCAGGCGCCGGTGGGAAGCGGATAAGCGAGAGCGCGTCGCAAAGGACGCATCAATCCGCACGGCCGAGGCCACGGAGCGCATGGCGGTGCTGCTGGAGGCGATCATTGCCCGCCTCGACCGGCTTGAGGCCCTTCTACCGCCAGTATCTCCCGGAGCCGGGTCTGCCTGAGCAGCAGGATCTCGGTCAGGCGCTCCGCATCATCCTCGCAACGGTCGAAAGCGCCGGAGCCGATATGGTCCATGACGTGCTGGCACGCCGCCACATAGGCGACCGTGTTCCGCAGCGCCTTCAGCTCCGCCAGGATCGCCTGCCCGGTCTCCTCGGTCAGCGATGACATCAGGCCACCTCGCGCGGGGCGAAGGCGGCCGCGAGGTCGGGGCGCAGATCGGCGGCGGGGATGCCTGTGACGCGGGCCAGCTCGGGCACGCGCTCAGCCGGCACTCGCCCCTTAGCCCAGCGCAGAACCCTGGAATAATGGACGCCGACCTGCTCGGCCACGGCGACCACCCTTACATCCGGCCTTTTCAGATACTCATGGAGCGTCATGCCAGGAATGTGCGCGATACGCCCAAAATGGTCAAGAGCTTTTGTGCGCGTGGTGCATATCGCGCCGCAGAGCGGCAGGGCGGCTTGTGCGACGCTGCGCCCATGACGCACCGCACCGTAAATCTGAAAGCCTGGCGCAAGCTGAAGCGTGAGACGCAAATGACGCTTGCGAACAAAATGGGAACAGACCACACTACGATAGGAAGATATGAACGAGGCGAAATCGCCGTGGATGACGAGACTTTTGCGCGCTTAGCGAAGGAGCTGGGGATTAGCCCGGCCGAACTGGCGGCGCACCCAGAGGAACAAAAGCGCGTGCGGCTGATTGAAAGCCTAGTGGATCGGCTGCGCAGAATGGAGCCTGAACAGATCGAGGCGACGATCAAGGTGATCGATGCGCTAAGTGCCCATCAAAAATAATGGGCGCGATACGCACATTTTAGCTTGACCGATTTGGGCGTTTAGCGCACAAATGGGCTCACACAGAGCCCACCCCGGGCTCGGAGGAGAGCCCGATGAGCGACACGCCGACCCCCGACCTCACGAAGGTCGCCTCGATCCCGCCGCTGTCGTCCGGCGGCCACCACCCCAGCGACGGCGAGATGTGTGTGATGGAGGCGGTCGCCTTCGTCGCCGGCGAGCCGTGGTCGGACAGTCCGGCCTGCGCCTGCCCCGTCATCGGCGCCTTCCTGCGCGCCTGGAATGACGGGCTGCCGGACGATGAGCGCGACGCCCTCCTGCGCCCGCTGATCCCGCGTCTGGTCGGCACGAAATCCACGCCCGCCGTCGAGCACCGCCGCTCGCTCATGGCCGCCGACTGGCTGGTGCGCGAGCACACGCCCGCCTGGTTGCGGCTGGCGGGTCTGACGGCACAGGCTGATGCGCTCGCCGGGCTGCCCGAGATCACCAGCATGGCGCAGGTGCCCAGCATCCGGCCAGCGATTGAGGCGGCGCGGCGGGATGCGGCCGCCGCCTGGGACGCCGCCAGGGACGCCGCCTGGGACGCCGCCAGGGACGCCGCCTGGGCCGCCGCCTGGGACGCCGCCTGGGACGCCGCCAGGGCCGCCGCCTGGGACGCCGCCAGGGCCGCCGCCAGGGACGCCGCCAGGGACGCCGCCTGGGACGCCGCCAGGGACGCCGCCTGGGACGCCGCCTGGGCCGCCGCCAGGGACGCCGCCAGGGCCGCCGCCTGGGACGCCGCCAGGGCCGCCGCCAGGGACGCCGCCAGGGACGCCGCCTGGGACGCCGCCAGGGACGCCGCCTGGGCCGCCGCCAGGGCCGCCGCCTGGGACGCCCTCAACCCCACGCGTATCGCCCTCCAGCGGTCCGCTCTGCGGTTGGTCGAGCGCATGATCGAGGTCGCTGAGTGATGGAAACCCCTGACCTCATCCGCACGCGCCGCGACCGGCTGACGGCGGACTACCTTAGCCACCCGGACGCGCAGGCTGACCTCGCCGCGACGATCCGGGTCATGAACCGGCTGACCGCGATGGCGGCTGAGCTGGCGAAGGTCCAGCAGCACGAGACGGATGACGGCGAGTTCGGCCGCATCGAGCGGCTGCTGCTGGACGCGGCGGCGATCCAGGATGACGCCTTCCGCGCGGCGCACCCGCTGATGGCGGAGGTTGCGTGACCATGGACATGGACCGCTTCCCCGCCGGCACCGAGTTCTTCGCGCACCGCCCGGCCAGCCCGCTGTACGAGGGGCCGCCCGCAGGCCCGGACCACGAAGCCGAGTTCCGGCGCCAGTCCGCGCGGCTGGAGCGACTGGTCGGCGTGCTGGACCTGCTGTGGGACCGCGTGCCCGCCGAGGCTGGGGCCATCGAAACCGCCGCCTGCCGCTCCGCCGCGGATGGCATCGAGGCCCTGCTGATCCCCGCCCTTCCCTTCCTGCGCCAGCACCCTGACCCGGCCGTGCGGCGCTTTGCCCGGGAGCACCATTGATGCTGAGAGACACCCGCATCAGCACGCAGATCAACGCGCTCGCCAACGCTCTGGTGGCCGACTTCGGCGACGAGGACGGCGATCTCCCCGCCGCCATCTGGTGGATGCACGGCGATATCGGCTCCGCGCACATCATGGCGACCGAGGCCGAAAGCGCGCGTGACGACGGTATGCGCGCCATGGCCCTGGTGTTCCTGCACCACGCCCAGCGCATCGACCACAACGCCCGGTCGATCATGGCCCGGGCCAGCCGGAGGGCCGCGGCATGACCAGCCCCATCCCTTCCCTGCTCCGCTGCGTCGTGCCCGTGCCGCCGTACCTGTTCCGTGACACGGAGAAGGGTTCCAGCATCGTCACGCCCGTCGCGTCGGCGCAGTTCGTCCACCAGCCCGTCGCCGGTGCCGACGCCTCGCCCGGGACCATGCTGGCCGTGCTCCAGGCCGGCACCGCACTCAACCGGGTGCGCGACCGGTTCCGGGGGATGGAGCCGACGGCATGACCGAGCCCACCATCGTCAGCATGGCCAGCGCCACCGCCATCGTGGTGCTCAAGATTCAGCCCGGCACCACGGCGCTGGAGCTGGCGCGTCTCATGCGCGCAGCAGAGGGCGAGGCTCTGGCCCGGAAGGCGGTGGCGCCATGAAGATCAGCGAGCCCGGAATTTATGACCTGCCGCCGGAAATCTACCATGGCGACCCAACCCCCGAGATGAGCCTGTCGAGCAGCGGCGCACGCACCCTGGCCCGCGACTGCCCGGCGGTGTTCTGGCATCAGCGCCAGGTCCAAGAGGCGAAGCGGGTCTTCGAGATCGGCACCGCCAGCCATCTGATGATCCTGGAGCCGGAGCGATATGACGCCCGGGTTGAGGTGATCCGGGGCCTGAAGAAGGACGGCTCCCCGTCCGAGGGCTACACCAGCGCCGACGCGCGGGAGAAGCGCGACGCAGCGCGCGCCGCCGGCAAGGTGCCGCTGCTGCCGGCCGAGGATGAGATGCTCCGCGTCATGCGCGGCGTGCTGTGGGCAGACCCAATCGCCCGCACCGCCTTCATTGGCGGCCAGGCCGAGAAGTCCCTGTTCTGGCGAGATCAGGAGTTCGGCATCTGGTGCCGTACTCGGCCGGATTATCTCCCGCCCCACGGCCGCTATCTGGTCGATTACAAGACCAGCACCAGCGCCGACCCGCGCGAGTTCGCTAAGGCGATGCTGGAGTACGGCTACCACATGCAGGCGGCCTGGTATCTCGACGCCGTGGCCGCCGTCACGCCGCACCGGCCCGAGAAGTTCGCCTTCGTGGTGCAGAGCAAGAAGCCCCCGCACCTGGTTTCGGTCTGCTGGGTGGACCCGGAGGCCATCGAGATCGGCCGGGCCCTGAACCGGTACGCGAAGGGCATTTTCCGCTGGTGCCTCACCCAACGCGAGTGGCCGAATTACCGCGACGACCTGAACAGCGCGCCCATGGCGCACACCGTCAACCTGCCGGCCTATGCCCGCCAGTCCTTCCAGCTCGCGCAGGAAGCTGGGCGCTTCGAGCCGCCGGCCATCCCGGATATCGCCGCATGAACGACGACGCCTTCTTCATCATCTGGTGCCCGACCGGCCGTCAGCCGCCCACGAGGCGGCACCCGACCCGCGAGATTGCCGAACATGAGGCGCGCCGCCTGGCCGCCCTGGCGCCGGGCCAGAGCTTCTATGTCCTCGCCGCGCTCAGCGTCTCCAGCAAGGTCGATGTGACGACCCGTGAGCTCCGCCCGACCGACCTGCAAATCCCCTTCTGAGGCACGCCATGAACAGCATGACCCCCTTCGAGCAGTCCGCACCCCGTGGCGCCTCCCAGGCCACCATGGTCGAGCAGTCTCGCGCCGTCGCCGAGGTGCAGGCGGCCGTCATCGTCGCCATGCGCAACCCCCGGGTGGTGGACATGGCCATGCAGGAGATGCGGCAGGTCTGCGGCATCACGGAGCTGGCGGAGCGCGCCTTCTTCCGGTTCGGCCGCGGTGGGCAGCAGGTCACCGGCGAAAGCGTCCATCTGGCCCGCGAGCTGGCCCGCATCTGGGGCAACGTGGTGTTCGGTCTGACCGAGCTGTCCCGTGACGACCATCGCGGCCAGTCGGAGATGCAGGCCTATGCCTGGGATCTTCAGACCAACGCCCGCTCACAGACGACCTTCATCGTCCCGCATTCCCGCGACACGAAGAACGGGGCCAAAGCCCTGACGGACATGCGGGACATCTATGAGAACAACGCCAACATGGGCGCGCGCCGCCTCCGCGAGATGATCTTCGCGGTGCTGCCGGTGTGGTTCCGGGAGGAGGCTGCCTCTATCTGCCGGCACACGCTGGAGCATGGAGGCGGAAAGCCCCTGGTGCAGCGCATCGCGGACTGCGTGCAGGGCTATGCCAGCATCGGCATCACCCGGGCGCAGCTGGAGCGCCGCATGGGCCGTAAGGTGGACGCGCTGACGGCCGAGGATGTCGCCAGCCTGGGGGTGATGTTCAAGTCGATCAAGCGCGGCGAGGTGCAGCGCGATGACGAATTCCCGCGTGACGTGCTGGAGGCGCCAGCGGGCGGTGGGGATGCCCTGGAGCAGGCCAGCGCGGGCAAGGCGCCGCCTCCTGCCGAGCCGAAGGCGGAAGCGCCGCCGCCCGAGCCCGAGAAGCCGGCCCCCGCCCCGGTCTCGCCGCTGGATGACCTGTCGCCCAAGGTCCGCTCGAGCCTGGATGGCCTCCTGCGCGACATCGAAGCCTGCCCCACCATCGCCGACCTGGACGAGCGTGTGATGAAGGCCGAGGCCGGCTTGGCGCAGCTGCCGGAAGCCGCCGCCCGCCATGTCCGCAGGCTGATCGGCGACCGGCGCGTCGCGCTGGCGGAGGCCGCATGAGCGCCGCCGTGAACCTGTCCGCCTATCAGGCATTCCTGGCCGCCAAGGTCGCCCTCGCGCCCGATGCAGGGATCCCGGTCGAGGCATCCGCGCTATCGCCGATCCTGAAGCCGCACCAGCGTGACATCGTCCGTTGGGCCGTCCGGAAGGGCCGCGCGGCGATCTTCGCCAGTTTCGGCCTGGGCAAGAGCGTGATGCAGCTCGAGATCGCCCGCGTCCTGCGGGACAGCGAGGGGCCTGAGGCCCGCGCGCTGATCGTGCTTCCGCTGGGCGTGCGCCAGGAATTCACCCGCGACGCCGCCATGCTCGGAACCGCCGCGCGCTTCGTGCGACGCTCGGCCGAGGTAACCGGGCCCGGAATTTACCTGACCAACTACGAGAGCGTGCGCGACGGCAAGCTGGACCCGGCCCTGTTTTGCACGGTCTGCCTGGACGAGGCGGCGGTGCTGCGCGGCTTCGGCGGCACGAAGACCTTCCGCGAGTTGATGCGGCTGTTCGCCGTCACGAAGTACCGGATCGTGGCCACCGCCACGCCCAGCCCCAACGAGTATGTCGAGCTGCTGGCCTATGCCGCCTTCCTGGACGTGATGGATGTGGGCGAGGCGAAGACACGCTTCTTCAAGCGGGACAGCAGCAATGCCGATCGCCTGACCCTGCACCCGCACAAGGAGCAGGAGTTCTGGGAGTGGGTGGCCAGCTGGGGCACTTTCATCACCACCCCGTCCGACCTGGGCTATCCCGACGAGGGATATGCCTTGCCGCCGGTCGAGGTGCATTGGCACGAGGTGCCCTCCGACCACGACGCCGCGGGCGAGGACCGCGATGGCCAGGTGCGGATGTTCCGCCAGGCCGCCATTGGCGTCAGCGATGCCGCGGCCGAGAAACGCTCATCCCTGCCGGCCCGCATCGCAAAGATGATGGAGCTCCGGGCGCTCGACCCCGGCGCCCACCGGATCCTTTGGCACGACCTCGAGGATGAGCGGCGCGCGATCGAGGCCGCGATTCCGGCGGTTGCCTCGGCCTACGGTTCCCAGGACCTGGACCAGCGCGAGGCCCGGATCATCGCCTTCAGCGATGGCGAGGTGCCTGAGCTGGCGGTGAAGCCTTCGATCGCGGGCACCGGCTGCAATTTCCAGCGGCATTGTGCCTGGGCGATCTTTCTGGGCATCGGCTTCAAGTTCCACGACATCATCCAGGCCTTCCACCGGATCGTGCGGTTCGGGCAGGGCAAGCCGGTGCGGATCGACCTGATTTACACCGAGGCCGAACGCGAGGTCCGGCGTTCGCTTGAGGCGAAGTGGGCCCGGCACAATGAGCTGGTGGCTCAGATGCGCGCCATCATCCGCCAGCATGGGCTGGGCGGCGCGGCCGCGGGCGAAGGCCTGCGCCGTTACATGGCGGGCCCCGCGAAGCTGGTCGAAGGCCAGGGCTGGCGGATGGAGAACGACGATACGGTGCTGGCCACGGCCAGGCTGCCGGAGAACAGCTTGGGCCTGATCGTCACCAGCATCCCCTTCGCCACCCAGTACGAGTACACGCCCACCTTCAACGACTTCGGCCACACTGACGACAACGACCATTTTTGGCGT
Organism: Rhodovarius lipocyclicus; assembly: GCF_009900765.1. GTDB lineage: Bacteria > Pseudomonadota > Alphaproteobacteria > Acetobacterales > Acetobacteraceae > Rhodovarius > Rhodovarius lipocyclicus. The sequence continues at coordinate 165,176 of NZ_JAAABL010000001.1, forward strand.
CAGATGGACTTTCTGACCCCGTCGCTGCGCCGCGCTCTCCAGCCTGGCCGCGACATGGTCATCCACGTGAAGGACCGAATCACCCCTGGCGGGATGAATGGCTTCGGCTTCCAGACGCTGCACCCCTTCCATGCTGAGGCGATCGATCACTACCGCAAGCACGGCTTCGCGTTTCTGGGGATGAAGACCATCACCACGGACGTGGTGCGGGAGAACAACCAGACCTACCGACTTGGTTGGTCTGAGCAGTGCAAGGACGGCACCCGGATGGGCTGCGGGGTGCCGGAATACCTGCTCATTTTCCGCAAACCCCCGACCGATGGCAGTTCCGGATATGCCGACGTACCGGTTGTGAAGGAGAAGCCGCTCTGCGCTGACCATGGTGAGCCGGCCCCGTTCGACAAGCGGAGAAACTGGAAGAAGCCGGTGCCCGGGACCGGCTACAGCCGTGCGGCCTGGCAGTTGGACGCCCACGGCTATAGCCGGTCCTCCGGTGATCGCCTGCTCAGCAGCGATGAGCTGCGGCACATGGCCCATGAGCAGATGTTCAAGTGGTGGGAGGCCAGGAACACCACCCAGGTCTATGACTACCAGGAACATCTGCTGCTCTGCGAGCGGTTGGATGAGCTGGAGCGCCTGCCTGCCACCTTCATGCTCTGGCCGCCGCATTCGGTTCACGACGATGTTTGGACCGATGTCGCCCGGATGCGGACCCTCAATGCCGACCAGGTGCAGCAGGGCCGCGAGGTGCACCTGTGCCCCCTGCAGTTCGACATCGTCGATCGCGTCATCCGCCAATGCAGCATGGAAGGCGAGGTGGTCTATGACCCATTCGCCGGTATCGGGACGGTGCCCCTTCGTGCGCTGAAGCTTGGGCGCCAGGGGTGGGGAAGTGAACTGTCTCCCCGGTATTTCGCGGACGCGGTGACCTATCTCAAGGCTGAGGAGGACCGGGCCGCCGTGCCGTCCCTTTTCGCCTTCATGGATGCGGAGGACGCAGCATGAGCACACCCACCGCCTACCCCCTGGCCTGGCCCGCCGGCTGGCCTCGCACGCAGTGCCGGCAAGTCTGGCCCGGAAAGAACATCACGCTCGCCGCGGCGCTGACCGAGTGTCAGGCGGAACTGAGGCGCCTGGGCGCGACCAACATCGTGCTCAGCAGCAATGTCACGCTCGGCGCGGATCGTCCTGCCGACCCCGGCGTGGTGGCCTACTGCACCTATGACGGGATGCAGGTATCGATCCCCTGCGACCGCTGGGTCACCGTTGCCGGCAACCTGCGGGCCATCGCCAAGACCATCGAGGCCATGCGTGGCATGGAGCGGTGGGGCGCGAAGCACATGATCAAGGCCATGTTCCAGGGCTTCGTGGCGCTCCCGGCACCGAAATCGTGGTGGGAGATCATCGGCGCGCAGGCCACAGCCTCCATGGCCGATATCGAGGCCGCCTACCGCCAAGCCGCGCGCCGCGCTCACCCGGACACCCCCACAGGCTCGCATGCCGCCATGGCCGAGCTGAACGCCGCCATGGACCAGGCACGAAAGGAGAGGTCATGACCACCATTTGCCTCGAAAATGTGACCCCAGCCTCTGACGCACAACTGGCCGACCTCGCCGTGCTTCTGAAGCGTGGCCAGGAATCGGACTGGGATGGCGTCTCCCTGTCCTTCGAGATGCTGGCCGCATTGCTGACACGGGCCGCGCAGACCGCCGAAGCCCCCGGCGCGCAGGGGGAGGGGTAGCCATGGCTGAGCCGATTGAAAGCACGATCTCGCCGTGGATGCCGGAGCGCGATCCGGTGCGGCTGGCGATCCTCGGAAAGCTGGCAGAGGAGGCCAGTGAACTGGCTGCCCGTGCGAACCGATGCATCATCCAGGGGCCGGCTGAAGTCGATCCCGACAGCGGGCGTAGCAACATCGTCGAACTTCAGCGCGAGATTGCCGACGTTCGCGCCTGCATCGGTGTTGTTGAGGCGCATTTTGGCATCCGAGGAGATGCCAGACGGATGGGCGCAAAATGGAACGGCTTTGACCGCTGGCACGACATGATCCGCGACCTACTCGCGAAAGGTGAAACCCATGCCTGACGCAGCGAAGCCGGCGACCGATGAGCAGATGGAGGCCATGCGCGCGGCCTTCGCGGGAACGCGAACCGCGATGGCATCACTGATCCTGATCGACGGCAAGACCGTGACAATCGCCTCCATCCTGGCGCGCTATGACGCCGACGCCGCCGAGATCAAGGCGCTGCGGGAGGCGCTGCGGGAGGCGCTGGTTAGGGCGCGCGAGTTCATCCAGGCCGAACATGACTGCCTGTTCGAGAGCATCACGGTAGGCGGCGACCCGTCCACGATGGATGACGTAGACGCACCACATTTTGCTGAGAGCTTGCAGGCCCTCGAAGAGATCGACCGCGCCCTCCTGGAGCCCAGCCGATGAGCGGGCTCGATGCATACGATGCAGGGCTGCTCAACGACTGGGGCGGCGGCAACGTCGAGCGGTGGCAGGACTACATCCGCGCAGAGCTTGGCCGAGCCCATGATTTCTACGTCGCCCAGCACGCCGCCGAGGTGGAGCAGGCGCGGAGGGAGGGGGCGCCGTTCGCTGACCTGACGGATGACGAGCGCATCGTTGGCGTCATCCGCTCCACCAACCGCAACGGTCAAGATGTCCGGGTCATGGTCAAGCAGTGGGACTGCTTCGATGGCGCGCCTCCGCACATTACTATCGCCGTTCATGTAGGCGAAGGCCGCTGGGTGGAAGCCGAGATGAAGCCCGAGGACGCACTGAAGGTAGTGCATCTCGCGCTTCTCAAGCCTGCCATCCGCGCGCGGGGAGGCTCCGATGCAGGGTGATCAGGATCTGATTGAGGCCGCTGCCGGAGACGCGAAGGTGCTGACCTACCTGCGCTTCATGGATGACAGCGGCTGGGGCCGCTTCATCGTCGGTAAGCGCTGCCACGACGAGCGTCGCGTCTTCGCCTTGGCGGAGATTGGGCTTGTCTCGTCAGCCACGGCGCCGATCCAGGAGCGCGGCGACTGGAAACTCAACCTGACCCACCTTGGCATGGACCTGCGCAAGGCGCTGCTGCGCCTCGGACGGGAGGAAGATTGCGATGTCTAAGGACGAGATCATCGAAGCGATGGCGCGGGCGATCCGGGAGGCGCCGTTGCGGGCGTTCCGGGCTGCTGCGGCTGCGGTGGATGAGACGGCGCCGCTGTCCGATGCTGACCTGCGCAACGCCACCGCCACCCTCTCTGCCCTCACCTCCACCATCCCCGGAGGCGAGGCCGCGCTGATGGCGCTGGTCAATGGGGAGGCGACGCTTGTTCCTGCTCGCGGTGGCATCACGCCGCAGATGGAGGTGGCGGCGGAACGCAACCTGGAGGAGCAGTTCAAGGGCTCGGATTGGGAGGACGCAAAGGAAGTGCTGGAGGGGCTGAGCCTGCGCGCCATCTATCGTGCGGCCGTGTCCGCCACCCCCTACGCAGCCAAGGAGGGGCGGGATGCCTGATAACAACGGCTGGCTGCCGATTGAGAGCGCGCCCAGGGATGGAACATTCGTTCTGCTTTGGGACCGTGTTGTCGGCTTACTGCATGGGTGGTGGGACGGCAAGCATTGGGTCCATTCCTGGGATAGCGAAATCATCCCAGGGCAGCGTGATTTGACCCACTGGCGCCCCCTGCCCACGCCGCCGGGAGGTGGGGATGACGAGGCGTGAGTATCTGGCCACTGGCGCCTTTATCCCTGGGCGCGGAAGCTGGCTCAGCCTTGGACGCAAGGACACGCTCTGGCTCGACCTGTGTCAAAACTGGCTCACCATTCAGGAATGGGCCTTTTGGCAAAAGCGCGTGGGGCATCGCATCTGGGCCCAGGTCGGGCCTCAGAGGCGCTGGTATCGCGGCGTGCCGCCGCGCCCCTGGGTCATCCCCGAGCGAGACGCACGGAGGCTTCCATGACCGCTCAGCCTGACGTGCATTCCATCTGCGCACCATGCGCTGAGCGCGCCGGGGGCATCTGGCCGACCGGGCACGTCGCCACCATCTGGCCCGGCCGCTGCGATGCATGCAGGCGCGATGCCGACCTGTCCGGCGTGCGCGACTGGCGCTGGCCGCAGGGGCGGCCGGTAGCGTCGAAGGGAGGCTCCGATGGGTGATGCCCGGTGGCCCCAGCTCATGCGCGCCGACACCGCCGCCGAATACCTCGACGTGAGCAAGACGACCTTCCTCACCACCATCGCCCGGGAGCTCCAGAGCGTGCGGATCAGCGCCGGCGTGGTCGGATACCTTCGCCCCGAGATCGATGAATGGCTGGACCGCAAGGCCGGCCGCGCACCATCCTCCGCCGGCGATCCCAACCCCTGGCACCAGTGATGAGCCCCGTTATCCGGCTGCGACACATCCACCGCTTCAAGGACCGGCACGGCAGGGTGCGGTTCTACCTGCGCATCCCGGGGCGGAAGGCTGTCGCCCTGCCCGGCGCCCCCGGCAGTCCAGAGTTCATCGATGCCTACAATACCGAGGTGCTGGGCCAGCGTGAGGGCGCGCAGGTCCGGGGGCGCGTGCAGCCGGGCAGCATGGAAGCCGTGATCGTCAGCTTCTACACCAGCCACACCTTCATCGGGCTGCGGGCGAGCACCCAGGCCGTATATCGCCGCCTGATCGAGGAAATCCGCACGAAGCACGGCAGCAAGCCGATCCGGCTCATCGATGCCACCGGCGTCCGAAAGCTGGTCTCCGAGAAGAAGGGACCGACCGCGGCGAACCGCCGCCTCAGCATCCTCCGCCACCTCATCCAGCATGCCCGCGACGAGATGGGGCTGGTGCGCAATGACCCGACCCGCGAGGTGGCGCGCGTCCGTTACAAGGGGGCCGGCATCCGGCCCTGGGATGATGCCCATGTCGAGGCCTATCGAAAGCGCCACCCCACCGGCACCGTGGCCCGGCTCGCGCTGGAGCTGCTGCTGAATGTCGGCCAGCGTCGCGGCGATACCATGCGGATGGGCCGCCAGCACATCGTGGGCGGGGCGATTCGCATCCGCCAGTCGAAAACTCAGGAGTGGGTGGAGGTGCCGATCCTGCCCGAACTGGCGGCCGAGCTGGCCCATGTTCCGGCTGGCCAGATGACCTTCCTGGAGGTTCAGGGACGGGTCCGCAGCACGAACGGTTTCTATTCGACGTTTCGGGATTGGTGCGAGGAGGCGGGGCTGGAGCCCGGGCTGTCGTCGCATGGCCTGCGCAAGGCGTGTGGTCGCCGGCTGGCGGAAGCGGGGTGCTCGGCGCACCAGATCATGGCCGTCCTGGGCCACCGCACGCTGTCCGAGGCGCAGCGCTATACCGAGGCAGCGGACCGCAAGCGCCTGGCCGCCGAGGGCATGGCGCGCGTGGCTCAAATGCCGAACAAGGCTCGCAAACCGGGTTTGCAAACCTGATCAGAAAGCCAGCCATATCAATATGATGGAAAGCGGACTGGTGACCCCTACGGGATTCGAACCCGTGTCGCCGCCGTGAAAGGGCGGTGTCCTAGGCCTCTAGACGAAGGGGCCGGCCAGTGGCGCGGGAATATAGGGCCCGGCCGAACCGGTCAACCCCACCCCGCTCACGCTCTGCAACCATCCACGATCTGGAAGCCGGCGCTGACCTGATCGTTCCAGCGCTCCGCGCGCAGATGCCCCGCCAGATGCAGCGGCGCGCCGCCGGAACCCAGCAAAAGCCCGGCCAACGGCCCTTCCTTGGCGCGGAAGCACACGGCCTTCAGCCGCCCGCCATCCTCGCCCTCCAGAAAGGCGCGGACCACCTGGCCCTCCGCGCCCACGCGGTCCGCCTTCACGATTCGGCAGCGGCGCAGCACGAAGACCGGTTCCTCATTCCCCGCGCCGAAGGGGGCCAGCCGCGCGATATGGCCCGCCATCTCCACCGTGGCGGCGCGCACGGTCAGCGCGCCGTCCAGCAGCAATTCGCTCGCGGCGGGCAGTTCGGCGGCGCCCGCCAGGCGTTCCTCCAGCAGGGCGTGGAATTCCTCCAGCCGCGATTCCTCGCAGGTGAAGCCCGCCGCCATGGCGTGCCCGCCCCCCGCGATCAGCAAGCCGCTGGAACGCGCCCAGATCACGGCCGAACCGAGGTCGAGCCCCGTCACGCTGCGCCCCGAGCCCTTGGCGATGCCGTCATCGATTCCCGCGACGCAGGCGGGGCGGTTGAACTTCTCCTTCAGGCGGCTGGCGACGATGCCCACCACCCCGGGGTGCCAGCCCTGCCCGCGCACCAGCAGCACGCCCCGGCCGGCGGCCAGCTGCGCCTCGCCCTGGGTCATGGCGTCGGTCAGCACGCCGGCCTCCACCTCCTGCCGGCGGCGGTTCACGGCGTCCAGCTTCTCGGCGATGGCACGCGCCTCGGCGGGCTCCTCGCTCAGCAGCAGCCGCAGGCCCAGGTCGGGTTCGGCGATGCGCCCGCCCGCGTTGATGCGCGGCCCCAGCGTGAAGCCCAGCGTGTGGGCCGAGACCTCGCCCCGCGCGCCCGCCACCTCCATCAGCGCGGCCAGGCCCGGGCGGCCGCGCTTGGCCAGGATCTTGATACCCTGGGTCACCAGGGCCCGGTTCACGCCGGTCAGCGGCATCACGTCGCACACGGTGGCCAGCGCCACGATGTCCAGCATCGCCATCAGGTCGGGTTCGGCGCCGCCCTCGAAAAAGCCGCCGCGCCGCAGCTCCCGCTGGGTCGCCACCAGCGCCAGGAAGGCCACGCCCCCCGCGCACAGGCCCTTGAGGCCCGAGGGGCAGTCCAGCCGGTTGGGGTTCACGGCGGCCAGCACGGGCGGCGGCGGGCCCTCGGCCTTGTGGTGGTCCAGGATGACCACCTCCGCCCTGCCCCGCGCGGCTTCCAGCGCCTGGTGGGCCGCGATGCCGCAATCCACGCAAACGATCAGCGTGGCCCCGGCCTCGCACAGCGCGGCGATGGCCGGCGCGTTGGGGCCGTAGCCCTCCTTCAGCCGGTCGGGCACGTAATGCGCCACCTGGCAGCCATAGCGGCGCAGCGCCTGCACCATCAGCGCGCCGGAACACGCGCCATCCACGTCATAATCCGCGAACACCGCGACCTGTTCGCGCGCGCGCACCGCCCGGGCCAGCCGGGCGGCGGCCTTGTCCATGTCGATCAGCACGGAGGGGTCGGGCAGGAACACCCGCAGCCGTGGGTCCAGAAAATCCGCGGCCGTATCGGGGGCCAGGCCGCGCGCGGCCAGCAACCGCCCGAGCAATTCGGGCAGTTCCAGCCGCTGCGCCAGCATCATCCCCGCCCGCTCATCCGCGGCACGCCAGGACCAGCGCCGGCCCGTGACGCTCGCCGTCACGTCCAGCGCGGCGGGGGCGTCCTCAGGCAATGAAGGCGGCGGGCTTGGTGGCGAAGTTGTGCCGCGCCTCGATGAACCGCACGGAACCCGAGGAGGAGCGCATCACCACCGAATGGGTATAGGCCCCGCCCTGGAAGCGCCGCACGCCGCGCAGCATGGAACCGTTGGTGACGCCGGTGGCCGCGAACATCACGTCGCCGCTCGCCATTTCCTCCAGCCGGAAGACCTTGTGCGGGTCGGAGATGCCCATGCTCTTGGCGCGCTCGATCTGGGTGTCGTCCTCATAGATCAGGCGGCCATACATCTGGCCCCCGATGCAGCGCAGGGCGGCGGCGGCCAGCACGCCCTCGGGCGCGCCGCCCCAGCCCACATACATGTCCACGCCCGTCTCGGGCTGGCTGACGGCCACGACGCCCGCCACGTCGCCATCCGGGATCAGCATGACGCGCGCGCCGGCGGCGCGGCAGGCCTTCAGCATTTCCTTGTGGCGGTCGCGGTCCAGCATGCACACGTTCAGCTCGCCGACGGAGCAGCCCTTGGCCTTGGCCAGCTCCTTCAGGTTCTGCTCCATGGTTGCGTCCAGGCTGACGACATCCTTGGGCAGGCCCGGGCCCACGGCCAGCTTGTCCATGTAGATGTCGGGCGCGTGCAGGAAGCCGCCATTGGAGGCGATGGCCAGCGTGGCGATGGCGTTCGGGCCGTTCTTGGCCGTCAGCGTGGTGCCTTCCAGCGGGTCCACGGCGATATCCACCGCCGTGCCGCCGCCGGTCTTGGCGAACAGGCCCACCTTCTCGCCGATGTAGAGCATCGGCGCCTCATCCATCTCGCCCTCGCCGATCACCACAGTGCCGTCGATCGGCAGCGTGTCGAAGGCGCGGCGCATCGCTTCCACCGCCGCGCCATCGGCCGCGTTCTTGTCCCCCTTGCCGATCCAGTTGCTGGCGGCCAGGGCCGCCGCTTCCGTCACGCGGACGATATCCAGGGTCAGAGTACGGTTCAGGCTGGGTTCGGCGGTCATCGGCGATGCGGCTCCGGTTCTCAGAGGGTTTCGATACGGATCAGGGCGGGTTTCTCCAGCACCGCGTCCAGGCCGGACAGGCGCCGGATGGCGGCCTGCATGGCCGCCTCCTCGCATTCATGGGTGGTGAGCACGACGGGCACCGCTTCGCCAGGGGCACGGCCGCGCTGCAGCATGCTTTCCATCGAGATGTTGGCATCCCGCAGCACCGCCGTCACGTCCGCGATCACGCCCGGGCGGTCCAGCACCATCAAACGCAGGTAATAGGCGCCGCGATGGGTGGACATGGGCCGGGCGGGCGCCGAGGACAGCGCATCGGCCGAGGCGCCCCAGACCGGGGTGTGCCGCCCGCGCGCGATGTCCACCAGATCCGCCACCACGGCGCTGGCGGTGGGGCCGGCGCCGGCGCCGCGCCCCTGCAGCACCACGCGGCCCACCGCGTCGCCCTCCGCGACCACAGCGTTGAACACGCCCTCCACATGGGCGATGGGCGTTTCCAGCGGCACCATGCAAGGGTGCACGCGGGCGGAGACCCCGTCCTGCGTGCGGGTGGCGATGCCCAGCAGCTTGATGCGGAAGCCCAGCGCCTCGGCCATGGCGATATCCACGGCGGAAATGGCGCGGATGCCCTCCACATGCAGTTCCGAGAAATCGACCGGCCGGTTGAACGCCAGCGCCGCCAGGATGGCCAGCTTGTGGGCCGCGTCCACGCCGTCGATGTCGAAGCTGGGGTCGGCCTCAGCGTAGCCGAGCTTCTGGGCCTCGGCCAGCACCTCGGCGAATTGCAGGCCGCGCAGCCGCATCTCGGTCAGGATGTAGTTGCAGGTGCCGTTCAGGATACCGGCAACGCGGCGGATGTCGTTGCCCGCCAGCCCCTCGCGCACGGCCTTGATGGCGGGGATGCCGCCGGCCACCGCCGCCTCGAAGGCGAGCGGGACCTGATGCGCCTCGGCCAGCTGGGCCAGGGCGCGGCCATGCAGGGCCAGCAGCGCCTTGTTGGCCGTCACCACCGGCTTGCCGGCGGCCAGCGCCGCCTCGACCAGCGCGCGGGCCGGGCCCTCGCTGCCGCCGATGCTCTCCACGATCACATCGACGCCCGGATCGGCGACCAGCGCCACCGGGTCCTCATACCAGCGCAGCCCGGCCACGGGCACGCCACGATCCTTGTGCCGGTCGCGCGCCGACACGGCGGTGACGGCGATGGGCCGCCCGGCGCGGGCGGCGATCAGCCCGGCATTGTCGCGCAACACCTTCAGCACCCCGGCCCCGACAGTGCCGAGGCCGGCCACTCCGACAGAAAGAGGTCGGCTCATACTTCGTTCAGCTCCTCGGCCGGGGCCGCGTTGTCGCCTTGCAGGAAGGTGCGGATGCCGCGCAGCGCCTGGCGGATGCGCTGGTTGTTCTCCACGAGCGCGATGCGCACATGGCCGTCACCGTATTCGCCGAAGCCCAAGCCCGGCGCCACCGCCACCTTGGCCTTTTCCAGCAGCAGCTTGGAGAAGCCGACACTGCCCAGATGGCGGAACTTCTCGGGGATCGGGGCCCAGAGGAACATCGAGGCCTCCGGCACCGGCACGTCCCAGCCGGCGGCGTGCAGGCCCTTCACCAGCACGTCGCGGCGTTCCTTGTACAGGGCCCGCATCTCCGCCACGCAATCCTGCGGGCCGTTCAGCGCGGCGGTGGCCGCCACCTGGATGGGGGTGAAGGCGCCGTAGTCCAGATAGGACTTCACCCGCGTCAGCGCCGAGATCAGCCGCGGATTGCCCGCGGCGAAGCCCATGCGCCAGCCGGGCATGTTGTAGGTCTTGGACATCGAGGTGAACTCGACGGTGCAATCCATCGCACCCGGCACTTCCAGCACGGAGGAAGGGCGGTTGTTCTCGTCGAAATATATCTCGGCGTAGGCGAGGTCGGACAGGATGAACAGCTCGTGCTTCAGCGCGAGCTTCACCAAGTCCTTGTAGAATTCCCGGCTGGCGAGCAGCGCCGTGGGGTTGGACGGGAAGTTCACGATCAGCGCGGTGGGCTTGGGCACGGAATGCCGCACGGCGCGGTCGATGGCTTCCAGCATCGCGTCATCGGGCGTGTAGGGAATGCTGCGCGCGGAGGCGCCCGCGATGATGAAGCCGAACTGATGGATGGGATAGGACGGGTTCGGCACCAGGATGGTGTCGCCCGGCGAGGAGATCGCCTGGGCCAGATTGGCCAGCCCCTCCTTGGAACCCAGCGTGGCGACCACCTCGGTTTCCGGGTTCAGCTTCACGCCGAAGCGGCGGTCGTAATAGCCTGCGAGAGCCTTGCGCAGGCCGGGAATGCCCTTGGACTGGGAATAGCGGTGGGTGCGCGGGTCCTGCACCGCCTCGACCAGCTTGGCCACGATGTGCGGGGGCGTCGCGGTGTCGGGGTTGCCCATGCCGAGGTCCACGATGTCCTCTGCTGCTGCGCGTGCCTTGGCCTTGGCGGTATTCACCTCGGCGAAGACATAGGGCGGCAGGCGGCGGATCCGGTGGAACTCTTCTGGCATTGGACTGGCCTTGGTTGGAGTGTGACCGCTTCTTTTAGCGGGTTTGCGGCCGCGCGACCATCACGCGGCCGGGTGAAGGGTTGGCCATACGGGGGTCAGCGCAGCGAGGGCACGGGCGGCGGCGCGCTGGCCGGGCCCAGCATGTCGGGCGTCGGCAGGCTGGGCACGGCGCCGGGGCTGGGCAAGGCGGGCGCGCCGGGGTCGGTGCCGCCGGAGACGGTGCCGGCGGGCAGCGGGATGCCGGGCGCCACCCAGGGCACCGGGTCCGCGCGCACCAGGGCGGGCGGCGGCGGGGGCGCGCCGGGGATGGGCGGGCGGCCCGGCGCCTCGGCCGGGAAGGCGGCGTTGGCCCCGGTGCGCGGCGCCAGCGGCGTGGCCGAGGCCTCGCGGTCCGCCCGCAGGGAGGTCTCCAGGCTGCTGCGATAGGCGGGGTCGGGCCGCGCGGGGCGCTCTGGCACCGAGGCCAGATTGGGCAGCGGGCGATCGAGGCCGGGGGGCGCCAGGCGCTCCTCCAGGCTGCTGCCGGTCAGGTCGCCCGCGAAGCGCCCGGGCGAAAGCTGGGCCGAGCAGGCGGCCAGTACCAAAAACGGCAACACGCACCACGCTTGCGCGGCACCCCTGCCCTTCCTACCCTTCGATTCCAGCAATGCCGACATATCCGCCTCGCTCTCAGGCCTGTCTTTGCCCTCTGGGAGCTTCGGGTGGAAGGGGGCAAAGCGCGCGATGGATACCGGCAAGGGCAGCACACGCCCGGAGGACGCCACGATGAACGATAAGCCCGGCCAGGATGGACCGAACTTCAACCTGCCCGATCCCGCGCTGGTCACCCGCACCATGGCCGAGGTGGCCGAGCGCGGGCAGCGGATCGTGGGCGATTTCCTGCGCCGGCAGTCGGAGGAATCCAACAGCCTGGACCCGCTGAACATCGGCCAGGCCTTCATGGAAATGACGGCCAAACTGATGAGCAACCCGGCGCAGCTGGTGCAGGCGCAGCTGGGCTTCTGGCAGGATTACCTGACCCTGTGGTCCAACACCGCCCGCCGCATGCTGGGCGGAGAGGCCCCGGCCGTCATCGACGAGGCCAAGGGCGACCGCCGATTCAAGGACGACGCCTGGCGCGAGAACGAGGTGTTCGACTTCATCCGCCAATCCTACCTGCTCACCAGCCGCTACGTGACCAATGTGGTGCATGGGGCGGAAGGGCTGGACGCCAAGGCGGCGCAGAAGGTGGATTTCTACACCCGGCAATTCGTCGATGCGATGAGCCCGTCCAACTTCGTGATGACCAACCCCGAGGTGCTGCGCCGCACCGCCGAGACCGGCGGCGCCAACCTGCTGAAGGGCCTGACCAACCTGCTGGCGGACATGGAGCGCGGCAAGGGCAAGCTGCGCATCCGCATGACCGATGACAGCAAGTTCAAGGTGGGCGAGAACATCGCCGTCACCCCCGGCAAGGTCGTGTTCCAGAACGACCTGATGCAGCTGGTCCAGTACTCGCCGACCACGGAGAAGGTGTTCAAGCGCCCGCTGGTGATCTTTCCGCCCTGGATCAACAAGTTCTACATCCTGGATCTGCGGCCGAAGAACAGCTTCATCCGCTGGGCGGTGGAACAGGGCCACACCGTGTTCTGCGCCAGCTGGGTGAACCCGGACGAGCGCTGCGCCGAAAAGGGCTTCGACGACTACATGAAGGAAGGCGTGCTGGCCGCGCTGGACGCCATCGAGGCCGCGACCGGCGAGCGCCAGGTGAACGCCATCGGCTATTGCCTGGGCGGAACGTTGCTGGCGACCACCCTGGCCTACATGGCCACCAAGCGCGACAACCGGATCAAGACCGCCACCTATTTCGTGACGCTGACGGATTTCGAGCAGCCGGGCGAGCTGGGCGTGTTCATCGACGAGGAACAGTTGCAGGGCCTCGAGGAGAAGATGAGCAAGCGCGGCTATCTGGAAGGCCGCGAGATGGCGACGACCTTCAACATGCTGCGCGCCAACGACCTGATCTGGTCCTTCGTGGTGAACAACTATCTGCTGGGCCAGGACCCCTTCCCGTTCGACCTGCTGTACTGGAACGACGACAGCACCCGGATGCCGGCGAAGATGCACAGCTTCTATCTGCGCCGCATGTACCAGGCCAATGACCTGATCAACGGCCGGGTGGAATTGCTGGGCGCCAAGATCGACCTGCGCAAGATCAAGGTGCCGAGCTATCTGATCTCGACGCGGGAAGACCACATCGCGCCGTGGAAGAGCACCTATCGCGCCACCCAGGTCTATTCCGGGCCGGTGCGCTTCGTGCTGGCGGCCTCGGGCCATATCGCGGGCGTGGTGAACCCGCCGGAGGGCGGGAAGTACAGCCACTGGATCAACGAGGAACTGCCGGAAAGCCCCGATGACTGGTTCGCCGGCGCCACGGAGCTGGCCGGCAGCTGGTGGCCGGACTGGCAGCGCTGGATGATGGCGCAGGACAAGACGATGGTCCCGGCCCGCATCCCCGGCGACGGCAAGCTGGCAGTGCTGGAGGACGCGCCAGGCAGCTATGTGAAGGTGATGGCCACGGACTAACCGCGGCCCACCATCCGGGCCAGCAGCCGCACGGCCTGGTCGGGCTCGAAAGGCTTGGCCAGGGACGGCACCCGGCCGTGCCGCGGCAGCGGATCGACGCCCACATCGCCGCTCATGATGGCGAAGGGAATGCCGAGCGCGGCCAGCGCATCGGCGATGGGGGCGGCACTTTCGCGGCCCAGCCGCAGATCCAGCAGCGCCACATCCGGCCCCTGGGCCGCCAGTTCCAGCCCATGGGCCAGGGACATGGCCGGGCCCAGCACGCAGGCGCCAGCATCCGTCAGCGCGTCCTCCAGCAGCATGGCCACCAGCGGCTCATCCTCGGCGAGCAGCACACGAATCTCATTCAGTGCCATGTCATGCTCCCGGCGTTTCTGAGCGACACTAGGCGCGGCCCCCGGTTCAGGAAAGACGCATCCATGAGAGCCTATTCCACGTCAGGGTCGGCGGGATGGCGGCGCGCGCAGCCCCGGGTTACAAACAGCACAGCAGACAAGGGGTTCCGCGCTGATGAAGCGTGCACTGATCACGGGCGTGACTGGCCAGGATGGTGCTTATCTGTCCGAGTTCCTGTTGAAGCGCGGCTATGAGGTCTATGGCCTGCTGCGCCGTTCCGCCTCCTCCGACGTGGTGGCGGAGCGCCTGCGCTGGCTCGGCATCCAGGACGATGTGCGCCTGATCGACGGCAACCTCACCGATATCTCCTCCCTGATCCGGGCCTTGCAGGAGGTGAAGCCGGACGAGGTGTATAATCTCGGCGCGCAAAGCTTCGTGAAGGCCAGTTGGAACCAGCCGCTGCTGACCGGCAATGTCACCGCCATGGGCGCGGGCAACCTGCTGGAGGCCGTGCGCCTGGTGGCGCCGGGGGCCCGCTTCTATCAGGCCTCATCCTCCGAGATGTACGGCAAGATCCAGGAAGCGCGGCAGAGCGAGAGCACCCCCTTCTACCCGCGCAGCCCCTATGCGGTGGCCAAGCTGTACGCCCATTGGCTGACGGTGAACTACCGCGAGAGCTTCGGCCTGCATGCCAGCAGCGGCATCCTGTTCAACCACGAAAGCCCGCTGCGCGGCATCGAGTTCGTGACCCGCAAGATCACGGACGGCGTGGCCCGCATCAAGCTGGGCCTGGCGGATGAGCTGCGCATGGGCAATCTGGAGGCCACCCGCGACTGGGGCCACGCGCGCGACTATGTGCAGGGCATGTGGCTGATGCTGCAGCAGGACGAGGCGGACGACTACGTGCTGGCGACCGGGCGCACCACCTCGGTGCGCGAATTCTGCCGCATGGCCTTCGCCCATGTCGGGCTGGACTGGGAAGCCTATGTGAAGACCGATTCCACCTTCCTGCGGCCGGCCGAGGTGGAAGTGCTGATGGGCGATGCCAGCAAGGCCCAGCGCAAGCTGGGCTGGGCGGCGACCACCAGCCTGGAGGAGATGGTGGCCGAGATGGTGGAGGCCGATCTGGCCCGCCACAAGGCGCGCGGCGCCTGATCCCTCAGGGCAGGATCGCCCTGAGGCTGCTGCGCACCACCGCCGCGAAGGGGCCGGGTGCGGCCAGCCCCTTTTCCAGCGCGCCATAATCGGCGCGGGTCTTTACCTCCAGCACCGGCATGCCGAAGGCGCGGCACCAGCCCGGTATGTCTGGGTTGGACAGATCCGTGCCGCTGACCGCACCCGGATGCGCGCGCTCCTGATGAATGCGGATGGAGCCGTAAGAGCCATTGTCGCTGACGATCAGCTTGATGGCCGCCCCGCGCGCCTGGGCCACGGCCAGCTCCTGCCCGGTCATCAGCAGCCCGCCATCGCCCACCGCGCAGATCACCTGCCGCCCCGGAAAGCGCAGCGCGGCCGCGACCGCCCCCGGCATGCCGCAGCCCATGGCGCCCGACTGGCTGGGCAGCAGCAGCTGCCCGGGCTTCCACATCACCTTGCGATAGAAGGGCGCGGCGAAACTGCCCGCATCCACGCTGACGATCGCGTCCGGCGCCGCCACCCGGCCGACCAGCTGCGCGACCTCGGCGAAGGGCAGGCCGTCGGGCCAGTCCACATGCGGCACCCCGCAATCAGCCACATGCAGGGCGCGCAGCCGGGCATTCCAGGCGGCACGCCCAGGGGGAGCACAAACGGGGGCGGGCGGCATGGCTGCCAGCAGGGCGTGCGCCTCGGCCGCGACCGCGATATCCGCCGGGAAGCGCCAGTTCAGCCAGGAGGCATCCGGGCAGACATGGATCAGTTTTTGCCTCGGCGCGGGCCAGGAGTAGCCCTGGGTGGTGATATCCGTCAGCCGCGTGCCCAGCGCGATCACCAGATCGGCCTCGGCGAAGGCGGCGCGCTGGGCGTCCGGGTTCCGCAGCCCCAGGTCGCCCACGTATAGCGGGTGCTCGTTCGGAAACAGCGATTGCCGGCGGAAGCTGACGGCCACCGGCAGGTTCCAGGCCTCGGCGAAGGCCAGCAGCGCGGCCTGGCGGGCGCCGGTCGCGTCCTCGAAACCATGGCCCGCCAGCAGGATGGGGCGCTCGGCGGCGGCGATGGCCGCGGCGATGGGGGCCGTATCCGGCAGGCTGGGCAGGGGCGGAAGCCAGGCGGGCGCCTCGGCGGCGCAGGGCATGGCCAGCACTTCCTCGGGCAGCACCAGCACCACGGGGCCGGGCACGCCCTGCATGGCCATGGCCCAGGCGCGGGCGATCAGCTCGGGCACTTCCTCGGGCCCATGCGCCTCACCCACCCATTTCGCGATGCCGCCGAACATGCGGCCATAGTCGATTTCCTGGAAGGCGCGGCGGCGCAGGTCCCTCGCCTCCACCTGGCCGATCAGCAGGATCAGCGGCACGGCGTCCTGCTCGGCGGCGTGCAGGCCGATGGCGGCGTTGCAGGCCCCTGGCCCGCGAGACACCAGCACCACCCCGGGCAGGCCCGAGAGCTTGGCATCGGCCATGGCCGAGAAGGCGGCCCCGCCCTCCTGCCGGGAGACCACGAGGTCGATCCCCTGCTTCTGGTCCGGGTGCAGCGCGTGCAGCAGGGCGATATAGCTTTCCCCCGGCACGCACCAGGCGCGTTGCACGCCCTGGCGGGAGAGGAACTGGACGATCCGGTCGGCGGCTGTGTTTGTGCTCATTGCCGGCAATGCTGGCCTGGATCCGCGCAACGGGCGAGCCCCCAACCCATGCGGACCATGCATGCAAGCCTTGATTTCCACCCGGCCGGGCCAAGCCCGGCCGGGTGAGCGACGCGCCCTGGGGTAGTAGGGGGGAGAGGCGCGCCGGAACCGGGATCAGCGGATCGAGGAAGTGACCGCCGGGGTCATGCTTTCCAGCACGCGCCCCCCATTGCGCGTGGTGATGTCCACTTCCACCGCGGCCACGCTGCGATAATCGCGCGGCTGGCGATAGGTGCAGGCGTATTGCTCGACCGTGCCGGGCTGGATCATGCAATCCATGCCCGAGGCGCGCAGCCGGCTGAGCAGCGTCACGGCGTCCGAACCCTGCGGATGGGCGCTGGCCAGGTCACGTTCCAGCTGCCAGGTGCCGGCGCGGCTGCCGATCTCGATATAGCGGTCGAAGGGCGCCTGCACCGGCCAGGGGCTCTGCCCGCCCCAGGCATAGGCGAAGACGGACACGCCGAGGAACAGGATACCCAGCGCGGTTAGCGCCAGCTTCAGCGTGTGGGTGATGTCCGTTTGTCTTAACATGCGTCACTTCCTTCCTGGTTCTGGCGCTTCACAGCGAGGCGAATTGCAGGTGCGGCGGCGGTGGCGCGGGCTGCACCCGGACGGAGGGCCGGAGGCCGCGCACATGCGCCCCCTCGGTTTCCACCAGCGCCGTCACCCGGGCGACGCGCTGGAAGGACAGCGGGCGGTTGAAGACGCAGGCATAGTTACCGGGGGCCTCGATATCCGCCTGGCATTCGAAGCCGGAGCGGGTGAGGCGGGCGAGCAGCCCGCCGGCATCGCTGCCCGCCGGGAACTGCGCCGAAAGCTCGCTCACCAGCCGCGTCTCGGTGTTGGACAGGCCGGTGGACATGAAGCGCTTGGCCTCGGGCTCGATCCGCAGCGGCTCCAGGCCGCCGGTGAGAGAGGCGTAGCCCGCCAGCCCCGAGAACATCATCGCGGCGGCGAAGCAGGCGTTGCGGAAGGTCCGCAGCGTGTCGATGGAAATCCTCATCATGGTATCTCCCCAGTCCATGAGCCGCGACCATTCGCGGTAAGGGAGAATTAACAACTGGCGTGTCTGGCAGGGTGTCGGGTGTTGTCGGGGCGTGTCCCTGCGGCGCTCACCGTGTCGTGAAGCACGATCACCATGTCGTGATTCATGTCATGCATGTCGTGGGGATTGTCGCCGCCACGGCCCCTGTGCGGCGACAAAGCCGCACAAGGCACTGATTTTATTCAATCAGTGTGTCAGCGCGGTGTCTGGATGCTCATCCGCGTGGTGATCTGGCGCACCACGCTACCTTCGGTCGCGATGGCGGCCTCGATGGAAATAATGCGCCGATCGCGGTCTGGCAGGCGGGCCAGGCAGGCCCAATTGCCCCGCGCCTCGGAGGGCGCCACGCAGGAAAAGCCCATGGAGACCAGCCGCTGCACCGCCGGCCCCGGATCGGCGCCGACCGGCGACAATTCCAGCAATTCCAGCCGCAGCGTCTCCGCCCCCTGGCGCTCACCCCGGCGGGCGAGTTCCTCCAGCGGGGAGCGGGTGGCGCTGGGCGTCAGCATGCGGGCCACGAAGGCCAGCACGATCAGCAGCATCAGGGCGAACAGCCCTGCCCGCCTCAGCGTGCCGGGCTGGTAGCGCGAACCCCGGGAGGGCGCGGTGTCGCCCGGCACATCGGCCATCAGGCCGCCTTCCTCGGGTTGCGGATGAAGCGGCCCGGGGCGGCGCCGGTCAGCCCGGCGGCGGTATAGGTCGTCTCGCCATTCGCCCAGACGCGGTTGATGCCGGCGGAGGGCTGCTTCGGGTCCTCGAAGGTCGCGCGGTCCGCCACCGTGGCGGGGTCGAACAGCACCAGATCGGCGAAGCCGCCGGGGCGGATCACGCCACGGTCCGGCAGGCCGAACACGGCCGCCGTGCGCCCGGTCATCTTGTGGACGGCGGTTTCCAGGCTGAACAGCTGCAATTCTCGCGCGTAATGCCCCAGCACGCGCGGGAAGGTGCCCCACAGGCGCGGGTGCGGGAAATCATCGTGTGGCAGGCCGTCGCTGCCGATCATGCTGCGCGGGTGCTTCATGATGCGGCGCACATCGGCCTCATCCATCTGGAAGGTGATGGCGCCGGCGGGCAGCAGCTTCTCGGCCGCGGCCCGGCGCGTCATGCCCCAGTCGCGCGCCACGTCATCCAGGTTCCGCCCGCTCATCTCCGGGTGCGGGACGGACCAGGTGACGATCACCGGCGTGTCCTGGCGCAGCTTGTCCGGCATCAGCACGGTGGAGCCCGCCGGGTAGGGATACACGTCGAAGGCCACCGGCTGGTCCTGGGCCATGCTGTCCATCAGCGCCAGCGTTTCGCGCGAGCGGCCGAAATTCTCGGGCATCGAGCATTTGTGGTGGCTGATGATGACCTCGACGGGCTTGTCCACGCCCACCTCGCGGCCGATGCGCAGCGTCTCGCGGATGCTGTCCAGCACGTGGTCGGCCTCATCGCGCATGTGCGTCATGTAGATGCCGCCGACATCGCGCAGCGCCTCGCCCACCGCGATCACCTCCTGCGTCGGCGCCGGGTTGTTGGGCGGGTAGTACAGGCCGGTTGAGAAGCCGGTGGCCCCCTCCTGCAGGGCGCCGCGCAGGCGCTTCTGCATGTGGGCGATCTCGCGGTCGGTGGCGGCGCGGTACACGTCGCCCTCCATGGCTTCCACCCGCAGGGACATGTGGCCGCAGAAGGCCACCGTGTTCACGTTGGTGGGGGTCTTTTCCAGCGCCTCGGCGTATTCGGCGAAGCTGTCGTAGTGGAACCAGCTTTCGTCGCCCAGCAGGTCCATCGGCGGCGGCGGGCGCTTGGCCAGGCGCAGCGGCGCCAGCGAGATGCCGCAATTGCCCACCACCACGGTGGTGACGCCCTGGCTGACCTTGCAATGCATGCAGGCCGGGCCGCAGAGCACGGCGCGGTCGTCATGGGTGTGCGCGTCGATGAAGCCCGGGGCCAGGGCTTGGCCCTTGGCGTCCACTTCCTCCTGCCCGGCCGCGCCGCCCAGATCGCCCACCGCCACGATGCGGTCGTTGTTCACCGCCACATCGCCCTGGAAGCGGGGCGCGCCCGTGCCGTCGAAGATGGTGGCGTCGCGGATGATGAGGTCGCAGCGGAAGCTCATGCCGGTATCCCTGGAGATCGGAGGGGGTGGGAATCAGAGGGCCGGAGCATGGCCCCATGGGCCCCGCGCGGAAAGGGTGGCAGGGGCGCAAAGCACACCCCCGCCCATTTTCCCTGCCTGCTATCGCGCCAGCACCGCCAGCGCGGCGGGCGAGGCCGGCAGCGGCAGCCGCCCCGCGGGCACCAGCCGCCCCTCCTGGATGCGGAACAGGGACAGGTCGCGCTCGACCATGTTCTGCACGATCAACCTGCGGCCATCGGCGGAAAAGCCAGCCCCCTGGGACCAATGCCCCACCTGGGCCACGGCGATGCGGCGCAGGCGCGGCGATTGCCCCGGCGCTGCAAGCCGCCACAGCTGCACCTGGCCCTCGCCCAGGAAGGGGCTGCCGGCCGGCTTGTTGGACCCGTTCATCACCGTGACCGCCACGCTGCGCCCATCGGCCGAGATGGCGATGCCTTCCGGCGTCTGACCCACGCTCTGGGTTTCCACCACGCGCCAGGCATTCACCGCCCCGGTCAGGTCGATGACGGAGACGGTGTCCACATCGCCGCCGCCGCGCCCGATATTGGCCACCACCGCCGTGCGCCCATCGGGCGCCATCACCAGCCCATAGGGGTTGATGCCCGCCGAGATGTCCCGCCCCGCGCGACGCAGCGTGTCGCCCTCGATGGCGATCACGGTCAGGATGCTATCGCCGTAGCGCGTGACCAGCGCGTGCCGCCCATCGGGCGTGAACACCGCCGAGGACACCAGCGAGGCCGCGTTGCCCACCTCCAGCGTCGCGGCATGTTCCAGCCGCCCGCCCGCGATCCGCCACAGGGAGACACTGCCCGCCCCGCGATGGGCCACCAGCGCATGGGTGCCCGCCCGGTTCACCGAGACGCCGGCGGGGCCCGCGGGCACATCCTCCAGGCTCTGCACCACCACGGGCGGGCGGGCGGTCAGGTCCACCACGCTCAGGGTGGTGCCGTTGATGGTGCGCGCCGGGTTGGCCGGGTCCACCCGCTGGTTGGCGGGCACGATCGCGCGCGTGCCGTCGGGCGTGATCGCCACGGAATTGGGCGGCCCGACCACAGAGGCCGGCACCCGCACCTCGCCCAGCACGCGCGGCGGCATGCTGCCCAAGTCCAGCACGGTCAGCACATCGGGTGCGGGGTCGCGCACCGTGATGGCCACGCCATTCTCCAGCCTGGATTTGTTGTCGCCGGCCGATACGGCGATCTGCGCCGTGGCGGCGCCCGAGCACAGCGCCAGCAGCGCCGCCCCCATCATGGCTCGCATGTCTCTCTCCCTTTGGCGGGGTCTGGTGCCCCATGCGGGCAGCATTCACCCGGCGGGCGGCGCGCGCAATGGCCGGATAAGCGCTTGAGCGGCACGGCGCGACGGGGCACACCTAGCGCCAACGAACCGGGAGAAACGCACCATGATCATGTCGCGCCGCAGCATGATGCTGCTTGCCGCCCCCGCCCTGCTGCCCGTCTCTGCTCTGGGACAGGAACAGGTGACCTTGCGCCTGCATCACTTCCTGCCCGCCGTGTCCAACGTGCACCGCCATTTCCTGCAGCCCTGGGCGCAGAAGGTGGCTGCCGATTCGCAGAACCGCCTCAGGGTGCAGATCTTCCCGGCCATGCAGTTGGGCGGCGCGCCGCCGCAGCTGTACGATCAGGCGCGCGACGGCGTGGTGGATATCGCCTGGACCCTGCCCGGCTATACCCCCGGCCGCTTCCCCCGGCTGGAGGCCTTCGAGCTGCCCTTCGTCGCCCACCCGCGCGCGGCGGTGAATGTGCAGGCGGTGCAGAAATTCTCCGAAGGCCCCGCCGCCGAGGAACTGCGCGATACCCATGTCATCGCCGCCTGGGGCCACGACGCGGGCGTGATCCACGCCAAGCGGGAGGTGAAGCGCATGGAGGACCTGCAGGGGCTGCGCCTGCGCTTCCCCACCCGCCAGGCGGGCGAGGCCCTGCGCGCCCTCGGCGCCGCCCCGGTCGGCATGCCGGTGCCGCAAGTGCCGGAGGCACTGTCCCAGGGCGTGATCGACGGCGCGGTGGTCCCGTGGGAAGTCGTGCCGAGCATCCGCCTGCATGAGGCCGCGCGCTTCCACACCGAGATCGACAGCATCCCCACCTTCTACATCGCCACCATGCTGCTGGTGATGAACCGGGCGAAATACGCCGGGCTGCCGGCCGATCTGCGCGCCATCCTGGACGCCAACAGCGGCATGGTCGCCGCCCGCATGGCCGCCCCCGCCTGGGATGTCGAAGGCCCGAAAGTGGCGGAGATGGCCCGCCGGCGCGGCAACACCATCTCCTCCCTGCCCGCCGAGGAAGCCCGGCGCTGGCAACAGACCACCCAGCCCGTGATCGACAATTGGGTGGGCGCGATGCGGGAACGCAACATCGACGGCGCCGCCCTGCTGGAACGCGCCCGCGCCCTGGTGGCTGAGTTCACGGCCTGATGCAGGCCCTGGCACGTCGCCTGGCATTGGGGTTGGCTCTGGCGGGCGGCGCGGTACTGATCGCGGCCTCGGCGCTCACCGTGGTCTCCGGCCTGTCGCGCTGGTGGACCAGCCAGCCGGTGCGCGGCGATGTGGAACTGGTCTCGCTGGCCGCGGGCCTCGCGGTGCTGGGGGCCATGCCCTGGGGCACGGCGCGCGGCGCGCATATCATGGTGGACAGCTTCACCACCCGCCTGCCCGCGCGGCTGAACGCGCTGATCGATGGGTTCTGGCGCCTGTGCTGGGCGGCGGTGTTCGGCGTGCTGGCCTGGCGCATGGCGCTCGGCGGGGCGGAGGCGATGGCGGAGGGCGCGCGCAGCATGGGGCTGCTCGGCGTGCCCTATGGCTGGGCGATCGCGCTTGGGGCGGGCTGCTTCGCGCTGTCGGCGCTGCTCGCCCTGCCGGCGCGCCGCTGATGGCGCCGGAGTTCGTCATCGCGGCCTGGGGGTTCGGCGCGCTGCTGGGGCTGATCGCGCTGCGCGCCCCCATCGCGCTGGCCATGCTGGTGGTGGGGGCGCTGGGCTATGCGCATATCCTCGATTGGGCGGCGCTGCTGAACTACCTGAAGCAGACGCCCTGGCACCTGTTCGCCAACTACACGCTCAGCGTCATTCCGCTGTTCATCCTGATGGGCGCACTGGCCGAGCGCGGCGGCCTGGCGCGGGACCTGTTCACGGCGGCGCAATTGTTGGTGGGGCGCAGGCCGGGGGGCATGCCCATGGGGGTCATCGCGGCCTCGGCGGCGTTCGGGGCGGTGTGCGGGTCGTCGGTGGCCACCACCGCCACCTTCGCCCGCGCGGCCCTGCCGGAGTTGCTGCGCACCGGCACCGCACCCGGCTTCGCCACCGCCACTATCGCTGCGGGCGGCACGCTGGGCATCCTGATCCCGCCCTCCGTCATCCTGGTGGTCTATGCCATCAGCACGGAGCAGAACATCGCCAAGCTGTTCATCGCGGCGGCGATCCCGGGGCTGCTCGCCACGCTGTTCTACCTGTTCGCCATCTGGGCCGCGACGCGGCTGAAGCCGGCGCTCTCGCCCCCTGCCCCGCCGCTGTCGGCCACCGAGCGCCGCCACGCGGTGCGCGCCGTGCTGCCGGTGCTGGGCATCGCGTTGCTGGTGGTGGGCGGCATCTATGGCGGGGTGTTCACGCCCACGGAATCGGCGGCCGTCGGCTGCGTGCTGGTGCTGGCCCTCGGCCTCGCGCGCCGCACCCTGCCGCCGGGCGAAATCCGCGCCGCGCTGCTCGCGACCGCCGAGACCACAGCGATGATCTTCGCCATCCTGCTGGGGGCGGAGGTGTTCAACGCCTTCCTCGCCCTCAGCCAGGCGCCGGACCTGCTGGCGCTGTGGGTCACGGAGCAGGGATTTTCTCCCTATGGCGTGATGGTGGCGCTGCTGGTGACCTATCTGGTGCTGGGCGCGGTGATGGATGAGCTGGCGATGATCCTGCTGACCCTGCCGGTGTTCTTCCCGGTTATCACCGCGCTCGATTTCGGCCTGCCGCCTGAGGAACTGGCCATCTGGTTCGGCATGCTGGTGCTGGTGGTGGTCGGCGTGGGGCTGACGGCGCCGCCCATCGGGCTGAACGTATTCGTCGTCTCGGCCATCGCGCGGAACGTGCCGATCGCCTCCACCTATCGGGGGGTTCTGCCCTTTCTGGCGATGGACCTCTTGCGGCTGGTCCTGGTGCTGGCATTCCCTTCCCTCTCCCTGATGCTCGTGAGGTGGCTGACGTGACCTTCCTGCCCGTGAACGGTGCCGTGCTGCATGTGGAGGAAGCCGGCCCGCCCGGCGGGGTGCCGCTGCTGCTGATCCACAGCCTGGGGGCGGCCACCGCCATGTGGGCGCCGCAGATCGCCTTGCTCAGCCGCACCCACCGCGTGATCGCGATGGACCTGCCGGGCCATGGCCTGTCGCAGGCGCGGCCCGGCGAATACAGCATGGCCGGGCTGGCCGCCGACGCGCTGGGCGTGCTGGACGCGCTGGGCATCGGGGCCGCGCATGTGGCCGGCGTTTCCATCGGCGGGCGCATCGCCATGGAAATGGCCAGCACCGCGCCCGGCCGCGTGCTGTCCCTGATGCTGTGCGACACCGCGCTGGATTTCCAGCCGCCCAGCCGCTGGGCGGGCCGCATCGAGACGGTGCTGGCCGAAGGCATGGCCCCCATCGTCGATGCCGTGGTGGCGAATTGGGCGGTGGACCAGTCCCTGCCCTCCACCGCCGGGCTGCGGGCGATGGTGGCCCGCACCGACCCGCGCGGCTATGCCGGCTGCGCCGCCGCCCTGCGGGATTGCGCGGTGCCCGGCCCCATCCACGCCCCCACCACCGTGATCTGCGGCGAGCAGGACCCCTCCACCCCGCCGGCCCGCAGCGAGGAGATCGTGGCCCATATCCCCGGCGCCTCGCTGGTGCTGATCGAGGGTGCCGCGCACATCCCCAATCTGGAACGCGCGGACGCCATGAACCGCGCGCTGCTGGCGCATCTGACCGCGCTGGCGCCCAAGGGGCCGGAGGCCGGCATGGCCGTGCGCCGCGCCGTGCTGGGCGACGCGCATGTTGATCGCTCCGAGGCGGGGATGACCGAACTCGACTTGCCCTTCCGCGAGCTGATCCTGGAAGGCGTCTGGGGCCGGGTCTGGACGCGGCCGGGGCTATCGCGCCACCAGCGCAGCCTGATCACCCTGACCATGCTGGCGGCCCTTGGCCTGGATGAGGAATTCCGCCTTCATATCCGCGCCACCGCCAACACCGGCGTCTCGCGGGAGGAAGTGGCCGAGGCCATGCTGCATGTCGCCAGCTACGCCGGCATTCCGCGCGGCAACCACGCGCTGAAGATCGTGAAGGAGATCCTCGGTTGAGCTATCCCCCGATCCCCGCGGGCGCCTTCCCGCCCATGGACCTGCCGAGCTACGGCAGCACCCACAAGCGCCACCCGGACCAGCCGCCCGTGCGCATCCCGCACACGCTGACGGAGACCTCGGCGCCCCGCTTCACCCCGGCCGCCTATCCGGCCCATGCCGACATGTCCCGCCACAATGGGCGGGCGGCGATGGGCGAGCGCATCATCCTGGCCGGGCGCATCACCGACGAGGATGGCCGCCCCCAGCCCGGCGTGATGCTGGAGGTCTGGCAGGCCAATGCCGCCGGGCGCTACCACCATGCGCGCGACCAGCATGACGCGCCGCTGGACCCCAACTTCTCCGGCCAGGCGCGGGTGTTCACGGATGCCGAGGGCCATTGGTCGCTGACCACCATCCGCCCCGGCGCCTATCCCTGGCGCAACCACCACAATGCCTGGCGGCCGGTGCATGTGCATTTCGGCCTGCATGGCGCGGGCTTCGCGCAGCGGCTGATCACCCAGATGTATTTCCCCGGCGACCCGCTGCTGGAGCTGGACCCGATCTATCAGGGCGTGCCCGCCGGTGCGCGGGAACGGTTGATCGCCAAGTTCGACCTGGATGTGACCAAGCCCGAATACGCGCTGGGCTATCGCTTCGACATGGTGCTGCGCGGGCGGCTGGCCACGCCGATGGAGAACCCGACGTGAGCCTGCCCACCGCTTCCCAGACCGCTGGCCCATATTGGCACCTGATCGACTTCCCCGAATGGGCGGACCTGACGCGCGCGGGCGGCCCCAATGCGGGCGTGGCCGGTGAGCGCATCATCCTGACCGGCACCGTCACCGACGGCGACGGCGCCCCCTGCGCCGATGCGATGATCGAGCTGTGGCAGGCCGGCCCCGATGGCGCCTATGAGGCCGGCTTCCACGGCTTCGGCCGCTGCGCCACCGATGAGGCGGGGCGTTTCCGCTTCGCAACCCTGAAGCCCGGGCCGGTGCCAGGGCCGGGCAATTCCCTGCAGGCCCCGCACATCACGCTGGCCATCTTCGCGCGCGGGCTGATGCACCACCTGACCACCCGCGCCTATTTCGCGGCCGAGCCGCTGAACGAGGCCGACCCCATCCTGGCCCTGGTGCCGGAGGCCCGGCGCGGCACGCTGCTGGCCCAGCCCGTGGCGCCCGGCCACTGGAACCTCGACATCCGCCTGCAAGGCGCCGACGAAACCGTTTTCCTGGATATCTGACCGCATGACCGTGAACCCCGCCGACGCCCCGGTCCTGGGCGCCCTGTATGGCAGTGACGCGATGCGCGCCGCGATGGGCGAGCGCGCCTTCCTGGCCCGCATGCTGGATGTGGAGGTGGGCCTGGCCCGCGCCCAGGCACGCCTGAACATCATCCCCGCCGAGGCCGCCGAGGCCATCGCGGTCGCGGCCGATGTGGACAAGCTGGACCTGCCGGCGCTGGCGGCCGCCACCCGCAACACCGGCTATCCGGTGGTGGGGCTGGTGAAGCAGCTCTCGGCCCTGGCCGGGCCCGATGCCGGCCGCTGGACCCATTGGGGCGCCACCACGCAGGACATCATGGACAGCGCGCTGGTGCTGCAGATGCGCCAGGGCCTGGCGCTGATCCGCATGGACCTGCTGTATCTGAACACGGCGCTGGCGGGCCTCGCGCAGCGCCACCGGGATACGCCGATGGCCGGGCGCACCCACCTGCAGCACGCCCTGCCCGTCACCTTCGGCTACAAGGTGGCGGTGTGGCTCTCGCCGCTGATCTCGATGCGTGAGCGCCTGGACCAGATGCGCCCGCGCGTGGAGCGCCTGCAATTCGGCGGCGCCGCCGGCACGCTGGCCAGCCTGGGCGACCAGGCCATGCTGGTGCAGGAGGAGCTGGGCCGCGAACTCGGCCTCGCCGTGCCGGACATCACCTGGCATGTGGCGCGCGACGGGCTGGCGGAGGCGGTGTCCTTCCTCGGCCTGCTCACCGGCTCGCTCTCCAAGATCGCGCTGGACGTGATGCTGATGAGCCAGACCGAACTGGGGGAGGTGTCGGAGGCGCATGTGCCCGGGCGCGGCGGCAGCTCCACCATGCCGCAGAAGCGCAACCCGATCTCCTGCGAGTATGTCCAGGCGCAGACCCGCGGCGTGCATGCGCTGGTGGGCCAGATGATGGGCGCCATGGCCCAGGATTTCGAGCGCGGCACCGGCAATTGGCAGACGGAGCTGCTGGCCGTCGGCCAGGCCTTCAACCTGGCCCATGGCGCGCTGCTGGCCACCCGCGACATCATCGAGGGGCTGGTGGTGGACCCGGTGCGGATGGCGCGGAACCTGGACGCCACCCACGGCATGATCGTGGCCGAGCAGGTGATGATGGGCCTGGCCCCGGTGCTGGGTCGCGGGACGGCGCACCATCTGGTGAACCACGCCTGCGACCGCGCCATCGCGGAGGGGCGGCCGCTGGCCGAACTGCTGCTGGCCGAGCCGGCGGTGGCCAGCGGCATGAAGCCCGAGGAGGTGCTGCGGCTGACCGACCCCAAGACCTATCTGGGGCAGAGCCAGGCCTTCGTGGACCGGGTGCTGGGGCGGATGGCCGGTTAGCGGTGCAACACGGCGGGCGCGCGGGTCACCGTCCGCCGCCCGCCCTTGAACACATGCAGCACCGGGGCGATGGTGCGGATCGCCTCGATCTCGCTGACGGCATCCAGCACCACCAGATCGGCCGGCTTGCCCACCGCCACGCCGAAATCCTCCTGGCGCAGGATCTTCGCGCCATTGCCGCCCGCCATCTCCCAGATCGCCGCGATCTCCCGGTCGCTGCCGCGCTGGATGATGTTGGCGTACAGGTTGGCCATGCGGATCATCTGCCCGTCGCCCAGCGGCGTGAACGGGTTCAGGATGTTGTTGCTGGCGATGTTGCACAGCACGCCGGCCTCCATCAGCGCATTGGCGTCGGCCACGCTGCGCGGCACGTTGTGGTCCTTGTGGCGCCCGCCCAGATACAGGTCCGTCGCCGGCAGCACCGTCAGCGCCACCCCCGCATCCTTCAGGCGCCGGGCCACCTTCAGCATCTCGATGGGCGGGATGGTGGACAGTTTGCTGACATGGCCGATGGTCACCCGCCCGCCATAGCCGTATTTCTCCGTCAGGTCGCAGACCAGCCACAAATCCAGGTGATCGGCCGAGGCACCGCTGTCCAGGTGCATGTCGATGTCCACGTCGAACTCGCGCGCCATCTCGAACACGCGGTGGATCTGCGCGGCCGGGTCGCTGTCATAGCTGGGGGCGGCGCCGACCACGCTGGCGCCGTTCTTCAGGGCCGCCACCATCAGCTCGTCGGTGCCGGGGTAGTTGGTCAGTCCCTCCTGCGGCATGACGCAGATCTCCAGGTCGATCGCCCATTT
Organism: Rhodovarius lipocyclicus; assembly: GCF_009900765.1. Taxonomy (GTDB): domain Bacteria; phylum Pseudomonadota; class Alphaproteobacteria; order Acetobacterales; family Acetobacteraceae; genus Rhodovarius; species Rhodovarius lipocyclicus. The sequence continues at coordinate 193,661 of NZ_JAAABL010000001.1, forward strand.
GTAGCGGTCGATCAGCGCCTTGATGCCCTCGATGGCGCGCATGCCGAGCTTCGGGTCCACCTCCACGTGGCTGCGCATGCGGGTGCAGCCGTGGGAGATGCACTTCTCCAGCGTCCGGCTCGCCCGCTCCGTCACGTCCTCGATGGTGAAGCTCGGCTTCACGGCCGAGACGCGCTCCATGGCGCCGTGCGGGAAGCGCTGCGTCTCGCAGCCGCAGCGCTCCAGGATGCAGGTCTTGTCCAGGTGGATATGGGTTTCGACGAAGCCCGGCCCCACGATGCGCCCGCCGCCCTGCACCACCTCGGCCGCCGCCCCGCCCAGCCGCGGCGCGATGGCCGCGATGCGGCCCTTGCTCACGCCTATATCCATGGCCGGGGCATCCGGCGCCGAATTGGGCAGGCGCACTTCGCGCAGCAGCAGATCGAAGTCCATTCCGGGGCGCTCCTGTGATTGTCTGACATTACACTGCGCTGAGCCCACCCCGGGCGGAAGCCGCGCGCCGGCCCGCAACGCCGGGGTTCACGTCCAGGACTGGAGAACCCCTGTGCATCCTGCCCAGCCCGCAAGCATCGCGCGCCGCGCCTTGCTGCTGACCTCCCTTGCCGCCCCCGCCATGGCCCAGGCGTCCTGGCCGGAACGCCCGGTCCGCTGGATCATCAACTTCCCGCCTGGCGGCGCGGCCGACATCCTCAGCCGCATCCTGGCGGAATATTTCGGCAATCGCTTCGGCCAGCCCATCGTGGTGGAAAACCGCCCCGGCGCGGGCGGCATGGTGGGGGCGGACATCGTGGCCAAGGCGCGCGGAGACGCGCACACGGTGATGATCTCCTCCGCCTCCTCGCACGGGATCGGGCCGGTGCTGTACCGCAACGTGCCCTATGACCCGCTGGCGGATTTCACCCATGTGCATCTGGTGGGCAGCTTCCCCTCCGTGCTCGCGGTGAACGGGGAATCCCCGATGCGGGATTTCGCGGACTTCATGGCCCAGGCCTGGCGCGGCGGCATGGTCTATGCCACCGGCGGCAACGGCACGATGAACCATCTGGTGGGCCAGTTGCTGAAGCAGGAAACCGGCATCGAGCTGACGCATGTGCCCTATCGCGGCTCGGCGGCGGCGATGACGGATGTGATCGCGGGCCAGGTGCCCTGCGTGATGGAAAGCCTGCCGACGGCGCTGGGCCATTTCCGGGGCGGGCGCCTGCGCCCCATCGCCCAGAGCGAGGACACCCGCGACAGCACCCTGGCCGATGTGCCCACCTTCCAGGAACTCGGCCTGCCGGGCGTGACCAGCAGCAACTGGTTCGGCTTCTCCCTCCCGGCCGGGGTGCCGGGCGCCCTGGTGGAACGCTGGGACGCCGCGCTGCAGGAAGCACTGGCCGCCCCGGCCGTGCAGCAGCGCCTGGCCGGCATCGGGGTGCGCCCCGGCACGCTGGGCCCGGACGGCTATACGGCCCTGATCACCAGCGAGCTCACGCGCTGGCGGCAGGTAATCCGCGCCAACGGCATCCAGGCCGATTGACGCACGAAAAAAGGGCCACCCCATGCGCCCCACAGGGGGGTCTCAGGGGCGGCCCTCAAGTCCAAGGTTGAGGAAGGCAAAGCTGCCAGACAGCCAAATCCTGCCTGACAGTGCGGGAAATGGCGCGGCGCCCTACGGTTTCAAGAGGCTGTCACACGCGCTCCAGGATCGAGACATAGTTCGCCACGGCGGCACCCCCCATGTTGAAAACCCCGGCCACATCGGCGCGGGGCAGCTGCATGTCCCCCGCCTCGCCGCACAGCTGCATGGCGGTGATGGCGTGCATGGACACGCCCGTGGCCCCGATCGGGTGCCCCTTCGCCTTCAACCCGCCGGAGCGGTTCAGCGGCAGCCTGCCATCCTTGGCCGTGACGCCCTCCAGCACCGGACGGGCGCCCTGGCCTTCGGAGGCCAGGCCCATCGCCTCGCCAATCAGCAATTCGGCGATGGTGAAGCAGTCATGCACCTCGGCGAAGGAGAGGTCGCCCAGCGTGAGGCCCGCGGCCGACAGCGCCCGCGCCCAGGCCTCGCGCGGGCCCTCGAAGCGGATGATGTCGCGGCTGGCCATCGGCAGGAAATCCTGCACATGGGCGGTGGCGCGGAAACGCACGGCGCGCGCCGCCCCCTCCGCCGCATCGCCCGCCGCGATCACGACCGCCGCCGCGCCATCGCTGACCAGCGAACAATCGGTGCGCTTCAGCGGCGGGGCGACGAAGGGGTTCTTCTCGCTCTCGGCCCGGCAGAAGGCATAGCCCAGGTCCTTGCGCATCTGGGCATAGGGGTTGTTCACGCCATTGGCGTGGTTCTTGGCGGCGATGGTGGCCAGCGCGTCGGACTGGTCGCCATGGCGCTGGAAATAGGCATCGGCGATGCGGCCGAACACGCCCGCGAAGCCGCCGGCGATCTCGCCTTCCTGCTTCAGATAGCTGGCCTTCAGCAGGATCTCGCCCACCTCCGGCCCCGGGGTCGCGGTCATCTTCTCCGCCCCCACCACCAGCACCCGTTTGCCGCGCCCGGCGCCCAGGAAATCCAGCGCGCCGTGGATGGCGGCGGAACCCGTCGCGCAGGCGTTCTCATACCGGGTGACGGGGCGGAAGCGCAGTTCCGGCACCGCCTGCAACACCAGCGAGGCGGTGAAATCCTGCTTCTGGAAACCCGCGTTGAAATGGCCGAGGAACACCGCGTCGATATCGCGCGGTTCCAGCCCGGCATGTTCGATGGCCTGGCGGGCCACGAGGCCGATCAGCGCCTCGGTGTCCGGCGCCTCCTCCAGCTTGCCGAAGCGGCTATGCGACCAGCCGATGATGCACGGATTTGTCGCCGAATGGTCCATCATGTTCATTCCTCCCTTACATTCGTGCCCGGAACGCCTTGTAACTTCTCGGGCGCGGTAGCGAATCAGTGGTGCTTGCATCACTTTACAGCGATGGTGGCGTGCAACGGGCGATTCGCCCGACGGTGAGCTTTCAGTGCATCGAGGCACGGCCACGACGCTGGCATGGGCCCATGGTGCAGCGACGAGGCGCAGGAGAAAAGGCTTAGCATGCGGATGGCGGTGGAGCCGCGGGGGGATACAGGGGGCGCGCCCCTCCCCACCGGACGCTACGCAGCGGGCCGCCGCTTCCTCAGCCGCGCGACGCTGCTGCTGGCCTGCCTGTTCGGCGCCACCGTCATCATCTTCACCTGGTCCAGCACGCTGGATGTGCTGGGCGGCGAGACAAGGCAGCAGGACAGCGCGGCGGAAGCCATGACGCTGAACGCCGCCCGCGCCGGGCGGGATGCCATTCCCCGCGCCCTGGAACCGGCCGACCGCGCCCTGTCCCTGTTGCAGCAGCGCGCCGGCGCCCTGACGCGCGGCGATCGCCGCGAGGTCGAGGCGCTGGAAGTGACCCTGACCAACATGGCCCGGCGCGGGCAGGATGGCATCCGCGCCCTGGCCGTGACCGACGCCCAGGGCAATGTGACCTGGCAGGCCGGCACCACCCTGCCCGGCTGGATGGGCAATGCCGAGAATGTGCTCGCCCACCGCTATGGCCGCATGGCGCCGCTGCTGTCGCGGCCCGGCAGCATCCAGGCCGGGCTGGTCATGTCCTATCCCATCCTGGCCTCCGGCGGGCGGTTCGACGGCGTGGCGCTGGCGCTGCTGGAACCCGCGCGGCTGGGTCAGGCCCTGCCCTCCGCGCAGGGCGCCAATGACCCGCAGACCATGCTGTTCCACAGCGACGGCAGCCTGCTGGCGCGCGGCCGCAACGCCCAGGTCAACCCCGCGCTGAACCGGCTGGACGCGGCGCTGATGCCCGAGCCCGCGGCCGGCGGCACCGGGGAACGCCGCGTCAGCCTGCCCGAGCCGGGCGGCCGGCGCACCATCAGCTACGCCTCGGCCCAGGTGCCCGGCTATGACCTGGTGGTGCTGGCCACAATGGAGATCGCGCGCGGCGGCCTACTGTCCCGGGGGTCGCTGGTGGTGCTGGGGCTGGCCGGGGCCGTGACCTGCTTCACGGGGCTGGCGCTGCTGTGGCTGTTCCACCGGGTGCTGCGCCAGGACGCGCGCGGCGCCGAGACCGAGGAACCGATGGAAGCCGCGCCCACGCCGCCTTCCGCCCCTTCCGCCGCGCCCGGGCGCCCGGCGCCCCGCCCCGCCCCCTTGCCCGCCCGCACCGCCGCCGCCCTGATCGAAGCCCTGCCCGCCGGCGCCTATGCCGCCCGCGTGCTGCATGCCGGCGGCGAGGCCGAGGTGCACATCACCGCCGTGAACCCCGCCATCCGCGACATCACCGGCTGGGAGCCCGCGCATTTCCAGGACGCGGCCCAATGGAGCCGCAGCATCGACTGGAGCAGCTATCCGCCCGGCGAACCGCTGCTGGAACGTCTGGCCGAACCCGATGCGGCGGGCGAGGAAGCCGTGGTGGAATACCGGCTGCGCCGCCCCGACGGCAGTTGGATGTGGCTGCGCGACGCCGCCCGCATCGTCGCCCGCCACGGCAGCACCGTGGACCTGCTGGGCTGCCTGAGCGACGTGACGCGGGAGCGCGAATTCGCGGCCCAGGCCGACAATGCCAGCCGGGTCGCGGCGCGCGGCGCCATGGCCGCGGGGCTGGCGCATGAGCTGAACCAGCCGCTCGCCGTGATGTCCCTGGCCGCCGAGAACGCGCTGGACGCGCTGGAGGAAGGCGCCGCCGGCATTCCGGAGGCGCTGGCCCGCCTGCGCCGCATCGCCGCCCAGGCCGAGCGCGCCAAGGCCATCGCCGCCCAGCTGCGCAGCTTCGCCCGGCTGGAGGCGGCGGTGCTGGAACCCGTCTCCCTGCCCAATGCGGTGCAGGGGGCGCTGGGGCTGATCGCCTCCAACCTGAAGGACGCGAACATCACGGCGGATGTGCGCCTGCCCGCCAACCTGCCCACCGTGCGCGGCCAGCCCGTGCTGGTGGAACAGGTGCTGATGAACCTGTGCCTGAACGCCAAGGACGCGATGCTGGGCCGGGAGGGCGCGGCCCACCGCCTGACCATCACCGCCGAGCCGGGCTTCGAGCCGCACGAGATCCGCCTGATCATCCGCGACACCGGCACCGGTATCCCGGAGGAAGCGCTGGAGCGGGTGTTCGACCCGTTCTTCTCCACCAAGCCCGCGACCAAGGGCACGGGGCTCGGCCTGCCGTTGTGCCGGTCCATCATGCTGCGCTTCGGCGGCGGCATTTCCCTGGGCAACCGCCCGGGTGGCGGGGGCGCGGAGGCGATCCTGACCTTCCAGCGCAGCCGCCCGCCCGCGACCGATCCGCTGGAAAAAGACACGCTGGCCCGGGGCTGAAACAACACCGGCCCTGCCGCGCGTCTCCATCGGGGAGGCGCGGCAGGGCCGGGGCACGCCGGGGGGGCGATGGGGATGTGGCTCAGGCGTTCCCGAAGCCGGTGAAGACGTAGCCGAGCTGCCGCACGGTCGCGATGCAGCCCTCGCCCATATCGGGCGCCAGCTTCTGCCGCAGATGCAGGATCGCGTTGTCCACCGACCGGTCGCCGGGCCGCCAGGTGCGGCGGAACACGATGCGCGTCAGTTCCTCCCGCGAGCGGACCTCGCCAGGCTTGGAGGCCAGCGCCACCAGCGTGTCGAATTCCGCCGTGGTCAGGCGCACCACGCTGCCGTCGGGGCGATAGGCCCGGCGTTCGCTGGGCACCACGCGCCAGCCGGTGCTTTCCATCGCGGGCGCGCTGGGTGCCACCAGCGGTGCCGCGGGCACGGGTGCCGCCACCACGGGGGCGGGGGCCGGCGCATTGGCCGCCACCTTGGGCGGTGCGCTGCGCAGCCGGGCCCTGAGGCGCGCTACCAGCTCCCGGCCCGAGACCGGCTTCAGCACGAAATCGTCCGCGCCGAGCTCCAGGCCCAGCACACGGTCGGTTTCCTCGCGGTTGCCGGTGTGGATCAGGATCGGCGCCTGCGTCAGCCCACGCAGCGTGGGCAGCAGCGGCAGCGTGTCCACCGGGCCGAAGCGCTGGTCCAGCACGATGGCGTCCACCGTGCGGGTGGTCAGCACCTTCATGCAATCGGCGAAGCTGTTCACCGGCACCGGCTGCAGACCATAGCGCGACAAATAGTCGCAGATCTCGTCGGTCAGTTCCGTTTCGTCGTCGGCGACGAGAATGACGGGCCCCACGGCCGCGTCATTCGCGGCGGGTGGCACCAGGCCCTGTTCGGCCAAAGGACCGGGCACAGGGCCCGGCGCCTGCTGCTGGGCAGCAGACATTTGTAGCGAAACCATCCCTCTATCCCCCAGAGGTTAAGATCGCGGATGAAGTTCACTGCGTCCATTCCGGCCCCCCAGCCATCAGGAAAACAGTGATCAACGACATGTGAGCCGCTGTGTCGCGGACTATCTACAAAACACGGCACCACCCGCAACCCGATTTCCGCCATCACTGTGCCGAGAGGCGCATTTTGTGGGTTTCTTCAGGAAAACCCGGAAATGCTTCTTCAAGTGATTTCTCAAGAGGCAGGTGAGCCAGCATGAATACCGTTCCGAAGAAATCCGCGTTTTCCAAGGCGATACCCACCCTTGTTTCCACGAAGGTGCAGTACCCCATCCTGCGGCGGGACCTGTCCGTGCTGGTGGTGGATACCGAGGTGGATGTGCTGGACGAGGTCGCCGCCCTGCTGCGGCGGCGCGATGTGACCGTGCATCTGGCCGAAACGGCCTCCGAGGCGGCCGACCTGCTGCTGCGGCACCCCGAGATCGGCGTGGTGCTGGCCGACATCACCCTGCTGGAGGGCGAGGGCCTGACCATCGCCGCCAATATCCTGAACGGCGTGGGCCCGGCGATCGAGCTGGTGCTGATTTCCTCCAGCTACGGGCATGACCCGCGCTCGCCCCAGCTGATGTCCAGCCTGGGCATGCTGCAGGAACCGCTGCGGCTGCGCGATGTGGCGATCAGCGTGGGCCGGGGCCTGGCGCGGGCGGCGGCACGGCGCGCCCTGCCGGGCGCGATGAGCCTGTCAGCCTTCGACCGGCACTGACACGCCGCGCTCTGTCGCCACGGCGTGTAAGGGAATGTCATGCGCGCCGATGGGCACCGCCGGCACCGCCTGCCCGGCATAGGCCACGCCGATGCGCGTGGCCCCCGCCGCCCGGGCCAGGGTGCGGTCGTAATACCCGCCGCCATAGCCCAGCCGGAAGCCGCGCGCGTCGAAGGCCAGCAGCGGCACCAGAAACCAGTCGGGCTCGCCCGCCTCTCCGCGCGCCGGGAAGGACGTGCCGAAGCGCCCCGGCTGCATCGCGGCCCCCGGGTGCCAGTGGCGGAATTCCAGCGGCTGGCCGCGCGGTGTGGTCAGCGGCAGCAGAATGGCATGGCCGCGCCGGTACAGGGCGTGCAGCAGGGGGCGGATGTCGATTTCCTCGCCCATCGGCCAGAAGCCGCCGATGCGCGCGCCATGGGGCGGGGGCGCATCGCGCAGCAGCGCCTGAGCCAGCGCCTCTCCGGCACCGGGCGTCACCAGGGCGGGGCGCCGGGCCAGCATGTCGTCCCGCATCGCCTTCTTGGCGGCGGTCAGCGCCGGATCATCCATCTCTCAAACCCGGAAAAGCGCGAAGCCAACCAGCCGCTGGCGTTTGCATGCTCCCGATGGCCCTGTCCTAGACAAGGTGGGTGCCGGAATACCAGGACCACGATCCTGATAGCGCCAGCTCCCGGGAGATGCTGGTAGGCCCCGGGCATGTCTTGCCTGGCGTGATGGCCAGCCTCGCCCCTAGGACTTAGGGCCGCTCGAGGCTGGTTGCAATGCCTTCGATGCGTTCGGCGATGCGCGCCAGCCGCTCGGCCAGCCGCGGATCGGCCGTGGGGGCGGGCACCGGCGGCGGTTCGCCGTTTTCCCGCCGTGCCATCTCGATGCGCATGTCGCCCAGCTCATCGGCCAGCAGCAGCGCGACATGCAGCAGCATCCGCGATTCCGAGAACTGCCCGCCCATCTGGCGGATCAGCCCGACCTTCGCGTCGATGCTGGCCACGAGGTCGCGCACATGCTGCTCCTCGCCATCCTTGCAGCCGATGGTGTGGGTGTAGCCATTCACCCGGACGCTGACTTGTCCCATGGTCTACCCCTCATCCTCATTGTCCTGGCCCATCAGCGCCTGGCGCAGCTGGGCCATGGCGGCATCCAGCCGCGCGGAAAGTGCCGCCACCTCGGCACGCGGCACGCTGTCGGCCGCGGCCTGGGCGGCGGCGGCCTGCATCGCGGCCAGCCGGCCCTCGATGGCCCCCACCAGCTTCTCCACCGCGATCTCCAGCCGCTGGGCGGCCTGGAACGCGGGATCGGTCGTCATCTCCACCGTGCAGCCCCCCTTGGCGTCATGTGTCGCAACGTGTCAGGAGGGTTCGCATGCACGCCTGCCCCATGCAAGGCCCGGCTGCATGGCCACCAGCGGTGATTGTGCATGGCATGGATCATGTGCGGGTGGTTCTGCAACACGGGCGGCCCGTCACGCTGCTCTCGGCACCCGGGGCGGCGGGGGCGCTGGGCGCGCCCGGCTTTCTCGCGCTGCTGCGCGCGGGCGGCTGGAATGGCGGAACTCCGGCCCTGCTGGATTGCGGGGCGGCGCCGGGCCTCGCACTCGGCGCGCTGCTGGCGGGGGTGCCCGCCGTGGTGCTGGGCCCCTCCCCCGCCCAGGCCGGGCTGCTGGCCCTGCATCCCGGGCGTATCAGGCCCATCGCCCCGCCCGCGCTGGACATGGCCGCCTGGAACCCGAAACGCGGCACCAGCTGGATCGAGGCCTGGCTGGCGAATCGGGACGGCTGATTCCCACTTTCCCATCGGCCCCGCGGGCGCTATCCCGCGCAGCCTGTTCCATCGGGGGTTATCTTGCGCATTCTGTTCCTGGGCGATGTGGTGGGCCGGTCCGGCCGGGATGCGCTGACCGCGCAATTGCCGGAACTGAAATCCAGGCTGCGCGCCGACCTGGTGGTGGTGAACGGCGAGAACGCCAGCCACGGCTTCGGCCTGGCGCCCGAGATGGCGCGCGCCTTCTTCACCGCCGGCGCCGATGTCGTCTCGCTGGGCAACCACAGCTGGGACCGCAAGGAAATCATCCCCTGGATCGACCAGGAGCCCCGGGTGATCCGCCCCGCCAACTATCCGCCCGGCACCCCGGGCAAGGGCAGCTTCGTCGCCGTGCTGGGCGATGGCCGCAAGGCCCTGGTAGTGAACGTTCTGGGCCGGCTGTTCATGGAGCCGGTGGACGACCCCTTCCGCGCCGTGCAGGCCGAGGTGCAGGCCCACCCGCTGGGCAAATCCGTGCAGGCGGCCATCATCGATGTGCATGCCGAGGCCAGCAGCGAGAAGGCCGCCATGGGCCACAGCTTCGACGGGCTGGTCAGCCTGGTGGTGGGCACCCACACCCACACCCCCACCGCCGACCACCAGATCCTGGCCGGCGGCACCGCCTACATGACCGATGCGGGCATGTGCGGCGACTATGACAGCGTGATCGGCATGCAGAAGGGCGCCGCCTCCCTGCGGTTCTGGCGCAAGGTGCCGACCGAGAAGCTGGCCCCCGCCGAGGGCGATGCCACGCTGTGCGGCATCTTCGTCGTCACGGACGACACGACGGGGCTTGCCACCGGCGTGGCACCGCTGCGCCTGGGCGGGCGGCTGTCGCAGGCCATGCCCACGATCTGATCAGCCGGCGGCCATCCGTAACTCCGGCTGCGCCGGAGACTGGTCGGCCATCGGCGCCGGGCGGCCGAGCAGGAAGCCCTGCACCTCCGCGCAGCCTTCCTGGCGCAGGAATTCCAGTTGCTCGGCGGTTTCCACCCCCTCGGCGAGCACATGGATGTTCAGGCTTTCGCCCAGCGTCAGCACGGCGCGGATGATGGCGCGCGCGTCCGGGCTGCTCTCCAGCTCCGCCATGAAGGAGCGGTCGAGCTTGATCTTGTCGAACGGGAAGGCCCGCAGCGTGGACAGCGAGGAATAGCCCGTGCCGAAATCATCCATGGCGATGGACACGCCGAGCGCCTTCAGCTCCTGCAATAGGCGCGTGGTGCGCATGGGATCGCGGATCAGGGAGGTCTCGGTGATTTCCAGCTCCAGCCGGGCGGGTGCGAGACCGGAATCGGCCAGGGCCCGGGCCACGGCGCGCGGCAGGTCGGGCACCAGCTGCACGGCGGACAGGTTCACCGCGATCCGGTAGGGAATGGGCCAGCGCGCGGCCTCGCGGCAGGCCTCCCGCAGCACCCAGTCGCCGATGGGCAGGATCAGCCCGGTCTCCTCGGCCATCGGGATGAATTCGCTGGGTGGGATCGCGCCACGCTCGGGGTGCTGCCAGCGCAGCAGCACTTCATACCCGTTGATGGCGCCGGTGCTGATTTCCACCTGGGGCTGGTAGTGCAGACGGAACTGGCGCCGGGCCAGGGCCTCACGCAGCTCCTGCATGGTCTGGCGGCGAGCGCGCACCGCCTGGTCCATCGTCTCCTCATAGAAGCAGACGCGCTTGGCCGGGTTGCCCTTGGCCCGGTACATGGCCAGATCGGCGTTGTTCATCAGGGTGCTGGTGGTGCGCGCATCCTGCGGCATCAGCGCGATGCCGATGCTGCCGCCGCACACCACCTCCGTATGGCCGATCGAGACGGGGGTGTTCAGCTGGCGGTGCAGGCGCTGGGCGAATTCCTCCGCCTCCGCGCTGCCGGCCACGGGGGCGAGGGCCACGAACTCATCGCCGCCCATGCGGGCCAGGAATTCCTCGCCCTGCAGCGCCTGGCGCATGCGCAGGGACAGGGTCTTCAGCACCGTGTCGCCGGCGGCGTGGCCGTGCAGGTCGTTTACCTCCTTGAAGCGGTCCAGGTCGATGGCCAGCAGGGCCAGTTGCTCCGTGGTGCTCAGGGCCGCGGCGGCGGCCTCGATCCTTTCCAGGAAGGAGGCGCGGTTGGGCAGGCCCGTCAGGCTGTCGTTTCGGGCCAGATGGGCGATGCGCCGTTCCTGCGCCAGGCGCGGCCGCACATCGCGGATGGCATGGATCAGCAGCCCATCCTCCTGGCGGGAGGCGAGTTCCACCGGAAAGGGCTTGCCGCCCCGGGGCTGGGCCATGCTGCGCAGCAACGTGCCGGGCGGGATCTCACCCTTGTGCTCCAGATAGCCATGCAAGGGGGTGCCCAGCAGGGCCTCACGCGGGGTTTCCAGCAGGGCGGCCAGGGCGGCGTTGGCCTCCAGAATGCGGCCACCGCGCTCCACCGCCATGCCGTCCACGGCACCTTCCACCAGGGCGCGCAGGCGGCGCTCGGCGCGGAAGCGCGCATCCCGGTCCAGCAGATAGCTGGCGACCCCCGTACCCAGCATCAGGAAACCCACGGCGGCAACACCCAGGGCCAGCACCGTTGTCGTGTCCTGGCCACCATGTCCGCCCTCGGCGGGGGCGAGAGGAATGATCTCCAGCGCCGCCATGCCGGTGAAGTGCAGCGCCACGATGGCCAGCACCAGCAGGGCCGTCGCGGCCAGCCTACCGCCTTGGGCCGCCACCTGGAACGCCGCCGCCGCGAACACGGAGGACGCGATGACCGACGCCACCACATAGGGCACCGACCACAGCACTACCCCCTGCACGCCGAAGGCCATCATGCCGGTGTAGTGCATCAGGGTGATGGCGCCGCCGAAGACCGCGCCGCCCAGCAGCGGCCCCTGCCGGACGGCCAGCAGCAGGCCCAGCCCCGCCCCCAGCACCGCCACCGCGAAGGAAGCCGCCGTCAGCAGGGGTTCATAGGAGACGGCGGGCCCCGGCCGATAGGCCAGCATCGCCACGAAATGGGTACACCAGATGGTGGAGCCGGCCGCCACCGCGGCCAGGAACAGCCAAGCGGGCCTGGCTGGCCTCTCGGCGTCGCGGGTCTGCAGGAACAGGCGGATGGTGACGAGCGATCCCAGCCCGCACATCAGCGCCGCCAAGCCGACCAGCCACAGGTCGTGCTCCTGCACTAGGCAGGTGATGATACGCATAGAAGGAAACTCCGGCCCCACCGGACAGGACTGAGCACATTAGCCCACCCGGTGCCACACAACCGGAATCACATCTACGCGCGCCGGATTGACGCCCGGTGAACGGCCACCGGGCGCCAGCCGCGTCAGCGCATCGGCAGGGCGTAGAGCAGCCCGCCCTGGGTCCACAGGCGGTTCGGCCCGCGTGGCAGGTTCACCGGCGTGCGCTCGCCCATGTGGCGCTCATAGATCTCGCCGTAATTGCCCAGGGCGCGGATGACATTATAGGCCCAGTTGCGATCCAGCTTGATGCTCTCGCCCAGCTCCGGCGTCACGCCCAGCAGGCGGCGGGTGTTGGCGTTGGTGCTGGTGGCGCGCATCTGCTCGGCATTGGCGGCGGTCACGCCCTGCTCCTCGGCTTCGATCAGCGCGGTGGTGTACCAGCGCACAACGTCGAACCAGTCGTCGTCGCCACGGCGGATATAGGCGGCGTAGGGCTCCTTGCTGAAGCGCTCGTCCAGGATCACCCAGTCACGCGGGTTGGGCATCACGGAACGGGTCGCGGCCAGCTGGGAGGCATCGGTGCCGAAGGCATCGCAGCGGCCCGATTGCAGCGCCGGGATGATCTGGTCCAGACGCTCGAACAGCACGGGGCGGAACGGCACGTTGACGGAGCGGAAGTAGTCCGCCGTCACCTGCTCATTCGTCGTGCCCTGCGTCAGGCAGATCGTCGCGTCGCGCAGTTCCCGCGCCTGACGAATGCCGCTGTCGGCGCGCACGATGAAGCCATGGCCATCGTAGAAATAGGTGGTGACATGGCGCAGGCCCAGCGTGGTGTCGCGCAGCATGGTCTGGGTCGAGGTGCGGAACAGCACATCCACCTCACCCGAGCCCAGCGCCGTAAAGCGCGTGGAGGAGGACAGCGGCGAGAAGCGCACCTTGGTGGGGTCGTTGAAGATCGCCACCGCCAGACCACGGCACAGGTCCGCGTCCAACCCCTGCCACACGCCCCGGCTGTCCGGCTGGGCGAAGCCCGCCACGCCGGTGGGAATGCCGCAGACCAACTGGCCGCGCTGGCGGATGGCATCGAGGGTCGGCCCCGCCGAGGCGGGGGCAACCATACCGAACAGCGCGCAAACCGCAGCGCCGGCAGCCATGAGGCTCCGTTTGATCATGAATATCTCCCTGTTGTTCCAGTCTCGACCACGAGCCGGCGTTTTCCCGCGAGTAGTGAAGGCGGGCGCGGTGGGGCGGGTCAAGCCTTGTGGCATGTCCCGCCCGTGAAGTTCCTGCCTCCCGGCCCATGCTTCAGCACCGGGAAGCGGTTTTCTGCCAAAAGAAGATGCGTTTTCTTCTTTGTCAGGCAATCAACGGAAGGGCGGCGCGTAGAGCAAGCCGCCCCGGGTCCAGATCTCGTTCTGGCCGCGCGGCATGGCCACCGCCGTGGCGGGGCCGAAATGGCGCTCATACAGTTCGCCGTAATTGCCGATGGCGCGGATGGCGTTGTAGGCCCAGTTCGGGTCCAGCCGCAGCGCCTGGCCCACCTCGGGCAAGGCTCCCAACAGGCGGCGGACATTGGCGTCCGTGCTGCTGGCGCGCATCTGCTCGGCATTGGCGGCGGTCACGCCCTGCTCCTCCGCCTCGATCAGCGCGAAGGTGAACCAGCGCACGATGTCGAACCAGTTCTCGTCGCCGCGCCGGGTGACGATGGTGTAGGGCTCCTTGCTGAAGCGCTCGGGCAGGATCACCCAATCGTCGGGCTTGGTCAGGCCCGCGCGGGCGGCGGCCAGGCCCGAGGCATCCATGCCATAGGCATCGCAGCGGCCGGATTCGAGCGCGCGCACCACCTGGTCCTGCTCGGCGAACAGCACCGGGCTGATCTGCAGGTTCAGGCCGCGGAAGTATTCGGTGGTGATCTGCTCGTTGGTGGTGCCCTGCAGGATGCAGATGCTGGCCCCCGCCAGATCGCGCACGCGCTGCGCGTTGACGCTGCGCCGGACCATGAAGCCATGGCCGTCGTAGAAGTAGTTGGTGGTGAAGCGGATGCCCAGCGTGGTGTCGCGCAGCACTGTGTGGGTGCTGGTCAGCGTCAGCACATCCACCTCGCCGGCGCCGAGCGCCGTGAAGCGGGTGGCGAAGGTCAGCGGCACGAAGCGCACCTTGGTGGCGTCGCCGAAGATGGCCGCCGCCATGCCCCGGCACAGGTCGGCCACCATGCCCACCCACTGCCCGCGCGAATCAATGGTGGCGAAGCCCGGGGTGGTGGTGTTCACCCCGCAATTCAGCGTGCCGCGCGCGCGGACCGCATCCAGCGTGTTCTGCGCGCGCGCGGGCGCCGCCAGCAGCCCCAGGCCCAACGCGGCCATAGCCAGTATCCTGAGCATTCTTCCGTCTCCCGATTCCGCCCGCAGCATCACGAGCGTTCGGGGAAGCAGCAAGCGGAATCAGGCGGCCAGGATCATGTCCGACGCCTTCTCCCCGATCATGATCGAGGCGGCGTTGGTGTTGCCGTTGATATGCATTGGCATGATGGAGGCATCGGCCACCCGCAGCCCGCCCAGCCCCCGCACCCGCAGTTGCGGGTCCACCACGCTGGCCTCGTCGCCGCCCATCCGGCAGGTGCCGATGAAATGATGGGTGGTGCTGGCGATCTCGCGGATGCTGGCGATCAGCCCCGCATCGTCCACGACCCCCGGCCCTGGTAGCAACTCCTCGGAGACCAGACGCCGGATCGCGGGGTTTTCCATCAGCGCGCGGATACGCTTCACACCGCGCAGCAGCACCGTCAGGTCATGCGGGTCACTGAGGTAGCGCGGGCGGATGACCGGCGCCTCGGCCAGATCGCGGGAACGCAGCGTGACCTCGCCCGTGCTGGCCGGGCGGCCCTGGCGCACGGTCAGGGTGAAGCCCTCCCGCGTCGGCAGGTTGCCCACATCGGGCATCAGCCCGATCGCCATGCCCAGCTGCATGTCGGGCACTTCCATCCCCAGCTCGGAGGCGAAGAACCCGCCGGTGGAGAACGGCGTGTTGGTCAGGATGCCCTTGCGGCGGAACAGGAATTGCAGCACCGCCCAGGCCCCGCGCAGCGGCCGCGTGTGGGCATAGGCCGTGACCGGCCCGATGCAGGCATAGCCCAGCCGGTAGGAGAGATGATCCTGCAGGTTCCGCCCCACCGAGGGGCGGTCCAGCAGGGGCTCGATCCCCAGCTCCCGCAGGGCCCGCGCATCGCCGATACCCGACAGCATCAGCAGCTTGGGCGAGTTGAACACGCCGGCGCTCACCACCGTCTCCCGCACCGCGCGGATGTCGATGGCGCGCTCGCCCTGGCGCACCCGCGCGCCGGTGCAGCGCAGCCCGTCGAAGGTCAGGGTCTCGGCCTCGGCGCGGGTCAGGATAGTCAGGTTCGGGCGGGACCGCGCGCTGTCGAGAAAGGCGCGCGCCGTGCTCCAGCGCAGGCCGTCGCGGGTGGTGGTGTCGTAATGGCCGAAGCCT
This sequence comes from Rhodovarius lipocyclicus, assembly GCF_009900765.1. Lineage (GTDB taxonomy): Bacteria > Pseudomonadota > Alphaproteobacteria > Acetobacterales > Acetobacteraceae > Rhodovarius > Rhodovarius lipocyclicus. Next base: position 209,113 of record NZ_JAAABL010000001.1, read on the forward strand.
TCCTGGCTCTCGCCGTTGAAATCGACGGGCGCGCGGAAACCCTCGGCGCGGGCGGCCTCCAGGAAGGCCTCGCAGACCGGCGGCACCGGGCGGCCCAGCGTGACCGTCAGCGGCCCGTCGCCGCCGTGATACGTGTCGGCGCCGCGTTCATTGGCCTCCGACTTGCGGAAATAAGGCAGCACATCGTCATAGCTCCAGCCCACGCAGCCGGCCTGGCGCCAGTAATCGTAATCGCGCGCATGGCCGCGGATGTAGATCATGCCGTTGATGCTGCTGGAGCCCCCCAGCACCTTGCCGCGCGCGCAGAAGATGCGGCGGTCGTTCAGCTCGGGCTCCGGCTCGCTGAAATAGTTCCAGTTGTGCTGCGGCGCCTTCACGTTGCGGGCGACCGCGCCGGGGATGCGCAGCAGCGGGTCGCGGTCCGGCCCGCCGGCCTCCAGCAGCACTACGCGGTGGGCGGGGTTGGCCGATAGCCGGTTGGCCAGCACCGCCCCCGCCGAACCGGCACCGATCACCAGAAAATCGCACTCCATCCCACCGCTCCGTCCGTTGCCGCCATGATGCCCCTGCCCCGCCACGGCACAAGCATGGGGCATGGCCCGAAGCGGCCGCGCCAGGATAGGCTGTGCCCATGATCGAGACAGCACGCCTCAGGCTGCGCCCCTGGCGGGAGGAAGACCGCCCCGCCCTCGCCGCCATGAACGCCGACCCGCAGGTGATGCGCCATTTCCCCGCCACCCTGACCCGCGCGGAATCCGATGCATTCCTGGATGGCATGACCTTGCGCATCGCCCGCGATGGCTATGGCTTCTGGGCAGTGGAGCGGCGGGAGGCCCCGGGCGTCATCGGGCTATGCGGGCTGGTGCGCATCCTGTGGCCCGCCATCCCCTGGGCCGATCCCGCCGACCCGCCGGTCGAGATCGGCTGGCGCTTCATGGCGGCGCATCAGCGCCAGGGCTATGCCGGGGAGGCCGCCCGGGCCGCGCTGGCCCATGGCTTCGGGCCGCTGGGCCTGAAGGAGATCGTGGCCTTCACCGTGCCCGCCAACGAACGGTCCTGGGGGTTGATGGAGAGGCTCGGCATGCGCGCCGATGGCCGGTTCCAGCACCCGCGCCTGGCCGAGGGCCACCCGCTGCGGGAACACCTGCTCTACCGCCTCAATGCCCCGCCGCGTCCGCCTGGATGATGCGCCCATCCTCCATCGCCACGATGCGGTCGGCGATGTCCAGGATGCGCGGATCATGCGTCACCAGCAGGATGGGCGTGCCGCGCCGCCGCGCGAGGTCGGACAGCAGGTGCACCACCTCCTGCCCCGAGGCGCGGTCAAGGGCGGCCGTCGGCTCATCGGCCAGCACCAGCCCGGGTTCGGCCACCAGCGCGCGGGCCACCGCCACGCGCTGCCGCTGCCCGCCCGAAAGCTGGGACGGGCGCTTGTCCGCATGGTCGGCCAGGCCCACAGCCGCCAGCATCTCACCCGCGCGCTTCAGCCGGGCGGTGTCGTTCAGCCCGCCATGCAGTTCCAGCGCCATCGCCACATTCTGCCGCGCGGTCAGGAAGCCCAGCAGGTTGTGGTTCTGGAAGATGAAGCCGATGCGCCGGCGCAGCCGCACGCGATCCGCCTCTCCGGCGCCCAGCAATTCCTGGCCCAGCACCCGGCACTTGCCTTCCTGCATGCCGCGCAGCGCGCCGATCAGCGTCAGCAGCGTGGTCTTGCCGGAACCCGAAGGGCCGGTCAGCAGCACGATCTCCCCCGGCGCGACCGAGAGCGAGACATCCTTCAGCACCTGGCGGCGCAACTCGCCATCACCATAGCTGAAGGTGACGTTGGACAGGTCGAGCGGCGCTTCCATCAGAACATGTCCGCCGGGTTGGCATCGCGCAGCTTGCGCATGGCCAGCAGCCCCGCCGTGAAGCACATGCCGAAGATCAGCGCGAAGACGCCCACCGCGCGCTCCACCGGCATGCCCAGCGGCAGGAAGGTGCCCTTGGCCACCACGTCGTACAGGAACAGGGAGGTGACGAAGCCCGGGATGAAACCGATCACCGCCAGGATGATCGCCGCCCCCAGCACCACGCCCGACAGATACAGGTTGGAATACCCCATGGCCTTCAGCGTGGCGTATTCGCTGAGGTGCCCAGCGATATCGGCGAACAGGATCTGATAGACGATCACCATCCCCACCACGAGGCCCATCACCGAGCCGAACAGGAAGATGAAGCCGATCGGCGTGCCGTTCTCCCAATAGGCGCGCTCGGCGGCGACCAGTTCGGGGTGGGTCAGCACCAGCACGTCATCGGGCAGCAGCGCCTGCAGCCGGGCCTGCACCGCGCCCAGATCGGCGCCGGGGCGCAGGCGCAGCGCCACCAGATCGGTCTGCGCCGGATCGCGGGAGAAGATGCGGCGGAAATTCACCTCGCTCATCACCGCATTGCCGTCCGCGCCGAAGCTGGGGCCGATGTCGATCATGCCCACCAGCTCGAACATCCGGGTGCCGATCTGCACCCGGAAGGGCCCATGGGCCGCGAACATCTCTCCCACCGGGCCGAATTCGGGGCGGGAGCGGTTGTCGAAGGCGAAGGTGTCGGGGCGGGTCAGCGCGGCGGTCAGCGGCGCCAGCCCCTCGAACCGCACGGCGTTCGCCGTCACGTCCAGGCCGATCACCTGCACCGTGCGCCGCCGGCCGCTCTCCGGGTTCCGCATGGAGGCCTGGGCCATGTAGATCGGCACCGCCTGCGCCACATCGGCATCGGCCAGCGCCTGCCAGGCGCGCGCACGGGGGATGTGCTCGGGGCGGAAGCTCGCCTCCGTCATCGGGTGCATCAGGAACAGGTCCGCGCGCATGGAGTTCAGCAGGTTGGTGGCGCTGTCGAACAGCGCGCCCTTGAAGCCCAGCTGCATGAAGACCAGCACGCAGGCGAACATCACGCCCGCCACCGCGGTCATCAGCCTGGCACGGTCGGAACGCAGCTGCCGCCAGGCCAAGCGTAGCGCCAGGCCCAGCGCATCCATGGCGCCGGCGCGCGGCCGGGCCGGATGGTCCGCGTCGGAAAGCGGCACTGGATCGGGCCGCCCGATATGATCCATCAGTCCGCGCGCTCCGGCGGGCGGATCGCCACCTGCACCTGCATGTTGCTGCGCCGCGCGAGCGCCACCCGCGCATCCTCGGACAGGGTCAGCCGCACTTCCAGCGTGCGGGCATCGACTGCGGCCACGGGGTCCGTGCCGGCCTGGGTGGTGCGGCGGATCTGCCAGCCGATCTCACGCAGGGTGGCGGTGAAATGCCGGGGCTCGCCGGGCACCAGGATCTCGGCGGGCAGGCCGACCGACAGGCGCGGCACGTCGGTCTCGTACACCTCCGCCACCACATCCATCCGCGTCAGGTCCGCCATTTCCAGCAGCCCGTCATTGCCCACCTGGTCGCCGGTGCGGGCCAGGATGCGCAGGATGGTGCCGGCGATGGGGGCATAGACGCGCGACAGCGCGGCATCCGCGATGGCCTTGGCCAGCGTGGCCTCGGCGCTCGCCACGCGGGATTCGCCCAGCTGGATGTCCTCGGGCCGGGCGGAGGAGAGGGTTTCGAGCGCCGCCTGGGCCTCGGCCCGGTCGGCGGCGGCACGGGCGGCGGCATAGCGGTTGCGCTCGGCCACCGCCTCCGCCCCCGCGCCGGAGGGCAGCAGCCGGTCGCTGCGGCTGGCCTCGCGCCGGGCGTTCTCCTCCTGCGCGGTCAGGCTGGCGATGCGCGCGCGCTGGGATGCGATCTCGCTGGGGCGGCCGGCGGCGATGGTGCGTTCCAGATTGGCGCGCGCCTCGGTCAGCGCGGCCTCGGCGCGCAGCACCTCGGCATCCTTCAAGGACGCATCGGCGAATTCGGCCAGCAGCTGGCCCTCCCGCACCACATCGCCCTCGGCCACCAGCAGGCGCGACAGGCGGTTGAGGTTCATCCCCCCGGGGGCCGCCAGGCGGCGGATGCGGCTCTGCGGTTCCACCCGGCCCAGCGCGCCCACACCCGGCCCCTGCAGGCCGCGCGCCGCGGGGGAGATGACCGGCGGCGCCGGCGGCGGGCCGGGCGGGCGGCCGGGTTCCTGCGCGGTCAGTTTCCAGGTGGCCCCGGCCCCCACCCCGGCACCCGCCACGGCGAGCAGGATCATCAGCAGCGATCGCTTCATCTCAGGCGGGCTCCAGCAGGTTCAGCAGCGTCTCGTGCAGCGCCGCGATGTCTTCGCCCTCCGGCCGGTACATGCCGAAGACGTGGTTGAGGAACAGCCCGTCGCAGGCGGCCATCACGGCCAGCGCGCGGCCGGGCTTCAGGCCGTCATGGCGCAGCTGCTCGCGGATCAGCTCCGCGATCCGCCGCACCGGGTCCAGCAATTGCGGGAAATGATGGTGCGCCGCCAGGAAAATGGCGGCCGAGCGCTCGGCCTCCTGCACTTGGGCGCGCTCGATGCCGAAATGCCAGGCGATGACAGCGCGGGCGACACGGCCCGGCCCCTCCGGCACAGTGGCCAGCACGGCCTCGAACTGTTGGCGGAAGCATTGCGCCAGCCGCTCGATCATGCCGCGCAACAATGCCTCCTTGCTGGCGAAATGATACAGCAGCCCGCCCTTGGAGACCCCGGCCTCCCGCGCGGCGGCGGCCAGCGTCAGGGCGGGCACGCCGCGATGCTGGACGATGCGCTCCGCCGCGTCCAGCACACGGTTGCGCGTGTCGTTCTCGCGGGGGGTGAGGAGCATGGGCTCTGATATACCGTCCGGACGGTACAGTTCAAGCGGACTCGCAAGCCCCGATGGTTCACGGCATAGAGAGACGATGAGCCAAGCCCCCGCACAGCCCCCCGTCCCACCCGGTGTCATCGGCCACAACCGCGCCCATCTGACGCCCCACTACGCCATCTTCCCGCCGATCGGGATCATGGATTCCTTCCTGCCGGGCCTGGAGCGCTGCATCCTGCGCTTCATGACCTCGCCGCGCATGGGCGCGCGCTTCGCCGAGGCGATGCTGCTGGTCGCCCCCGGCGGCGGCACGCTGGAGCCGATCGAGGACGGGCTGCAGCACTTCCTGTATGTGCTGTCGGGTGAGCTGGACGTGACCCTGGGCAAGAAGAAGCAGACGCTGACCCCGGGCGGCTACGCCTATGCGCCCGAAGGCACGAAGCTGTCCTTCCGCAACCGCGCCGGAGAGCAGGCGCGCGCGCTGTGGGTGAAGAAGCCCTATGCCGCCCTGAAGGGCGTGCCCTACCCCAAGAGCAAGTTCGGCCACCGCGACCAGGCCCCGCGTGAGGATGTGAACGGCCGCTGGCGCTACTTCCTGCTGGGCACCCCCGGCGAGATGTCCATGGATTTCGAGATGAACATCATGGGCTTCGGGCAGGGCACGCATTTCCACTGCGTGGAGACCCACATCATGGAGCACGGCCTGTACATGCTGAACGGCCAGGGGCTGCAGCTGCTGGGCCGCGACTGGCATGAGATCTGGGAGGGCGACTTCATCTGGATGGGCCCCTATGTGCCGCAGCAGTTCTACGCCACCGGCTGGGCCCCCGCCGAGTACCTGCTGTACAAGGACGTGAACCGGGACGTGGAGTTCTGAGGCAGCCAACCGGCGGGCCTGCCTGACCGTCCGGTCGGGGGGCGGGATCGCCCCCCTGCTCCGATTCCGCCTTGCAGGACAAGTTCATCAGCCATGCCGGACGGTCGGTCGGGCGCCGGGATGCCCTTCGGCCGGCCGCTAGGCCCTGGAAATTGCGCAAACCTGTGCGCTGTTTCTTTCCCCCGGTTGACGCGCGGCTTTCCTCGGACAAGGCTGCGGCATCACACTGAGGAGGAAATCATGCCAGCAAGGAATGCACGATGACCGAAGCGTACATCGTGGGTGCCTTCGAGCACCCGACCCGCAAGGCCGAAACCAAGTCCACCGCCCAGCTGCACGCCGAGGTCGCCTATGGCGCCCTGCAGGATGCCGGCCTGACGGTCGATGACATCGACGGCTACATGTGTGCCGGCGACGCACCGGGCATGGGCCCGCTGTCGATGGTCGAGTACATGAACCTGCGCAAGCTGCGCTACGTGGACAGCACCGACACCGGCGGCTCCTCCTACGTGATCCACGTCGGCCACGCGGCGGACATGATCAAGCAGGGCAAGGCCAATGTCATCCTGATCACGCTCGCCGGCCGCCCGCGCGCCGAGGGCATGCAGACCGGCACCGCCGTGCGCAGCGCCGGCTCGGGCGTTCCCGACGAGCCGTTCGAGCTGCCCTATGGCCGCACCATCGCCACCATGCACGCCATGGTCGCGCAGCGGCACATGTACGAATACGGCACCACCAGCGAGCAGCTGGCCTGGGTGAAGGTCGCGGCCAGCACCCACGCCCAGTACAACCCGCACGCGATGCTGCCGAAGGTGGTCACGGTCGAGGATGTGGTGAACTCGCCCATGATCGCCGACCCGCTGCACCGCCTCGACTGCTGCGTCATCTCCGACGGCGGCGGCGCCATCATCGTGGCGCGTGAGGAAATCGCGCGGAAGCTGAAGCGCCCGCTGGTCAAGGTTCGCGGCTATGGCGAGCATGTGAAGCACCAGATGGCCGGCCAGGTGGACCTGACCTATTCGGCCTCCGTGCTCTCGGGCAAGACGGCGTTCGGCATGGCGGGGGTGAAGCCCTCCGACATCAAGTACGCCTCGATCTATGACAGCTTCACCATCTCCGTGATCGTGCAGCTCGAGGATCTGGGCTTCTGCGAGAAGGGCCAGGGCGGCCGCTTCGTGGCCGATGGCAACCTGATCTCGGGCGTGGGCAAGCTGCCTTTCAACACGGATGGCGGCGGGCTGTGCAACAACCATCCGTCCAACCGCGGCGGCATGACCAAGGTGATCGAGGCCGTGCGCCAGGCGCGTGGCGAAGCGCACCCGGCCGTGCAGGTGAAGAACCATGACCTGGTACTGGCGAACGGCAAGGGCGGCAGCCTGTGCACCCGCCATGGCTGCGGCACCGTCATCCTGGAGGCTGTGTGATGCCCACTCCCGCTTTCAACCGCATCCCCGCTCCGCCGAACGAGGACCCGGACAACAAGCCGTTCTTCGACGCGGCGCGCGAAGGCAAGCTGCTGATCGGCCTGTGCAAGGACACCGGCAAGCACTTCTTCTACCCGCGCGGCGCCTCGCCCTACACGCTGTCCTCGAACGTCGAGTTCGTGGAGAGCAAGGGTGAGGGCGTGATCTATTCCTGGTCCGTCCAGCGCGGCAAGGAGCCTTACTGCCTGGCCTATGTCACGCTATCCGAGGGTGTGACCATCATGACCAACATCGTCGACACCGACCTGGACGAAGTGAAGATCGGCCAGAAGGTGAAGGTGGTGTTCAAGCCGACCAATGGCGGCGCGCCGATGCCGATGTTCGTGCCGGCCTGAAGGGCACAATGATCAGGGCGGGAGCGATCCCGCCCTTTTTTATGGGCCGATTTCAAACAAAACAGGAACAACGCCCTTCCAAAAACGCGAGACTCCCGCCATGATACACGCATAGGTGGTAGAGCCGGGCAGAACGCGCGGCGGCATCGGGCCAGCCACGCAGGATGCTGTGCATGACGGTCACTCTCGCCCGCCGGTCCCTGGCCTCCGCCGGGCAGCAGCTGAATGATGGCAGCGACTATGCCGACCTGTCGTCGGATGGGCTGTATCTGGTCTTCCAGTCCGATGCCACGAACCCTTCGCTGGCCGATGGCAATGGCGTGACCGACATCTGGCGGCAGAACCGCTCGACCGGCGCGCTGGAACGGGTCTCGGCCTCCGCCACCGGGGTGGAGGCGAATGGCGCCTCCTTCGGGGCCGCGGTCAGCGGTGACGGGCGTTATGTCGTCTTCACCTCCCTGGCCAGCAACCTGGCGGGGGCGGACGCCAACGGCTTCGCCGACATCTTCCGCAAGGACATGGTGACGGGCGCGGTGCTGCTGGTCTCCCTCAACACGCTGGGGGTGGCGGCCAATTCGGTCTCCTACGGCGCGGCGGTGAACGCGGATGGGCGGTATGTCGCCTTCCTCTCCGCCGCGTCCGACCTGGTGGCGGGCGACGGCAACGGGCTGATCGACGTCTTCCTGCGGGACATGGTGACGGGCCAGATCAGCCTGGTTTCCCTCACCGCCGATGCGCGGCAGGCCAATGGCAGCGCGCTGAACCGCGCGGCCATCTCGGCCGATGGCCGCTATGTCGTCTTCGACAGCAATGCCGCCAACCTGATCGCCAGCGACACCAATTCCCGCGACGACGTGTTCCTGAAGGACATGCTGACCGGCGCGCTGATCCGCGTGACCGAGGGCGCCAATGGCGAGGAGATGGGCGGCGGCTTCGAGGGCACGCTGAAGCCCGCCATCTCCGCCGATGGGCGCTATGTGGTGTTCGCCACCAAGGCGGCGCTGCTGGCCGGCGACACCAATGGCGCGATGGATGTGTACCGCAAGGATGTGCTGACGGGCGCCGTGGTGCTGGTCAGCGCCACCGGCAGCGGCATCGCCGGCAATGGCGACAGCTATGACGCCGATATCTCGGGCGATGGGCGCGATGTCACCTTCACTTCGCTCGCCAGCACCTTCGCCGCCGATGACCGGCCGGTCTCGGCCGACATCTTCCGCAAGGACCTGCTGACCGGAGAGCTGACGCTGATCTCGGTGGCCACGACCGGCGCGCCGGGCTTCGGGGAATCCACCCATTCGGCGATCAGCGCGGATGGGCTGACGGTGGCCTTCGCCTCCACGGCGCCCGATCTGGTCACGGGCGACAGCAACGCGGTGCAGGACGTGTTCGGCGCCGAGATCGGCGCGCCGCGCGGCACCCAATACGGCACCGCGGGCAATGACGCGCTGGTGGGCGGCGGTGAGACCGACAACCTGTACGGCCTGGCCGGCGATGACGCGCTGTGGGGCGAGGACGGCAATGACTGGCTGGAGGGCGGGCCGGGCGACGACATCCTGTATGGCGGGCCGGGCAGCGACGTGATGATCGGGGGCACCGGCAACGACCAGTATGTGGTCGATGCCCCCGGCGACCGCGTGATCGAGAATGAGGACGAGGGCACCGACACCGTCTGGTCCAGCGCCGACGACTACACCCTGCCCTCCTTCGTCGAGATCGGGCGGCTGTTCGGCACCGGTACCTCGCTGGGCGCGGGCTCCACCCCGGTGCAGCTGGTGGCCAACCCGCTGCTGGTCAGCACGCTGCATGGCGGCGGCGGCGACGACGTGCTGTGGGGCGGCCCGAATGGCGATGTGCTGGATGGCGGCGCGGGGGACGACATCCTGCGCGGCGGCGCCGGGAACGACACGATGATCGGCGGGTTGGGCAACGACCAGGCCGTGGTCGCGCAGCTGGGCGACCGCTTCATCGAAAACCCCGATGAGGGCATCGACACCGCCTGGGTCACGGTCGATGGCTGGACTGTCCCGGTGAATGTGGAGATCGGCCGGCTGGCCGGCACCGCGACCGTGTTGCTGGGCTCGGAGGGTTATCAGCAGCTGGTCGCCAACCCGCTGTTCGGCAGCCGGCTGGAAGGCGGCTCGGGCGACGATGTGCTGTGGGGCAGCGTGTTCGACGACACGCTGATCGGCCATGACGGCAACGACATCCTGCGCGGCGGCCCGGGCAATGACCTCATGGTGGGGGGCCTCGGGAACGACCACTACATCGTGGACGACCTGGGCGACGTGATCGTGGAACAGCCCGACGAGGGCTACGACACCGCCTGGGTCTCGGTCAGCGGCTACTGGGTCTCCCCGAACATCGAGGTGGTCTATCTGGCCGGCACCGCCAACCTGGTCCATGGCAGCGATGGCGGGGAGAACCTGGTCGCCAACCCGCTGATCGGCAGCACGCTGGACGGGCGCGGCGGCAATGACATCCTCTGGGGCTCCAACGCCCATGATGTGCTGGATGGCGGCCGGGGCGACGACATCCTGTACGGCTATGGCGGCGCCGACCTGTTCGTCTTCAACATCCCCGATTGGGGGCATGACCAGATCTCGGATTTCCATCGCGCGGAGGGCGACAAGCTCTACATGGTCGGCAGCGGCGTGACCGGCTTTTCCCAGCTCAGCGTGACCGTGGCGGGAGGCAACACCGCCCTGCGCTACGGCGACAACGATATCTTTCTCTACAACGTCACGGACATCCAGGCCTCGGATTTCGTGTTCGCGTAGCATCTTACCGTTTGTTGCAATTCGTTCACGCGATGAAAGCGCATAAGCCCGGCTGAGGCGCTATGAAGGCGCTACATGTCATCGCACTCATTCCCGGCGCCGCGGCCATGAACGGCCGCCTTCCCGCCCTGCTGGCGGCGCTTCTGCTCCCGGCCTGTTCGGTGGGGCCGGACTACGCGCTGCCGCGCCTGGAACTGCCGTCGCGCTGGGCCAGCGCCCGCCCTGCCCCCGCGCCCGAGGCCACCGAGCCCGAGGCACCGCTGGCCAATTGGTGGCACCTGCTGAACGACCCGCTGCTGGATGCGCTGATCGAGGAAGCGATGCGCGGCAATCTCGACGTCGCCTCAGCCAGCGCCACGATCCGTGAGGCACGGGCCGCGCGCGGCCAGCAGGCCGCCCTGCTGCTGCCCAGCCTGGCCGGCGGCGCCTCGGCCACGCGCAGCCGCACAGGCAGCACCACCACCAACACCACCCGCACCGCTAGCCAGTTCCAGGCTGGCTTCGACGCGGGGTGGGAGGCGGACCTGTTCGGCGGCAACCGCCGCGCGCTGGAGGCCGCCGATCTCGGCCTGCAGGCGGCCGAGAACGACCTGCGCTCCGTCACGCTGACGCTGGTGGGCGAGGTCGCGTCCAACTACGTGCAGTTGCGCGGCTATCAGGCGCGGCTGGAGCTGACGCGGCGCACCGCGGCCTCGCAGCGGCAGACGGCGGCGCTGACGCGCTCGCTGTATCAGGCGGGCTCGGCCTCGGCGCTGGATGTGGCCCGCGCCACGGCCACCGCCGCCTCGACCGAGGCCGGCATCCCCACGCTGGAGATCAGCTACGCCACCAGCCTGTTCAGCCTGGGCCTACTGCTCGGCCAGCCGCCGGCGGCTCTTGCCCCCCGGCTGGACACGCCCCGGCCCATCCCGGAGCCCCGGCGCTTCACCGCAACCGGCGTGCCCGGGGACCTGCTGCGCGCCCGGCCGGACCTGCGCGCGGCCGAGCGCCAGCTGGCCCAGGCCACGGCGCTGATCGGCCAGGCGGAGGCCCAGCGTTACCCCTCCATCAGCGTCAGCGGCACGCTCTCGGTCTCGGCGGCGCGGATGGGGGATCTGGCGCGGAATTCGGCGCTCAGCTGGTCCTTCGGGCCCACGCTGAACATCCCCATCTTCAGCGGCGGACAGCTGGCCGCCGCCGTGCGCCAGGCCGAGGCCCAGCGCGACCGCTATTACGTCGCCTTCCGCGCCGCCGTGCTCTCGGCGTTGCAGGATGTGGAGACGGCGCTCGTCACCCTCGCCCAGCAGCGGGAGCGGGTGGAGCGCCTGACCGAGACCGTCACCGCCCAGCGTGAAGCCGCCCGCCTCTCCCGCACCCTGTTCCAGACCGGTGCCACCGGCTTCCTGGATGTGCTGGACGCGGAGCGCACCCTGTTCACCGCCGAGGATTCCCTGCTGCAAAGCCGCATCGCCGTCGTCAGCGCCTTCGTGGCGCTGAACAAGGCGCTGGGCGGCGGCTGGGACGGCGAGATCGACACCAGCCGGCCCGAAGTGGTGGATACCGCCACGGGCCCCAGGCTCAGGACCATCGCACCATGAGGAAACTGCTCCGGCGCGGCCTTGTCGCGTTGCTCCTGATCCTGGCCCTCGCCGGCGGCGTGTGGCTGTACCGGGACCGGCTGCGCCCGGCCGCCGCCCCCACCCTGCTCAGCGCCGCCGCCACCACGGGCGATATCGAGCAGACGGTGCTGGCCAACGGGCAATTGAAGCCCGTGCGGCTGGTCGCCGTGGGGTCCCAGGCGTCGGGGCGCGTCACCTCCCTGGCGGTGCGGCTGGGTCAGACGGTGAAGGCCGGCGAACTGATCGCCCAGATCGACAGCATGACGCAGCAGAACGCGCTGCGCACCGCGGAGGCCAACCTGGCCAATGTCCGCGCCCAGCGGGAGCAGGCCTCTGCCAACCTGGTGCTGGCCGAACAGACCCTGGCCCGCCAACGGCTGACGCTGAACCAGCGCGCCACCAGCCAGGCCGACTACGACACCGCCCAGGCCACGCTGACCGCCACCCGCGCGCAGATCGCGGCGCTGGACGCGCAGATCATCGCGGCCCAGGTCGCGGTGGAAACGGCGCGGGTCAACCTGGGCTACACCCGCATCACGGCCCCCGCCGACGGCACGGTGCTGGCGATCGTGACGCAGGAGGGCCAGACGGTGAACGCCAACACCACCACCCCCACCATGGTGGTGCTGGGCGACGTTTCGACCATGACGGTCTTCGCCGAGATCTCGGAGGCTGATGTGGTGCGGGTGCGGCCGGAGCAGCAGGTGTATTTCACCATCCTGGGCAACCCGCAGCGGCGCTTCCAGGCGCGGCTGGCCAGCATCGACCCCGCGCCGCAATCCATCACCAGCGACAGCAGCATCTCCTCCAGCTCCTCCGCGGGCAGCGGTTCCAGCTCGTCTTCCTCCAGCAGCAGTTCCTCCTCGCAGGCGATCTATTATTACGGCCGCTTCGACGTGCCGAACGCGGATGGCTATCTGCGCACCTACATGACGGCGCAGGTGAACATCGTGCTGGGCCGGGCGCAGGGGGTGGTGCTGATCCCCTCCTCCGCCATCATCCGCGCGCCGGGCGGCCAGCAGGCCGTGCGCGTGCTGGCCGATGACGGCAGCGTCTCCGTCCGCCAGGTGGAGGTAGGGCTGAACAACCGCATCCGCGCCGAGATCCGCTCCGGCCTGAGCGAGGGGGAGCGGGTGGTGACCGGCGACGGCAGCGCCTCCGGCGCCTCCAGCGGCGTGCGCCCGCCGCCGCGCATGGGCCTGTAGCATGGCCGAGCCGCTGATCGAGCTGCGCGGCCTGCGCCAGGAATTCCAGACCGGCGAGGAAACGCTGGTCGTGCTGAACGGCATCGACCTGACCATCGAGCGCGGGGAGATGCTGGCGATCGTCGGCACCTCGGGCTCGGGCAAATCCACGCTGATGAACATCCTGGGCGGGCTGATGCGCCCCTCGGGCGGCAGCTACCGGTTGGGCGGGCGCGAGGTTTCGGCGCTGGACCCCGATGAGCTGGCGGCGCTGCGGCGGGAGTATTTCGGCTTCATCTTCCAGCGCTACCACCTGCTGGGCGATCTCTCGGCGCTGGGCAATGTCGAGGTTCCGGCCATCTACGCCGGCGTGGGGCGAGAGGAGCGCCGGGCCCGCGCGGCCAGCCTGCTCGCGCGCCTCGGCATGGCGGACCGTTCGGACCACCGCCCCGGCCAGCTTTCGGGCGGGCAGCAGCAGCGCGTGTCCATCGCGCGCGCGCTGATGAATGGCGGCGAGGTGATCCTGGCCGACGAGCCCACCGGTGCGCTGGACCGCGCCAGCGGCGAGGAGGTGCTGAAGATCCTCGAACAGCTGAACGCCGAGGGCCGCACCGTGATCATCGTCACGCACGACATGGCGGTGGCCGAGCGCGCGAACCGCATCATCGAACTGGCCGATGGCAAGGTGGTGGCCGACCGGCGCAAGCCCGCCCGCGCCACGCCCGGCGCCGCGCGCCCGCAGGCCGTGCAGGGCGGGCGCTTCGGCGCCTTCGCCGACCGCGCGCGGGAAGCCCTGCGCATGGCGCTGATCTCGATGAACGCGCACCGCATGCGCAGTTTCCTGACCATGCTGGGCATCATCATCGGCATCGCCTCCGTGGTGTGCGTGGTGGCGCTGGGCGAGGGTTCGCGCCAAAGGGTGCTGGCCAACATCGCCTCGCTCGGCACCAACACGCTGGAGGTCTTCCCGGGCACGGGCTTCGGCGATGTGCGCTCCACCCGCATCCGCACCCTGGTCATCGGCGATGTGGAGGCGCTGCGGGAGCAGGAGTACGTGGCCGCGATCACGCCCACCGTCTCCACCGCATCCACCCTGCGCTATGAGGCGATCGAGGCCACGGCGCTGGTGAATGGCGTCAGCTGGAACTACTTCGACGTGCGCGGCAGCCGCCTGCTGGAGGGCAGCCTCTTCGATGCCGAGAGCGAGGCGAACTTCACCCAGGATGCCGTGATCGACCAGAACGCGCGCACGGCGCTGTTCGGCGATGGCGGTGCCTCCCCTGTCGGGCGGGTGATCCTGGCGGGGCGGGTGCCGGTGCGGATCGTGGGGGTGATCGCCCAGCAGCAGGGCGGCTTCGGCTCCAGCCAGAACCCGCAGGTGTTCCTGCCCTACAGCACGGTGCAGGCGCGCTTCATCGGCAACAACCAGCTGCGCAGCGTGACCATCCGGGTGGCGGACGACACGCCCACCTCGCTGGCGCAGCGGGCGGTGACGCAGCTGCTGACCCAGCGCCATGGGCGGGAGGATTTCTTCATCCTCAACACCGACGACATCCGCCAGACCATCACCAGCACGACGGAGACGCTGACGCTGCTGATCTCGGCCATCGCGCTGATCTCGCTGCTGGTCGGCGGGATCGGGGTGATGAACATCATGCTGGTGTCGGTGTCGGAGCGCGTGGGCGAGATCGGGGTGCGGATGGCCGTCGGCGCCCGCCACGGCGACATCCTGCAGCAGTTCCTGATCGAGGCGGTGCTGGTCTGCCTGACCGGGGGCGTGCTGGGCATCGGGCTGGCGCTGGGCTTCGGCTGGGCCTTCGCGTTCGCCGGTTCCAGCTTCCAGCTGATCTACACGCCGGCCTCGATCATCCTGGCCTGCCTGTGTTCCACGGCGATCGGCGTGGGGTTCGGCTATCTGCCGGCGCGCAGCGCGTCCCAGCTGGACCCGGTGGTGGCGCTGAGCCGGGATTGAACCTTAGGTCCTGTGGACCTAGCCGATCTCCACCAGCCCCGCCGCGAAGCGCCGCCAATTGGCCACATAACCCGCCGCCGAGCGCCGCAGATTCTCCGCCGCCTTCTCATCCAGCGTGCGGGCCACCCGCGCGGGCGATCCCACGATCAGCGAGTAATCCGGGAATTCCTTGCCCTCCGTCACCAGCGCATTGGCGCCGACGATGCAGAAATTCCCGATCTTCGCGTTGTTCAGAATGGTCGCCCCCATCCCGATCAGGGAATGGTCGCCCACCGTGCAGCCATGCAGGATGGCCTTGTGGCCCACCGTCACGCCCTCACCCAGGGTCAGCGGCACGCCCACATCGGCGTGCAGTATGGAACCATCCTGCACATTGCTGCGGGCGCCGATGGTGATCGGCGCGTTGTCCCCGCGCAGCACCGCGCCGAACCAGATGCTGGCCTCCTCCTCCAGGATGACATTGCCCATCACATGGGCCCCGGGGGCGATCCAGTACTCGCGCGGCAGCTTGGGTGCCACGCCGTTCAGCGCGTAAAGGGCCATCAGCTCAATTGGATGCGTGCTTCGCGCACGATCCCTCCCCATTTCTGTGTTTCCGCCTCCAGGAAGGCGCGGAATTCCTCGCTTGTCGAGCCCCGGGGCAGGCTGACATCCTGGGCCAGCTTCTCGCGCATCTCGCTGGTGTCCAGCGCGCGGCGCAATTCGGCGTTCCAGCGAGCGATGATGGCGGGCGGCGTGCGGGCGGGGGCGACGATGCCGGTCCAGTTCTCCGCCTCCACCCCCTCGAAGCCCGATTCCACCAGGCTCGGCACATCCGGCAGGAAGGGGCTGCGGGCGCGGCTGGTCACGGCTAGGGCGCGCAACTCCCCGCTGTCCAGCAACCCGCGCACGGTCGAGGGCGTGCCGAAATACATGTCCACCCGGCCAGCCATCAGGTCCGTCACCACATTGCCGGCGCCGCGATAGGGCACGGCCATGATCTCGGCGCCCAGCCGGTGGCCGAACAGCTCGCCCGACAGGTGCCCCAGCGTGCCATTGCCTGGGTGGCCGGCCGTCAGCGGCTCCCGCGCGGTGCGCACCGCGGCGGCCAGGGCCTGCACATCCGCCCAGGGCGCCTGCTTGGCCACCACCAGCACCAGCGGCTGCGTCGCCACCAGCGAGACGAAGGCGAAATCGCGCATCGCCTGGAAGGGCATGTTGGGATAGAGGGCCGGGTTCACCGCCAGGTTCGCGGCCTGGCCCATGCCGATCGTGTAGCCATCGGGGGCGGCCTTCGCCACCGCGTCCAGCCCGATATTGCCGCCGGCGCCGGGGCGGTTCTCGGGCACCACGGTCCAGCCCGACAGGGCCTGCATGCGGCCCGCGACCTCGCGGCTGATGGTGTCCGTGCCGCCACCGGGCGGGAACGGCACCACCAGGCGGATGGCGCGGTCGGGGTAGCTGCCCTGGGCGCGGGCGATGGCGGGGACAGCCAGCGCGGCCCCCAGAAGAAGATGCCGGCGTTTCATTCCGCTGCCTCCAGCCCCGGGTCCCGGCCCAGGATTTCCTTGTTGTGTTCGCCCACCTGCGGCAAATCGAGCCGCAGCCCCAACCGCCGCTCGCCCAGCATGATCGGCAAAGCCGGCACGCGGGTGGGGGTGCCATCGGTCAGATGCACGTCCAGGAAGCCGCCGCTCTCGACCAGATGGCGGTCCTCCAGCAGGTCCCAGGGCTTGTTGATGCGCGCGAAGGGCAGGCCGCCCTTCTCGCACAGCGCCTCGATGGCCGCGACCGGCAGCTGGCCCAGCATCTCCTGCACCATCGGGATCAGCTTTTCGCGCGCGGCGCTGCGGGCGCTGTTGCTGCCGAATTCGGGGGTCAGCAGTTCGGGGCGGCCCAGCGCCTCGGCGAAGATCTGCCATTGGCGGTCGGTCACGACGCCCACGAAGATCTGCACCCCGTCGCTGGCGGTGAAGATGTCGTACACGCCCCAGGCGCGGCGCCCGCCCGGCATCGGCGGCGGCTCCTGGCCCGTGATCGCCTTCTGCATCATCGCGGTGGAGACCAGGAAGGTGCAGGTCTCGAACAGGGCGGATTGCACCACTTGGCCCTGGCCGGTCTTGGCGCGCTCCATCAGCGCGCCCATCACGGCGATGGCGCCGAACATGCCGCCCATCATGTCGTTCACCGGCGCGCCCGCGCGCAGGGGGCGGCCCGGCGGGCCGGTCATGTAGGCCAAGCCCGCCATCATCTGCACCACCTCATCCAGCGCGGTGCGCTTCTCATACGGTCCGGGCAGGAAGCCCTTCAGCGAAAGGCACACCAGCCGCGGGTTGCGCGCGCGCAGCGTCTCGAAGCCGATGCCGCGCTCGTCCAGCGCGCCAGGGCGGAAATTCTCGATCACCACATCGGCGTTGTCGGTCAGTTCCAGCAGCGCCTCGCGGTCGCGCTCGGTCGCCGTGTCCAGCACCACGGATTTCTTGTTGCGGCTCAACGCCGGGAAGAACCCGGCGCCCGAGGCCGTCAGCGCGCGCGTGCGGTCGCCGCCGGGCGGCTCCACCTTGATCACCTCGGCGCCCAGATCGGCCAGGATCAACCCGCAGGTCGGCCCCATCACCATGTGGGAGAATTCGATGACGCGAATGCCTTCGAGCGGGAGCATCAGGCAGCCCTCCGGAACTTGTTGAGGCTGCCGCCGCGCAGCAGGTTGGAGGGCAGCGGGTGCCCCACGATGCGCTGGGCCAGGGCCGCGGCCTCCAGCAGCGCCTCCAGGTCATAGCCGGTCTCGATGCCCATTTCCTGGCACAGGAAGACCAGTTCCTCGGTGGCGATATTGCCCGGCGCGCCGGGATGCCCCGCGAAGGGGCAGCCGCCCAAGCCCCCCACCGCCGCGTCGAACAGCCGCACGCCCATCTTCAGCCCCGCATAGGCATTGGCGATGCCGAGGCCCCGCGTGTCGTGCAGATGCAGGCAGATCTCGGGGCCGGGCCATGTGTCGCGCACGGCGCCCACCAGGCGCTCCACATGGGCGGGGTCGGCCCAGCCCATGCTGTCCGCCAGCGTGATCTTCTGGATGTCGCAGCCGGTATCCTTCGCGATCTCCATGGCATCGGCGATGACGCGCATGGCGTCGGCCACCGTCACCTCGCCCTGGTAGTTGCAGCCGAAAGCCGCCTGCACGGAGATGCGGGTGATCGGCACGCCAGCCGCCTGGTGGGCGGCCACATGCTCCCGCTGAAACACCAGCTGCGCCGCGTGGTCGCGGTTCAGGTTCTTCTTGGTGAAGGCCTCGGACGCCGTGACGGTGATGGAGCTGAACAGGGTCAGCCGGTCGCCGAAGCTCTTCGCCCGCTCCATGCCCTTCGCGTTGAACCACAGGGCGATGTATTCGCAGCCCCGTCGCGGGGTGAAGCCCGCCACCACATCCTCGGCATCGGCCCAGCCAGGGACGATCTTGGGGTTCACGAAGCTCGCCACCTGGATGCGCGGGGCCCCCGTGGCGGACAGCGCGTCGATCAGCGCGATCTTGTCGCCGGTGGAAATCGGTCCCTTCTCGATCTGGAAGCCCTCGCGCGGGCCCTCCTCCGTGATCTCGACGCTTGTGGGCAGGTCGCTCATCGCAGGCTCCTCATTGCGGCTGGATGCCGGCTTCACGCAGCACGGTCTCCCAGCGGGTCATCTCGGCGGTCACGTAGCGGCCGGCCTCGGAAACGGAATTGGCGATCAGGCGCTCGGCGCCCAGCTCGGTCAGGCGGCGGCGCAGGGCGGGTTCGGCCAGGGCCTCGGCCACCGCCTGCTGCACGCGGCCCAGCGCGGGTTCGGGCAGGCTGCGCGGGGCGAAGATGCATTGCCACACGCTGAAGGTGGCGGCGGGGTAGCCGGCCTCCGCGATGGTGGGCACATCGGGCATCACCGGGCTGCGCTGGGCGGAGGAGACGGCCAGCGCCCGCGCCTGCCCGCCCTGGGCCAGCGGAAAGGCGCTGAAGCCCGCGTCGTACAGCACGTCCAGCCGCCCGGCCACGACATCCTGCGCCGCCGGCCCGCTGCCGCGATAGGGCACATCCTGCATGCGGATGCCCGCGGCGCGCGTCAGCAGCAGGGTGACCAGCTGCAGCACGCCGCCCGTGCCGGTGGTGGCATAGCTCAGCTTCTCGGGATCGGCCTTGGCGGCGGCCACCAGCCCGGCCACGTCGCGCCAGGGCGCGCTGTTGGGCACCAGCAGCACCATGGGGCTCTCGGCCACGATGGTGATCGGCACCAGGTCATTCGCCGGGTCGTAGTCCAGCCGGGCATACAGCGCGCGGTTCACCGCGTGGCCGGTGTTGCTGAACAGCAGGGTGTGGCCGTCGGTGGCCCGCGCCACGGCGCCCGCGCCGATATTGCCCCCGGCCCCCGTGCGGTTTTCCACCACCACGCGCTGCGGCAGGCGCTGGGACATGCCCTCCGCCACCAGCCGCGCGATCACATCCGTGGCCCCGCCCGCCGCATAGGGCACCACCAGCCTGATCGGCTGGTTCGGCCAGGATTGCGCGCCCGCCGCGACAGGCAGCAGCGCCGGGGCGGCAAGCAGGAGGCGGCGGGAGATGGGCGGCATGGTGGCTCCTCGGTGTTATTTTTCTGTTGTTCAGAAAAATATTCTGTTAGACAGAACTCTAATAGAAGAGTGCCAGCCCGGTCAATGTCCGACACCGCCACCCGCAAGCGCGGCCGCCCCGCCCATGAAGGCGCCCCCGAACAGCGGGTGGAGGCGGTGGAGCGCGCCCTGTCCCTGCTCGATGCCTTCACGCTGGAAACCCCGCGCCTGGCGCTGGCGGACCTCGCGCGGCGCACCGGGCTCTATCCCAGCACCATCCTGCGCCTTTCGGCCTCTCTGGAGCGTTTCGGCTATCTGCTGCGCGGGGCGGACGGGCTGTTCCGCCTGGGCCCCGCCACGCTGCGCCTGGGCATGCAGTACCAGGCGGGCTTCGACCTGGCGGAAGAAGTGCGCCCCGCCCTCGCCCGGCTTTCCGCCGCGACCGGGGAGACCGCGGCCTTTTATGTGCGCGACGGCGAGGCCCGCATCTGCCTGTTCCGCCACGAACCGCCCCGCGTCATCCGCCATTCCGTGCCGGAGGGCGCGGTGCTGCCGCTGGACCGTGGCGCCAGCGGCCATGTGCTGCGCGCGGAGGGCGGCGGTGTGGTGCTGTCCCTGGGCGAGCGCGACAGCGAATCGGCCTCCCTCGCCTGCCCGGTCTTCACGGCGGGCGGGCGCTTCATGGGCGCGCTGGGCGTGGTGGGGCCGATCGGGCGGTTCGGCGCCACCGAGCGCGCCCGCATGATCCCGCTGCTGGAACAGGCGGCGGGCGATCTCTCCCACACGCTGGGCGCGGCCCGGCGCCGCGTTGCCTAACCCCCCGGGCGCGTGGGAAAAGCCCGGCATGATCCTGATCACGGGCGCGGCCGGCTTCATCGGCTCCAACATCGTGGCCGAGCTCAATGAGCACGGCCGCACCGACCTGGTCCTGTGCGACCTGCTGCGCCAGGGCCAGAAATGGCAGAACCTGCGCAAGCGCGCCTTCGTGGACATGGTGCCGCCGGCCGAGCTGGCCGCCTGGCTGCAAGGCCCGGCCGCCTCGAAGGTCTCGGCCGTGGTGCATATGGGGGCCAATTCCTCCACCACCGCCACCGATGGCGATGAGATCATGGAGCGGAACTTCCGCTTCTCGAACATGCTGCTGGACTGGACGGCGGACCGGCAGGTGCCGTTCATCTACGCCTCCTCCGCCGCGACCTATGGCGAGGGCGAGGCGGGCTATGACGACAATCCGGATTTCGAGCACCTGAAGCGCCTGCGCCCGCTGAACCTGTATGGCTGGAGCAAGCACATCTTCGACCAGGCGGTGGTCGAGCGCCGCAAGCGCGGCGAGCCCATGCCGCCGCTGTGCGTGGGGCTGAAGTTCTTCAACGTCTATGGCCCGAACGAGGGCCACAAGGGCGCCATGCGCTCGGTGGTCAGCAAGATCTTCCAGAGCATCACCGCCGGCGAGCCGGTCAGCCTGTTCCGCAGCCACCGCCCCGAATACGCCGATGGCGAGCAGATGCGCGACTTCGTCTATGTGCGCGACATCTGCCAGGTGGTCACCCATCTGCTGGGGCGCGAGGACGGGTTCGGCATTTTCAATGTCGGCTCCGGCGAGGCGCGCACCTGGCTAGACCTGGCCCGCGCCGTCTTCGCCGCCATGGGGCGCGAGGCCGCGATCGGCTTCATCGACATGCCCGGGGAACTGCGCGCCAAGTACCAGTACTACACCAAGGCCGATATCGGCCGGCTGCGCGCCTTCGGCTACAATGGCCAGATGCGTTCGCTGGAAGCGGGGGTGACAGACTACGTCCAGCACTTCCTGATGCAACCGGACAGCTACCGGTAGGGCTCAGCGGCGCGCCGCGAAGAAGCCCCGCAGCACGGCCGCGGCCTCGGTTTCCCGCACGCCGCCCACCACTTCCGGCACATGGTTGCATTGCGGGTGGCTGAACACGCGCGCGCCGTGCTCCGTCCCGCCGCCCTTGGGGTCATAGGCGCCGAACACCACCCGGCCCACGCGGAACAGGCTGGCGGCCTGGGCGCACATGGCGCAGGGCTCCAGCGTGACCGTCAGGGTGCAGCCGGCCAAGTGCTTGTGGCCCCGCACGGCGGCGGCGGCCCGCAGCGCCAACATCTCGGCATGGGCGGAGGGGTCGGCCCGTTCCTCCACCCGGTTGCCGGCGCGCGCCAGCACCTGCCCACGCGGGTCCGTCACCACGGCGCCCACCGGCACCTCGCCGCGCGCGGCGGCCGCCCGGGCCTCCTCCAACGCCATTTCCATCGGGGACATCATGCGGACAACTTGCCGCGCGGGGCCTCCCCGGTCTAGCAAGCGCCATGAGAACACGCCCCGTCATCGGTCTGACACTGGATGCGGAGGAGCCTGGCGGCTACTCCAAGCTGCCCTGGTACGCATTGCGGCAGAATTATTTCTCGGCGGTGGCCGAGGCCGGGGGCCTGCCCATCGCCCTGCCGCATGACCCCGAGCGGGCCGGGGAATACCTCGGCCTGATCGACGGGCTGCTGGTCACGGGCGGCGCCTTCGACGTGGACCCGGCGCTGTACGGCGACACCGCCCTGCATGAGAGCGTGACGCTGAAGCCCGGCCGCACCCAGTTCGAGCTGGCGATCACCCGCGCGGCACTGGCGGCCGACAAGGCGGTGCTGGGCATCTGCGGCGGCGAGCAGCTGCTGGCGGTGGCCTTCGGCGGCACGCTGATCCAGCACATCCCGGACGCCATCCCCGGCGCCCTGCCCCACGAACAGCCCAACCCGCGCACCGAGCCCGGCCACGCGGTGGCCATCACGCCCGGCACGCGGCTGGCCGCGATCGTGGGCGCCGGCCCGATGCATGTGAACAGCGCCCACCACCAGGCGGTGGCCACCCCCGGCCCCGGGGCCGTGGTGAACGCCATGGCGCCCGATGGCGTGATCGAGGGGCTGGAACACCCGGGCCACCGCTTCGCGCTGGGCGTGCAGTGGCACCCGGAATACAAGGTGGACCGCCAGGACCTGACCATCCTGCGCGCCTTCGTGGAGGCCGCCCGTGGCTGATGAGACCCCCGAGACCCAGGACGACCCCGCGCGCGGCGAGCGCATCGCCAAATGGCTGGCCCGCGCCGGCGTGGCCAGCCGGCGGGAGGCCGAGCGCCTGATCGAGGAAGGCCGGGTTTCCATCGCCGGCAAGAAGGTGACGACGCCCGCCACCTTCATCCAGCCCGGCGACGCCGTGCAGGTGAACGGCAAGCTGGTGGCCAACCATGAGCGCACGCGGCTGTTCCGCTATCACAAGCCGCGCGGCCTGGTGACCACCCACCGCGACCCCGAGGGCCGGCCCACCGTCTTCGAGCAATTGCCCCCCGGCCTGCCGCGCCTGATCAGCGTGGGCCGGCTGGACCTGAACAGCGAAGGCCTGCTGCTGCTCACCAATGATGGCGCGCTGGCCCGCCAGCTGGAATTGCCGAGCCAAGGCTGGGTGCGGCGCTATCGCGTGCGGGTGAACGGCCATCCGGACCCGTACAGCCTGTCGGTGCTGGCGCGCGGCATCACGGTGGACGGCGTGCGCTATGGCCCCATCGAGGCCACGCTGGACACCAAGCAGGGCGACAATGCCTGGCTGACCATGTCCCTGCAGGAGGGCAAGAACCGCGAGCTGCGCCGGGTGCTGGCGCATCTGGGCTTCCAGGTCTCGCGGCTGATCCGGCTGGCCTATGGGCCGTTCCAGCTCGGCATCCTGCCCAAGGGCGCGGCCGAGGAAGTGAACGGCAAGATCATGCGCGAACAGCTGGGCGTCGCCGTGCCCACGCATCAGGA
This sequence comes from Rhodovarius lipocyclicus, assembly GCF_009900765.1. Taxonomy (GTDB): domain Bacteria; phylum Pseudomonadota; class Alphaproteobacteria; order Acetobacterales; family Acetobacteraceae; genus Rhodovarius; species Rhodovarius lipocyclicus. Next base: position 232,404 of record NZ_JAAABL010000001.1, read on the forward strand.
AAAGCGCAAGGCCGCCAAGCCAGCCGAAAGCTGATGCGCATCATCGCGGGCGCCCATCGGGGGCGGAACCTGGCCGCCCCCCCGGGCGACCAGACCCGCCCCACCGCCGACCGCGCCCGCCAGGCGCTGTTCGACATGCTGATGCACGCGCCATGGGCTGAAGGCGCGGTGCGGGATGCCCGGGTGCTGGATGCCTTCGCGGGCTCCGGCGCGCTGGGGCTGGAGGCGCTGTCGCGCGGGGCGGCCCATGCCAGCTTCCTGGAGACCGCCCGCCCCGCCCTGGCCGCCATCCGCGCCAATGTGGCGGCCTGCCGCGAGGAAGCCCGCGCCACCATCCTGCCCGGCGACGCCACCCGCCCGCCGCCCGCCCCGGCGCCCTGCGGGCTGGTCTTCCTCGACCCGCCCTATCGCCAGGGGCTGCTGCCGCGCGCGCTGGCCGCGCTGTCCCGCGCTGGCTGGATCGCGCCGGGGGCGGTATGCTGCCTGGAGATGGCACGCGACGAGGAATTCCCGACCGATTGGCCGATCCTGGCGGAACGCGCGCATGGCGCGGCCCGGCTGCTGGTGCTGCGCGCGCCATGATGGCCGCGGGCGAGGTCACGGTCGCCTGCGTCATTCCCGCCTATGGCCAGCCCGGCCTGCTGCCCGAGGCCCTGAACAGCGCCATGACCCAGACCCTGCCCGGCGTCGCCGCCGTGGTGGTGGATGATGGCTGCCCCTTCCCCGAGACCTCCGCCCAGGCGCGCGCCGCCGCCGCCCGCCACCCCGGCCGGGTGCATGTGCTGCGCCAGGCCAATGGCGGGCTTTCGGCCGCGCGCAACACGGGCATCGACTACGCGCTGGCGGCCTTTCCCAACCTGCGCGCCGTGTATCTGCTGGACGCCGACAACCGGATCGAGCCGCATTTCCTGCGCCGCGCGCTGGATGTGCTGGAACAGGGCGGGCCCGGCACCGGCTGGGCCTATCCGGATATCGACAGCCTGGGGATGGAGGAATGCTCCGACACCTCGGGCGAATTCTCCCTGCTGCTGCTGATGCAGGACAATTTCTGCGAGGCCGGCAGCCTCATCTCCCGCGCCATGCTGGAGAAGGGGCTGCGCTTCGACACCAGCCTGCGCCAGGGCTTCGAGGATGCGGAATTCTGGCTGCGCGCCGCGCGGGCGGGCTTCGTGGGGCGGCATATCCCGCAATCGGGCTTCCGCTATCGCAGGCGGGCCGAGAGCATGCTGGCCGACAGCGAACGCATCCGCCCCGTGCTGCAGGAGGAGTTGCGCCGCCGCAACCGCGAATTGTGGCACCCGGCCAGCATCCTGCGGATGGAGGCGCGGGAATTGCCGCGCCACGCGCTGCTGCCGGTGGGCGGCACGCCCGCCCATGTCTTCATGGACCCCGAGGAGCCCGGCCCGCCCGTGCCGCGCGCCGAATTCCGCGCCATGCTGGCCCGGGCGGCGGCCGACCCGGCCTCCCACCACATCCCCCATGTGGTGATGGTGGCCGAACCCGCCGCCCTGGCGGCGCTGGCGGCCAACCGCATGCTGCACGCGGCCTGGTGGTTCGGCTCCGTGCTGCTGCGCCATCGCCGGGTGGCGGGCATGGTGCTGGACGAAAGCGGGGATGAGCGCATCTCCTTCCGCCACGCCGGCGGGTCGCTGGAGGATGCGCAGATCATCTTCCTGCGCGGCCAGGAACTGGCCGAGACGCCGGAGCAGCTGCGCCGCGACCTGTCCAACGGCGATGCCTGGCGCATGCGCCTGTTCCTGCCCGGCGCACCGGAGGTGACGGGCGAGGCGACGGCGGAGGCGCAGGCGGAGCTGGCCATGCTGGGCACGCCCAATGGCGACGCCCCGCCCCGCCCCTGGCGCAATGTGTGGCGCTGCGCCCGCAGCCGGGTGGCGGACCGGCTCTATGCCTCGGTGGGGGTGGGCGCCCCCCTGCCCCGGCTGAAGCAGGGGCGCGACATCGGCATCGTGCAGCCGCTGCATTCCCGTGGCGGGGTGGAGCGCGTGCTGCTGCGCCAGGCGGAGGTGCTGCGCCGCGCGGGCTGGACGCCGCATCTGTTCGTCTCCGAACGGGCGGACGTGACGCTGCTGCCCGGCACCCGCGACACCTACGAGACCATCAACCTGTTTCCCGGCTTCGGGCCGGAGGGCGCGCCCGACCCCGCCCGCGCCTATTTCGGCGCCGAGACCGCCGCCTATGGCCATGACCCCAACAGCGCGGAGGGGCTGGGCCTGCTGTTCGGGATGGATGCGGTGCTGATCACCCATTCCCTGGCCGGGCACGCGCTGGCGGCGCGGCTGCGGCGCTTCGGGGTGCGCTGCTTCATGGGGCTGCACCTGGCCGAGCGCGGCGCCTGGAACCAGCCGGCGGGCCAGGCCTTCTCGGGGCTGGCCTATGAGCACGCCTATGACGGGGCGCTGGTGATCTCGGAGCAGTTGCGCCGCTGGTGCATCGGCCAGGGCTGGCCGGCCAGCAAGCTGATCCTGGTGCCCAATGCCCCGGGCTATGACAGCCAGGCCGTGCCGGTGGCGCGCGGCACCCCGCAGCGGCGGCTGCGCGCCCTGTTCCTAGGCCGGCTGGACGCCCAGAAGGGGCTGGAGCGCCTGACCGACACCATCCGCGCCACCCAGGACTTCATCGACTGGCGGGTGGCGGGCAAGCCGGTGCTGGGCGGCGCGCCGCCCGATTTCGGCGTGCCGGTGGAACCCCCGGCCGACAGCGCGCGCGATCTGGACGCGCTGTATGGCTGGGCCGACATCCTGTTCCTGCCGAGCCGGTTCGAGGGCGTGCCCCTGACCATCCTGGAAGCCCAGCGCCTGGGCTGCGTGCCGCTGGCCACCGATGTGGGCGCGGTGGCGGAAATCGTGGCCCATGGCCAGGATGGCTGGCTACTGCCCAATGATGCCCAATGCACCCAGGCCGCCGTGGCCGCGCTGCGCGCGCTGGATGCCGATCGCAGCCTGCTCGCCGGGCTTTCGGCCGCCGCCATCGCCCGGCTGCGCGGCCGGGGCTGGGATGCGATGATGCGCCCCTTCCTGGAAAGGCTGGACACGCCGTGACATTGCTGGTCGAGGATCTGCCCGGGCTGATGTCCGCCCCCGCCGCGCTGCTGCTGGCCGAGGACGCGCCCGCGCTGGACCTGCCACTTCCGCAATGGCGGGTGCGGGCCGATGGCGCGGGCTGGCGCGCGGTACCGGAACGGGGTGCGGGCGGCACCGCCCTGCCCTTGCCGGCGGCGCCGGGCGGGCTGCTGGGCGTGCTCTCGGCCGGCGCCCCCGCCTGGCTGGCGGATTGGCCCGGCGATGCCCCCGCCCTGCTGCCCGATGCCACCGCGCTCTCGGCCCTGCTGGCCGCCCGGCTGCTGGGCGCCGAGGCCCGGCTGGGCGACCTGGCCGCCAGCCTGACCACGCTGCGCGCCGAGCACGAGGAAGGCCGCGTCGCCATGGCCCATTGGCTGCGCAGCGCGGGGCAGGAGGCACCGCAGCCCCCCACCCTGCTGCACGCCGACACGCCGCAGGCGGCCCCCGGCCTGCCGCAGGGCCTGTCCCACTGGCGGCGGGTGCTGCCGCTGGAAGTCGCGGGCATGGCCGCCGTGGCGCTGCATCTGGGCACGGTCTCGGCCGGGCCCGGCACGGCGCTGGGCGTGCGGCTGGTGGCGGAGGAAAGCGGCCGCGTGGCCGGCGCCTGGCGCGTGCCCGGAGAGGCGCTGGGCGAGGGCTGGCTGATGCTGGACCTGCCCATGCCCGCGCCCCCCTGGCGGGAGACCGCGGCGCTGGAGATCACGGCCGCCCTGGCGCCGCATGACGTACTGGCGCTGTCGATGACAGGCGACGCCCCGGCGGTGCAATTGCTGCGCGCGCGCGGCGCCGCGCGCTTCCTGCACTCGCCCTGGTGGCTGGAGGAGGAGGCCGGCCGCCCCATGCCGCCCGAGGGCGTGTGGTGCGGCTTTCCGGCCAGCATCTGGCAGGGCGCCACCCGGGTCGCGCGCGTGCCCGGCCACGGTCAGGCGATGCTGGAGATCCCGGCCCTGCCGCTGGCCGGCTTCGGCATGCTGCGCGCGGAACTGCGCCTGGTCGGCGGCAGCGAGGTGCAGGCGGCGCTGGAATGCGCGGGCCGCGGCACCGGCTGGGTGGACGCCCAGCGCGACGGGCACCTGGCGATGAGCCTGGCCGTCTCGCCCGCCGCCTGGCCGGTGGCGCCCGTGCGCGTGCAGCTGCGGGCGTTGGGGGGCGGCGGCGGCGCGGTGGAGTGGCGGGAGATCAGGGCCGTCAGAGGCGGCTCCTAAAGCACCCCCAGCTCCGCCAGGCCGCGCATCATCGTCATGGCCTGCACGGCGGAGGTCATCTCCCCCCGCAGCAGCAGGGCGCGGGCCTCGGCCATCGGCACGGTGAAGCTCTCGATGCTCTCGCCCGGTTCCAGGGCGGGTTCGGCCACCTTGCGGCAGTCCAGGGCCAGCACCGCGTGGCAGCAATTGGCGTTGCGGGCGGGGTCCGGCCAGATCCGGCCCAGATAGCGCAGCTCCCGCGCCTCATAGCCGGTTTCTTCCAGCAGCTCGCGCGCGCCGGCGGCGCAGGGGTCGGTGTCCTCCGCGTCCAGCCCGCCGCCGGGCACTTCCAGGGAGACGGCGCGCACACCCTGGCGCCACTGCCGCAGCAGAACCACCTGGCCGTCCTCGGTCACGGGCAGCACCATGACCCAATCGGGGAAATGCAGGATCCACCAGGGCTCCAGCACATGGCCCTGGGGGGTGCGCACCGTCTCGGCGGTGACGTGCAGGAAGGGCTCATCCATCACCTCCCGCACGGCCAGGGTGTCCCACCCGCCGGGCGGGGGTGGCAGGTGGCGCTGGCGGAACAGATCATCGGAGGACATGGCGCGAACATGCCCCGGGATGATGCGGCGCAGCAAGCCTCGGGCCGATCGGCCTTATCCCATCAGGCGCTTCACCCAGGCCAGCTTGCCCTCATAGGGCGGGTAGCGCATCGGCAGGTCGATGCGCGGGCTCTGGCGGAATTCGGCGCGCGGGTTGGAAAAGGCCTCGAACCCGGCCTGCCCATGGGAACGCCCCTGCCCGCTCGGCCCCACGCCGCCGAAAGGCAGGTCGGCCACCGTGGCCTGCACCACATGGTCATTCACCACGAAAGCGCCGGAGCGCGTCCGCTGGCGCAGGGCGGCCAGCAGCGCGCGGTCGCGGCTGTGCGCATAGACCGCCAGCGGCGCGGGCGCCGCGGCCAGCCCATCCAGCAACGCCGCCCCCTCCCGCCAGGGGATGATGGGCAGGATGGGGCCGAAGATCTCCTGCTCCGGCGGTGCGGAGGCCGCCAGCAGGGTGGGCTGGATGTGCAGCCGGGCGGCATCGGCGGCCCCGCCATGCAGCACCTCACCCTGCCCCAGCAGCGCCGCCACGCGGGCAAAATGCGCGGGGTGCGCCAGCCGCTGCAGACCCTGGCCGTCCGCGCCATAGAATTCCGTCAGCCGGGCCTTCAGCGCGGCCACCAGCGCCTCGAACCGGCTTTCGTGCACCAGCACATGGTTGGGCGCGATGCAGGTCTGCCCGGCGTTCAGGAACTTGCCCCAGGCGATGCGCTTGGCCGCCAGCCCGATATCGGCCGAGCCATCCACCACGCATGGGTTGCAGCCCCCCAGCTCCAGCGTGCAGCTGGTCAGGGTGCGGGCCGCGGCCTCCGCCACGCGCCGCCCCACGGCGCCGGAGCCGGTGAAGAAGATGTGGTCCCAGTGTTCGGCCACCAGCGCGGCAGCCAGGGCGGCGTCGCCTTGCATCACCTGTACCAGGCCGGGGTCCAACGCCTCCTCCAACATCGCTTGCAGGGCGGCGGCGGTGGCGGGCGCGAATTCCGAGGGCTTCAGCAGCACCGTGTTGCCTGCCGCCAGCGCGCCGACCAGGGGCGAGAGGCTGAGCTGCACCGGATAATTCCAGGGGCTGAGCACCAGCACCGCCCCGCGCGGCTGCATCGACAGCGCGGCGCGCGCCGGCCAATGGAACCAGCTGGTGGCCACCCGGCGCGGCGCGGCCCAGCGCGGCAGATGCCGGATCGCGTGCCGGATCTCCTGCCGCACCGGCAGAATCTCGCTGCTGTAGGCCTCGAATTCCGGCTTGCCGAGGTCGTCGTGCAGCGCCTGCAGCAGCGCGTCCTCATGCCCGGTCAGGGCGGCATCCAGCCGGCGCAGCGCCTCAAGCCGCCCCTCCAGCGGCCAGGTGGCGCCGCTGGCGAAATGGTCGCGCAATCCGGCCTGTGGGGTCATGCCCGGCCTATACCAGCGTCGCCGCCTCGGCGGGGGCGGTTTCGCAGCCGAGGCCCATCAGCGTGACGATCCGCCGCCCGCTGAGGTCCTGGCGGCAGACGATCGCCCCCTGTTCCTCGATATAGCCCAGCACGCGGCGCGCGCGGCTGAGCGAGCGGCTGCCATACACCTCCGCGATCTCGGCATCCGAGGGGCAAGGCGCGCTTTCCAGCGCCGCGCGGGCCAGCAGCAGGTACACGCCGCGCACATCCTCGGGCAGCACCGCCGCCTGGGCCTGCACGGCGGGCCATTCCGGGCGCTCATCCATGCCGCCGCCGAAGCCCGCGCGCAGCAGCGCCAGCAGGTTCCGGAACCCGGCCAGATCCGGCACCTTGCTGCCCAGGCCCTGGATGCGGCAGCGCAGCAGCATGTCCTGGTACAGGGTGTTCACGGGGCGATAGGCCGCGTCGGGCTCGGCCAACATGGCCTGGACGATCTCCTCCCACTCGCGGCGCAGGGCCTGGGTTTCCTCGGCCGTGGGCGGCGGCGGGTCCAGGATCGGCGCCGGGCGGGCGGCGGCCAGCTGGGCCAGGATGTCGGGCGGGGGCGGCGGCGGCAGGCGGCGGGCGCGGGCCGTCAGCTGCTCGGGCTCGGGCGGGGTCAGGATCAGGGCGCGGGCATCCTCGGCGGGGGCCTCGGGCATCGGCATCAGCTTGGGGCTGGCGCCGAGGCTCACCGTCTCCACCTCGCCCACCGCGACCTCCTGCGGGCGGCGGCACAGCGCGGGGCCAAGGGCCATGAAGCGGCCGCGCTGCAGGTCGCGGAACATCTCCGCCTGGCGGCGCTCCATGCCCAGCAGGTCGGCCGCGCGCACCATGTCGATGTCCAGGAAGGTGCGGCCCATCAGGAAATTGCTGGCCTCGGCGGCCACGTTCTTGGCCAGTTTGGCCAGGCGCTGGGTGGCGATGACGCCCGCCAGCCCGCGCTTGCGCCCACGGCACATCAGGTTGGTCATGGCGCCGAGAGAGGCCTTGCGCGCCTCGTCCGAGACCTCTCCGGCGACGGCGGGCGCGAACAGCTGCGCCTCGTCCACCACCACCAGCACGGGGGTCCAGAACTCGCGCTCCGCGTCGAACAGCCCGCCCAGGAAGGCCGCGGCGCGGCGCATCTGGCCTTCCAGGTCCAGCCCCTCCAGGTCCAGCACCACGGGCACGCGGTGCCGGCGCACGCGGTCCCCCGCCAGGTGCAGCCCCTGTTCGGAATGGGCCGAGGCGTCGATCACCAGATGGCCGAACTTGTCCGCCAGGGAGACATAGTCGCCCTCCGGGTCGATGATGACCTGCTGCACCCAGGGGGCGCTTTTCTCCAGCAGGCGGCGCAGCAGGTGGGATTTACCGCAGCCGCTGTTGCCCTGCACCAGCAGCCGGGTCGCCAGCAGCTCCTCCAGGTCCATCACCGCGGGCACCCCGCCCGCCATGCGTCCCAGATCGATATGCACCGTCATGCCCGCAACACATCCTCAGCTAGGGCCGGATCTTTGGGCCAGCCGGCGGGATTACCCCCGAATCAGCATCGGCGCCACCTTAGCACGGATCAGCCTTCCCCGCCCCTGGCCAGCGGGGCCAGCGCATCCTCCATCATCAGGAAGATCACGCCGAAGAAGCGGTGCAGCATCCGCAGCCCCTCGGGCGTGAGGTGATAGCCCCGGCTTTCCGCCCGCTGGGCATGCACGACATAGCCTGCCTCCACCGCCTGGCGCAGCATCGTGACCGTCTGGCTGTGCGACAGCGCGTACCGCCCCGCGAGCGCGCGGGCGCTGGCCAGCGCCGGCTCACGCAGCGGCGCGCCGTCCGGCCCGGTCGAGGCGGGAACCAGCCCCAGCAGCAGCAGCAGGAAGCCCTGGTGCTCCACATAGCCCCGGAAGACCGGGTCGATGTGCTCGATGGGCCGCGCGCCCTCGCAGAAGCTGCGCATGAGGTGGAAGGTCATCGCGCTCAGCGCCGCCGGATCACCCAGCCGGGAGACCAGCGGGGCCAGAGCGGGCCGCACCATGGCGGCGGCCCTCACCCAGCGCGCCAGGCGTTCCTCATGCTCCCGCCGCAGCAGCGGCAGCGGCAGCAGCCGGCGCGCGCGGCCGGGGCGGGTCTCGGCCTCCGGCTCCAGCATGCCCGCGAAGCGCAGCAGGATCAGCGCGGCGCGGGCGCGGCCGGGACTGCAGATCCCCTCCTCGGCGCAGAGCGCCTTGAACCGGTTGACCGTCAGCCCCTCCGGCGCGGCATCGAGCGCCATGACCAGCAAGGAGATCAGGAAACGCGCCCGGTTGTTCATGGTGATGGACAGCACGCGGTTGGAGGCGAAAGCCCCCTCCATCCGCCCGGACACATCGTACACGGCCTGGGCCAGGCGCGGGTCGTCCATCAACTGGTCGCAGGCGCCGGGCGCGGGGCGCCAGGCGGGGGGCACCGGGTCGCGCCGCAGCGGGTGCTGGCGCGGCGCCAGCAGCGCGGCGCCCGCCTCGATCGCGGATCGCTTCATGGCGCCGCCATTCCATAGCCCCGCCGGACGAAGCCACGCGCGGGTGCCCAAAGCCAAACTCTCACCACATGATCACCCAGTTCCCAGAGACATCAGAACCGCGCCAAGCCGGCCAGCGCCCCGGCAACCGCCGTCGCCATGGCCGTGACATGCCCTTGCGGCCATCTATCCCGGATAGCCTCAACCGGACGTTAAGGGGCGGACCATCATGTCTGCCGCCCGCCCGGTGACGGTGATGTGAAGCGGCGGCGCACGGCCGGCGGCTCAGCCCGGCGGCTTGTCCGCGGCGAAGACGCCCGCCGTCGCCCATGCGGACTTCTCGATATCCGTCAGAATGATCTGCACGCTGGCGGGCGTGCCGCCGGCGGTGGCGACGAAGGCCTCCGTCAGCGCCTTCACCAGGGCACGCTTCTGCTCGACGGTGCGGCCGGCGAACATCTCGACACGAATCATGGGCATGGGAAAAACCTTTGCGGAGTCAGAGGCCAAGCGTGGCCCCGGCGCCGCGCAGCGTCAACCGAGGGTGATGTTCTGGCTGCGGATCACCTGGCCCCACTTGTCGCTCTCCCGCACCAGATAGGCCGCGAGTTCGGCGGCGTCGCTGCCGATCGGCTCGATGCCCATCTCGATGATGCTGCGCCGCGTGGCGGGCTCCCGCAGGGCGCGTCCCAGGGCGGCGGCGATGGCCGCCTGCACTGGCGCGGGCGTGCCGGCCGGCAGGAACATCGCGCAGTCGGTCGAGGATTCGAAGCCTTCCGCCCCCAGCTCCGCCAATGTCGGCACATCGGGCGCCAGTTCGGAGCGCGTGAGGGTGCTGACCCCCAGCACCCGCAACTGCCCCGTGCGCTGGAAGGGCAGCGCCGTAACCAGATCGACGAAGCTGCACACCACCTCGCCCGCCAGCAGCCCCTGCGCCGAGGGCCCGCCGCCGCGATAGGGCACGTGCTCCAGCCGGGTGCCGGTGCGGGCCATGAACAGCTCCGTCGCCAGGTGGCTGCTGGCGCCGATACCGGCCGAGGAGAAGGTGACCGCCCCCGGCCGCGCCTTCGCATAGGCCACGAATTCCGCGACCGTGCGCGGGGGCGCGGAGGGATGCAGGCACAGCGCCTGCGCGCTGCGCGCCACCAGGCTGACCCCCGCCAGGGCGCGGCCCTGGTCATAGGGCAGGTTCGCCATCAGGTGCGGCGCGATGGCGTAGGTGCTGTTGGTGCCCAGCAGCAGCGTGTAGCCATCGGGCGCCGAGCGCGCGACATAGGCATGGCCGATGGTGCCCGAGGCCCCGCCCCGGTTTTCCACCACCATGGGCTGGCCCAGATCGGCGCCCATGCTGCGCGCCAGCAGCCGGCCCAGCGTATCGGTCGAACCGCCGGGCGCCCAGGGAATGACCAGGGTGATGGGCCGCGCGGGAAAAGCCTGGGCCAGGGCTGGGCGCGCGCCCAGCGCAGGCAGGCCCGCCAGCAGGGAACGACGGGACACACGCGTCATCATCCACCTCCTCATGACCGCAGGGCGGTCAGGTCAGGCCGTGTCGCGTTCCAGCGTCTGCCGCGTTCCCGCGGCGCTTGTGACGAGGGTAGGCAGGTGCTGGCAGAGCTGTCCAATATGAAGACGCTCGCAATTGAGAGGCTGTGGGAATAACCGATGGAACTGCGCCACCTGCGCTATTTCGTGGCGCTGGCCGAGGAGCTGCACTTCACCCGCGCCGCCAAGCGGCTCGGCATCTCCCAGCCGCCGCTGAGCCAGCAGATCCGCGCGCTGGAGGATGAGCTGGACACGCCGCTGTTCGAGCGCACCCGCCGCCGCGTGGCCCTGACCGAGGCCGGGCGCATGCTGTTGGAGGAAGCCCGCGCCACACTGGCCCAGGCCGCCCGCGCGGAAACCGTGGCCCGCCGTGCCGGGCGTGGCGAGATCGGGGAGTTGCGCGTGGGGCTGTTCGCCTCCGTGCCCGTGCTGCCGGTGTTCCAGCGCACCATCATCGCCTTCCGCCAGCGCCTGCCCTCCGTCACGCTGACGCTGGAGGAATCCCCCACCCGCCAGCAGATCGAGGCGCTGCGCCGCCGCCAGCTCGACGCGGGCTTCCTGCGCCTGCCGAGTGCGGAGGCCCTGCCCGCCGACATCGCGGCGCTGGAGGTGGCGCGCGAGGAGCTGGTGGTGGTGATGCGCGAGGATCACCCGCTGGCGAAGCGGCGCGGCCGGCTGCCGGTGCGGGCGCTGGAAGGCGAGCCCCTGATCGGCTTCGCCCCGGCCATCGGCACCACGCTGAACGACCAGTTGGCCGCGCTGTGCAACCGCGCGGGCTTCACCCCCCGCATCGCCCAGGAAGCGCGGGAGAATTCCACCCTGATGGGGCTGGTGGCGGCGGGGCTCGGTATCGCGGTGGTGCCGGAGACCCTGACGCGCATCCAGGTGGGCGATGTCATCCGCCGCAGGCTGGACAGCCCCGACGCCACCACCGCCACCTGGCTGGCCACCCCGCGCGAGCACATGACGGCGCTGGCGAAGGTGTTCCTGGAATGCGTGGGTTAGTGTCCTGCCCGCTTCGTTCGCGGGATCTCCCGCGAACGAAGCGGATCAGCAGGCCGCTGAAAACAAAGGCTAGTGGCCTGAGAACGAAATCCGGGAGATTTCGGAATCAGGGCACTAAACGCTATTCCAATTCGATCACCAGGTTGCGGATCGCATCCACGCTGACCTTCGCCCCCGGACCGACGACGCAGGTGGATTCGCGCTCCTCCACCAGCGCGGGGCCGCTGAACTCCGCCCCGTTGGGTAGGGCGTAGCGGTCATAGACGGCGCAGTCGCACCAGCCATGGCCCTCGAACAGCACGCGCCGGGTGGCGCGCGGCACCAGGGGCGCGGGCGGCGGCGCGTTGCCGCCCAGGCGGATGTCGGTGCCCGGCGCGGCGCAGGCCAGGCGCCAGCTCAACGCCTCGATCGGCGCGTCCTCCATGACGCGGCCAAAGCGGGCGCGGTAGCTGTCGAAGAAGGCGGCGCGGATGGCCGGCAGGTCGGCCGCCGACAGGGTGAGGCCCGGCAGCGCCACCGGGATCTCGAAGCCCTGGCCGACATGGCGCATTTCGGCGGTGGCGGTGAAGGTCAGGCTGCCCGGCTCGGCGCCGGCTTCCAGCAGCAGGGCCTCGCCCTCGGCGCGCATTTCCGCGAACAGGGCGTTCACGGCGGCCCAGTCCAGCCGCTCCAGCCGGGCGACATGGCTGCGCACCATGTCGGTGGCCGGGGGTGCGACCAGGAAGCCGAGGGCCGAGGCCACCCCCGCGCCCAGCGGCACCACCACGCGCTTCATCTTCAGCAGCCGCGCCAGGTTCCAGGCATGCACCGGCCCCGCGCCGCCGAAGGCGATCATGGTGAAGCGGCGCGGGTCCTTGCCCTTTTCGGCCATGTGCATGCGGGTGGCCGCGGCCATCGTCTCGTCCACGATGCGCTGCACGCCGAGTGCCGCGGTTTCCGCATCCACCCCGATCCGGGGCGAGATGCGCTCGGCGAAGGCGCGCCGCACCCGGTCCGGGTCCAGCTTCATCTCGCCGCCGAGGAAATAGGCGGGGTCGAGCCGGCCCAGCACCAGGTCGGCGTCCGTCACGGCGGGCTGGGTGCCGCCGCGCCCGTAGCACACCGGCCCGGGCTTGGAGCCCGCCGAGCGCGGCCCCACCTTCATCAGCCCCGAGCCCGGGTCCACATCGGCCAGGCTGCCGCCGCCCGCGCCGATCTCGATCATGTCCACCACCGAGACCTTCAGCGGCAGGCCGGACCCCTTCTGGAAGCGGCGCACGCGCCCGGCCTCGAAATCGAATTTGTGGTGGGGCGCGCCGTCCTCCACCACGCACATCTTCGCCGTGGTGCCGCCCATGTCATAGGACAGCACGCGGTCGAGCCCCGTGAGCTTGGCGATGAAGGAGGAGGCCATGGCGCCCGCCGCCGGCCCGCTCTCGATCAGCCGGATCGGGAAGGCCTTGGCATCGCGCACCGTGGTGATGCCCCCGCCCGAGAGCATGATGTAGAGCCGCCCGGCGAAGCCCATGGCGGCCAGCGAAGCCTCCACCTTGTCCAGATAGCGGCCCATCAGCGGCTGCACATAGGCATTGGCGCAGGCGGTGCTGCTGCGCTCGAATTCCCGGATCTCGGGCGCCACCTCGGCCGAGAGGGAGAGCGGCAGGTCGGGATAGAGGCCCCGGATGATCTCGCCGGCGCGGCGTTCATGCGCGGGGAAGGCGTAGGAATGCATGAAGCCCACGGCCAGCGCCTCGCAGCCCTCCTCCTCCACCAGGCGGCGGGCGGCGGCGGCCACGGCGGCCTCGTCCAGCGGGCGCAGCACCTGGCCGTTCACGTCCACGCGCCCGGGCACTTCCAGGCGGCGGTGGCGGGGCACCAGGGTGGGCGGGGCCTCCAGGAACAGGTCATACAGGTCGTAGCGCGTCTCCCGCCCGATCTCGATGCTGTCGCGGAAGCCCTCGGTGGTCAGCAGGCCGACGCGGGCGCCGGTGCGCTCGATGACGGTGTTGGTCACCAGCGTGGTGCCATGCACCACGGAATGCAGCTGGGCGGCGGTCATCCCCGCTTCCTCCAGCACGCGGGCGATGCCCGAGACGATGGCCTCGCTGGGGTCGTCGGGGGTGGTCAGCAGCTTGCCGGTGTGGGTCAGGTCCCGGGCGGGGTCGTACAGCACCAGGTCGGTGAAGGTGCCGCCGACATCGACGCCGATGCGGGCGGTGGGTGCGCTGTGTGCCATGTTCAGCCCTCGAAACCGTAGTCGCGCCGCGCCGCCTCGGCGGAGATGTAGCCGTCGCGCAGATCCTGGCGCACCGCCTGCGGGTCGCGCGCCCCGGGGTCGCCATAACCGCCGCCCCCGGCATAGAGCAGCGTCACGCGCTGCCCGGCCGCGACGGAGGTGCGGGATTTCGGATGCGGCTTGGTGCCATCGGCGAAGCGGATGACCGAGGGCGCGCCCGGCAGCCCGCCCAGCACGCCGCCCGCCGGGTGGTCGTGCCGGTCGGACAGCAGGGACAGCCGCGCGGGCGCGCCGCCGCGCAGCTCGATCTCCACCTCCTGCCCCAGCCCGCCGCGGAAGGTCCCCGCCCCCCCACTGTCGGTGCGCAGGCGCTTGGTCCAGACCACCAGGGGGGCGACGCTTTCGTAAGCCTCGATGCTGCCGGCGCCGACATTGGTGGGGAAGGCGGTGGTGGCCATGCCGTCCTTGTGCGGGGCCGCGCCCATGCCGCCGCTGGCGAACAGCACCTGGGAGAACGGGTCGCCATCCTGCTTCCGGCCGCTGAACAGCGCGCGCATGGTGGGCGCGCCGCCGCAATCGGCGATGATCTTGCCCGGCATCACCGGCGCCAGCGCCTGATAGATCGCGCCCGCCAGCAGATGCCCCGTCAACTGCCGCGCGGAACACGGCGCGGGATAGACCGGGTTCAGGATGGAGCGCTCCGGCGCCGAGACGGTGATGGCCTGGTAGGAGCCCTCATTGCGCGGCGTGAACGGGTCCAGCGCGCATTTCACCGGATAGACCGAATAGGCGTGGGTGTAGTTCAGCACGCAGTTGATGCCGCGGTCGATCTGCGCCGAGGTGCCGGCATAGTCGATGTGCATGGTCTCGCCCGCCACCGTCACGGTGCAGGCGATGCGGGTGATGTTCTCGTCGAAGCCATCGGCCTCGATGACCGAGCTGTAGGTGCCGTCCGGCAGTTCGGCGATGGCGCGGCGCATGGCGCGGTCGGCGCGCTCGGCCAGCGCGGCCGACAGGCCCTGAAGGTCGTCGAGGCCGGTATCCTCCAGGAATTCGGCCACGCGGCGCACGGCTACGTCATTGGCGATCACCTGGGCCTCCAGATCGCCCAGCGTCTGGCGCGGCACGCGGACATTGCCGGCCAGCATCTCGGTCAGCACCTCATTCCACGCCCCCTCGCGCAGCAGGCGCATGGGGGGCACGCGGATGCCTTCCTCGAACAACTCCCGGCAATCGGCCGACCACAGGGAACCGCCGACATCGGGCGAATGGGAGATATTGCCCGCGAAGCCCACCAGCCTGCCCTGGTGGAAGATGGGCGAGACCACGGTGAAATCCGGCAGATGCCCGGTGGCCAGCCACGGGTCGTTGGTCAGCACCGCATCGCCCGGGCGCCAGGTCTCGGCGGGAAATTTGTCCAGGAAGGCGCGGGTCGTCTTGGGCAGGATGCAGGAGAAGGAGGCGATGCCGCCCGTGTTCTCCGAGACGGAATTGCCCTGCGCATCCATCAGCACCGTGGCGAAATCGTTGGACTCGCGCACGATGGTGGAAAAGGCGGTGCGCAACAGGCCGGTCGCCGCCTCATCGGCGATGGAGATCAGGCGGTTCCAGTAGATTTCCAGCGTGATCGGGTCAAAGGCGTCGGGCACGGGCATCTCCGCTTGGGGGCGATGCCGCAGGCTAGGTCCGGGTCTTGGAAGCTGTCCAATATCAGATGGCGAAGTCTTGATAGGCCGGACGAATAATAGAACCTCAGATCCGGCGCGGCGCGGTGCCGGTCCAACCCAGCCTGCGGGAAATCTCCTCCCCCGCCGTGCGCATGGCTTGGCCGATGCGCTCCCGCTGCGCGGCGAAGCTCGCCCCGCCCGAGACATTGATCGCCGCCACCGGCGCGCCCGTGGCGTCGAAGACGGGGGCCGCGACGGAGGAAATCCCGTCCTCGAAGAAGCCTTCGCTCCAGGCCAGCCCCTCGGCGCGGTCGGCCGCCAGGCGCTCCGTCAGCGCGGGCAGGCTGGTGGCGGTGTGGGCGGTGACGGCGGCCATGGGCGCGCCCTCGAACAGGCGCGCGACCTGGGCCGGCGGCAGATGCGCCAGGATGATGCGCCCCATATTCGCCGCATGCGCTGGCAGGCGCGAGCCCACCCGGATGTTGGAGATATAGGATTGGTTGGGCGTGCGGCGGATCAGATAGACCACCTCCCGCCCGTCCAGCACGCCCAGATGGGCGGACAGGCCCAGCTCCTCCGCCAGCCGGCCCAGGATGGGCCCGGCCACCTCGGCCAGGTCCTCCGACGCGAAGGCTTGGGCCACCATGCCGAACAGGCCGAGCCCCACCCGCCAGCCGGGCTTGCCACCGCCGCGCGGCTCGATGAAGCGTTCGGCCTGCAGAGTGTGCAGCAGGCGCAGCAGGGTGGTGCGGTTGATGTCCAGCGCGCGGGCGGTCTGGGCCATGTTGGTCACGGGGTCGCCGGCCGCGATGTGGCGCAGCAGCCGGGCCGCGCGCTGCACAGGGGGCGAGAGATAGGCGCTCTCCTCGTCACGCATGGCTGGCCTCTTCCCTAGGCAGATTGTTCATTTGTGAACTTTCCGTTCACATCATGAGCAGTCCTATCCCGGGCCAGGAAGCCCCGTCAACAGCGGGCGCCCTAACCGGCGCCGAGTGCCACGGCGGTGTGAAAGGTGATGAAGGCCGCCAGATAGGCGAGCGCGAGCATGTAGCCGAAGGTGAAGAGCACCCAGCCGCGGCTGCCCGTCTCCCGCCGGATCACGGCCAGGGTCGCCGCGCATTGCGGGGCGAAGATATACCAGGCCAGGAAGGCCAGCGCGGTCGCCAGCGACCATTTGCCCGCCAGCGCCTGGCCCAGCTGGGTCGCATCCTCCTCCGCCCCCTCGATGGCATAGACGGTGCCGAGGGAGGCCACCGCCACCTCCCGCGCCGCCATGCCGGGGATCAGCGCCACGCCGATCTGCCAGTTGAAGCCGATCGGGCGCAGCACCGGTTCCACCGCCGTGCCGATGGCGTGGGCGAAGCTGTATTCGATGGCGGGCTCGGTCGCGCCCTCGGGCGGGCGCGGCACGGAGGAGAGGAACCAGATCACCACCATCATGGCGAAGATGATGGTGCCCGCGCGGCGCAGAAAGGCCTTCACCCGCAGCCACAGCGCGATGCCCACGTCGCGCACGCGCGGCAGCTTGTAGTCGGGCAGTTCCAGCATGAAGGGCTCGTTCGGCGTGCCGCGCCAGACCAGCCGCTTGAACACGAAGGACATGCCCAGCGCGCTGAGGATGCCAGCGGCATACAGGCCGAACATCACCAGCCCCTGCAGCCCCACCCAGCCCCACACCGCGCGGTCGGGGATGAAGGCGCCGATGATCAGCGTATAGACCGGGATACGCGCCGAGCACGTCATCAGCGGCGCGACCAGGATGGTGGCCAGCCGGTCACGCCGGCTGTCGATCACGCGGGTGGCCATGATGCCGGGCACCGCGCAGGCGAAGCTGGACAGCAGCGGGATGAAGGCGCGCCCATGCAGCCCCGCGCCGCCCATGATGCGGTCCATCAGGAAGGCGGCCCGGGCCATATAGCCCAGATCCTCCAGCAGCAGGATGAACAGGAACAGGATGGCGATCTGCGGCAGGAAGACCAGCACGCTGCCCACCCCCGCGATCACGCCGTCCTGCAGGAAGCTGCGCAGCAGGCCGAGCGCGCCCTCGGCCGGGATGGCATCGCCCACCAGGGCGCCGAGCGCCTGGAAGCCGCCGTCGATCAAATCCATCAGCGGCTGCGCCCAGGCGAACACCGCCTGGAACATCAGGAACAGCAGCACCGTCAGCACCAGCAGCCCGGCCACCGGGTGCAGCAGCACGGAATCGAGGCGGCGGGTCAGCGGGTCTCGCCGGTCGGGCACCATCACGCTGGCGGCGATGATGCGGTCGGCCTCGCGCTGGGTGGCGCGCAGGGCGGCGGCGTCGGGCGCGCTCCAGGCGGCCTCGCCGGTGGCGGCCACCAGGCCGGGCACCATGCGGTCGATGGCCGCGAGCAATTCCCCGGTGCCGCCGCGCCGCACCGCCGCGCTGGCCACCACCGGCACGCCGAGTTCGGCGGAGAGCCGGTCCAGGTCGATCTCGATGCCCCGGTGCCGCGCCAGGTCGATCATATTCAGCGCCAGCAGCAGCGGGCGGCCGGTGCGCTTGGCCTCCAGCAGCAGGCGCAGGCACAGGCGCATGTTGGTGGCATCCGCCACGCACACCACCAGGTCGGGCGCGGGCAGGCCCGCGATGCGGCCCAGCACCACGTCGCGCGCGATCACCTCATCGGGGCTGCGGGCGCGCAGGGAATAGGTGCCCGGCAGGTCCAGCAGGCTGACGCGGTGCCCGGCGGGGGTGCTCAGCACCCCCTCCTTCCGCTCCACTGTCACGCCGGGGTAGTTGGCCGCGCGCTGGCGGCTGCCGGTCAGGGCGTTGAACAGCGCGGTCTTGCCGCAATTGGGGTTGCCGAGCAGCGCCACGCGCAAGGTGCGCTGCCCCGCCGGCACATCAAGCATCGGTGGATTCGACCAGGATGGCCGCGGCTTCCTGGCGGCGCAGGGCGATGGTGGCGGTGCGCACCCGCACCGCGATCGGGTCGCGCCCGAACAGGCCCTGGTGCAGGATCTCGACCGGCTCGCCTTCCACGAAACCCAGCTCCAGCAGGCGGCGCTCCAGCTCCTCGGCGGGGAAGCCGCCGATCGTCAGCGGTTGCAGACCGAGGATACGCCCCCGGAATCCGCGCGCCGCGTTGCCGAGGGTACCGGGATGGACTGTGGTCATGGGAAGGCTTGCTCCAACACCGCATATTAGGTGCGAGTGGCTTGCAATTGCAATTCAGCCCAGGGCACAACCCAGCCCCGCGCTTTTTGCCTTTCCCGGCGCTACAGCGAACTGCCGCCGCAGATCACGATCTGCTGGCCGGTGATGGCACCCGCGTCGGGGCCCAGCAGGAAGGCGGCGGTCGCGGCCACCTCCTCCGGCCGCACATAGCGGCCGATGGGCGGCAGCTTCGGCACATGGCCGGCCCGCGCCGGGTCCTTCAGCATCGGCGTGTCGGTGGCGGCGGGGGCCACTACATTCACCGTGATGTTGCGCGGCGCGAGCTCGATCGCCCAGGAGCGCGCCATGCCCACCAGCGCGGCCTTGGTGGCGGCATACTGGCTGCGCCCGGCGGCGCCGGCGGCGGTGCGGCTGCCGATCAGCACCACCCGCCCGCCCTGCGGCATGGCGGGCACCAGCGCGTCGGCCAGGCTGGCGGCGGCGGCGACATGCAGCCGCCACAACGTCTCGCCCGCCGCCGCGTCCAGCGCGCCCAGCACGGCCCCGCGCATCAGCCCCGCCGCATGCACCAGCGCATCGGCCCGCAACCCGGCGACCGCCGCGCGCAGCGCCGCGTCGTCCAGCAGGTCCACCGCGATGTGGGTATAGGCCGGGCCCAGGCCGGCGGGCGCCGTGCGGCTCAGCCCCGTCACGCGCCAGCCCCCGTCCAGCAGCCGCGCCGCGATGGCCGCCCCGATGCCGGAGCTGGTGCCCGTGACCACCGCGTGCCGTGCCTGTTCCGTCATTTCCGTTCCTCCTGCTCCGACGCGAGTGCCGGGTAGCGCTTGACAGCCTGTTGGGTCGCCTCGTATCCCAACAGCAGAAATCGAACAAGTGTTCGCAATCCGAACATTTGCCGCCAACAAAAGACACCCAGGAGGACCGCCGCGCCATGAGCATGGCCATCGATGGTGAAAAGACGCCGCTGAACCCGAAGAACCAGGTGCAGTCCGTCGCCAAGGCCTTTGCCGTGCTGCGCGCCTTCAACCGCGATGCCTCAGAGCTGACGGTGGCCGAGGTCGCCTCCCGCGCCGGGCTCGACCGCGGCACCGCCTTCCGCCTGCTGCACACGCTGATGGAGCTCGGCTACGTCCGCCCCGTGCCGGAGGGCCGGCGCTACCGCCTCACGCTGAAATGCCTGGAGCTGGGCTTCGCCGCCCTCTCGGCCGACGATCTGCCCACCCACGCCACGCCGCTGCTGCGCGAATGCGTGCCGCGCGTGGCCGACGCCGCCTCGCTCGGCCTGCTGGAACAGGGGGAGGTCGTCTACCTCACCCGGGTCGAGGCCGGGCTGGACCGGCATGGGGTGGTGCGCCGCCCCGGCACCCGGGTCGGCGCCTATGCTACCGCGCTGGGCCAGGCGATCCTGGCCTGGCTCCCGCGGGAGGAGCAGGTCGCGCATCTCAACGCGATCGAGCGCGTGAAGCTGTCCGAACGCACCCTGACCGGCATGGATGAGCTGCTGGCGCGGCTGGATGAGGTACGCGCACGCGGCCACGCCGTCTCGGATGGCGAGAACGCCTATGGGCTGCGCACCGTGGCCGCCCCGGTGCTGGACCTGTCGGGCCGGCCGCTGGCAGGCGTCAGCCTGACGGTGGGCGCGGCCCGCATGCCGGTGGCCGATTTCACGGCCCTGGCCGTGCCCGAGGCAGTGCGCATCGCCGCCGAACTGGCCGAGGGCGTGCGCCTGTCGCTGGGTTCCATCAGCGTCACCGGCCGCGCCGCCTGATTTTCACCGACCATCCCAAGGGCTTCACCATGACTTCGCTTCTGACCCCCATCGAGATCCTCCGCCCGCAGCGCCTGGAATTCGGCCCCGGCATGGTCGGCACCGTGGGGGCCTGGGCGAGGGAGCGCGGCGTGACCCGCACCCTGGTGGTGGCCGATGCCTTCAACGCCGCGCGCGTGGATCTGCTGGCCCTGCCCGGCCAGGTGACCGTGTTCGGCGAGGTGAAGCCCGAGCCCGACATCCCCAACCTGGACAAGGCCCTGGCATTGGCCGAGGCGACGGGTGCGGAGCTGGTCGTGGGTTTCGGCGGCGGTTCCGCCATGGACCTGGCCAAGCTGGTGGCCGTGCTGCCCGGCAGCGGCCAGACCCTGCATGAGGTGGTGGGCCCCGAGAAGGTGCTGGGCCGCCGGGTGCTGCTGGCCCAGGTGCCCACCACCAGCGGCACCGGCAGCGAGGCCGGCACCCGCGCCCTGGTGACCGACCCCGCGACCCAGAACAAGCTGGCCGTGCAGAGCCGCCACATGCTGGCGGACCTGGCCATCGTGGACCCCGACCTGACGCTGACCGTGCCCGCCGCCGTCACGGCCGCGACCGGCGTGGACGCCATGGCCCATTGCACGGAGGCCTTCACCAGCCGCAAGGCGCACCCGCTGATCGACCTGTATGCGCTGGAGGGCATCCGCCTGGTGGGCCGCTATCTGGCCCGCGCCGTGGCCGATGGCGGCGACCGCGAGGCGCGGGCGGGCCTGGCGCTGGCCTCGCTGTATGGCGGCTATTGCCTGGGCCCGGTGAACACCACGGCGGGCCATGCGGTGGCCTATCCGCTGGGCACCCGCCACCACATCCCGCATGGGCTGGCCTGCGCCGTGATCTTCCCGCACACGCTGGCCTTCAACGCGCCGGCGATGCCGGACAAGACCGCGCTGGTGCTGGACGCGCTCGGCCTGCCGCGCAGCGCCGAGGAAGCCGTGGTCAGCGAGGCCACGACCGAATTCTGCCTGAAGCTGGGCATCGAAATGCGCCTGGGCGCGCTGGGCGTGCCGCGCGACGACCTGCCGCGCATGGCCGCCGAAGCCCATGCCATCCGTCGCCTGCTGGACAACAACCCCCGCGACCTGCCGCAAGACGGGATCCTGCGCATGTATGAGACGGCCTTCTGATGGACGGCCACGCGACCGGCCTGCTGGAGCAACTGGCGGCCATCGTCGGCCGCCGCCACGTCATCGCCCAGGGCGAGGACCAGGAGCCCTATGTCGTCGATTGGCGCGGCCGCTATCACGGCCGCTCCGTCGCGGTGGTGAAGCCGGCCTCCACGGCGGAGGTGGCCGCCGTGGTGAAGCTGTGCGCCGAACAGGGCATTCCGGTGGTGCCCCAGGGCGGCAATACGGGCATGTGCGGGGCGGCGACGCCCGATGCCTCCGGCCGCGCGGTGGTGATCCGGCTCGACAGGCTGAACAGGGTGCGGGCCGTCAGCGCGCTCGCCAATTCCATCACCGTGGAGGCCGGCTGCATCCTGGCCGATGTGCAGCGCGCCGCCGAGGAGGTGGACCGCCTGTTTCCCCTCTCCCTCGGCGCGGAGGGCAGTTGCATGATCGGCGGCAACATCGCCACCAATGCCGGCGGCACCGCCGTGCTGCGCTATGGCCCGACGCGCGAGCTGGTGCTGGGCCTCGAAGTGGTGCTGCCCGACGGCACCGTGCTCGACCGCCTGCGCCGGCTGCGCAAGGATGCCAGCGGCTACGACCTGAAGCAGCTGTTCATCGGCGCGGAGGGCACGCTCGGCATCATCACCGCCGCCTCGCTGAAGCTGTTCCCGCGCCCGCGCGCCAGCGCCATGGCCATGGTGGCGCTGCCCGACATCGACGCGGCGCTGACCCTGCTCGGCCGGCTGCGCGGCACGCTGGGCGACCGGCTGTCCAGCCTGGAGGCCATGTCGCGCGGGCAGATCGAGGTGATCGCGGAGAATGTGCCCGATGTGGCCATCCCCTTCGCGCTCGAAAGCCCCTGGTACCTGATCATCGAGCTGACCGACACGCTGGCCGGCACGGACCTGCGCACGCCGCTGGAGAGCGTACTGGGGCAGGCGCTGGAAGACGGCCTGCTGACCGACGCCATCCTCCCCGAAAGTGTCGCCCAGGCCGAGGCGCTGTGGCGCATCCGCCATTCCGTGTCGGAGGGCAGCAAGCGCGCGGGCCATGTCGTCTCCCACGACAGCGTGGTGCCGCTGGAGAACCAGGCCGCCTTCGCGCGGGATGTGCAGGCCCGCATCGCCGGGGTCGCGCCCGCCGCGCGCATCGTGATGCATGGCCATATCGGCGACGGCAACATCCATGTGCTGGCCATCCTGGACCGCGACACGCCGGGGATCCCGGCACTCGCCGCCCGCATCAACGAGGCGGTGGACGATGTGACCACGGCCCTCGGCGGCGTGATCAGCGCCGAGCACGGCATCGGCCAGACCAACACCGCCCGCCTCGGCCGGGTGGCCGCCCCCGCCGACCTGGGGCTGATGCGGCGCCTGAAGGCGCTGCTCGACCCCGGCAACCTCATGAACCCGGGCAAGGTCCTGCCCCCCGCATGATCCAAGAAACCAGGAAAACGTCCATGCTGCGTCGTCATCTTCTCGGTGCCGCCCTGTTCGCGCCGGCCATCGCCTCCGCCCAGGGGAACTGGCCCAACCGGCCACTGCGCATCATCGTGCCCTACCCGCCCGGCGGTGCGACGGATGTGATCGCGCGCCTGTATGCCGAGGGCATCGGCAATGCGCTGGGCCAGCCGGTGGTGATCGAGAACCGTCCGGGCGCCAGCGGCAATATCGGCATCGACGCGGTGGCGAAATCCAATGACGGCCACACGCTGGGGGCCGCCACCGTCAGCAATTTCTCCATCAACCAGTATCTCTACCGCTCCGTGCCCTATGACATCGAGCGCGACCTGCGCCCGGTGGCGCTGGGCTGGGAATTCCCCAACATCGCCGTGCTGGCGCCGAACAAGGTGCAGGCCCGCACGCTGGAACAGTTCATCGCCTGGGCGCGCGCCAAGCCCGGCGGGGTCACCTATGGCTCCACCGGGGTGGGCACCACCACGCACCTGTCCTCCGCCATGCTGTTCAGCCGGCTGAATATCGAGGCGGTGCACGTGCCCTTCCGCGGCGCGGCCCAGATCCAGCCCGCGCTGCTGAGCGGCGATGTGGATTTCGCCATCGACGGCGTGGCGTCCTACCAGGCGCTGGTGGAGGGCGGGCAGATCCGCGCCCTGGCCGTGACCAGCGCCGAGCGCTGGCCGACCATGCCCCAGGTGCCCACCATGCAGGAGGCCGGGATCGACGAATTCGTCGTCACGGTCTGGGGCGGCTTCGTCGCCCCGGCCGGCATGCCCGAGGCCGCCGTGCAGCGCGTGGCGGCCGAGCTGCGCCGCGTGGCCGAGGCCCCCGGCGCCACCGAGCATTTCGGCCGCGTGGGCGCGAAGGCCATCTGGGCCTCCCCGGCCGACAGCGCCGCGCGCGCCGCGCGGGAGCGCCCGATGTGGCGCGAGACCATCGAACGCTCCGGCGCGCGCGCGGATTGATGCGGATTGAGCGCGAACCGGACAGGGAGGAACCCATCATGAGCGACACGGTGCTGGAAAAGCCCGCCACGCTGGCCCCCGCGCCCGGGGATGCGCGGCGGATCGAGGCCTTCATCCCCACCCCCTGCGTGCAGAACCATGCCAGCTTCATCGCGCCCCTGCCGGGCGGCGATCTGGGCTGCGTGTGGTTCGGCGGCACGCAGGAGGGCATCCCCGACATCTCCGTGCATTTCTCCCGCCTCGCCCCGGGTGCCACGGCCTGGACCCCCGCCGAGCGGCTGTCGGACGACCCCACGCGCTCGGAACAGAACCCGCTGCTGTTCACCGCCCCCGATGGCGCGCTGTGGCTGCTCTGGACCGCGCAGCGCGGCGGCAACCAGGACACGGCGCTGATCCGCCACCGCATCTCCCGCGACGGGGGCCGCAGCTGGGGCCCGATCGAGACGCTGATCGAGGAGAAGCCGGGCTTCGGCACCTTCATCCGCAGCGAGATCGTGGTGAACCGCCTGGGCGAATGGCTGCTGCCGATCTGGCGCTGCACCAAGCCGCCCGTGGGCGCCTGGACCGGCGATCTGGACACCTCCTCGGTGCTGATCTCGGCCGACCAGGGCCGCAGCTGGCGTGAAGTGGCGGTGCCCGACAGCACGGGGGCCGTGCACATGTCCATCGTCCGCCAGGGCGACCGGCTGGTGGCGCTCTACCGTTCCCGCTGGGCGGATTTCGTCCACCGCTCCGTCTCCAGCGACGAGGGGCACAGCTGGTCGGCGCCCGAGCCCACGGAACTGCCGAACAACAACAGCTCCGTCATGGCGATCGCGCTGGCCAGCGGGGCCATCGCGCTCTGCTACAACCACAGCAGCCAGGCGGACGCGACCGGCAGGCGCGCCTCGCTCTATGACGACATCGGCGGCGAGGAGGAGGCGGCACCGCCGCCCGCGACCGGGCGTTCCGCCTTCTGGGGTGCGCCGCGCGCGCCGATGACCATCGCCCTGTCCGAGGATGGCGGCATCACCTGGCCGCACCGGCGGAACCTGGAAGTGGGCGACGGCTTCTGCATGACCAACAACTCCAAGGATCAGCTGAACCGGGAGTTCTCGTACCCCTCCCTCTGCCAGACGGCGGATGGGGCCATTCACATCGCCTACACCTATTGGCGGCAGGCCATCAAATACGTCCGCGTGGACGAGGCCTGGATCCGGAGCACCCCAGCATGAGCCAGACCCTTCACCCGCGCGGCGTGTTCTCCGCGGCGCTCACCCCGCTCGACGCGGACCTGATGCCGGACACCGCGCGCTTCGTCGCGCATTGCCAGCGGCTGCTGGCGGAAGGCTGCGACGGCATTGCCATGCTGGGTACCACGGGCGAGGCCAACAGCTTCGGCATGGATGAACGCAAGGGCCTGCTGGAAGCGGCCATCCAGGGCGGCGTGGCCCCGCACCAGCTGCTGCCCGGCACAGGCGTGGCGGCGCTGACCGAGACGGTGGCGCTGACGAAGCACGCCCTGTCGCTGGGCGTGGACACGGTCGTGATGCTGCCGCCCTTCTACTACAAGGGCATCAGCGATGACGGGCTGTTCGCCTCCTACTCCGAGGTGATCCAGCGCGTGGGCGACGCCAGGCTGCGGGTGGTGCTGTACCACATCCCGCAGATGTCCTCCCTGCCGCTATCCTTCGCGCTGATCGCGCGGCTGCGCGCGGCCTATCCGGGCGTGTTCACGGGCATCAAGGATTCGGCGGGCGATTTCGCCAACATGCAGGGGCTGGTGAAGGAATTCCCGGGGCTCGCGGTGCTGGCGGGCGCGGACCCGCTGCTGCTGCCGCTGCTGCGCGAAGGGGGTGCCGGCTGCATCACCGCGACCTCGAACCTGGTGGCGGCCGACCTCGCCTTCGTGTTCCGCAACTACGCCGACCCGGCGAAGGCCGCGGAGGTGGATGCCGCCCAGGCGCGCATTGTGGCCGCGCGCAACCGGGCCTCGCGCTTCGCGCAGATGCCGTCGCTGAAGGTGCTGCTGGCGGCCAGGCTGAATGACCAGAACTGGACCCGCCTGCGCCCGCCCCTGCTGCCGCTGAACGCCGAGGAAACCGCGGCGCTGCTGACCGGCTGAGCCCCACGCATCGAGGAGGAAACAACCATGAAAAGAAGAATGATCCTGGCCACGCCCCTGGCGCTGGCCGCACCCGCCGTGCTCGCCCAGCCCAACTGGCCGGCGGGGCGGCCCCTGCGCGTGATCTGCCCCTGGCCGCCAGGGGCCGCCAACGACATGCTGGCGCGGCTGACCGCGCAGAAGCTGACGGAAAGGCTGGGCGCCACCGCCGTGGTGGAAAACCGCACCGGCGGCGCCGGGCTGGTCGGCACACGCGAAGTGCTGGGGGCCGCGCCCGACGGCTACACGCTGCTCGCCTCGGCCTTCAACACCGCCGTGATGCCGCTGGTGCTGCGCAACGCCAATTTCGACCCGCAGGCGGATCTGGAGGTCTGCGCCCGCACCGCCCAGGCACCGCTGGTGATGGCCATCACCGCCGGCAAGCCGCAGCGCACGCTGGCCGAGGTGATCGACGCCGTGAAGCGCAACCCGCGCGACTGGAACATCGCCATCACCTCCCTGGGGGCGGCCAGCCACCTGGCCACCATCGAGTTCAACCGCCGCACGGGCCTGGACCTGGAGATGGTGGCCTATCGCGGCACCCAGCCCGCCGTGCAGGACCTGATGGCGGGCAACGTGCACCTGCTGATCGACCCGTCCTTCAACCTGCTGCCGCATGCCGATGGCGGGCGGATACGGATGCTGGGCATCGCGTCGCGGGGACGCTCCCCGCTGGCGCCCAACGTGCCGACCATGAGCGAGGCCGGGCTGCCGGGCTATGAGTTCCAGTCCTGGTACGGGGTCTGGGCGCCCAAGGGCACGCCAGGCGCGATCGTGGAGCGGGTGAACGCCCTGATGAACAAGACGATGCGCGACCCCGCCATCGTGGCCCGCATGTCCCAGCAGGTGCTGGAACCGGTGACGGAGACCGTGGCCGAAACCCGCGCCTTCATCGGCCGCGAGATCAACCGCGCCACCGAACTGCTGCGCAGCGTGAACTTCACGCCGGAATAGGCGGCTAATTTCCGGGCAGGCCGCGGAACCATCTGCCGGGTTTCGCGGCCTTTCCCGGCGCCCCGGCCGTTCCGGGCCGCAAACAACCCCCTGCCCGGCCAGGATTTCTGATTTCCTTCCCCCGCAGGCCGGAGGGGGCAGGATGACGCAGCGGATCGAGGCCTTGCCGGGCGCCTTCGCCCTCGACCCCGCGCGCACCGCGCTCGTCATCATCGACATGCAGCGGGATTTTCTGGAACCTGGCGGCTTCGGCGCGGCGCTGGGCAATGATGTGGGGCAATTGGCCCGCGCCGTCCCCCACTGCCAGGCCCTGCTGGCCGCGGCCCGCGACGCCGGGCTGCTGGTGATCCACACGCGTGAGGGCCATCGCCCCGACCTGACCGACTGCCCGCCCGCCAAGCACCGCCGCGCGCCCGAGGGCATGCGCATCGGCGACCCCGGCCCCATGGGCCGCATCCTGATCCGGGGCGAGCCCGGCCACGGCATCATCCCCGAACTGGCCCCCATCGCGGGGGAGGTGGTGCTGGACAAGCCCGGCAAGGGCGCCTTCTGGGCCACGGAGCTGGAAAACATCCTGCGCAACCGGGGCATCGAGGCGCTGCTGGTCGCGGGCGTCACCACCGAGGTCTGCGTCAGCACCACGGTGCGGGAGGCCAATGACCGCGGCTTCCGCTGCCTGGTGGTGGCCGATGCCTGCGCCTCCTACTTCCCGGAATTCCACACGGCGGCCCTGGCGATGATCCATGCCCAGGGCGGGATCTTCGGCTGGGTCGCCGACACCGCCGCCACCATCGCCGCGCTGAGGAGCACGCCATGACCAGCACCAGGCTCTGGACCCCGGGCGACTGGAACGCCCTGTTCGGCTTCGGCACCAATATCCTGGTGAACCTGCTGGTGCTGACGGGGCTGCTGCGCTTCGTGGTCGGCATGCCGGACGCCATCGTGTTCGGCCGCATCCTGCCGGCGGCGGGGCTGATGATGTTCCTCTCGACCGGCTACTACGCCTGGCTCGGCTGGCGGCTGATGAAGGAAACGGGGCGGGAGGATGTCTGCGCCCTGCCCTCCGGCATCTCGGTGCCGCACATGTTCGTCGTGTGCCTCGTGATCATGCTGCCCATCGCCCAGACCACGGGCGACCCGATCAAGGGCTGGGAAGCGGGGCTGACCTGGATCTTCGTGCAGAGCTTCGTGCTGATCGCGGGCGCCTTCGCGGCGCCCTGGATCCGGCGCATCACGCCGCGCGCCGCGCTGCTGGGCACGCTGGCCGGGGTGTCGGTCACCTTCATCGCCATGCGCCCGGCGCTGGAGATGTTCATGACGCCCATCCTGGGCCTGACCTGCTTCGCGGTGATCCTGGTGGCCTGGTTCGGCGGCTTCCGCTATCCGCGCAACATCCCGGCGGGGCTGGTGGCCATCGCCATCGGGCTGGTGCTGGCCTGGGGCGGTGCGGCGCTGGGCTTCGGGCTGGGCGGCGTGGGGCTGGACCGGCTGGCCGCCTCCTTCGCGCAGATCGGCTTCCACCCGCCGGTGCCCGCCTTGGAGCACGTGTTCGGCGGCTTCCGGTTCATCGGGATCATCCTGGTCACCGCCATCCCCTTCGGCATCTATGACCTGGTGGAGGCGCTGGACAATGTCGAAAGCGCCGAGGCCGCGGGCGACCACTACCCCACCACCCGGGTGCTGACGGCCGATGGGCTGGTCAGCCTGATCGGCTGCCTGATGGGCAACCCCTTCATCAACGCGGTCTATATCGGCCATCCGGGCTGGAAGGCGATGGGCGGGCGCATCGGCTATTCGGCGGCCACGGGCGTCGCGGTGCTGGTCTTCACCTGGCTCGGCATCGCCTCCGTGCTGCTGGCGCTGGTGCCGGTGGTCGCGATCGCGCCGATCCTGCTCTACATCGGCATGCTGATCGGCGCGCAGGCGTTCCAGGAAACGCCCAAGGGCCATGCCCCCGCCGTGATCCTGGCCCTGACGCCGCATCTGGCCGCCTGGGCCAAGACGCTGATCGACGGCGCGCTGGGGGCCGCGGGCACCAATGCGGCGGCTGTCGGCATGGAAAGGCTGGTCGGCATGGGCGTGCTGTATCCCGGGCTGGCGGTGATGGGCGAAGGCGCGATCCTGGGCGGGCTGGTGCTGGGCGCCATCGCGGTCTTCATCATCGAGCGGGATTTCGTGAAGGCCTCGGCCTTCGCGGCGGCGGGGGCGGTGATGACCTTCTTCGGGCTGATGCACGGGCCCTCGGTGGGGTTCGCCGTCACACCGGGCCTGGCCGTGGCCTATCTGATGGTCGCGGCCTTCCTGCTGCTCTGCGCGCGGCAGGAAGGCACGCTGCCCGGCTGGATGGCCCGGCGCTAACCCCGCAGGATCGCGCCCAGCGCCACCAGCACGTGGCGCACATGCTCCTCCAGCAAGGCGGCCGCCGCCTCGTATTCCCCGGCGCGGCACAGGCGCAGCAGTTCCAGGTGTTCGTTCTGCGCGCGGCGCTGATAGGCGGGGCTGGCGGCCAGCTGCACCCGCGTGTAGCGGTCCGATTCCCGCAGCAGCGTGGTCACGGTGGCCAGCGCCCTGGGCCGCCCGGCGCGGGCATACAGGCCCAGGTGGAATTCCAGGTTCAGCTCGCCCCAGCGGTTCACCTCGCCGGCCTCGATCGCCGCCGCATAGGCCTGCAGCACCCGGTCCAGCCCGGCCAGGTCCTCCGCCGTCAGCCCGGGCGCGGAATGGCGCAGCAGATAGGGCTCCAGGATCGCCCGCATCTCCAGCGTCTCACGCATGCGCTCGGGCGAGAGGGGTGAGACGGTGGCCCCGCGCTGCGGCGCGATGGTCACCAGCCCCTCGGCATCGAGCTGGAACAGCGCCTCCCGCACGGGAATGCGGCTGACGCCGAGTTCGGCCGCCAGCATGTCCTGCTGCAGCTTCATGCCGGTGGCGTAGGCGCCATCCAGGATGCGGGCGCGGATCGCCTCCGTCACCGCCGCCGTGACGGTCTTGTGCCCTTCCCCCAGCGTCGTTGCCTGCGTGGTGCGCCGCGCCGTCCGTGCGATTCCGTTCATGGGGTCAGAATTTATAAAATTTTGGTTGACGACGCAAATTTATAAATTTTATGAAGGCGCCACCAGCAGCAGGAGAGCCAGGCCATGGCGCACAAGGTGAATTGGCGGGGCGTGTTCCCCGCCGTGACGACGCAGTTCCGCGCGGATTTCTCGGTGGATGTCGAAGCGACGCGCAAGGTGATCGCCGGGCTGATCCGCGACGGCGTCTCGGGCCTCGTGGTCTGCGGCACGGTGGGCGAGAACTGCTCGCTCTCCACCGCCGAGAAGGTGGAGGTGATCGAGGCCGCCGTGGACGTGGCCCAGGGCCGGGTGCCGGTGATCGCCGGCATCGCCGAATTCACCACCGCCTTCACCATCGACACCGCCCGCGCCGCGCAAAAGGCCGGGGTGGATGGCGTGATGGTGATGCCCGCGCTGGTCTATTCCTCGAAGCCGCATGAGACGGCCGCGCATTACCGCGGCGTCGGCACCGCGATCGACCTGCCGCTGATGGTCTACAACAACCCGCCCATCTACAAGAACGCGGTCACCCCCGACATCCTGGCCTCGCTGGCCGATGTCGAGACGATCTGCGCCTTCAAGGATTCCTCGGGCGACACCCGCGCCTTCACCGACCTGCGCAACATGGTGGGCGACCGCTTCACCCTGTTCGCGGGCCTGGACGACACCGTGGTGGAAAGCATCATGCTGGGCGCGGTCGGCTGGGTCTCCGGCATGTCCAACGCCTTCCCGCGGGAGGGCGAGGCCCTGTTCCGCCTGGCCGCCGCCGGCCGCTTCGAGGAAGCCCGCCCGCTGTACGACTGGTTCATGCCGCTGCTGCACCTGGATGCGCGCCCCGACCTCGTGCAGTGCATCAAGCTGTGCGAGGCGATCATGGGCCGTGGCTCCGCCCTGACCCGCCCGCCGCGCCTGGCCCTGCCCGAGGCCGACCGCAAGGAAGTGGAAGCCCTGATGGCCCAGGCGCTGGCGACCCGCCCCAGCCTGCCCGCCCTCGCGGCCTGACCGAACCCCACGCGCCCCGCCCCGCAGTCGCCGCAGAGCGACGGGGCGGGGCGCGTCCCGCACCAGCCAGACACCAGCCAACGGCCCACCCTATGCCTTGGAGGTTCCGATGACATTCGGACGTCGCTCTCTCGTCGCCGGCGGTGCCGGCCTTGCCCTGCCCTCCGCCCTGATCGGCACCGCGCGCGCCCAGCGGGCGGCGCCGCTGCGCTTCGTGCCCTCGACGCCGCTGCCCGCCCTCGATCCCATCGTGGCCACCAGCTACGTGATCCGCAATCACGGCTACCTCGTCTACGACACGCTGTTCGCGACCGACGAGAACTACCGCGTCCGCCCGCAGATGGTCGCGAACTGGGAGACGGCGCCGGACGGGCTTTCCTGGACCTTCGTACTGCGCGACGGGCTGTTCTTCCATGATGGGGAGCCGGTGCGCAGCGCCGACTGCATCGCCTCCATCCGCCGCTGGGCCGCGCGCGACGCCTTCGGCCAGACCATGGCCGCCGCCGTGGAAGGCTATGAGGCGAAGGACGCCCGCACCTTCACCATCAAGCTGAAGCGCCCCTTCCCGCTGATGCTGGAAGCGCTGGGCAAGCTGTCCTCCAACGTGCCGTTCATGATGCCGGAGCGCGTGGCGGCCACCGATCCCTCCCGCCCCATCACGGATGCCACGGGCTCCGGCCCCTGGCGCTTCCTGCCGGGCGAATGGAACCCGGGCCAGCGCGCCGCCTATGAGCGCTTCGCCCAGTACAAACCGCGCGAGGAAGCGCCGAGCTGGGCCGCCGGCGGCAAGATCGCGAAGATCGACCGCATCGAATGGCTGGGCATCACCGAGGCCCCGGCGGTCGCGGGTGCGATGCGCCAGGGCGAGATCGACTGGTGGGAGCAGCCGCCGGTGGACCTGCTGCCGGTGCTGCGTCGGGACCGCAATGTCGAGATCCTGAACGTGCCGCTCGGCTTCCTGCTGCTGATGCGCTTCAACCACCTGCAGGCGCCGTTCAACAACCCGGCCATCCGCCGCGCGGTGATGATGGCGGTGAACCAGGACGACTACATGCAGGCGGTGGCGGGCAGCCCTGAATTCTACAACAGCTGCAAATCCTATTTCACCTGCGGGACGCCCATGTCCTCCGATGCCGGGTCGGGTGCTGTGGGCAACAACGTCGAGCGCGCGAAGCAGATGCTGCGCGAGGCCGGCTACAACAACGAGAAGGTGGTGCTGCTGGCCCCGGCCGACCAGCCCATCGCCTACAACCAAGCCCAGGTCAGCGACGCGCTGCTGAAGCGGCTGGGGATGAATGTGGATTTCATCACCACCGACTGGGCCAGCTTCGTCTCCCGCCGCAACAATCGCGGGCCGGTGGACCAGGGCGGCTGGTCGGCCTTCCACACGCTGTGGTCGGGCGCGGACCTGACCAACCCCGCGATCAACCCGCTGATCCGCGCCAATGGCAGCGCCGCCTGGCTCGGCTGGCCGGAGGACCCGACGCTGGAGGGGCTACGCGACCAGTGGCTCGCGACCTCCGACGCGGCGGCGCAGCAGCGCATCGCGCGGCAGATGCAGGAGCGCGCCTTCGAGACGGTGCCCTTCGTGCCCACGGGTTCGGTCGAGCAGCCGATGGCCTATCGCAAGGCGCTGACGGGCATGATCGTCTCGCCGGTGCAGTTCTTCTGGAACATGGAGAAGCGCTAAGGCGCGCGCGGGGGCCGGCCGATTGCCCGGCTCCCGCGATCCTGCTACCGCTCCAGGGGAGGCAAACGCGCAGGTCACGGGCACATCACATCGAGGCCCGATCCATGACCGTTCTTCCGCGCCGTGCCCTTCCCGCCCTCTCCCTGGCCGTTCTCGCCGCCCCCGCCCTGGCGCCATCGGCCCGGGCGCAATCGGGCAGCATCCGCATCGTGGTGCCCTTCCCGCCCGGGGGCATCACGGATGTGCTGGCCCGCGCCCTGGCGCAGCAGATGACCGTGAGCCTGGGCAGCACCGTGGTGGTGGAAAACCGCCCCGGCGCGAATGGCAGCATCGGCGCCACGGCGGTGGCCCGCGCCGCCCCCGATGGCCACACCCTGTTGCTGGGCGTGACCGACACCCATGCGGTGAACCCGGCCGCCATGCGCAACCTGCCCTATGACGCGCTGCGGGACTTCGAACCGGTGAGCAACATCACCAACGTGCCGCTGGTGCTGGCCGTGGGCCCCACCCGGCCGGAGCTGACGGATCTGGGCCGCTTCATCGCCATCGCCAAGGCCCAGCCCGGCGTACTGACCCATTCCAGCTGGGGCGTGGGCAGCACCTCTCAGATCGCGATGCTGCGCCTGGCCGACGCCGCGGGGTTCGAGGTGCTGCACGTGCCCTTCACCGGCGCCGCACCCGCCGCCCAGGCCCTGGCGGCGGGCCAGGTGGACAGCATGGTGCTGCCGGCCGGCGCCGGCGAGGCGCTGTCCCGCGACGGGCGGGTGCGGCTGCTGGCGGCGCTCTCGCCCCAGCGGCTGTCGCTGCTGCCCAACCTGGCGACGCTGCAGGAACAGGGGGTGGCGCTGTCGGTTTCCATCTTCCAGGCGGTGTTCGCCCCGGCGCGCACGCCCGCCGCCATCATCGCGCGGTTGAATGAGGCGATGGGGCAGGCCCTGCGCTCCGCCCCGATGCTGGAAGTGCTGCGCGGCCAGGCGGCGCTGGCCGACCACACCACCCCGCAGGGCCTGACCGACCTGGTGAAGCAGGAGCAGGAGGCCTGGGGCCGCATCGTGCGCGCGGGCAATATCCGGCTGGAGTAAGCGCCGGGCGCGGTCGGCGCATCCGCCAGCGCCGGCCGCCGCCGTTATTCATTCCTGAAAATATTAATACGAATACACAATCCGCCCGTAGGAAAAATCGATACGCTTCTCAACACATCATTAAACCCTGACGATGAATCGGCGGAGAACAGCTGTTGAGCAGCCAGGACCCCTTTCTGTCCGCCCCGCTCATAGACAGGGTGCTGCAGCAATTGGGCAGCTACGCCTTCCGCATCTACAACTTCATCGATTATGACACGCCCGAGTTGAGCTACACCGCATCTCTCGGCGATGGGTCCCCGCTGCCGTCCTGGATCACCTTCGATCCGGCCATCCAGCGCTTCGCCGTCACCCCGCCGGACAGCTTCCTCGGCACGCTCGATATCAAGGTCACGGCCTCCGACGGCACGGCCAGCGCCAGCGGCGACTTCACCCTGCAGATCACACCGCCGAACAGCCCCCCGGTGCTGGCGCAGCCGCTGCCCGACCGCGACGCCGTAACTGGCGAGCAATTCGACTTCCGCCTGCCCGATGGCACCTTCACCGACGCCGACGGCACCAACCTGTTCTATACGGCCCTGCTGTCGGATGGCGGTGCCCTGCCCGGCTGGCTGTCCTTCAACTCCGGCACCGGCCTGTTCGAGGGCACGCCCCCCAGCGGCCAGACCGGCGAATACGACATCACCGTCACCGCCACCGATGGGCAGGCCGCGGCCACAGCCAGCTTCCATCTTTCCGTGCGGCCCAGCGACGCGGCCCCCATCGCCACGCCCATCGACGGCCAGAGCGTGGCGGAGGAGACGCCCTGGACCTTCACCCTGCCGCCCGGCACCTTCACCGACCCTGACAGCACCGGGCTGGTGTACCGCGCGGCGATGGCAGACGGCATGCCGCTGCCGACCTGGCTGCGTTTCGATCACCTCACCCGCACCTTCAGCGGCACGCCGGGGAAGGATTTCACCGGCACCCTGTACCTGGCCGTCACCGCCGATGACGGCAGCCGCGTCGCCACCCAGGCCTTCGCCCTGACCGTGACCAATGTGGAGGACGCCCCCCGGCTGGTGATCCCGCTGCACGACCAGCTGGCGCGGGAGGACACGGCCTTCGCCTTCGGCCAGTTCGTCTCCGGCGATTTCATCGACCCCGATGGCGACCCCATCACCTACACCGTCACCAGCGACGATGGCGGGGCGCTGCCGTCCTGGCTGAACGTCATCGACATCGGGGTGAAGATCTCCTTCAACGGCACGCCGCCCAAGGATTTCAACGGCACCATCCCCATCCGCATCACCGCCAGCGACGGCACGCTCAGCACATCGGACGTGTTCAACCTGACCTTCGCGCCGGTGAACGACGCGCCGGTGCTGGCGGTCCAGACGCCGAGCTTCCGGGTGACACCGGGCACGCCCTTCCTGCTGGCCCTGCCCCCCGGCACCTTCACCGATGTGGACAGCCCGGTGCTGACCTACAGCGCCACCCAGGCGGATGGCGCGCCCCTGCCGGCATGGCTTTCCTTCAACCCGGCCACGCGCAGCTTCTCGGGCACGCCGCCCGCAGGCTTCGCGGGCCTGGCCGTCACGGTCACGGCCGCCGATGAGATCAGCCGGGCGAGCGAGACCTTCGCGCTGGCGACCGGCGCGCCGCTGCTGCTGCACCCGCTGGCGGACCAGACGCTGGTGCTGGGCAACACCTGGCGCTACGGCTTCGCCGCCGACACCTTCCAGGACCTCGACACCGCCAACCTGGCCTACAGCGCGGCGCTCGCCGATGGTTCCGCCCTGCCGGGCTGGCTGCACTTCGATCCCACCACCCGCACCTTCACCGGCCAGGCGCCAGCAGACTGGAACGGCCACGCCGATATCCGCGTCACCGCCTCCGACGGCGGCAGCAGCGCGAGCGACGTGTTCGCGCTCGATGAACTCGGCGATTTCAGCTTCACCGCCTCCGGCTCCGCCTGGGGCCGCAGCGCGCCGGCCGAGATCCATTACCGCTTCGACCCGCTGTATTATGAGATCGGCAATAGCTGGAGCGTCGGCTTCTCGGAGGATTTCTCGGCCGGGCCGCTGTATGGCGGCGTCAGCGCCAGCGTGGGGTTCGGCTACAACTTCCAGGCC
This sequence comes from Rhodovarius lipocyclicus, assembly GCF_009900765.1. Taxonomy (GTDB): domain Bacteria; phylum Pseudomonadota; class Alphaproteobacteria; order Acetobacterales; family Acetobacteraceae; genus Rhodovarius; species Rhodovarius lipocyclicus. The sequence goes on from NZ_JAAABL010000001.1 coordinate 268,105, forward strand.
GGGGTGCTGATGGACCTGACGCTCAGGCCCGACAGCTTCGACCTCGCCGCCAATTTCAGGATCACCGAGACCCGGTCCAGCCCGGACCAGGCGATCGGCACGGCGCCCTTCGTCATCGTGGGCGCGGTGTTCGAGGCCAACTCCCACTTCAACGTCACCGCCGCCGACGAGGCCTTCGCCCTGCATGCCTTCGCGGGCATCACGGCCACCATCGGCGCGCAGCTCAGCGCCAGCGTGCATGGCGGGTTCCGCTTCCCCGACATCGACCTCGGCCCCTTCGGCACCATCTCGGTGCCCGACATCACCGCCTCGGCCGGCATCAACCTGCCCATCGACTTCATCGGCATCGGCAAGATCGAGATCGCCGATGGCCAGATCACCATGCCCTCCAACGGCATCATCGGCGGCATCGATGTCAATATCCACAGCGGCGATCCGGTCTATGACGTGCATCTGGCGCAGAAGATCAACGACGACTGGGGCAAGCTCTCCTTCCTCGCGCCCACGGGCTTCACCATCAGCGACTACACGCTGCTGCCGGCCACGGCGGGCAATATCGGCGCCATGCGGGTCAGCGCCGTCTCGGACCCCATCGCCTCCGCCTCCGCCGACGTCGACAAGATGGTCACGGAGCTGGTGAAGGCCCTGCACCCCGAGATCGACCTGGAGAAGCTGTTCCACCCCCGCCTGCCCTTCGAGACGGGCATCGGCACGATCGGCCTGGGTGTGGACAATGATTTCAGCCTGGTGGGCGATGTCAGCCTGAAGGAGGAAATGACCTTCACCCCCTCCGTCCACTACGTGATGACCACCAGCTACGGCCAGACCGTCTATGGGCAGGAGGGCGACAAGACCAGCTTCGACACGCCCGAGGGCGAGGGCAGCTTCCAGGTCGATGCCAGCTACACGGCCGATGCCACGCTGACCACGGTGATCAGCCTGGTCGGCACCATGCATTTCGACATCAGCCTGCTGGCGGCCGCGCTGGATGTGAAGATCGGCGAAAGCCCGATCGACATCACCTTCCCCATCGCCAGTGCCACCCCGGTCTATTCGGACACGCTGTCCATCTTCGGCATCAGCATCCCCATCTACAGCAACACGGATTACTACCAGCTCGACCAGACCCGGCAGGACAGCTTCTTCCTGGACTACGAGAAGTTCCGCACCGTGTTCGGTTCCGGCGACAGCTTCGCCCTGACCACCCACCAGGTCACGGCGGACGGCAACGACCATGACAATGTCTTCACCGGCAATGCGCTGGACAATGTCATCAATACCTTCGGCGGCAACGACACCATCGACGCGGGCGCGGGCAATGACACTGTCGATGCGGGGGCGGGGAACGATTACGTCTATGCCGGCCCCGGCGACGATGTGTTCATGGGCGGCGACGGCATCGACACCATCGACTATTCCGCCGCCCCCGGCCCTGTCACGGTCACGCTGGATGGTTTCGGCAATGACGGCTGGGGCGGGCTCGATACCGTCAGCGGCTTCGAGAACGCCCTCGGCAGCGCCTTCGACGACCTGATGTTCGGCAATTTCGACCCCAATGTCCTGGTCGGCGGCGACGGCAACGACATCATGCTGGGCGATGGCGGCAACGACACGCTGTATGGCGGCAACGGCAATGACAGCCTCAGCGGCGGCCCGGGCGACGATGCGCTGTTCGGCGGCAACGGCGATGACAGCCTGCGGGGCGGGGCCGGCAGTGACGTGCTGTATGGCGGCAGCGGCACCAACACCATGGCCGGGGGCACGGGCGACGACCAGTATGTCGTCGAAAGCGCCACCGACACCGTCACCGAGAACCCCGACGAAGGCACCGACACCGTCTATGTCGGCGTCAATGGCTGGACGCTGCCGGCCGATGTGGAGATCGTGCGGCTGTTCGGCCAGGGCAGCGCCATCACCGGCGGCGCGGGGGATGAGATCATCGTCGCCAACCCGCTGCTGGCCTCGGCCATCGACGCGGGCGGGGGCAATGACACGCTGTGGGGCGGCGGGCCGCTGGCCCATACCCTGAATGGCGGCGCCGGCGACGACATCATCCGCGGCCAGGACAGCCCGGACGTGATGATCGGCGGCACGGGCAACGACCAGTTCGTCATCGGCAACCTGGCCGCCACCATCGTCGAGAAGCCCAATGAGGGCATCGACACCGCCTGGCTGGCGGTGAATGGCTGGACCAACTTCGCCAATGTCGAGATCGCACGCCTGGCAGCGCCCGGCGCCGTGCTGCTGTTCGGCAGCGACGGCAATGAGGATCTGGTGGCCAACCAGGCCGCCGCCAGCCGGATCGACGGCAATGGCGGCAACGACACGCTGTGGGGCAGCGCCTTCGCCGATACGCTGAATGGCGGCGCGGGCGATGACATCCTGCGCGGCCAGGGCGGCGCGGACGTGATGGCCGGCGGCACCGGCAATGACCAGTATGTCGTCTTCGACCCCGGCGCCACGGTCATCGAGAACGCCAATGAAGGCTACGACATCGTCTACTACACCGGCGCGGGCAGCTTCTTCATCGGCGACAATGTCGAGGAAGGCCGCCTGGCCGCCAGCGGCACCGGGCTGGTGGGCAATGCGCTGGGCAACCTGCTGGTGGGCAACAATGCCGGGCTGGGCAGCACGCTGAACGGCGCCGGAGGCGATGACATCATCTTCGGCACCCCCGGCGCCGATATCTTCACGGGCGGGGCGGGCAACGACACGATGTATTCCCTCGGTGGCGCCGACCGCTTCCTGTACGACGCGCCGGGCTGGGGCGTCGACCAGATCGCGGGCTTTTCCTCGGCGGCGGGCGACAAGCTGGAATTCCTGACCGGCAGCGGCGTGACCGGATTCGACCAGCTCAACCTGAACATCGCCGGCGGCAACACGCAGGTGAACCACGCGAACGGGGTGATCCTGGTCTTCGGCGCGGTGCTCAGCGCGTCGGATTTCCTGTTCGGCTGAACGGCGCGACGCGCGTCCATGGCCCGATGGGCAGGACCAGGTCGAACACCTTGCCGGGCTGGTTCCCGCCCTTGCACGCTTGCTCCATCAGGTCCGGCGGGAAGCGCCGCACCGGGGCCGGGCCGCCCTCCGCTCTCAGCCAGGCGACGCGCGCTGCCGCATGGCCGCTGAATAGACGGCCAAGGCTGTCAGGCAGATGGCGAGGAATAGCGCCGCGGTGAGAAGGGGCGCCGCGGGCGCGCCGGTCAAGTCACGCACAAAGCCGGCGAAGGGCGGCAGCAATGCCAGGCCCAGATAGAACAGCGTGTAGTGCACGCCCATGCCGAAAGCACGGCTCTCGGCCGAGAGCGCACGCCCGGCGAAGGCCATGATCAGGCTCGAGGGTGGAGCGGCGAGCAGACCGAATGCCGGCAAGGTCAGCCAGGGCGGGGCACCGGCCGAAGTCGCCACAAGCGCCGCCACCATGCCGAGAACGCACAGAACCGTGACCAGCAAAGGCCGCCCCAGCCGCTCCGCGATGGCGCCCCCCAAAGGCTGCAGCGGCAAGATAGAGAAGCCAATCAGCGATGCCAGCGCTCCGGCCTCGGCGCGGTTCATGCCATTCGCCACCAGGAAGGCCGGCGTGAAGCCGACCGCCACGGCGAAGGAGGCATTGTAGCCGGCCCAGACGATACCGAGCGCGATCAGCGGACGCCATTCGTGGCGCAGCAGCCACATGCGGCGATGGCTGGCTGCCGAAGGACCGGCACCGCGCACGCTGATCGTGAGAAGAAGGAAGGCGACGGCGCAGAACCCCGCGGAGAGCCAGAGGGCGGAGCGCCAATTTTCCCCGAGCAGGGGCAGGACGAGCAAAGCCAGACCGATGCCAAAAGGCCATGCCATGAGCATGAGGCCCATCGCGAGTGCGACGGCGGCGCCGGAGAACCGGTCGAGCACCATCTTCGCGCCCGCGATGGTGAGCAAGGCGCCGCCGACGCCAGAGACAAGCCGGCCCGCCACGGCGAGTTCAAAGCCCGGCGCCAGGGCAAGCAACACGCCACCCAGCGCCATGAGCCCGACGCCGCCCAGCAACACGACACGGTCGCCGAATCTTGCCAGCAACCACCCGGCCGGCAGAGCGACGAAGACTCCAGCCAGAGAGTAGGCGCCGATCAGGGTGCCGAGGGCGGCCCAGTCCGCGACCAGGCTCCCGATCAGCAAAGGCCCGAGCGCGCCCACGACTTGAAGCTGCGCGCCCATGGAAATGCGAGCGAGCGCCAAGACGCCGACCTCGCCCCAACGTCCTAGAATCATGTTGTGTGTCTAGCCCGCATTGTATTCTGGCGAAACTGTCCGCATCGAGATTGTCCGGGTGCATGACGTGGCGCAGTATTTCTAGGGGTCGCTGCACGGTTTGTTTGAAACTGCACGCTAAGCTCAGATCAACGGGCAACTGGGAGGGACAACGACGATAGACCGTGACAGCCGAAGGCATAAACGGCGGTTAGGGTCTTCGTTTCCGAGGAGAAGAGGAGGAGCCTTGTCCCCATCTGCTTGCTTCGAGAGGAAGCAACTCACGATTGCTATTGGACGAAGTCGACAATGAGGATGTCCAGGTCCCGGTCTGGTACGAAGTTCCGGTAGCGCACCTCGAACCGGCGATCGTCCAGGCGTCTCACGCCGGTCGCGCAGAAGCTGGCCAGTGAACGCGGATTCCCCTTATCGACGACCAACCGGAAGTCGGCGATCGGCCCGGCCCAGTTGGCGCCCGGTCGCAGGACGTATTGTAGCCAGACCTCCCCATAATCCGGCGCCCCGCCTCTTGCGGCGACACGCCTGTCCAAGCTGGCCAGGAAGCTGTCATCAATGCACTGCCTTTGCCGCTGTTCCAGGAACTCCGGCGTGCGGCGCAGGTCGGCGGCAAGGGCGCCACCGATCCGGCCGCCGATAACGGGGCGGTAGCTGTGCCGAACCTCGATGCTCCGCGCAGCCGGGAAGGTCTGGCGGCGGGTGACGGTCGTATGCACCGTCCAGAGCGCGTCCCAGAGCTGCGTCTGCCCGTCAGTGCCGCCGTCCAGCAGCATCTCCTCCCGCAACAGGGTGGCGCGGGAATCCGGCTGCAGCCGATTGACGGCGACGGAGAATTCCTCGCCCCGCGCGAGGATCGGCAGGTTCAGCCGCTGCAATCGCGCGGTGATGTCCTGGCCCCGGAAGCTCGCGCGCTGGACAAGTTGCAACTGCGCCGGCTGTCCGTCCACGGTTGTGCGAAAATCCAGCTCGGCCGCGAAGTCCGGCGCGCGGGCGATGGGGCTCAGAACGATATCCGGCAGCGGGAAGGCAACCAGCGTCTCGATGTCGCGATCGCTGGTGTTGGTGAAGCGGTACTCGACCCTGACCTGGTCTCGGCTGATGAACAGCTCCTGCGTGTCGAGCCGGATCGACTCCGAGCGGATCAGCGTGAGGCCGCCGATGCCGATGGCGGCTTCGCTGTCATTGGCCCGGGCGGGCGCGGTGAGCACCATGCCGAGACCTGCGGCCAGGATCGCCCGGCGCAGCGACGAGAGTTTCATTCGACGGAACCGCGAGATAGTCTCCATCGGCTCAGAAGCCGGCACATTGCGACAAGGCCCGCCAAGCCGCGTTGGACCCATTGAGGGGGTAGCGGAGACGCTCGCCGCCCGGAAGGCTGACCTCGAACTCGCGCCCATTGGCGAAGCCGTCCGAGGAGCCGGGCTCGTTCGGTGGATCCATCATCGTCGCGGTCGCGTTGCCGTCCGCAATGGCGGTCTGAGAGCTATCGGGGCCGAGCCCCCAGGGGACCACCCGGATCTCGCCCCGCAGCCCCAACAGCGCCGCACCGCTGAAGCGCAGGCCGGTGTCCGCGATATTCTGATTGCCAGGGCTCGGCTTCGCGGCGAGGAAGGCCAGGGCGCTGCCATCGGGGTAGCGACGTTCCACCTCGCAACGCCAGCTACCGCCGCCCTCCAGCCGCGACAGGGTCCAGGGCCCGACCTGTCGCGTGGATACGACACTCATGCCGGGGGCGGCGCCTGTCGATGCCGCCGCCGGAGCGGGAGCCGCGGCCTGCGCCGCCAGAAGGTTGCGAAAGGCCGCCGGTCGCTGGCCCGGCTGCCAGGCGCAGACGCGGATGGCGCGCGCCTCGCCCCAGCAAGCGCCGTCGCGGCGAACATCGGCGACGCCCGGCGGGTCCCCGGAAGCGGGGTCCTGGTAGCTGGCGCGGCCAAGGCGCGATCCGGGGTCGATCATCACTTGGGCCACCCGGCTGCCGAGCGTGACGGTGAAGTCACCATTGGGCTCGGCCTCGAAGTTGCACTCGCCGTTGATGAGGGTGCGGCCCTCGATCTGCACGAGGCAATCCGCCGGCCTTGCGGCCGCAACACCGGGCAGGAGAACGCCCGCGACAAGCGCGGCGGCAGCCTTGATGAAACTCATCGACTGTTTCCATTGTCGGGTGGTGATCCGCGGCCTGCGCGACGCGGGCCGCCCATGGCGCAGCGGGGGGGGGGAGCCATGAAAGGGCCTGCGAAGCGTGTGACCGATCATCAGAGGTACCGCTTCTCGCCGAACGGGGTGAGGTAGTATCGGCCGCTGCGGTCCGAGCAGGGGGTCGCCGGCGTGCAGCGTTGGGCCTGGGGGCGCTGCGCCGGGGCCGGCATGCGGCCGACCTGCGACCGCCTCAGGCATTCGAGCCGGGCAGCAGGATCACCCAGGCTGGAACAGCCGGGACCGAACGGATTGGCAGGAGGAGGCCTGCTGGCTCCGGCACATCGGAAACGCTCGGCCGGATTGCTCAGGCTCGCGCAATGCGGGGGAATCTGCGCCGCCGCGGGCATCCACCAGAGCAGGCCCGTGGCCAGCGCCATCGCCGTGGGCAGGGCGGGACTGGGAAGCATCCACCAGAAGGTCCGCATCCTCAGCCGTAGCCCATCGCGCGGTGAGTGCCATTCTCGACCTCGACGATGATGTCCTGCATCGAGGCGTTGCCGAGCACGTAGTCGGAGTTTCGGCTTCCCACCTGCAGCTTGATCCGGCCGCGGATGCGCAGCACGGCCTCCATGCTCTGGGTGTCGATCCGGGCACTGACGCGCTGGCCGTTGGTGGTGGCGTCGAAGCTGAAGGTGCCGGCGGGCGTGTCGAGTAGTCGGAGGAGCAGGCTGCCACTCACCGGGAGCGGCGGCGCGCTGATGTTGTAGACGTGGTCGCGGTTCCAGGAGATGCGGAGCGGCCCGGCGCTTGAGGTGATGTGAGCGGCGCACCGGTTGAAGCGGCCATTCTCGTCGATCCGGAGGATCTGCGCCGCTCCCTTCTGGCCCTGCCTCACCTCGCGGTATTGCGCGATGGCTGTGCCGGGGAGGACAGCGAGGCCACAGGCCGCGATGACGAGCAAACGCCGGCGCCAGGGGCGCGCATTCGGCAGCGGAATGGGCACGGAGCCAATCTCCCCAGGACGCTTCTGAAACACTGCCAAAGGCCCCAACCGCGGCCGGCCGTGCCCGCGGAACGTGTCAGACGCGTTATCACTCATCAACTCGAAATCGACGCTTCGTCTGATAAATTAAACGAAATTTATTGAGGCGCGCGGTCAGTCGCCGGTCCACCGATACACCCCGATCACATGCCGGTTGACGTTGCCCTGCTTGGCCAGGGCTTCGAGGACCTGCCGGGTCATCGCCGGATTACGCATAGTAATGCCGCTCGGCGACTGGCCGATCTGAACGGCGGCGGCGAGTTGCGCCGGCGCGGCGCTCGCATTCGCAGGCGTGCTCACGCCTCATCGTAGCGCATGCGTTGCAGATAGTGGTCTTCGCCCATCGCGCCGACGAAATACGGCAGCGTATCTTTGATGGCTGAGGGGATGAACTGTTCGCCCTGGCGATGGAAAAGCAGGCGGCGATTGGCGATTTCATCCTGAGCCTGAAGGCAAAAGAAGATCGCCTGGCTGGCCGAAGCCTCTAACGGCGCCCGGGTCGATCCGGGTTCGGGAACGTGCTTGTTCTCGGCGATGCCCAACACCATCGAGAGTTGGGTGCGCAGGCCATGGGCCGTGACGTTCTTGGCGAAGGGCTGGGGGGTGTCGGGGAATCCCGCCACCCCACGCTCGAAGAAGATGTCGTCGCTAGCCTTGCCGGCCAGCCGCGGATTGCGCCGGGCGATCAGGATGCCTTCTCCATCGCGGTCCAAGAGAATCGCGAACCAAGACACGCCACGTCGAATCTCGCCCTCCGGGATGGTGCATTCCCTGCGCCCCCAGCAGTAGTCGACGATGTCGAACAAGGCCGACTTACCCGGCTTCGAAGCCCCGGTGACGATATTCAGCCGGCCGAGGACAAATTCGATGTCACGCCGCTCGCCGGCATGGGAATATATCGCGATGGCTCGCAGCTGCAGGGTCACGGCGTCACGCCCATTGTCTGTAAGCCTCATGGGCTTCGCGCCCGTCCGCAGCCCCTCGGCGTCCACCGTCAGGGCGCGATGCTGCGCGAGGAAGAGCAGGGCTTCGCGGCTGATCGGTCGAAGGCGCAGGGTGCGTTCCGGCAGATCGGCGAGCAGTGCCTCATTGTCCGCCGACCAAGTGGCAAAGGTCGGTGCGGCCTCGTGCTGGGGATCGCCGCCATGCTGCCTCGGCCGACTGGCTTGTCGCAATTCCGTTGGTGGAGATCAGTGTTTCGCGGTCCCAGAATCGACCGCTAGCCGGTTGCGATGCGTAAACGGACGGCATGCTCTGGCCAGAAATATCATGTATTTCAGCAACTTGAAGCTTGCAGACAGAATCGCCCAAGTCCCGAGCTTCGGAGGGAGAATGGCCCTGGAGAGACGGAAAAGCGGGTCGTTACGTTCTCCAACCCCAAGCCACCGCGGTAAAACCCCAGGAAACCTGTGGTTCACGGCGCTACTGTGGGAAGCGCATTGTGATGTTGGAAAGCCGACTGGAGCAGCGGTGGGAACCGGATTCCAACCTTCTCTGGGCGCCGGCAGGGTTCAAGAGACCGTGGGTGCCAGGGCCTCAATGATGCGGCACTGCGCCACATTGCCGTGGCGGCACTGCCCGATAAGGGAGTCTAGTTCTCGCCGCAGCGCTTGAAGGTCGGCAATCTTTCGATCCACCTCGCCCAGGTGCTGGCGGGCAATGACGTCCACGGCCTCGCAGGAGCGCTCGCGATCTTCGGAGAGATCAAGCAGCGCGCGAATCTGCTCCAGCGAGAAGCCGAGGTCTCGAGCCCGCCGGATGAAGCTCAGTCGGCCTAGATGCACCTCGTTGTAAGCGCGGTAGTTCCCTGAAGTACGGGCTGGTGTCGGGAGCAGGCCGACCCGCTCGTACCACCGGATTGTCTCAATCTTCGTGCCGGTCGCCTTCGCGAGGGCGCCGATGTTCGTTGATTTTTCCATGTTTGTCTCTTGACCCTGTAGTGACTACAGGGTCCATCTGGGTACTCCTAGCCTTTGCTGCAACCGGCCGAGGCATGCCTGAAATGGGAAGGCGAAAGCGATGGCGAACGACGAAACAGCGGGAACCCTGACGAAGCCACCAGTGGATCTGCGCTACCGGGTCGAGGGCATGGATTGTTCGAGCTGCGCGCTGAAGATCGAGGACGCAGTCCAGCAGCTCAGCGGTGCGGAGGACATCCAGGTCAACTACAAGGCGCAGATCCTGGAACTCCGTCTCGATGAGGCAATTACGCCCCGCACAACCGTCGAGGAGCAGATTCGCAAGCTCGGCTATGGTGTCGCGCCTTTGACTTGAAAGCGCGTTCCTGGCCCGGCGATCGACGATCCGCAGACTTGATGAGCGGTCCGGTTCCTTTCCGCCTGCGGCCTGAACCGGTAGAATGGAAGAGGCAATTCAGATGGCCAATGGTGGCACAGTCAATTTGGATCCCGTGTCAAGGATCGCGCTGCGGTACCACGTGGACGGGATGGATTGCCCCTCCTGCGCCTCCAAGATCGAGACGGCCGTCGGCCGGTTCGCGGGTACCGACGATATCCGGGTCAACTACCACGCGCAGGTTCTCGCCTTCGGGCTGAATGAGGCCGCCACACCCCGCGCCGCCGTCGAGGAGCAGATTCGTAAACTCGGCTACGGTGTCGCCCCGGTCGTGGCGCCAAGAGTTATCGCCGGTGAACCCGGGATGGCTGTTGAGCCTCCGGAGCATGTTCGCATCCGCCAGCCGTGGTGGATGAGCGCCAAGGTCCGCCTGGGGGCGATCATCGGATCGCTTTTGACTGCGGGGTTCGCCGCCTCCTTCATCGTTCCATCGCTGGACCACTGGGCGTACCTGCCCGCTGCCCTGTTCGGCCTGATGTTCTTCGGCAGGAAGGCCATCGCTGCCGCGCGGGCTGGTTCGCCCTTCTCCATCGAGATGTTGATGTCGATCGCGACCTTGGGCGCGATTTTCATCGGCGCGACCTCCGAAGCGGCCGTCGTCGTGTTTCTGTTCACCGTTGGCGAGGTGCTCGAGAATTTTGCAGCCGATCGGGCTCGTGCCGGCATTGAGGCGCTCGGAGCACTGGTGCCGAGAACCGCGTTGCTGGTCGAGGACGGAACGGCGCGGGAGGTACCCGCCGCCAGTCTGAAGGTTGGCAATCTGGTCCTCATCCGCCCCGGCGACCGCGTCTCGGCCGACGGTGAGGTGGCCGAAGGGGAGTCCGAGGTGGACGAGAGCCAGGTGACCGGTGAGTCCGTGCCGGTGGCCAAGGCAGCGGGCCTCTCGGTCTTCGCGGGCAGCATCAATGGCTCAGGCGCGTTGCAGGTCCGGGTGACGAAGCCGAGCGCCGACAACACCATCGCCCGCATCATTCGGCTGGTGGAGGAGGCCCAGGAGGCCAAGGCGCCCACCGCCCGCTTCATCGAGCGGTTCTCGGCCATCTACACGCCGATCGCAGTTGTCGTTGCAGCTTTGGTTGCGATCGGGCCGCCGCTGTTGCTTGGCGAGGACTGGAGCACCTGGATCTATCGCGGCCTGGCGCTGCTGCTGGTGGCCTGCCCCTGCGCCCTGGTGCTCTCCACGCCGGCGGCCATCGCCTCCGGCCTGGCGGTCGGCACCCGGCGCGGCCTTCTGGTGAAGGGTGGCGGCGCCCTGGAGACCATTGGTCGCGTCCGCGCCATCGCCTTCGACAAGACCGGCACCCTGACCGAGGGACGCCCGCGCGTGACGGACGTCCTCGCCCTTGTTGGTAACGAGCGCACCATGCTCGGCCTCGCAGCCGCGGTCGAGTACGGCTCAAGCCACCCACTTGGCCGAGCTATTCTGGAGCGGGCCGAGACGGATGGGATCCCGCTGCGCCCTGCCAAGGATTCGCGGGCCATCCCAGGCAAGGCTGTCGAGGCGGTCGTCACCGGCAAGCGCGTCACCGTGAGCTCACCCTCCTATGCGGCCGCTCAAGCGCCGCTCTCCGGTGATGCGGACCGGGCAATCGCGGAGTGGGAAGGTCAAGGGAAGACGGTCGTTGTCGTCTCCGTGGATGGCGTCCCCACGGGCCTCATTGCGGTGCGCGACGAACCTCGGGCGGACGCCGCCGCAGGCATTCGGGCGCTCGAAGCTTTGGGCGTCGAAGCTGTCATGCTCACCGGCGACAACATTCGCACTGGCCTAGCCATTGCGGGTCCGCTTGGGCTGAAGGTAAAGGCAGGTCTCCTGCCCGAGGACAAGCTGCGCGAGATTGGTGCCATGAAGACGCTGGCGCCGGTTGCCATGGTTGGTGACGGTATCAACGACGCGCCTGCACTCGCGGCAGCATCGGTCGGCATCGCCATGGGCGGTGGGACTGACGTAGCGCTGGAGACGGCAGACGCCGCCCTACTCGGCAGCCGCGTCGTCGACGTTGCCGCCCTGATCGGGCTCTCGCGCGCCACGCTGGCGAACATCCACCAGAACGTCGCCATCGCCCTGGGCCTGAAGGCAGTATTCCTCGTAACCACCGTGGTCGGCATTACCGGCCTCTGGCTCGCCGTCCTGGCCGATACCGGCGCGACCGTCCTGGTAACGCTGAACGCCCTCCGCCTGCTCGGATACCGTTTCGAGGTGCCGGTACGTGGCTGAGGACTTGTCCCGGTCCGGAAGATCATTTGCAGCGCAGGTCGCCTCGCCTGTGTCTTGTTGCGCAGACCGTCAGGGCGTTGGCTCGCGTCGAGCAGGCGCTTCGGCGCATAGCGGGCGGCAAGATGGCGGTGATGACCCGTGGCAATGATGGCCGGCCCCCTCAACGCCTCATTCATCATGATGCTTCGGCCCTCTCCCTCGCTCGGTAACATCGCATGAGCGATGACGACGACCTACCCAAGGATATGGCCCACATCACGCCTGGCTACCGCAGGGCGTTGTGGATCGTGGTAGCGCTGAACATCGGCTACGGCGTGGCCGAGGCAATCGGCGGCTTCATCGCCGGCAGTCAAGCCCTGAAGGCGGACGCTCTCGACTTCCTGGGAGACGGCCTGATCAGCTTTCTTGGCCTGTTGGCGATCAGCTGGAGCCAGGTCTGGCGCGCTCGCTCCGCCCTCATCCAGGGTTTGTTCCTCGGCGTGCTCGGCGTCGGCGTACTGATCACGACCGGATATCGGGTGTTGGTGCTGAATCAGCCCGAGGCAGAACTCATGGGCCTTTTCGGTGCCGCCGCGCTGGCAGTCAACGTGGCCGCCGCGGCAGTGCTCATCCCGCATCGGATGGGCGATGCGAACGTCCGCGCGGTCTGGCTCTTCAGCCGCAACGACGCCGTCGGCAACTTGGCCGTCGTCATGGCGGCGGGCCTGGTATGGTGGACCGCCACGCCATGGCCCGACCTCGCCGTTGCCATCGTGATCGCTGGGCTTTTTCTCCAGTCGGCCTGGTCGATCGTCCGCGACGCCCGGGCCGACCTGCGCGTCGCGGGCTCCCGCCAGCCATGATTCACACAGGACGTTCCCCTACCGGAGATTTTCCCTGGCCTGGGCGGCAAGCATGACAGTTGATCTCTCCGCCTTCGGCCTCCTTCTCGCATTCGCGGGTGGCCTGGTCTCGTTCCTTTCGCCCTGCGTCCTTCCATTGGTGCCGGGCTGGGTCGCATATGCCTGCGGCACGGGCGTGCGCGATGCGCCGCCGCGCTCGCGTGCTATGCTGCTGGGCGTCTGCTTCGTCGCAGGCTTCTCTCTGGTCTTCGTTCTGCTGGGACTTGGCGCCTCCGCGATGTCGCACTGGCTACGGCGCTGGAGTATCGAATTCCAGATCGCCGGTGGCATGCTCGTGCTCGCCTTCGGCCTGGTGCAGATGGGGGCACTGCGGCCGGCCTGGCTGCTGCGCGACGTGCGGTTGCCGGCCTTTGCCACTGGCGGCACGCCAGGCGGAGCCGGGCTACTGGGTGCCTCCTTTGGCTTCGCCTGGACGCCCTGCGTCGGGCCTGTCCTCGGCGCCGTCCTCGCCGTCGCCGCCATCCAAGGCGATGGCGCCGGTACGCCGTTGCTGCTCGCTTACTCGCTGGGTCTCGGTGTGCCCTTCCTGCTGGTCGCATTTTACCTCCCTGTCGCCGCCGCTCGGCTGCGGCGCTGGCGCGGCTTCGGCCGCGGCGCGCAGGTGGTGTCTGGTGCGGTAATGATTGTGATGGGCTTCGCGATGATGACAGGCGAGATGACAAGGGTTGCTGCATGGTTCGTTCAGACCTTCCCCTTCCTCTTGAGTCTCGGTTGATGCGTCGCACGGGCCTGCTGGCGGCGCTCGTCGCCGTCGCAATCGATCAGACGAGCAAGGCGTGGGCGCTCGCGGCGTTGTGGCCGCCCTACAGCGAGGGCATCGCCGTGCTGCCGGTGCTGAACCTGCGGCTTGGTTTCAACACCGGCGTCACCTTCGGTATGTTCGCCAATAGCTCGGAAGAGGGGGGCTGGTTGCTTGTTATCGTCGGCCTCTCTGTGACCGCCTTCCTGGCGCGGTGGCTATGGCGAACCGCCTCGCGGTTGGAGGCCTTTGCGCTCGGGCTGATCATTGGCGGCGCGCTTGGCAACGTCGCCGACCGTGTCCAGCAGGGCGCGGTGACCGATTTCATCGACGCCCATCTTGCTGGCTGGCACTGGCCGACCTTCAACATGGCCGATGTCGCCATCGTCTGCGGCGTCGTTTTGTTGGTCCTAGCCAGCCTTCGCCCCGCACCGGCCAGTACAGTCACCGCAGTGCACCACGTTGGCAGCAAGCAATGACGAGCCAAGAGCGTCAGCAGCGCACGCTCCCATCTGTCCGGGGACGCCGGGTAACCCGCATTCCTGCCGGAATGAGGCGTAGGGGCGGCGAAATCAGTGCGTCGGGATTCGAACCCTCGCTGACCCCATGGAGGCCGTTCAGCTCTGGCGCAGGGCTGCATCGTGGCCCAGCGCCCGCTTCAATTGTCATGCTGCAGTCGCGAATAGGCGCTTCGTTTTGCTAGCCGGAATGATGTCCGTGCGGCGAGGCACACTCTTGAGAATCATTCTCCGCGCTGCAGTGGTGGTAGTTCTTGCCATCGGCGGCTATGTCGCCTGGCGATCGGCCCAGCCGCCGGCCCTGCCGTCGGGTATCGCGCGCGGCAATGGCCGGGTCGAGGCGGTCGGGATCGACATCGCCGCCCGCACGCCCGGGCGCATCCGCGACATCCTGGTCAACGAGGGCGAGTTCATCACCGCCGGCCAAGTGCTCGTCCGTATGGACACGGCGGTGCTGGAAGCGCAGATGCGCGAGGCCGCGGCGCAGCTTCGGCGTGCTGTCATCGGCATCGAGACCGCAACCAGCCTGGTGACGCAGCGCGAAGCGGAACGCGCCGCCGCCCAGGCGGTGACGGCGCAACGCGCGGCGCAGCTGGAAGCCGCCCGGCGACGGCTGGCGCGGACGGATGAGCTGGCGTCGCGCGGCAATGCCTCACAGCAGGTGCTGGACGACGACCGGGCGAGCTTCGAGGGCACACGGGCCGCGCACAGCGCTTCCATCGCACAGCAGGCGGCGGCGGAAGCGGCGATCACGGCGGCGCGGTCCTCCGTGGTGGGGGCGGAAGCGGCGGCGGAGGCGGCGCGCGCGACCATCCAGCGCATTCAGGCCGATATCGACGACAGCACCCTGACGGCGCCGCGCGCGGGGCGCGTGCAGTACCGCGTGGCGCAGCCTGGCGAGGTCGTGGCCGGTGGCGGGCGCGTGCTGAACATGGTAGATCTGACCGACGTCTACATGACCTTCTTCCTGTCAACGGCCGATGCCGGGCGGATCGCCTTGGGGACCGAGGTGCGGCTGGTGCTGGACGCGGCGCCGCAATACGTCATTCCCGCGCGGGTCTCGCTCGTCTCGGACGTCGCGCAGTTTACGCCGCGCCAAGTGGAGACGAGCGAGGAGCGGCTGCGGCTGATGTTCCGCGTGCGCGCGCGCATCGACCCCGGCCTGCTGCGCGATCATGTGGACCAGGTGAAGACCGGCCTGCCGGGCGTCGCCTATGTGCGCGTGGACCAGCGGGCGGCGTGGCCCGCCCAGTTCCAGGTCCGGCTGCCGCAATGAACGTGGCGGACCGGCCCGACCCGGTCGCGCGGCTGATCGCCGTCGTGCTGCGCTACCGCCGCACCGTGGCGCTGGATCAGGTGAGCCTCGACATCCCCGCCGGCTGCATGGCGGGGCTGATCGGGCCGGATGGGGTCGGCAAGTCCAGCCTGCTCGCGCTGCTGGCCGGGGCGCGCAGGATGCAGGACGGCCACGTGCTGGTGCTGGGCGGCGACATGGCCGATGCGCGGCACCGCGACCGCGTCGGCCCGCGCATCGCATACATGCCGCAAGGGCTGGGGAAGAACCTGTATCCGACGCTGTCGGTGTCCGAGAACATCGACTTCTTCGGCCGGCTCTTCGGCCATGGGCGCGACGAGCGCACGCGGCGCATCGCGGCGCTGGTGGAGAGCACGGGGCTGGCACCCTTCGTGGACCGGCCGGCGGGGAAGCTCTCGGGGGGGATGAAGCAGAAGCTCGGCCTCTGCTGCGCACTGATCCATGACCCGGACCTGCTGATCCTGGATGAGCCGACGACGGGCGTGGACCCGCTGTCGCGCCGGCAGTTCTGGGATTTGATCGAAAGCATCCGCGCGGGTCGGCCGGGGATGAGCGTGCTGGTGGCGACCGCCTACATGGAGGAAGCGGCGCGCTTCGACTGGCTGGCGGCGATGGATGCGGGGCGCGTGCTGGAGACCGGCACACCCGCGGACCTGCTGGCAAAGACCGGGACGGCGTCGCTGGAGGACGCCTTCGTCGCCCTGCTGCCGGAAGAGAAGCGCCAGGGGCATCAGCGCATCGCAATACCGCCCCGTGACGAAGCGGCGGATGGCGAGATCGCCATCGAGGCGCATGGACTCACAAAAAATTTCGGCGACTTCACCGCGGTGGACCGTGTCGAACTCCGCGTCGGCCGGGGCGAGATCTTCGGGTTCCTCGGCTCCAACGGCTGCGGCAAGACCACGACGATGAAGATGCTGACTGGCCTCCTGCCCGCCAGCGCGGGCGAGGCCTGGCTGTTCGGCGAGAAGGCCGATGCGCAGGACCTCGGGACGCGCCGGCGCGTCGGCTACATGTCGCAGAGTTTCTCGCTCTATGGCGAGCTGACAGTGCGGCAGAACCTGGAGCTGCATGCGCGGTTGTTCCGCCTGGCGCCGGAGGCGATCCCGGCGCGCGTCATGGACATGGCGCGGCGCTTCGGGCTGACGGGGATCATGGACGCGCTGCCGGGGGCGCTGCCGCTCGGGCAAAGGCAGCGGCTCTCGCTCGCGGTCGCGATGATCCACGGGCCGGAGATACTTATCCTGGACGAGCCGACCTCGGGCGTGGACCCCGTGGCGCGGGACGGGTTCTGGCAGGAGCTCATCGACCTCTCGCGCCGCGACAAGGTGACGATCTTCATCTCCACCCACTTCATGAACGAGGCGGAGCGCTGCGACCGCATCTCACTCATGCATGCCGGCCGCGTGCTGGTCAGCGGCGCGCCGGCCGCGCTGGTTGCCGAGCGCGGCGTCGCTACGCTGGAAGACGCCTTCATCGCCCATCTGCAGGAGGCGCAAGCCGGGGTGCCCGTTGCCGCCGCACCGCCCGCGTCCATCGCGCCACCCGTGGCCGAGGCACCGCGCGCGCGGCGCGCCTTCGATCCGCGGCGCATGCTCAGCTACACGCGGCGGGAAGCGCTGGAACTGCGGCGCGACCCAGTGCGGGCCACGCTCGCGCTGCTGGGGACGCTGATCCTGATGGTCATCATGGCCTATGGCATCAGCATGGACGTGAACGACCTGACCTTTGCGGTGCTCGACCGCGACCAGACCACGACCAGCCGCGACTACACGCTGAACCTCTCGGGCTCGCGCTACTTCGTGGAGCGGCCGCCGATCGTGGACGACGCGGACATGGAACGCCGCATGCGGACGGGAGAGATCAGCCTGGCGCTCGAGATCCCGCCGGGCTTCGCGCAGAATCTGGCGCGCGGGCGGCCGGTGCAGGTCGGCGCCTGGATCGACGGCGCCATGCCGACGCGTGCCGAGACCGTGCGCGGCTATGTGGAAGGCATCCACCAGCACTGGCTAGCGCGCCGCGCCGCGCTGTCGCAGGGAGCCGCGCCGGCGCCGTTCAACGTCGAGACACGGTTCCGCTACAACCCGGATGTGCGCAGCCTGGTCGCCATGGTGCCGGCGATCATCCCCCTCCTGCTCATGCTGATCCCGGCCATGCTGACGGCGCTGAGCGTGGTGCGGGAGAAGGAGCTGGGGTCCATCGTCAACCTCTACGTCACTCCGGTGACGCGGCTCGAATTCCTCCTCGGCAAGCAGCTGCCCTACATCGTGCTGGCGTTGATGAACTTCGTGATCCTTGCGCTGATGGCCGTGTTCGCCTTCGGGGTGCCGCTGAAGGGCAGCGTCGCCACACTCGCGGCGGCAACGGTGGTCTATGTCGTGAGCTCCACGGCGCTGGGGCTGCTGGCGTCCACCTTCATGCGTAGCCAGATCGCGGCGATTTTCGGCACCGCGATCATGACCATGCTGCCGGCGACGCAGTTCTCGGGCCTCGCAGAACCGGTCAGCTCTTTGCAGGGCATGGGGGCGGCGGTGGGGCAGGTCTTCCCGACAACCTTTTACCTGAACATCGCGCGCGGCACCTTCTCAAAGGCGCTCGGCTTCGCCGACCTGCGCTGGGATTTCGTGCCACTGCTGGTCGCGGCCGTCGTGCTGGTCGGCCTCAGTGCCGCGCTACTGGCCAAGCAGGAGCGCTGAAGGATGCGGCTTACCAACGTCCTCCATCTCGGCGTCAAGGAACTGCGGGCGCTGGCGCGAGACCCGATCATGCTTCTGCTGATCGTCTATGCGCTGACCCTCGCGGTCTATGCCTCGGCCACCACCATGCCCGAATCGCTGAGCCGCGCGGCCATCGCCATCGTGGACGAGGACCGCTCGCCGCTTTCGGCGCGCATCGTCGCCGCCTTCTACCCGCCCTACTTCCTGCCGCCGTCCATGATCACGGACGCCGAGATGGATACGCGGATGGATGCAGGGCTGGACACATTCGCTCTGAACATCCCGCCTAATTTCCAGCGCGACCTGCTGGCTGGGCGCCGGCCCGCGATCCTGCTGAACGTGGATGCGACACGGATGAGCCAGGCCTTCAGCGGCAGCGGGTATGTCCAGGCGATCGTGAACGTGGAAGTCGCGACCTTCCTGCAGCACCATCGGCCGCGCGACACATCGCCCGTGGAACTCGTGCTGCGCGCGCGCTTCAACCCGGAACTGCGCCGCGCCTGGTTCGGCGCGATCATCGAGGTGGTGAACCAGGTCACTATGCTCGCCATCATCCTGACCGGCGCCGCGCTGATCCGCGAACGCGAGCACGGCACGATTGAACACCTGCTGGTCATGCCCGTGACGCCCTTCGAGATCATGGTCGCGAAAATCTGGTCCATGGGGCTCGTCGTGCTTGTCGCCTGCGCGCTTTCGCTGCTGATCGTCGTGCAGGGGCTGATGCGGGTGCCGATCCAGGGATCGGTGGCGCTGTTCCTGGCGGGTGCGGCGGTGCATCTGTTCGCGGTGACAGCGCTCGGCATCTTCCTCGGCACGGTGGCGCGGTCCATGCCCCAATTCGCGCTGATGACGATCCTGATCATCCTGCCGCTCGAAATGCTCTCGGGAGGCATGACGCCGCGCGAGAGCATGCCGGACTTCGTCCGCTTCGTGATGTCGGCCGCGCCGACCACCCATTTCGTCGCGCTGTCCCAGGCGATCCTCTACCGCGGCGCGGGGATCGAGGTGGTCTGGCCGCAATTCCTGGCGCTGGCCGCGATCGGCGCGGCACTTTTCGGCTATGCTTGGTTCCGCTTCCGCTCGATGGTGGGAACGATGGGTTAAGAACCTCGCCTGCCTCGTGCTATGCAGAAAGTGGAGGCGGGTGCCCCGAGGGGTTGGGCCCGCACAACCCAGCAGTTATTGTCTGGCCAGTGGTGGGGCCGGTGCCTCGGTGATGCTCGGCGCCGGTAGCGATCGCTACCAGCAATTCTGTCCCGCTTCGTCCGTCGCCGCGGGGTCCTCCACTTGCACGCGCTCCACCCGGCTTTTCCGACCTTTGTTGACCCTGTCGCCGGCGCCAAAGACCGCGCCAGCATGCTTGCCGTTTGGCTTCCGGAAGGACACCTTTATGCGTCGAATAGTAGTGCACGCAGCCGTGCTGGCCTGCGTCTCGTTCCTTGTGCTGCCAGCCTCTCCCGGCCAGGCACATGATTTCCAAGCCGGGGAGGTCGCCATCGGCCATCCCTGGACGCGCGCCGTCGGCGCTTCAGCGCCCACCGCCGCTGGCTACATGGTGCTGCGCAACGAGGGCGCCGTGCCCGATCGGCTGATGGCCGCCAGCAGCCCGATGGCCCGAGCGATCGAGATGCACCACATGTCGATGACAGATGGCATCATGCGGATGCGTCCGCTGCCTGACGGCATCGTGCTGCCCACTGGCCAGTCGGTGCGCCTCGAGCCGGGCGGGTTGCATCTGATGCTGGTCGGCCCCATCGGCGGGTTGGCGCAAGGCACACGAGTGCCGGTGACACTTCGCTTTGAACGGGCGGGTGAGGTCACGGTCGAACTGGCTGTCGAGGCGGCGGGTTCCCGCGCCAGTGCTCATCAGGGGCACTAAAGATGTTGCGCTATGTCCGGTGGTTCGCCTGGGGCGGCGTTGCCGTCCTGGGATTCCTGGTGCTGGCCACGATGGGTGGCTGGTTGTTCACGGACGGGCCGCTGGGACCGGCGCGGGTCATGAGCGGTCCCGCTAGCCTTGCGATCGGCGGCCCCTTCAGCCTGACCGACCATCGCGGACTCGCAGTGACAGAGCGCGACTTCCGCGGCCGGCCGATGGCCGTGTTCTTCGGCTTCACCTATTGCCCCGATGTCTGCCCGACCACGCTCACCGAGATGACGGGCTTCATCGAGGCGCTGGGGCCGGACGCGGATCGCATCCAGTGGGTCTTCGTCAGCGTGGATGCGGAACGCGACACGCCGCAGGCCATGGCCGCCTACCTGGAGGCCTTCGATCGCAGGATCATCGGGCTGACCGGCACCGAGGAGCAGATCGCCTCGGCCGCGCGCGGTTTCCGTGTCTTCTACCGCCGCGTTCCGCTGGAGGGCGGCGGGTACACGATGGACCACTCCGCGAGCACCTTCCTGCTCGATGCGGAGGGGCGGTTTGCTGGGACGTTGGACTACAAGGAGAGCGAGCGGGTGGCGCTGGAGAAACTGCGGATGCTGGTGGGGCGGGGATGAGGACCGGCGATTCCGGTTTGCCGCCGCGTGCTACTGCCGCGGCTACTGGGACGATAACGCTGCGCCCTTGATCTGGCGCAATGCGGTCGCGGCCCTGCCGGTCCTAGTCTTCGGAAAAGCAATTGGGATGCATGCCATGGGTCCTTCCGATTGTTGGGCGGGCGGGCCCTGGATGATGATGCGAGGTGTCTGGGGCGTTGGCTGGGGCCTTGGATGGCTCATCGCCGTGGCCGCAGTTGTCGCACTCGCTGTGATGCTCCTACGCGGTCGTCGTGGCGGGGTTGCCGGTTCCGGCGCAGGGAGCTCCGCGCTCGATGCGCTCGACCTGCGCTACGCCCAAGGGGCAATCGAGCGCGAGGACTACCTCCGTCGGCGGAACGACATCATCGGCGGTGGTCCGGATGGCGTGACATCCATCAAATGACGCAGGAGGCGCCACAATGACCTACCACTTCACGACCACGATCCCAGGCCCGATGCAACGCGCAGTCGAGGCGACGACCGACGCACTCAAGCGCCACGGCTTCGGCGTGCTCACCGAGATCGACGTCCAGGCGACGCTCAAGAAAAAGCTCGACGTGGACTTCCGCCCCTACCGTATCCTGGGCGCCTGCAATCCGAAGATGGCGTACCGGGCACTCCAGGCTGAGGACAAGATCGGCACCATGCTTCCCTGCAACGTCGTGCTGCAGGAGCGGGACGGCGGCCGGATCGAGGTTTCGGCTGTGGATCCGGTCGCTTCCATGCAGGCCATCCAGAATGCGGCACTCGCCGATACGGCGTCGCAGGTGCGCGAGTTGCTGCACCAGGTCGTGGCTGAGCTTGACGCCGCGGGGACAGCCTGACCCCCGGCCGCGCGCCTTCACGCGAGGAGGCGGGCGCGTTCCAGGCCCATGACGAATGTGAGGAGGACACTATGAAGATTTTGAGGAAGGCGGTGCTGGGCGCCGCGGTGGCGGCCCTCATCAGCTGCGGTGGTTCCGCCGCGTGGGCCCAGACTTCTCAGCCTGGCGCTCCGGCTGGCCAGGCCCCGCCGCAAGGCATGATGGGCTACGGCATGCCGATGATGGGCCCGGGCATGATGATGGGGCACGGCATGATGGGTTACGGCATGCCGATGATGGGTCCAGGCATGATGGGCTACGGCACGCCTATGATGCCGGGCGGCGTGGGGCCCATGATGGGCATGATGCCGGGTCAGCACGTCGAGGGCCGGATCGCTTTCCTGCGCACCGAGCTCGGCATCACGCAGGCCCAGGCTCCAGTGTGGGATACCTTCGCCGAGGCACTCCGCGCGAGCGCCCGAGCCATGGCGGACATGCACGGACAGATGATGCCGATGATGCAGCAGGGGCCGCAAGCGATGCCGCTGGCGCAGCGGCTCGAACTGCAGGAGCGCATGATGACTTTGCACTTGGAGGCGCTGCGCCGGGTGCGGTCTGCGGCGGGGCCGCTCTACGCGGCGCTTGACGAGCGGCAGAAGCGCGTTGCGGACCAACTCATGGTGGGAATGATGTAGTCCTCTGTCGAAAGCGGGGGCGACCTGGAGGGAGTCATCCGCCCTGCATCTTTCGAAGAACAGCGATCATTCTGCCTTCGCCCGGGAGCAGCAGAAGCACGATAGCAGCGAGCATGACCCTGATGCGTGCAAGGCTCACCTTCGCCGGCTTCCAGCATTTCGGCGCAGGCCGCCTCGGGCGCAGCGGGCTTCTTCGCCTTGTCCTCTTCGCTCCTCGTGTAGCTCCCGGCCGCTACGCGGCTGAGCGATTCGCAAGGCCCGGTCCAGCCGAGGGAAGTTGCCGCGCCTGGCAGTCGCCGCCTCGCCGGGCTGGTTTCGCGCGCTCTGGATCGCCCGCCGATACGCCTCCACCCGGGCGTCGTGAGAGAAGGCGGGCGACCTTGCTATGATTATCCCCGTTCCCGCCCTGCGCTATGGCACCCGCCGCTTCACCACCTGCACCGACAACGCTGCCGCCGCGAGGTCGACAGTCGATGCGCTGACGTTCCGGGCCGTGACGCGGACGCTGTTGTTCGACCAGACATGGCAGTCCAGCACGAACGCGATGCTGCTGGTGTCGAGCGAGGCGTCGGCATAGTCGCCACGCCGCGCGCCGGGCACGGTCACGTCGATGTTTGCCGTTGAGCCCGCCGTGAGGCTCGGCAGGTCCCAGGTGGTCTCCAGTGCCAGGCTGCGCGTCCCGATCGGGACCGAGGGGCAGGCATAAAGCACCGCGGGCGCCGTCTCCGGCAGCCCGAACAGCCGCAACGACTCGAGCTCGATCTGCCCGTCGAAGCCCACAATCCCGACTTGCGCGAAGGCCACACCCGCGCCGACCCGAATCGTCTGGCGCCGGTTCAGCGAGGCGTCGGCCATCACCGCGCCGGCGTTCCAGCCCTTTGCCGGGCTGTTCCACTGCATGGTCGTGCCGGAGGCCAGCACGTCGCCGGCAATGTTCTCCCGCACATTGGCCGCTCCATCGAACACGCGCACGAACAGCCGCCCGCCATCAACCCCGCCGACCAGCCAATGCGCCAGCGCGAACTCCTTGGCCGAGGAGGTATCCACCACGAAGGCCATGCCCCGGTTGGCATCCAGCAGCAGCCCGCGCGACATTGCCGCAATGCCATCCAGCCCGTTGAAGCACAGCCCTGCCAGCGTGGTCGCCGCCGTGGTCGAGGTGGCGACCACCGCCAACCCCTCGACGCCGATCTCGGTCGCGCTGTGCCGGAAGGCCTTGGCCCGGGCATTCGGCACCGACCCCAGCAGCCGCAGATGGCGCGAGGCCGGTGCCCGGTGGCGATTGAGCACGGTGTTGCCGCAGCGCGTGGCGGTGGCGGCGTAGTCGATGCCGACCTGGTAGGTGTTGCTCCACGCCACCTCGTACTCGCAGTCCTGCGCCGCCGCGGTGTGCCGCGCGACGATCGGCGAGCAGGCCTCCATGCGCAGCGCTCGGCCGATGATGGCGGAGCCGCTGGTCTCATTGAGGAAGGGGATCGCCACATTGGGATCGAGCTGGCGCAGCTCGAAGTTCGGCGCGTCGAAGACGTGCCGGTTGTGGTTGGAATAGGCGCCGTCGGCCCTGGACAGCCGGATCCCGAAGCGGTCCAGGCTGGGGTTGATCCCGGTCGCGATGGCGAAGTGGCCGCCATAGTAGCGGATGGAGGTGTTCCAGGCGGTGGCAGTGGCGCAGTGGATGTCGAGGCCGATGCGGTTGTTGAGGATGCGGCCGAGATGGAAGGTGCTGTCCTCGACGCCGCGACCGTCGCCCAGCGTGCGCATGCCGATCGTGAAGCCCGAGACCAGGCGCAGCTCGACCACCGAGGCGTCGATGTTGCGCACCAGGATGCCGATGTCGGCCTCGTCGAGCCAGTCGGACTGGATCTGCCGGGTGACCTGCAGCCCGGCATAGTGCTTCTCTCCGTTGCGGACCGTGCCGCCATCGCCGAGCGTCAGGACGGTCGCCGAGGCGGTGCCGGTGTAGCGGATGATGCCGTGCATGATCAGCCCGCGGGCGCCGCCGCCGAGGGTGACGCCGGCGGAGACGTTCCAGGTGCCCGGCGGGACGACGGCGAATTTCTGGTCGGCCGCGGCACGGTCGAAGGCAGCCTGGATCGCGGCGCGGTCGTCGGCGACGCCGTCGCCCAGGCCGCCGAAGTCGGAGGGCAGCACCGTCTCGCGGTCGCGGAGGTACTTGGCGAGATCGGTCTTGCTGACCGCGGTGTCGAGCACCAGCAGGTCATCGATGCGGGCAGGCATGGGGGATAGCTCCGGCTCAGAGCGCGGTGGCGGAGATCGGACCGGCCAGGGCGGAGACATTGCCCTCGGCGGAGACGGCGCGCAGCCAGTACCAGCGCGTGTCGCCGGCGGTCATGCCGGTGCGGTCCCAAAAGAGGCTGGTCGGCTCGGTGGGCAGCTTGGTCGCGGCGGCGAGGCTGCTGCTGGCCGCCTCGAACACCTGCAGGCGGGCGGCATCGGCCGGGAAGCCGCCCGAGAGGCGGATCCCACCGGCGATGCCGGTCGCCGTGGGCGCCGCCACCGCGGTCGGGACGAGGGCCTGCCGCCAGCCCGACACGGCGCCACTGCGGGCCACCGCGCGCACCCGGAAGCCGGTCGGCTCCGCGGTGGGGAGGACGGCCGCGGTGGCGCCGAGCGACCCGCCATAGCCCTGCCAGGCCGCCACCGAGGCCGGCAGGAACTCGACCTGGTAGCCGGCGAGATGCGACGAGCCGACCGCGGCCCAGGAGAGGGAGAGCACGGCAAAGGCGATGGTCTGCGGCGTCTCCACTGTGATGCTGGCGGGTGCGGCGATGACGCCCGGGTTCGGCAGCACGACGGCGGGGTTGGACCCGGTGGCCCGCTCGTCCACCGCCGGATTCCAGTCCCACACGGCGGCGTCCTCCTCCTCAAGGGTGAGGTCGACACCGCCCTCGACGGCGAGCGACCAGGCGGTGACCCGCGCCGGGAAGGGCGTCAGACGGTCGAGCGCGACCGTCGCCGCCTCCCAGGGCCGCAGCCGCAGGGCGGAGAGATTGGCGGGGAAGGCCACGGTGCGCTGGCGGCGGTTGCGCTCCAGCTCGACCTTCATCAGCCGCTGGACGGTGCTGACCGAGGTGGTCAGCGGGAATTCGAGGTCGCGGTAGATCATCTCGCCGCCATCCTGGGCGACGTAGTTGCTGGCCAGCAGCGGCGGGGCGTCGGTCGGCTGCCAGTTGGCCGCCGGCTCGACATAGACCGCGCGCACTCCGTTGAAGAGGTCCCGCCGCGGTCGCGCGCCCTGGATGGTGACGTCCCCGCGAAGATCGTCCGAGGTGAGCGTGGCGGCTGGCAGGGCCGGCGCCCCGGCATGGATGAAGAATCGCCCGCCCGAGACCACCAGCGCGCCAGCCATGGCGGCGGCGAGCTTGCGGGTGATGGCGATCTTGCCCTCGGCGAGGGACAGCACGCCGTTGGCGGTGTAGCGGCGCTCGTAGATCCCGGCCCGGGTGCCGACCAGCTCGTCGCAGATGTTCGCGGCAGCCATCAAGGCGGGGATGTCGATGTCGGCCCAGGACGCGCGCCAGCCGAAGGGGGCGGTGAGGTACCAGGCGAGCAGCAGGGCGGGATTGTCGGACCAACCTGTCGCCCCGGTGCGCGGATCGAGGATGGTATCGGCGCCCTCGACGAGGGCGGCGATGTTGGGCGGGCCGGCGGGAAACGCCTCGGCGGTGAGCTTGAGCCGGACGGCGACATAGGCGCGGCCGCGGCCGCGATGCGCGCTGGTCCACTGGCCGGCGGTCTCGGCGATCAGGTTGGCGTCGGCGGCCTGGTCTGGATCCCCCAGGTGCCGGTCGATCCGCACCAGCCCGGCGAGCGAGCCATCGCTCCCCACCTTGTCGCCCAGGAATACCTCGCCGATGGCGCGGACACGGTGCGCGGCCAGCACGACGACCGAGTAGAAGTAGCCGTCCGCACGTCCCTCATCGTCGGTCGCCGAGTGCAGGAAGACGATCGGCCCCGAGACCTTGCAGCGGCCGACGACGATCTGGTGCTCGGTGACCGGCTGACGAAAGGCCTGGGTGCGGCCGGCGCCAGGCTGGCCGGCATCGAAGCCGGCGATCGCCGCCGCCTGCGGGCTGAGGCTCGCCTGCTTTTTCTGCTTTTGCGGAAAGACCGATTGGCCGATGGCGGAGACGATGAAGGCGGCCCCGGCGCCGACCACGGCGCCGATGATGCCGCCACCCACCGCGGCAGAGGCGATGCCGGCGGCGGCGACGGCGATCAGGGGCACCGCAGCCGGCATCAGCCAATCCTCCAGGCGGTGGCGCAATCGGTCAGGGAGATGCGGACGAGGCCGCGGGGGCCGACGAAGGCGGCGCGGCCGCCATCGACCACCACGCCGAGGCGTGGCGGATCTCCCGCCAGAACGACGTCCCCGGCCCGCGCAAAGGCCGGCGGGATGCGCGGGAAGCCGGCACTGTCGGCCGAAGCCTCCAGCGTCGGCAGACTTCGCCAGGCCGGTCGGCCGCCCGTGCTCGCCTGCACCGCGGCCAGGGTGAAGCGTCCGCAGTTCCAACGATGACCGTCGAACGGGCGCGTGCTGGCCGCAGCGAGCAATGCCGCAAGACGCACGTGCCAATCGGGCAATCGTTTCAGGACGGCTGCGGTGCGATATGCTTGATGCCGTCCGCAGGCGAGGCCAAGGCGATGCACACCCACTCCCTCCACTCCTGGCAGCACGAGCATGCCTTTCTCGGAGAGCACCATTCCCGCAACGAACGTCGAACTTGGTGCGTCATTGCCCTGACGGCTGGGATGATGGTCGCAGAAATCGTGGCCGGTGCCGTTTTTGGCTCCATCGCGCTCACGGCCGACGGCTGGCACATGTCCACCCATGCCGGCGCGCTCGTGATCTCCGCGCTCGCCTATCGTTATGCTCGGCGGCATGCGCGTAACCCGCGCTTCGCGTTCGGCACCGGCAAGCTCGGCGATTTGGCGGGCTTCACGAGCGCCGTCGTGCTCGCGCTGGTGTCGCTGCTGATCGGGTACGAGTCGCTTCTTCGCCTAGCTTCACCGGTTGCAATCCGCTTCGATGAGGCGATCGCGGTCGCGGTGCTCGGTCTCGCGGTCAATCTTGTGAGCGCCTGGCTCCTGCAAGACAACGATCACGGCCACGCTCACCGCCACCACGACCGCCACCACGACCACCAACACCAGCATGAGCATGACCACGCAGAGGGTAGACATCAGCACGGCCACCACCGTGGACCTGCGCCAGCTCGTGCACGGGACCACAATCTGCGGTCGGCTTACCTGCACGTTCTCGCGGATGCCGCCACGTCGGTGTTGGCCATCATTGGCCTTCTTGCTGGGCGAGCTTACGGCTGGATCTGGATGGATCCGCTGATGGGGATGGTGGGCGCGCTTGTCATCGCCCATTGGTCCTGGGGGCTGCTGCGGGACACCGGTGCGGTATTGCTCGACGCGGTCCCCGACCAGGAACTGGCAGAGACGATTCGCCGGCGCCTGGAGGAGGGCGACGACCGCGTGGCCGATTTGCACCTGTGGCGCCTGGGACCAGGGCACAATGCTGCGGTCATCACGCTCGTGTCCGATGGGCCCGAGTCGCCGAACCACTACAAGGGCCTGATCGCCGATGTGCCCGGTCTCTCCCACGTCACAGTGGAAGTGCAGTTCTGCACTCATCACTCGGCGGCGGCATGAGACCTGTCGAAGCCGAGGGGCCACACGCGATCAACTGAGGCGATCGGACTACCAGTGATGGACGCCAATCCGGAAGCCGGGCCATCAGCTGGCCGGCAGCCGGATCTCCGCCTCCTGCAGGGCGGGGACGAACTCAAAGAAGCGGTCCCCCGGATACTCGGCCTGCTGGTCGGCATCAGTGTAGCGGCGCACCTCGGCACGCTCGAGGTCGACCAGCCGGCTCTCGCAGGTGAGCGAGATCCTGGGCTCCGCCCCGTCCACCACCTGCATGGTGTCCATCAGCCCGGCCCAGAGGGGAAACGGATCGGCGACGAAGGCGCCCTCGGCATCGAGCAGCGTGCCCCACAGCCGCGCCGGGCGCAGCCGGAAGGACTGCTCGGCGAGGGCGATGTCGACCACCTCCTGCGGCACCGGCGAGAGGGTGAGGGTGATGCGCACAGCGCGCAGCTCGGCGGTCTCCTCGATATCGGAGACCGCGCCGATCGTGCCCATGCCCTCGTAGACTGTCCCAGCCCAACTGAGCGGCCCGAGGCCGGTCCAGGCGCGGATGGGGCCGGCGGCGAAGTCGAGCTCGACCAGCACCACCGGCGTGGCGACCGGCGCGGTGGCGGCCGCGGCGGCCTGGGGCGAGAGGCGCGGCGTGGCGGTGATGCCCTCCGTCACGGCAGCACCTCCTCGAGGCGGATGGTGATGGCGGTGAAGCGGCCCGGCCGGGTGGGGTTGGCGCCCTCGTCGTCGGAGGCGAGGCGCATGGCCACCGTCGGCGTGGTCAGCACCAGCGGCTCGGCGAGCGGGGCCGCGGCACGCAGCGGCGGGGCGATCGGGATGGTGGCGGTGCCGGTACCGGAGGCCACGACACGTTCCGTGGCCATGTAGAGCCTCCCGGCGAGGCCGATATGGTCCCCCGCTCCGACCGCCACCGCATTCGGCCACCAGCCCTGGGTTTGCAGGGAAAGGGCGCCGCGCGCGGCGCCGGCGGCGAGCGATGGCGTGCCGCTGCCCACCACCAGCCCCGTCCCATCGGTGAAGATCGTCGCGTCCGAGAAGGAGTACGGCCCCGCGGGCACCTCGCCCTGGCTGCGGGGATCGCCGGTGCGGTACTCCCGCCGCCAGTCCCAGACGCGGACCGTGTTGGCGGATCCGGCCAGCGCGGCAAGCAACCCCTCCAGCACGCCGGCCTGGATGCGGTTGAGCGGGTCGAAGCTGGCCTCGGCGATCCAGCGCGCCCCGTCGCGGCGTAGCACCTGGGTGGCGCGGCTGACCGGCGAGACGAAGCGCAGCGTGTTGTGCTGCAGGTAGAAGCTCAGCCGCGACGGCCGCAGCGTGGCGGGCCAGGCGTATTCGGTCATGGCTCGCCCTCCCCGCTATCCGCGTACCGTGTCGTAAGCCGCGCCGCCGCGGCGGATGGCGTCCAGCGTCATCGCCGACGCCTGCCGGGCGATCTGCCCGGCGAGCAGACGCAGCCGCGCCTCGACGCCGGCATCGGCACCGCGCGCGTCGATGGTGATGCTGGTGTGGATGGTCGGGCCACCCGGCGCGGTGCCGTTCGGCAGAACGGTGCCTGCCTGGCGGGGGACGAACCACTCCGGCCCACGCTCGCCGACGACATAGGGCTGGCCGGCGGCGACCGGCCCGCCCTCGGCGCGGAACAGGCCACCGAGCCAGGAGCCGACATCGGTGAACAGGCTGTCGAAGGAGATGCCTGACAGCCCGGCGGAGACGGCATTGCCGAGCGGCTCGGTGATGACCTTACGCGCGAGGATGCGCGTGATGTCCTGCAGCAGCCCCTCCAGCACCGTGGAGAACTTCTGGCCCTTGACGATGGCGTCCTCGAAGGCGCTGGAGAAGGTGAGGCCCAGCACGCGCACCGTGTCGGAAGTGCGTTCAGCGCCGCGCTGCACACGTTCCTCCGCCCGCTCCAGCTCCTCCATCGCCGCGACCGCCTCGCGCTGGATGGTCTCGTCGGGGACCGCCCGGCCGGCCCGTTCGGCCCGCTCGACCAGGCTGGACAGGGTGGCGAGGCGGCGCTGGTAGCGCTCATAGGCGGTCTCGTTCTGCTGGATCATTGGCGAGAGAATCCGCGATAAATTCGCGGCGTCCCGCGCCCGCGGCATGTGGATGGGGGGCAAGGTGCCGCTCGGCTACGACGTCGTCGCCAGGAAGCTGGTGGTGAATGAGGACGAAGCACCGCGGGTGCGCCGTGTGTTCGAGATCTTCGCCGAGACGGGGTCGGGCATCGAGACGGTCAAGCGGCTGCAGGCCGAAGGCGCCACCAGCAAGGCCGGGCGACCGCTCGACAAGGGCGACGTCTACAAGCTGCTGAACAATCGGACGTATGTCGGCGAGGCCGCGCACAAGGGGCAGGTCTATCCAGGCGAGCACCAGGGCATCGTGCCGCGGGAGCTGTGGGACCGGGCACATGCCGTGCTGCAAGTCAGCCCACGGGTCCGCGCCAACCAGAATCGGGCGCAGACGCCGGCGCTGCTGAAGGGGCTGATCTTCGGCGTGGATGGCCGGGCACTGTCGCCGACTCACGCCCGGAAGAACGGCCGCCTCTACCGATACTACGTGGCGCAGCGCGTGCTGAAGGGCGACGCGGCCGGCGACGACAGCATCGTGCGCCGGGTTTCGGCGGCGGAGATCGAGGCGGCGGTAGTGGATCAGGTGCGGGCGCTGTTGCGACAGCCGGAGATCGTGGTTGGCACCTGGCGGGCGGCGCGCAGGGAGGCGCCCGACTTGACTGAGGGCGAGACGCAGGACGCGCTGCATCGGCTCGACCCGCTTTGGGAGCACCTATTCCCCGTGGAACAGGCGCGAATTGTGCGGTCGCTGGTGGAGCGGGTGGTGGTCGGGCCGGCTGGTGCCGACATTCGGCTGCGGCTCGACGGGCTCGGCGGCCTGGTCCGCGACCTCATCGCCATCGCGCCATCCGCCTTGAGGGCAGCGGCATGACCGCCGCCACCAGCATCACCGTCCGGGTGCCTTTGGCGATCCGCCACCGGCCAGGGCGGAAGACCGTCGTGACGCCGACGACCGATGGCGTAGCGCCGGTCACCACACGCGCCGACCCGGCGCTGGTGAAGGCTCTGGCGCGGGCGTTCAGATATCAGCGCATGCTCGATCAGGGGCGGTACGCCTCCATCACCGAGATGGCCGCCGCCGAGCGCCTCGAGCGGGGCTACCTGGGCAGACTCCTCCGCCTCACCCTCCTGACGCCGGACATCGTGTCGGCCATCCTGGATGGGCGGCAGCCGGAGGGCCTGACCTTCGCGGTGCTGGACGGAGGGGTGCCGGTGGGCTGGGATGTCCAGCGCAGCACTTTATGCGCGAACAGCCCAGGAGATGGGCCCACCCGGAGGATCGGCGGCGCACAATGAAGGCTGGCGAATCAACGCCCCTTATGAAAGAAATGGGGCGAAAATCTTCCTTGCCCCGCCCCTAGCGAAAGTCCCCTTTCACAAGGATGCCCCAGCCCAGCCGTCAAAGCCGCCTCGGGCGATACGAAACCACCACTGTCGGCGGCGAGGCGGCGCGTGCCTTCGTGCCTCCCCCTTTGCCGCCCATCCCGCCGATCGACGTCTCCAGCCTGCTGGTGCCTCTGCAGCGGGCGCAGATGGCCTTGGGCCGCCTCGACGGCATGGCGTCGATTCTGCCCGATACCGGGCTGTTCCTTTACATGTATGTCCGCAAGGAAGCGCTGCTCTCGTCACAGATCGAGGGCACGCAATCCTCCCTGTCCGACCTTCTGCTCTTCGAGAGTGACGAAGCCCCGGGCGTGCCGCTCGACGACGTCGCCGAGGTCTCCTGCTACGTCGCGGCCCTGAACCGCGGTCTCGAGCTGCTGCGCGGCGGTCTGCCGCTGTCGCTCCGCTTGATCCGCGAGATCCACACCGTGCTGCTCTCCTCCGGCCGCGGCGCCGGCAAGCAGCCGGGCGAATTCCGCTCATCACAGAACTGGATCGGCGGCCCGCGCCCCAGCCTCGCCGCCTTCGTGCCTCCGCCGCCGCAGCACGTCATGCCCTGCCTCGGCGACATGGAACGCTTCATCCACGCCGACACGCCGGAGCTGCCGACCCTGCTCAAGGCCGGCCTGGTGCATGTCCAGTTTGAGACGATTCACCCCTTCCTGGACGGCAATGGCCGCCTCGGGCGTCTGCTCGTCACCTTCCTGCTCTGTGCCGAGGGGATGCTGCGCGAACCGATCCTCTATCTCAGCCTCTATCTGAAGACGTATCGGCAGACTTACTACGACCTACTGCAGCGCGTGCGTGAGCAGGGGGAATGGGAAGCCTGGCTGCGCTTCTTCCTCGATGGCGTTGCTGAGACGGCGGAAGGGGCGACCGAGGCCGCCCGGCAGATCCTTGCGCTGTTCGCGGAAGACCGCGCGAAGATTGAGGCGCTGGGGCGCAGCGCCGGCTCCGCGCTTCGCCTCCATGACCTTCTGAAGGCGCAACCCCTGCTGTCGGTGGCAACGGCAACGGCGCGGCTGAATCTGTCGCATCCCACGGTCGGGGCGACGATCACACGGCTGGTGGATCTCGGCATCCTGCGCGAGACGACGGGGCGCCAGCGCGGCCGCCTCTTTGCCTATGGCCGGTACATCGACATCCTCAGCCGCGGGACGGAGCCGTTACCGCGATGAATAACGCGAGCAATCGCTGGAGCACACAGTAGATGGCAACGAAGAAGCCTAAAGCCGTTCCGAAGTCTCCTTTCCCGCCTGACGCCGGCACACTGCACCGTGAAGGCGACTGGCTTTGGATTCCGTTGCGCTCCGAGTGGCGCGATGTGTCTGCCAAACCCGAGGAAATTGTCCGCCAGACCTACATCCGCCATCTCGTCGAAAGCCTCGGCTATTCCCTCGATCAGATGGATCAGGAACGCCGAATCCAGTCTGGCCACCGGAGTCCACGAGCCGACATTGTGATCTGGGACACTCCGGCGAAGAAGGCCCTCGATCCAAGCCCGGCACCCGTCCTCGTCGTCGAGTGCAAGTCCGAGGCGGTCGATATCAACATTAAGGATTTTTATCAGGGCGAAAGCTACACACGCTCCGCCGGCTGCGAGTTCTTCATCGCGCACAACACCCGCTTCACCGCTATCTTCAAGCTGGTGCCCGGTCTGCCTGGCGAGTTCGTCCAGATCAGCGATATTCCCAAGGCCAGCGACTGGGGCGACGCCAAGCGGATCGAGGAGATCAAGAACAAACTCCGCGCCTTCAACCGCAAGGAGTTTCAGGATCTCCTGTTCAAGTGCCATTCGATCCTGCGCGACGTGCACAAGATGGACCCCGGCCGCGCCTTCGACACCATCTCGAAAATCCTATTCGTCAAAATGTATATCGAGCGTTCCGGCCTGCACGGCACCTTCACCGTCGAGTATCTCGATGCCCGGGCAAAGGTTCGCCTCCCGACCGATTCCGCCGTGCATGACGGGCTCTTTGATCAGACGAAGGCCTACTACAAGGCCGACGATCTGTTCACGGCCGGCGACCGTCTCGATATCTCGGAGGCCACCTTCCGTCGCATCGTCAAGGAGTTGCAGGCCTTCGATCTGTCCAAGACCGGCGATGACATTAAGGGCCTCGCCTTCGAGCGCTTCCTTGGCACCACGTTTCGCGGCGAGCTCGGGCAGTTCTTCACGCCGCGCCCAGTCGTCGATTTCATGGTCAGCATGCTCGATCCAAAGGAAGGCGAGCTAATCTGCGATCCGGCCGCAGGGTCGGGCGGGTTCCTCATTCGCGCTTTCGAGCATGTGCGCAGCGAAATCGGTGCCTCGATCCAGGCCGAGAAGGATAAGGCCCGCGCCCATATCGAAGCGCTCGGCCTTGATCCGGACGAAGAAGAACGGCGGATCGACCAGGCTTTCGCCACGCTGAACAGGGAGCTTCTGCCCTCGGACGACCAGAACAAGCCGGTCGATACCCGCGTGGGGCGCCTCGCCTGGAACTGCATCTTTGGCACTGACGCGGAACCGCGCGCCGCGCGCACGGCCAAGATGAACATGATCATGCATGGCGACGGCCATGGTGGCATCCACTACCATGACGGCTTGGTCGACATTAACGGCATCTTCCCCGACCGCTTCGACATCATCATCACCAATCCGCCCTTCGGATCTAATGTCGGCGACGACCAGAGGGTCGGCGGCAGCGATGAAACCCGCGTCTACGACGATGAGGCCTACAAGAAGCGCTGCATGACGCGCTATGGCGCGGCATGGGAAGAGAGCCATAAGCGGATGCTCGCCGCGTCGACGGCGAAGACCAAGATCCTCGATCTGTTCGAGATCGGCAAAGGCAAGTCCAACCGCGCCACGGAGATCGTCTTTGTCGAGCGCTGCCTGAATCTGCTGAAGCCCGGCGGGCGGATCGGAATTGTCCTGCCTGATGGCAATCTCAACAATCCCTCGCTGACTTGGCTGCGACGCTGGTGCGAGGGCAAGGCAAGAATCCTCGCGGTGGTCAGCCTACCGGAAGAAACCTTCCGCTCCGCCGACGCGACGGTGAAAGCCTCGCTCGTCTTCCTCAAGCGCTTCACCGAGGCCGATCAGACAGCCTGGGACGCGGCATGGACCGCCGCGCACGCGACACACGACGCGGCGTTCAACGCGGAACGAGACAAGCTCTGCGCTGATTTCGGCCCGCGCATCGTCTCGGGGGATGACAAGCACGCTGCGAAGATCCTGAAGTCGCTGTCGGCGATCGGCGCCGAGCGCGTGCCGCCTGCGTGGTTCTCGGCCAGTCCGCCTCCCTATCCGAAAAGCATCGGCGCCACGAAACTGAAGAAAGTGGGCTGGGACGATAACGCGAAGGACCGCAAGAAGGCGGCGGCGCTGAAGAAGGATTACGCTGCGGCTTTCACCGACGATGTGACGAAGGCGGCCGACGCGCTCACCCGCGAACTCGCCGCCGCCTTGAAGACCGTTGACGAGCGCCACAACGCCGCATTGTGGGCGCATGTGCGCGAGGCCTTCGACTATCCCGTATTTGTTGCCGCGCCGAAGTCCGTCGGCATCACCTCGACCGGCGAGACGGGCGAGAATGTGCCGACCGATTTGCCTGCGCTGTTGGAAGCCTATCGACGCTTCGAGGTGTGGGCAGAGGCGGGAGCGAAGCCCACGGAGGCGCCGGATTTTTCCCTGCCCTCCGCTGCGTGATCCGCCAGTGGAGGGCTCTCGAGCCCTGGATCGGTTCTGAAGATGCCGTGCATCGGCATTCTCACCATGCTTTGACTGCATTGCGCGATGTGATGAAACCGCGCCGTGAAGCCGTCGTCGTCAATGGCACGTTTGGCGATTGGGCGCCGATCACTGTGCATCTTGATGGCGAAATATCGGTGCGCGATCGCTCGGCACCCTACAAGGGAGCCATGTTCGCCGTCTATCCGGGTGACATCGTGTTTTCGAAGATCGACGCACGCAGCGGCGCGATCGGGATGCTTCCGGCATCGATTCCCAAGGGCGTCGTCACGCCGGAGTTCCCGGTCTTTGTCGCTGATCCGGCCAAACTGGATGCCGGATTCGTGCAGCGCATCCTGCGAACGGGCGGCTTTCTGAAGGCGCTTCGGTCGAAAGCGACTGGCACGAGTGGACGCAAGCGCATCTCGCCTGAAGCGTTTCTGGACCTGCGAATTCCCCTCCCGGATCTCGCCGAGCAACAGGCAATCGTCGCGGCCTATGATGCCGTGCTGAAGGCAGCAGCGGCGAAGGAAATGGCGGCGGACGCAGCCGAGGCGAAGGCCATGGCCGATTTCGAGGCCGCTCTCGGCTTCGCGCCGCCCGTGCCCTTGCCCGACAAGCCCATCTTCGTAGCTTCGTTCAAGGACCTCGACCGCTGGAGCCACGAAGGCGTCCTGCGGGGCGTTCTGAAACTCACCGATCCAGTGCCGGCCTTTCCGATGTCACTGCTCGGAACAGTGGGCAAGGTCAGCTACGGACTTCAA
Source organism: Rhodovarius lipocyclicus (assembly GCF_009900765.1). Lineage (GTDB taxonomy): Bacteria > Pseudomonadota > Alphaproteobacteria > Acetobacterales > Acetobacteraceae > Rhodovarius > Rhodovarius lipocyclicus. The sequence goes on from NZ_JAAABL010000001.1 coordinate 303,938, forward strand.
AAATATCCCGGCAATCGTCCCGGTTTGCACGCACGCCCCTATCTGCGGGTCGCAAACGTTCAGCGTAATCGTCTTGACCTACAAATCATAAAGACGATCAACGTTCCCGACGACGACATGCAGAAATATCGCCTTGAGGATGGTGACCTACTCTTGTGTGAAGGAAACAGCGCTGATCTTGTTGGCCGCGGAGCTATCTGGAGAAATGAGATCGCCGACTGCGTGCACCAGAACCACGTCCTGCGGGTTCGACTGGATCAATCGAAGGTGACGCCGGAATTCGCCTTGTCGGTTATCAACTCGAGCTATGGACAGGCGTATTTCCGAACCAAGGCGAAGCAAACAACAAATTTGGCTTCGATCAACAGCAAAGAAGTGGCGTCGTTTCCTCTGCCGCTTCCGCCGCTTCCTGATCAAATAACCATGATCGCCGCCCTTGATGCTGGGCGCGCCGCCGCTGCGCGGTTGCGCGCCGAGGCCGCCGCCGGCCGCGCCAAAGCATGGGCCGCGTTCGAGGCCGCCGTCTATGCTGCCGAGGCCACAACGACGGCGCCGGCGCCGGCGCCGAATCCCGCCAGCGAGGAAATTGCGGAGGCCCTCGCCTGATGTCGCCGCCTGCCGAGCCGGGCCGCGGCACAATGCGTGCCTTCCAGCGCACCATCGGCGTCGACTACTCGGGCGCGGAAACGCCGACTGCCAGCTTGAAGGGACTCCGGGTCTACCTGGCCGAGAGCGACGCCGCGCCCAGGGAGGTTCCGCCCCCGCCCTCGCCGCGCAAATACTGGACGCGACGCGGCATCGCGGAATGGCTCGCCGAGCGCCTGGCCGAGGATGTGCCGACACTGGTCGGCATCGACCACGGCTTCTCCTTCCCGCTGCGGTATTTCGAGGCGCATGGCCTGCTGGCCGACTGGCCCGCCTTCCTCGACGATTTCCAGCGCCATTGGCCGACCGACGAGGATCACACCTATGTCGATTTCGTCCGCGATGGGACCGTCGGCAATGGCGCGGAGCGCCAGGGCAACGCCCGCTGGCGGCGGTTGACCGAGTTGCGCGCGGGCAGCGCGAAATCGGTGTTCCATTTCGACGTGCAGGGCTCGGTGGCGAAGTCCACCCATGCCGGCATCCCCTGGCTGCGCTTCCTGCGCCAGCGGTTGGGCCCGCGCGTGCACTTCTGGCCCTTCGACGGGTGGGAGGTGCCAGCCGGGCGCTCCGCGATCGCGGAAGTCTACCCCGCCCTCTGGAGCCGCGGCTTCGCGCGGGATGGTCGCACCAGCGATCAGCACGATGCCTTCAGCATCGCCGCTTGGCTGGCGATGGCCGACCGGGACGGAAGCCTCGCAACCTTCCTGCAGCCACGCCTGAGCGCCCGGGACCGTGCCGTCGCCCAAGTGGAAGGGTGGATCCTCGGCGTTGCCGGTGCGCTGGACGCCGTTGGGGGCGTGACGATGCCGGAGGGAAGGGGTGCCGCTGATTCCCTTCACTGACCCAGAGAGAACCGCCGCTGCGCTGGTCGCCCGCAGGGGAGCCGCATGAGGACCACCGCCGACAGTGGTCACGCCCCCTGGATCGGATGGATGGTCGGCTTGGGAGTCAGGGCCGGGTATTCAGTCTCCGGTAGCGTTTGCCTGGCGGTCGACCTGTGGAATTTTCCCAAGCTCGGCGCAGAGAATTTCTAGTCATATCAATGAGATAAAGGTTGATGGTTAAATCGGGCCACCCCCGAGCTTCGGAGACTTTCTCGCCTCCGGAGAGCGATTTCCGGGGGTCGTTGCGTTCTCCAACCCCCAAGCCACGGCCGCAAAACCCCAGGAACCCTGCGGTCCACGGCGCCAGCAACGCATGGGAAATGTGAGGTTGGGAAGCCAATTGGAGCAGCGGTGGGAACCAGAGCCAAAAATTCTCTGGTTGCATGCTCGCCCCGAGCAACGTGACGCTGTCCAGCCGCTCAAGCGTCCGTATCCTCGCCGAAGACCAATTGCACACGCAGCGTCGGCATCCTTGTGACGGTGAACAGAACTGGTGTCTTCTCCGCGCCGATCCCGATATTGGTGCCTGACACGACAAGGATGGGCTGCATGGGCCCGATCTCCAGGATGCGCGCCTCCGGCGAATCGGGCATTCGCCCGCTCACCTCGGTACGCAGGCGCAGATAGTCCTCGACGCCGAGCGTGCGCAGGACGGCGCTGATTGAGCGGGCGTGGTCGAAGACCTGCGCGAGCCGGTCCGCCACCGTCGCTCCATCAGAGAGCAAGGCAGGGGAGAAATGATGGGACGCATAGCTCACCGGCCGCCCACCAACCCGCCGGAGCGTGTTCAGCACGGCAAGGCTCGTACCCGCACGCACACCAAGAGATCGCATATGTTCCGTGGTCGCCCGCACGAAGCCGTGGCCGAGTAGCTCCGCTTCAGGCTCGAAACCTGCCTGCAGCGCATTCTCGGTGAAGCGGACACGCCGCCCAATCCGATAGGCCAGAACTTCGCCTTCGATGAAGGTGCCGCGCCCCTGCTGGACGCTGACCAGCCCTTCGGCTTCCAATTCCGCCATAGCTCGGCGCAGCGTATGCCTGTGAACGCCATACTGCTCGGCTAGGACCCGCTCGCTCGGCAACGATTCATCGCGACTGAACCGGCGCGCCACGATGTCGCGCTCGATGCGGGCCTTCACCTCGTGCCAGACCGCCGTGCCCCTGGTGCCGCGATTCGCGTCCCTCTTCTCCACCACGAAATCGAGTCTCTCCTGGCGAAACCTGCACATGCGCCTAGGGAGCCGCGACCTGGCGCCCGTCGCCTGGCCGCAGCCCATTCAGCATCAGCAATGCTATCCCTACCATGGCACCCACGCCATAGAAGAGCGGGTCGGTGAAGACCATCAGCACCGACGCGCAGGTCAGCACCAGACGCGCCGGAACGCCCAGGGGGCCGCGCAGAAAGCCGACGAAGGCGGCACCGGCGAAACCGACTGCCAACATGACCCGCACCGTCGCCAGCACCGTATCCAACCAGGTTCCGCTCACCAGCAGCAACTCGGGCGAGTACACGCCGACGAAAGGCACGAGGAACCCCGACAGGCCGAGCAGCGTGCCGATCCAGCCGATCCGCATCGGCGACACGCCAGGACCGGCAAAAGGCGCCGCCGCTATGGCCGCTAGGGCGATGGGCGGCGTGAGCTGCGCCAGAATGGAGAAGTAGAAGATGAACATGTGCGTCAGAAACGGCGCTACGCCGAGGCCGAGCAGCGCTGGTGCCGCCACGGTGGCGCAGATTACATAGCTCGGGATGGTCGGCAGCCCGAGGCCGAGGACGAAGCAGGACAGCATCACCAGGACCAGGCTGATCCAGAGCTGTCCCTGCCCGATGGTGATCAGCGCCGAGGTCACCTCGACCATGATGCCCGTCATGCCGAAGATGCCGTCCATCACGCCGATGATGACGCAGGAGATGCCCACCACCACGGCGCCAATCGTGCCCTGATAGGCGCTGCGGGCGCAAGCGCGCAGGGCCTGCCGGCCGGCGGGATGCGCAGCATTGACGAGAGCGAGAAGGATGACGAAGACGGCAAGCCACAGCGAGCCCCAGGCATAGAGGATACCGCCTGCTGCCGCCATGACGGCCAGATAGGTCGGCAGGGCTGCCGCGGTAAGCCAAGCCATGGCGAACGTGCGGCCGAGGATCAGCACCAGGGTGAAGGCCAGGGCTGCCATCGCCGAATAGATCGGCGAATAGCCGAGGAAGAGCAGACCGATGATGACGAGCAGCGGCATCAGCAGATGCCAGCGACCGCGCATGACCGATTGCGGAAGCCGGACCCGCTCGGCACCGAGGCCCAGGCGCCGTGCTTCCAGATAGGTGATCCAGCCGATCCCGGCGAAATAGAGGATGGCGGGAATGGTTGCGGCGATGGCGATCTGAACGTACGGGATGTCCAGTATCTCGGCCATGATGAAGGCACCGGCCCCCATGATCGGCGGCATGAGCTGCCCGCCCATGCTCGACGAGGCTTCCACCGCGGCGGCGTAGTCCGGGCGGTAGCCGTAACGCTTCATCAGCGGGATCGTGATCTGGCCCGAGGACACGACATTGGCGATGCCCGACCCGCTCACCATCCCCGTCAGGGCGGAGGAGACGATGCAGGCCTGCGCCGGCCCCGAGCGCCAGCCGCCAACCCAGCGTATCGCCAGGTCGTTGAACAGTGCCAGGACTCCAGATTGCTGCATGAAGGCGGAGAAGAGGATGAACAGGAAGATGTAGGTGGCCGAAACGCCTGTGGCGGTGCCAAGCAGGCCTTCGGTCCCGACGACGAGTTGCCCGATGATCTGGTCGTAGCCATAGCCGCGATGATTGAATGGCGCGGGGAGCATGTCACCGAGAAAGGCCCAGGCCAGCACGATGCCGCACAGGATGGGCAAAGCGAGGCCCGCCGCGCGACGTGTCGCTTCGAAGATCAGCACGACGAAAGCGGTGCCGACGATCAGGTCCACCTCGTTCGGCAGGCCGGGGCGGCTGGCGAAGTCGATGCCTTCATACAGGAAGTAGAGACCGCATGCCCCGCCGAGAGCCGCACAGCCCCAGTCGTGCCATCCGGCCCGGCCGGCGCGCGGCTGTGCCCGCGGCGTGAAGATCAGGAAGCAGAGGGTGATCAGGAAGGCGGCATGCACCGCACGCAGGGTGATCGCCGGCAGAGGATTGAGAAGGCTGCTCCATACCTGGAAAAGGGCGAAGGCGCCGGCTATGGCCGCAATCGCCCAGCGGGTGGTGCCTTGGCCCAGGGCGGTGGAGCCTTCCAGCGCCAGTTCCATGGCATCGCCCGCCGACAGTTCCGGTGTCGTGGATGTTGTCCGGCGCGGATCAGGATGGTTGGCGGGTGTCATCACGCTCAATCCTCGACGCGCTTTAGCCGAGCGCCGTGATGCCGCGGGCGACGAAGAAGTCGCGCGCGGCGTCATGGAAGGCGATCGGCATGCCCTGGACCGCCCGCTGCAGCGAGAAGCTCCGAAGCGAGCCATGGGCTCCGCGGAACGGGTCCAGATTGGCGAAGATCGCCTCCAGCACCTGTGTCACAGTGGCATTGGGCATGGAGGCGTCGCAGAACAGGTGCGTCCACACGATGGCGGTCGGCGCCGGAAGCCCTTGGGCCTGGTAGGTGCCCGCAGGCACCTCACCGAGGATGTAGGCCGCATCGCCGATCGCCGTGATGGTCTCGGCAGGAATCGGCACGAAGCGCAGGTCGATGCTGCGGCCAATCTCTACCAAAGCCGAGGCGCCGAGGCCGGTGCTCAGGAAGAGACCGTCGATGCGGCGGTCGCGAATCGCATCGGCGGAGTCGGTGCCCGACAGGAACTCGATGCGGCCGAGATCTGCGAAGGATATGCCCGCGGCAGCCAGGATCGTACGCGCGTTGCTCTCCGTGCCGCCGCCGGCTGCACCGACCGTGATGCGCTTGCCGCGGAGGTCCTGGAGCGTGCGGATGCCAGAATCGGCACGTACGGCCAGATGCACATAGCTCGGGAACAGCGCCGCCACGCCGCGCAGACTGGGCAGCGGTCGAGGGTAGCGGCGCTCGTCCGTTCCGCGCACGGCGGCGGACAGTGCATCTGCGAGGGCGAGGCCGAATTCGGCGCGCCGGCGCAGCACGAGTTGGATGTTCTCATGCGACCCGCCGGTCTGCTGCACCTGGGCGCGGACATCAGGCATGCTGGCCGAGATGGCGGCGACGACTGCGACGCCGACCGGGAAGAAGGCACCTCCGGAATGTCCGGCGCCGACATTGATGAAGCGCGCCGCATGGGCGGGCGTTGCGGCCGCGCCGGCACCGGTGGCGAGAGTCAGGGCACCGAGATGACGACGGGTCAGGAGAGGTGGGAAGGAAGTCATGTCTCGATCCTTGTGAAGCGTCGGGACGTGCCGCCCCGGAGAGACCGGGGCGGTTGCAGGGACTGTTGCGGAAAGGCGCCGGGTCAGGCCGCGATGGGGGGCTGCCCGCGGGTGGTGATGCGCAGCATTCGGCGCACCTTGTCGGCGGCAAGGGTGTCGGTCGTCGCACAATGCAGCGTGCAGCGGTTGTCCCACACCACCACATCCCAGGGGCGGTAGCGGTGCCGATAGATGAAGCGTTCCTCGACGGCATGGCGCATGAGGTCGTCGATCAGCGCGTCGCTCTGCGCCTCATCCATTCCCTCAATTCCGATGACGCTGCCGATGACGCGCGGCCCGATCATCAGGCTCTCGTTGCCGGTTGCGGGATGGCGGCGAACGAGCGGATGCACGACCTCTGGCGTCGCCGCGCGCTCGCTCTCCGACAGGAACGTCCAGCGGGCCCACGGATCGCTGCGATCGGGTGACCAGCGGTACTGATGGCGCACCCGCAGGCGGCGCAATTCCGCCTGCCGGGCCTCCGGCAACTCGGCAAAGGCTGCCTCCATGTCGGCGAAGAGCGTGTCGCCGCCCTCCTCGGGCACCTCCGCGGCCAGCAGCATGGTCGCGGCGGCGGGCGCTGCCTTGTACGAGTAGTCGGAATGCCAGCCGGAGCCGAAGTACTTGGCCTGCGGCTTTCGCCCCGGCTCGTCCTGGTTCGACAAGATCGTGAGGTTGGGCGCCTCGGGGTGCCGCATGGCGATGACATGGTGAGGGTCCGGATCGCCGAACAAGCTCCCGAAGGCGCTGAACAACGCTGGGCCTATCTCCTGCCCACGGAGCACCAGAACCTTGTTGTCGAGAAAGGCACGGCGGATGGCACCGGCGTGCCTGCCGAGCACTTCTTCCGACAGGTCGAGGTCGGAGATTTCCCCGGCAAAGCTTGGTGCGAGACGGCGCACCGTGAGGTTGTTTTCAGCGGCCCAGGTCATCTAAGGGATCCTTCACCAAGCTTGAATGGTATGTACCATTCATCACTTCTGACTGACGGACAAAGGAAGGTTTCTTGACGCTTACTCGGCCGAGATGCCGCGCTCGGCGACGAAGCGCTTCCAGAAGGGGATCTCCTCCGCGACCTGTCGGGCGAAGGCTTCGTGCGTGTCCCGCGCGGGCTCGGCGCCCACATCGGCAAGCGCCCGGCGAGCCGTCGGATCCTCCAGCGCCGCCTGCAGCGCGGCGTGCCAGTGATCCCGTATCGCGGGCGCCGTGGCCGCGGGCAGGAAGGCACCGACCCAGGCTGCGACGGCGTAGCCAGGAACGCCAGCCTCCGCGATGGTCGGCACGTCCGGCGCCGAACTCATGCGCGCCTCGCTCGCGACACCAAGTGCGATGAGGCGATCCGGGCCGGTCAGCGTGTAGCCGCTCGGGAAGGACACGAAGTAGAGTGGCACCCGCCCGGCCAGGACGTCGGGCGCCGCATGCGTGGTCCCGCGATACGGAACATGCTCAAGCCGGATGCCGGTCTGCTGGGCGAAGACCTCCCCCGCAAGATGCCCGGGTGTCCCGATGCCGACCGAGGCATAGCGCAGCGGTGCATCCTGCCGGCGCGCCAGGGCGATCAACTCATGCACATCGCTGACGCCAAGCGATCGATGGGCGACGAGGATCTGCGGCGTATCGACCAGCCGCGCCACCGGCATCAGGTCGCGCAGCGTGTCGAAGGGAAGGTCGTGCTGCAGCGCCGGGTTGATGGTGAGGGAGGAGAAGGAGATCAGCAGCGTATGCCCATCCGCTGGTGCGCGCACGACCGCCAGCGTGCCGAGCGTGCCTGATGCGCCGCCGCGGTTCTCCACGACCACCGGCTGCCCGAGGCGTTGCGGCAGATGGTCCGCCAGGGCTCGTGCGGTGCGGTCCACCGTGCCGCCCGGCGGGAAGTTCACCACCAGCCGGACCGGCCGCGACGGGAAGGTCCCTTCCGCCCTGGCCCTCAGGCCGAGGAGCGAACCGCCGGCACTGAGCAGCGTCGTTCGGCGTTTCATCATAATATTCAGTTTTTGCATCTAACTGGCTTTCTGATTGTATATGATGATGCTAGTAGCGCTGTCATTGATCCCGTCGGTGTGAAACTCCCATGGCAATTGCCCCTTCAACGCCACTGACCCTGCGTGTCCTCGGATGCGGTGACGCCTTCGGGAGTGGTGGACGGATGAATGCCTGTTTCGCGCTGACAGAGGCGGGCGGCATCACCCTGCTCGACTGCGGCGCGACGGCACTGGTCGCCATGCGCCGCTGGGGCGTCGACCCGGATCGAATCGGCACGATCGCCATCTCCCATCTGCACGGCGATCACTTCGGCGGCCTGGTCTTCCTGCTGCGCGAGGCAACGCTGTTCCGGCGTCCGCGACGCGACCTGATCCTGGCCGGGCCACCTTCGCTGCAACTGCGCCTGGAGGCGGCAATGGAGGCCTTCTTCCCAGGCGGCTGGGCGGCGCAGCGCCAGTTCGACCTGCGCTTCGTCATCCTGCAGCCGGGCGAGACAACCCATCTGCCAGGATTGTCCATCCGCCCGGTGAAGGCCTTCCACACCCGGGGCACGGAAGCGTTAGCGCTGCGGCTGGACCTGGCCGGGCGGAGCATCGGCTATACCGGCGACAGCGAATGGGTCGATGGCCTGCTGGAAATCGGTCGCGATGCTGATCTGCTGATCGCGGAAGCCTGGATGCCCGGCACTGCGACGCCACGCCACATGGCGCTCGGCGCCCTGCAGCAGCGGCTTTCTCTGATGCGGCCGAAGCGCGTCCTTCTGACCCATCTTGGCACCGCACTGCTGGCAGACCGGGCCGCGATCCCCGAGCCGGTCGCCGAGGACGGCTTGGAACTGTCGCTGTGACGGAGAGGATGATGCCTGCGCGCCCGCGCATACTGGTGACCAATCCGCTGCATGCGACGGTGCGCGCGTACCTCGCCACCTTCGCCGAGATCACGGAGAACCCGGGCCCCGAACCCTGGCCTCTGGAGGAAATCCTGCGCCGCGCCGCAGCGGCTGAGGGGTTGCTCGCCTTCATGACCGACCACGTCGATGCGGCCTTCCTCGAGGCCTGTCCTGCCTTGCGCGTCATCGCCTGCGCACTGAAGGGCACGGATAATTTCGACCTCCGCGCCTGCCGGGCGCGCGGGGTCGCCGTCAGTTTCGTGCCCGATCTGCTGACGGCCCCCACGGCGGAACTGACGGTCGGCCTGATGATCGCACTCGGACGTCATCTGCTCGAAGGCGATGCGCTGGTCCGCTCTGGCGGCTTTGCCGGCTGGCGGCCGGCACTCTACGGCGCGGGCCTGGATGGCGCCGAGGTCGGCATCCTCGGCATGGGCGCGATCGGCCAAGCCATCGCGCAGCGTCTGCGCGGCTTCGGCTGCCGCATCGCCTATGCCGATCAGTGCCGCCCGGATGCGGCGCGGGAAGCGGAATTCGGCATCGTCTTCAGTGACGCCGATGCGATAATTGCGCGGAGCGACTGGCTGATCCTGGCGCTGCCGCTGACGCCGCAGACACGCCACCGTATCGACCGGACGGCACTGCGACGCATGCGGCCCGGCGCCATGCTGATCAACCCGGCGCGCGGATCATTGGTCGAGGAGGCGGCGGTGGCGGAGGCGCTGGAGAACGGGACGCTTGGCGGCTATGCCGCCGATGTCTTCGAAATGGAGGATTGGGCCCTGGCGACCCGGCCCCGCTCTATCGATACCCGGCTGCTCGCCCATCCGCGCACCCTCTTCACACCGCATCTCGGCTCGGCCGTCGGCCGGGTGCGGCAGGCGATCGAGATGCATGCGGCCGAAGATCTGGCGGCCTTCTTTGCCGGCCGGCCGATGCCGGGCGCCATGAAGGCGGTGCCATGACGCCGGACCTGATTCTCGTCGAAGCCGTCCTCGCGGTGGCTGATACCGGAAGTTTCCGCGCCGCGGCGCAGCGGCTCGGCCGGGCTCAGCCGACCGTCAGCCAGCAGGTCGCGCGGCTGGAGGCCGAACTCGGCACCACCCTGCTGATCCGCCGCCGCGACGGCTGCCTGCCGACACCGGATGGTGCGCTGTTCCTGCCCGGCGCGCGCCGCGCGCTGGACGCCGCACGCCAAGCTGTCGCGGCGGTGCGCGGCCGGCCGCTCGCGATCGGGGCGGCGAGCAACCCGGGCATTTATCTACTGCCGCCCTGTGTCGCGCGGGCGGCGATGCCGACGGTGCTGCGCCTTGGCACCAATCCGGAGACGGTCGCGCGCCTGGCCTCCGGCGAGGTGGATCTCGCCTTCCTCGAATGGTGGGACGACCGTGCCGGCTATGAAGCGCGGCTCTGGTACGAGGAGGAGATGGTGGCCATCCTGCCGCCTGGGCATCGCTGGGCGGGATGGCCGGTGGTGCCGGTCGCCAGACTGGCGGAGGAGCCGATGATCGGCGGAGAGCCGGGTACGGGAACTGGCCGGCTTCTGGCCGCGGCGATGGGAGAGAAGGCGGCGGAACTGCGCGTGGCCCGGCAGATGGGCAGCACCGACGCGGTCAAGCGGGCCGTGGCCGCAGGACTCGGGGTTTCCATCGTGATGCGCGCGGCCGTGCGCGACGAGGTGGCGGCCGGAACCCTGGTGGCGATCGCACTGGCGGAGCCGGAGTTGCGGCGCAGCGTCTTCGCCGTACTTCCCGTGGAGATGCCCGAGCAAGCGCCAGCCCGGCGTTTCCTCGATATCTCGGTGTTATACCAACTCCCGTGATCTCTGACTCACGAGGGGGATTCCCCGAGGCCACTGTGATATGATTTACGTGTGGACGGTCCCTTCGAGACAAGGGGTTGGAAGCGGATGACGGGGTACGGAAGCGGTCATGTGTCCGGCCTGTTGGCGCGCCCGATGACCGCTGGCCAAGATGAGGTCCGCGAGCGGGCGCCAACAAGCTGGCGGCTTCGGAAGCCGTTGAATCACGCGGCGTATTCCCACTCGTCGGTCCGACCGATCGTCATCTTGCGTCGTTGCTCTTCCCTCGCGGCACCGGAGCGCGATCAGGCCATCGCCGCAGGCGGGCGATAAGCTGTTCCACGCTCCATCATGGCCCACACGATGCGGGCCATCTTGCTGGCCAGGGCGATCGCCGCGAGCTTGCGCGGCTTGCGCTCCAGCAAGGACAGCAACCAAGGCGATGCGCTCAGGCTGCCCGGTTTGGCGTGCCGGATGGCCGCGGTCGCCCCGAGAACAAGCATCTGCCGGATCCTTGTGTTGCCCGCCTTGCTGATCCGGCCGAGCCGCTGCTTGCCACCTGAGGAGTGCTCGCGGGGCACCAATCCAAGCCAGGCGGCCAGATGCCGCCCGCATTCGAATTGCGCCGCTTCCAGCGTCAGCACCAGCGTCATGGCCCCAATCGGCCCGATGCCGGGCATGCTGGTCAGGCGGCGCGCCACCTCGTGCACCTTTGCAGCCTCCGCCAGCTCGCGATCGAGTTCCGAGATCTCGCCATCAAGTGCTTGGATACAGCGCTGAATGCGTTCCATCTCACGAATTGCTGGGGGTGGGACACCTTCCTCTCCCCGGACACGCTCCATCAGTTCGGGGACGCGGCTGCTTCCCCGTGCCACAACAATCCCGAACTCTGTGGCATGGCCCCGGAGCGAGTTGATCAGCTGGGTCCGCTGCAGCACCAGGCGCTCTCGGACACGCAGGGTCATCGCCTGCGCCTGGCGGTCAAGAGAGCGGACCGGCACGACGCTCATTCCCGGTCGCCCGGCCGCCTCGCAGATCGCCTGGGCATCGGCGCGGTCGTTCTTGCCGCGCTTGACGAACGGCTTGACGTACTGCGGTGGGATCACCCGAGACGCTGCACGGTGCGGCGGATCGAGAGTGGTGGTGGGAATGGCGGCGAACCCGCTGGCGCCCACCAGGCCGGCCGCCATAGGGCCGGCCGCAGGATTGGAGGCGGGTGCGGAGGCGACAGCGCCGCACCCGCCGCCCGGCTCACGGAATGCGTCGCTTCGTCAACTGCACGGCCAGCGGTGCCGCGGCGAGGTCCACCGTTGAGACGCTGACGTTCCGCGCCGTCACCCGCACGCTGTTGTTCGACCAGACATGGCAGTCCAGCACGAAGGCGATGCTGCTGGTGTCGAGCGAGGCATCGGCATAGTCGCCCCGCCGCGCCCCCGGCACCGTGACATCGACATTGGCGGTCGCACCGGCGGCAAGGCTCGGCAGGTCCCAGCTGGTTTCCAGCGCCAGCGTCCGCGTCCCGGCCGGCAGCGAGGGGCAGCCGTAGAGGATGGCCGGTGCATCTTCCGGCAGGCCGTAGAGCCGCAGCGCCTGGAGATCGATCTGCCCATCGAAGCCGATGATCCCGATCTGCGCGAAGGCCACGCTCGGACCAAGCCGGATGGTCTGCCGCCGGTTCAGCGAGCTGTCCTGCATCACGGCGCCGGCCTGCCAGCTTTTGGAAGCGACGACCCATTGCATGGTGGTGCCGGAGGCCAGCACGTCTTCCGCCAAATTCTCGCGGATGTTCCCGGCCCCGTCGAAGCACCGCACGCAGAGGCGCCCGCCATCGGCACCGTCAGCCAGCCAGTGCGCCAGGGCGAACTCCTTCGCGTGGGTGGTCTGCACCACGAAGGCGACGCCGCGATTGGCGTCCAGCAGCAGCCCTCGTCCGGTTCCTGCGATCCCGTCCAACCCGCTCCAGGACAGCCCCGCCATGGTGGTATCGGTGGTGGTGGAGGTGGCGATGACACAGGCGCCCTCAGCCCCGGCATCGCCTCGAGGTTCGCCTGGCGCGTCAGCGTCGGCACCATGGCGAAGGTGACCTGGCCGCCCCAGGATTTCTGGCCGGCATCCACCACCGAGGTGGAGATGTCGGGGTTCACGCGGCGGAACTTCGCCAGGTTTTGCGCTGTCAGCTCATCCCGATGGACGAGGACGGCAGCCTTGGCGGCGCCGCTGCCGATATGCTCCCCCACCGCCGCCGACAGCATGATCGTCTTGCCGGCGCCGGTCGGGGCGACGCCGAGGGTGTTGCCGTGCTCGTCGAGCGCACGGAGGCTGCGCTCGACGAAGAGCTTCTGGCGGGGGCGGAGCATCATGCTGGTGCGGCCCTCCTCAGCGCGCCCAGGTGGGACGCGGATCCGCACCGGCCGCGGGCTGCTGTGCCGAGGCCGGGAAGGCGCCCTGGTGCATGGCCGGCGCGGCGGGCGGCGCCGTGTGCGCGGGCGGGGCGTAGCCCTGTGCCGGCGGGGCATAGGCCGGTGGTGCGTATCCGGCCGGCGCAGCAATGCGTCCCATCGCCTGGGCGTAATCGCGATGGTCCGGCGTCACCGCCATGCGGATTTCGTTCTTGGTCTCGCCGCCGGCGTCGGTGCCGTGCTCGATCTTGGCCACGAACTCGAGGCCATCCAGATCCGCGAAGCCGCCGATGCGGCGCGCGGCCTGCGCCTGGGGCGAGACATCCTTGTCGGAAATGCCGCGCGCGGAGTTCAGCATCCCGCGCAGGAAGCTGCGGCCCATCCCAGCCCACTCCGGCCCCTTCGGGCTGTGGAGGCCGATCAGCGTGAAGATCTTCCGCTTGGCGTAGGGCCCCTCCAGCACGGTGAACTCGCCATTAAGATAGACGGCGCCGGTGCTGCCGCGCGTCGCGTAGCCGCCGGTCCAGCCTTGGCTCGGATCGTCGAAGCCGCCGGGGCGGATGGTGAGGCGGACCTTCGCCAGCGTCCCCTTGGGGATCAGGTTCGGGTTGGACTGGGCGTCGTTGTAGTCGTTCCAGGCAGCCATGATGCTTCTGCTCCGATCAGGTGTTGGGGGTGGCGGCGGGCAGCGCGATCGACGGCGCGCCGTGCGCTTCGATCGGCGGCGATGGGCTGCGGATTTTCTGGAAGAGCTGCCCGAGATGCGGCGGCTCCAGCATGTCGAGCCGGCCGCTGCGATCCTTCGCGGGATATCCCCAAGGGTTCAGCGTCTGGCAGACCAGGCCGCGGAAGGACGCGACCGCAGGTTGTCCGGGTGCAACGTCCGGCTTGATCTCGGCCAGCGTCATGACCTGATCGACGATGCCGGGCAGTTCGAGGCCGGTCTTGCTGCCGTCGATCTGCGGCACGAAGACGCGACGATTGAAGTCGTCGAGCTTCTCGTCGAGGATTCCGACGAAGATCACGTTGCGCCCGCGGGCATGCTGGAGATGCGTGAGCCAGGCGATCATCTCGCGGCCATGCAGCCCGTAGGCGCCGCGGATGTCGGGCTTGCCGGTCTTTTCGGAATGCGCCTCGGGCTGGCCGCGGCACCACTGGAAGCAGAGCCGTCCCGCGACCGTGATGCTGTCCACGAAGATGGTGGCGAAGCCGTCCATGCGCGCCGGATCGCCATAGGCTTGTAGGACGCGCGCATACTGGGCGGCGGAATAAGGCTGGTCGTCGCGCAGTGCGGGGTTGGGGCCGGCCAGGAACAGCGCGAGGTCTCGGCATTCCTCCCAGGTGCGCGGGCGGATCGACGCGCCACGCCAGTGCTGCACGGCGAGATCGCCCGCCTCCAGGTCGATGAAGAGCGTGCTGCCCTCATCGAGCGTCAGCAGGAGGTAGGTCTTGCCGATGCCGCTCTTGCCGAAGATCACGGCCTTGATGCCGCGCGCCTCAGCCTGCCGCTCGTCGGCGGTGATTATGCGCAGGGCCATCAGCGGCCTCCCCGCAGCGGGATGACGCCGGCGCCATGCGGGCTGTCGCGTAGCGCGGTCTCGGACAGGATGGCGAGGCGATAGGTGGCGCGGCCCGTGCGCACCGTGCGGGCCGGCTCGAATGCCTGGCGGATGCGATCGGGCCACCCGGAGAATCGGTGGGGCACAATAAAGGCTGGCGAAGCAGCGGTCTTATGAAAGGAAGATGGCGGAAATCTTCCTTGCTCAGACCCAATCGAAAGTCGCCGTTCATAGGGATGGGCCAGCGCCCAAACCTGCTTCTGATTTCGCCTGCAACTCGCCCCCCAGCCGGGGGTTAGATTTCGGGCCCCTGGGGCCCCTGCGCGGACGTGTTGTCATCGCCCGCATCTCTCTTCCGGACGCGCTCGTAAACTGCGCGTGCGAGATGTTCCTGAGCAGCGGCGCGAAACTGCTTGTCACTCATGACGCGGCTAAAGATTTCGTCGTTTCCTTCCATGCGCTGAATGAACAGGTCATCCAGGACGCGACCGAAGAACGCAGCAAAATTGGCCTCATTATTTGCCTTGGCAGCTTCGACGATCTTATCATCGCGTTCGGCTGTCGCTCGAACTTGGTCGAAGAAAAGCTGATCAGCTTCGGTGAAGTCAGTGCCAAACCGCTCATTCAGCTTATCGACGAGGGTCGAAAGCGGGACGTCGGTATCCTTCTCCCTCGCGGTGCCGACATCCGTTGGTCCCTTCAGCGGATCAGCCTCGCCTGCCGAAAGATCAATGGTGCCTTCACTCACTTGTTGGAGTCGGAAGAATTTCAGAGCGACATCGTCGTCGAGCGTGAACTTTGCGCCGTCACCCGGTGGCGGGAGCTTCGGCGCCAGGTTGCGCAGGAAAGCGTACAGCTGCTCCAAGTCGCTGTCGAAGTAGGGAAGGACCTGGGATAGAAAACCATAGAGGTTCCGGAAGGCTGTTAGTTGACCGCGAAACTCCTCCTGTTCCGGCTCCGCGCGTTCGTTGAAACGCGCGACGCAGCGGTCCAGGATTGCATTCATGAGCTTGTGGTCTTGACCGCTTGGATCGCGTCGCGCCTTGAACCACACAGCGGCGAACTCGGTCACGTCGCCCGGCGTCACAATCGCCGGCTGTAGCAGCTTGTGGTGTAGCTCATTGAGCTTCTGCGGATCCGCGTTCTCGCCCATGGGCGTCGCCTCGTAGTAGGGCTTGAACGCCTTGAAGATGTCGTCCTCTTCGTTTCTGAAATCCAGAACGAAGGTGCGGGTTTTCCCGGGCGCGGTCCGGTTGAGGCGAGACAAGGTCTGCACTGCCTGTACGCCGGCGAGCCTCTTGACCACGTACATCGTCTGCAAAAGAGGTTGGTCGAAACCTGTCTGATACTTCTCCGCGACGATCAGGACGCGGTAATTGTCACCGGCGAAGCGCTCCGGCAGTTCGCGCTCCGGCAGGCCCTCGTTCATGCTGGTCTCGGTGTAGGCGGAGCCCGGATCCGCCGGGTCCTCCACAGTGCCAGAAAAGGCTACCAGTGCCCTGATGCCGGTGTAGCCCTTCTCCTGGATGTAGCGATCGAAGGCCTTCTTGTACTTCACCGCCGCGAGGCGTGAGCCAGTGACCACCATCGCTTTGGCGCGTCCGCCCAGCTCGTGCATCACCTTCAGGCGGAAATGTTCGATGATGACCTGCACCACCTGCTCAATGTTGACCGGGTGCAATTCCAGGAACTGGCCCAGCGCCCGCGCCGCCGCCTTCTGAGGAACGTCCGGGTCGTCCTCAACCTGCTTCACCAGGCCGAAGAAGCGCTTGTAGGTGGTGTAGTTCTGCAGCACGTCGAGGATGAAGCCCTCCTCGATGGCCTGCCGCATCGAGTACTCATGGAACGGCGATGCGCCGGAAGGCCCGGGCTCGTCGAACACCGCCTTGGTCTTGAACTTCGGCGTGGCGGTGAACGCGAAAAAGCTCAGGTTCGGTTGACGTGCTCGCTGCATCATCTCCTTGAGGATCGCCGCTCGGGCTTCCTCCGTGAGCTGCTCGTCCTCGTCCTCGCCGATCTGGCTCGCGATGGCTTCGGCGATGCCGTCCTTGTTGAGTATGCCCTTCAGTGCGGACACCGTCTCGCCCGACTGCGAGCTGTGTGCCTCGTCCACAATCACGGCGAAGCGCTTGCCTTGCGTGTCAATCGACACGCTCTCGCCCTTCGCTTCCATCGTGCGAATGGCTTGGCTGATGAATGGGAACTTCTGGATCGTGGAGATGATGATCGGCGTGCCGATCGACAGCGCCTTGGCGAGCTGCTGCGTGTTCTCGTCGATCTTCTCGACGACACCGGTCTTATGCTCGAACTGATAGATGGTGTCCTGCAGCTGCTGGTCGAGCACCAGCCGGTCGGTGATGACGATGACCGAGTGGAACACCTTCCCGTCCTGGGCGTCGTGCAGGGAGGCGAGGCGATGCGCAAGCCACGCGATGCTGTTCGACTTACCCGAGCCGGCAGAATGCTGAATGAGGTAGTTGCGCCCCGATCCATGGTCACGCGCATGGCCAACCAGCTTCCGCACCGCGTCCAGCTGGTGATATCGCGGGAAGATCATCCGCTCACGCCGCACCGTGCGCTTGCCGGCAGGCGTGTCGACAACTCGTTCGCTGACATCGAGGTGCATGAAGCGCTGCAGGATGTCCAACAGGCTGTCGGCGCGAAGCACCTCGTCCCACAGGTAGTGCGTCTTCCAGTTACCCTCGACCGGTGGGTTCCCGGCGCCGAAGTCGCAGCCGCGGTTGAAGGGAAGGAAGGAGGTCTCCGCGCCCTGCAACTGCGTGGCCATCCAGGCTTCGTCGGGATCCACCGCGAAGTGCACCAACGCCCGCTCCTTGAAGCGGAACAATGGGTCACGCCCGTCGCGGTCATGCATGTACTGCTTGTGGGCATCCACAGCGCGCTGCCCGGTCAGCGGGTTCTTCAGCTCGGCCGTCACCACCGGCAGGCCATTGACGCTGAGCACCACGTCAATGATGCACTTCCGCGGCGTCCCGTCGGGTCGCTTCAACGCCTTCGAGGTGAAGGCGACCTGGCGGGTGATGGTGAGACGGTTGGCGGCGTATCGCTGCGCGGCTTCCGGGTTCATGCCGGAATTGGGACGGAAGTAGGCAAGGCGCAGTTCCTTGCCGTAGCACTTGAACCCATGGCGCAGCACGCCGAGCGCGCCCTTGCTGGCCAGCTCCTTGACCAGGCTATCGAGAATGGTCGCCGAGGTGCGCTCCTTGAGCATCGCCTCGAGCTGATCCCAACGCGCAGGCTGGCTAGCGCGGATGAAGGCGATGACCTCATCAGGGAAGAGGGCGGAATTGGGCTCGAAGCCCGCAGGATCGCCCCGTGTGAATCCCCCGCGGGTGAGCAGGCCATGCTCGATGGCGGATTCGAAGGCGTGTTCGGTGTGGCCTGCCACCGATCAAATCTCCTGCACGGATGTGTTCTGCAAGCCGGTGAGCGACTGCCCCTGGACCTCATCGAAGTGATAATAACGAACTGATGGATCAGCAACTAACTGCCTGTTGGCATCAAGATACGCATGCGGATTTTCGTTTTCTGCGAATACGAATTTACGCAGACGGATACGGCGCTGGTCACCTGTGTAGTTTTCGACGATGCGTTTCAGGCTACTAACCCAACACGCTCCGGCCTTAAGTTGTGGTACTATTTTATCCGCTGTTAGACTCTTCGATTTGAATTCGATGCAGTCCGCATGAAAGGATCGTTGATTGACGTAAAATACAACGAAATCGCAGCGCCTCGACCACTGCTTTGCGGTATCATCGAGAAAGTGGAAAAGAGCAGGCTTTGATTTTTTTGTGGTATTTTCGAAATCATCGTTATCAAGCTTGAACGCCATGCCCATGCCGGGAATTTTCAATTCAATTTTGCGCTGCTGAGGCTTAATGTCTTCGGGCCGAAAGTAATTTTCAACAAGCACAACCTTCGAGCCTGTTCCGTCGTGTACGACATATTCCTTATTCACGTATGCTTTAAGATGCTGAAAGTAAGTGGCCGCATCAAGAATCATTGCAGCCCCTCGATCTGACCGGTCACGGCTGCGGTGATGAGGGCAGAGCGATATTCAAAGAGCAATTCGCTACTTCGCCGAACTTTGTCCGCCTGAACATCATGTGATGCGATTGCTTCGTCGATGTGCTTTGCTATCTCGAATTGCTCCGACGGTGGAGGCAAAGTGACCACCACCTCCTTCGAAGTCTCCACGTTGAAATGCTGTTGAAGAGCTCCCTCAGCACCCATCGCGTACTGAGTGTGAGCGACACTGCTGTTCAAAAACCAACCCAGGTATCGCTCGGATGCACCGCGTGGGCGCCGAATGATGACGAGATCGATGCAGTTGGACCCCGCTAATTCTTCGGGAATAACCGATGTGGTACCAGGCGCGCCTGTTCGGACAGCGACAAGGTCGCCCGCTTGAAGCGTAGACTTGGAGTTGAGGGCGTTCCCCTCTGGCGTGATATTCCGGGTGTCCGAAAGATCGAAACCCATCGTCCGAACGTTTAGGCCGCGCAGCGCGAGGGTGCCTTCATCGGCATAATATGCAGCTGGCGTGACCACGATACCTACCGTTACGCGCGGAGAAATGTACTTCAGGCGCTTCACGTCCCAATGCGACGGGACGTGGCCGAGCCACGCGAAGCCGCTTTCCTTCATGGCCACATCTGGGTTCAAGCCCTGAATGACGGCTTGCGTGATGATCGCCTGCCGCTTTTCCACTAGACGCTCCAGAAGAGCCTGTTTCCTGGCGATGAGCGCATCAATCTGCGCTGTCTTCACGCGCAGGAAGCCCGCGATACGTTCTTGCGTCGCGAGGGAAGGCCACTTCCACGGCAGCTTCAGTATATCCGAAGGATTCACTCGCTGGTGACTGCGTGTAGCCGATTGCACTATGGCCGATAGCCTGTCAGTCACCTTCTCGCTCAGCCAGACATAGTACGCATAATTCTGATCGAACTTGTCCGACTGTATACTTACGAACTCGCCAGAAGCGAGTGTCGGCAGGTCACCCTGCGGCTCGGCGATGCAGATGGTCTTCTTGCGCGGGTTCAGCTTTGAGACAAGCAGCGTTGGCCGACGAATAAGCAGCTTGCTGCTGTCTATGTCGTCCGCAGGCTCAACCAGCGGGCCACCCGTTTCCTGCACCTGCGGGATCGAGTAATGGGCTACAGCCTGTCCGGCGAAGCGTTCTGGTGAAACCGTTTCACGATACGGGTAGCATAGGAAATCCGCCCGTAGCTCTTGCCAGTCTTCCGGAAAGTTGGCGAGCCAATCGGTATCCTTCATGCCGTGAGCCCTTTCAGCAGACCCGCAATCTCGCCTTCTAGGCTTGCGATGTCGGCTCCAATCTCGGCCAACGGGCGCGGCGGCTTATACACATAGAAGTACCGATTGATCGGGATCTCGTAGCCAACCTTGGTCTTCGAATAGTCGACCCAGGCATCGGGGACATGCGGCAGCACCTCGGCATCCATGTAGGCGTCGATCGCGCCGCGCATAGCTGCCACCAGGTCGTCGTTGGGCATATCCGGCCCGAACTGCATGGGGAGTGGTAAGGCGATCCCTGCGGGCAGCGGGACGCTTTCGGTGTCGCGCAGCTCGCTGTCAGGCTCGGGATTGCCCTTGGCGTCGCGGCAGATCTCCGCATCGGGATCGCGCTCCCCGAGCGCGGAAAGAATCGCCTTCCGTATAGGGGCGGGCAGCTTCAGCCGGGCACGCTTGGTAGCGTTGTCGAGGTTCACCTCGAACTGAGCTCGGTCCATGCAGCGGCCCTTGTTCGCCAACGTGGCCAGCATGGCCCTGATCGCCACTTGCTGCGCCAAGCCCGCGGCCTCGTCCGCCTCGGCCGCCTTTGCGTCCTTTCGCTTCTTGGAAACCGCGAGGTTGGCGAAGGCCGACTGCTCCTCCAGCCGGGCGATGCGCTCCGGCGTCGCCTCGAAGTTGAGCCGCAAGGGCCGCTCGACCGTCACCTTCAGGAAGCCGAATTCCGCGTTGTCGAAAATGCGGGAAACGACCCGCTCCTCCGACGCGCCGTCCACCAGCACCCGCTCCGTCTCGCCATCTCGGAAACTGCCGTACAACTCGGTCAGCCGCGTGATGTGGGCGTCCGATAGCTCGTTTCGCTTGTTGTTCAGGCTTCTCTTCATCTTCTGAAAGAAGCGCGTGCCATCGATCAGCTGAACCCTGCCTTGGCGCTCGGGAGGCTTCCGGTTGGACACCAGCCAGACATAGGTGAAAATGCCTGTGTTGTAGAAAAGCTGGTCCGGCAGGGCGATGATGGCCTCAAGCCAGTCCTTCTCGATGATCCAGCGTCGGATGTTGGACGGGCCCGAGCCCGCATCACCGCTGAAGAGAGGTGAGCCATTGAAGATGATGGCGATCCTGGAGCCGTCTCCGCCACGGCTCGGCGCATCATGCATCTTGGAAATCATGTGCTGGAGGAAGAGCAGCGATCCGTCATTGATCGCAGGCAAGCCGGCACCGAAGCGGCCGTCGAAGCCTACCTCCTCATGCTCCTTGGTGACGGTCCGTTGCTGTTCTTTCCACTCCACGCCGAAGGGAGGGTTGGCGAGCATGTAATGGAACTGCTTGTCAGGGAAACCATCCTTGTGAGCTGCTGCCGGTCTGGTGGACACCTGGTTAAGGTTTTCACTCGATCGGAGACCCGGAAATGGGACGAAGGACATTCAGCCGCGAATTCAAGCTTGAGGCGGTGAAATTGGTGAGGGATCGCGGCGTGGCTGTGGTGCAGGCCAGCCGTGACCTGGATATCGCTGAGAGCGTATTGCGGCGCTGGATAAGGGAGGGCGAGGCGGACCCCCGGCACGCGTTTCCCGGCCATGGCCAGATGCGACCCGAACAGCAGGAGATCGATCGTCTCCGACGGGAGGTCGCCAAGCTCAAGGCGGAGCGTGACATCCTAAAAAAGGCCGCGGCGTACTTCGCCAGGGATGCGACATGAAGTTCGCCTTCATCGCGAGACACAGGACGGTCTGGCCGCTGTCCTGGCTGTGCTCGGCACTGGGCGTCTCTCGCTCGGGCTTTCACGCTTGGCTCGGGCGGCGGCCTGGCCAGCGCGCCCTGGACGATGAGCGGATCGCCCCCAAGGTCCGTGCCAGCTTTCTGGCGAGCGATCGAACCTACGGTGCTCGGCGTGTCTGGCACGACGTGCTGGCCGATGGCATCAACTGCGGCCTGCACAAGATCGAGCGACTGATGCGCAAGCAGGCGCTTCGGGCACGGCCGCGGCGGCGTGGCCTGCCGCCGGATAAGGGCGAGCGGGCGATGGGCGCACCATCAGCCAACATCCTCGACCGCCAGTTCGCGGCGCCAGGTCCGAACCAGAAATGGGTGGCCGACTTCACTTACATCTGGACGGCCGAGGGCTGGCTCTACGTCGCCGTCGTCATCGATCTGTTCTCCCGACGCGTCGTCGGCTGGTCGATGAGCGCCACGATGGTCGCGCAACTCGTCGCCGATGCGCTGGTCATGGCGATCTGGCGGCGCGGCAAGCCAAAAACTTTGCTGCACCACTCGGACCAGGGCAGCCAATATACGAGCGAGGGCTTCCAGCGCCTGATGCTCGATCACGGCATCACCTGCTCCATGAGCAGGTCCGGCAACGTGTGGGACAACGCCGCGATGGAGAGCTTCTTTTCGTCCCTGAAGACCGAGCGCATCGCCCGCAAGGTCTATCGCACGCGCGACGACGCGAGGGCGGATGTGTTCGACTATATAGAGCGGTTCTACAATCCCAAACGGCGGCACTCAGCCATCGGCTATCTCAGCCCTATGCAATTCGAACAAATGGCACAAACAGGCTAAACTCGCCGTCCATCAAACCGGCAGCAGCTCATTGGTCTTGCCGTCGCCGAGCGTGTCACCAAGGACGATGTTGCCGGTCTCCTCATCCTTGATGAGCATGTCGGCGCAGCAGATCGCCCAACTCTCGTCGTTGTACTCCTGCCCGTAGAGCCCGAGGTTGGCCTTGAGATTTTGGGCCCTAATCGTCTCCTCCGAAACTGACAGCATGCCGCCGGTGCCGCAGGTTGGATCGTAGATCTCGCGATAGACGCCTGCCTTGTAGACGTCCTCTTCGCCCGTGTAGATCAGATGGGTCATCAGCCGGATGACCTCACGCGGCGTGAAGTGATCACCGGCCTCCTCGTTCGCCTGCTCGTTGAAGCGCATGACGAGGTGCTCGAAGATGTAGCCCATCTCAAGGTTGCTGATTTTGTCCGGGTGGAGATCCACGTCGGACATCAGCTTCACGATGTTGAAGAGGCGGTTGCTCGCGTCGAGCTTTTCGATCTGCTCTCCGAACTTGAACTTATCGAAGATGCGGCGAGCCGTCTCCGAGAACCCATTGATGTACGAGACCAGGTTGGGCGCGATGTTCTCGCTGTCGCCGAGCAGCTTCTCAAAGGTGTACGGGCTGACGTTGTAGAGTGGCTGCTTGCGGTCCGGACCAACAATCTTGGTGAGGAGCCGCGGTATTGCCCTTTCCGGCGTGCCGGCCGCAGTGAGCCTGGCGTGTTCGCGAATGACGTCGTCCTTGCTGGGTTCCAGCACGCAATCGAACCGACGCAGCACCACCATGGGCAGCATCACCAGCCGGTACTGCGGCGGCCGATAGGGCCCCCGCAGGCGGTTGGCTATGTCCCAAATCGTGCCGGCAATCGCTTTGTGGTTCTCGGTGAGCATCTGTCGGTTCGATTCCCTTGATCGGGCATTCTTATGCACATAGCCGAAATGTCACAGGTCGCCATGTGGCCGACGCAGAAGAGATTCGGGCAGTGACCACGCCTACGCTTGGCAGGGGGCTGCCAGCCAATGACCAGGCAAGAAGGAGGAAGGTGTTGGAGAGGGCGGCGCTCGTCTCGCCCGCGACCGGTTCCTCGTCCCATCGAGCCGGGGCGAATGAACCAGCCACCGCATTTCCGCTTTCCAGTGCCCTTCGCCGACCAAACGGGTTGCGAAAACGTCCCAAGCTTGGATCCGAGATAATGAGGCAAATTCAATGGGATAAGGCTTGAGGGTGAAATCACCCCACCCCCGAGCTTCGGAGACTTGCGCGCCTCCGGAGAGCGATTTCCGGGGTCGTTGCGTTCTCCAACCCTCAAGCCGTCGCGGCAAAACCCCAGGAAACCTGCGGTTCACGGCGCTATCGGGGGAAGAGAAATGTGAGGTTGGGAAACCGACTGGAGCAGCGGTGGGAACCGAGAACGCAACCGTCTCTGGGGCGTAGAGGTGTCAGATGAGGCCCCCTACGCCAATCCGTACCTCCAAGACGGGCGCTTCGCAGGCGCTGCGCCCGATTACGCCTCGCCGCTACACGATTTCCCCTCGACCTCACCGCCGTCGAACAGCGTCTCCAGCAACGGGCACTCCGGCCTGACGCTGCCACCGCAGCATTCGATCATGCCGGCCAACACGCTCTCCATGCGCTGCAGGTCGGCAAGGCGCGCGCGGACGGCTTGCAGATGCCGCGCCGCAAGTTCGCGCGCCTCGACGCAGGCATGGTCCTCCTGGTCCACGAGCCGCAGCAAGGCGCGGACCTCATCGAGTGTGAAGCCCAGCTCGCGCGCGCGGCGCACGAAGCCGAGCCGCATCACATGCGCGGTCCCGTACATCCGGTGCCCGCCCTCCGACCGTGCCGGGTGCGGCAGGATCCCGGCACGTTCGTAGTAGCGGATCGTCTCCACATTGCAGCCCGTGCGCCGCGACAACGCGCCGATCGGCAGCCGGGGCAGGACATCCGAAAGCGCCGCGCGGTCCATGGCGAATTCTCCCCTTGCACCTGTAGTCACTACAGGTACCATACCCTCGTCCCGGAGGAGCAGGAAGCGCCCCACTGCGCGCCCTGGTCCGTCAGGAAGGGACATCAGATGACCGCGACCCACGACCGCTCATCGCCATCGGCCACCATCGCTGGAAACCGCGTCGACCGCGGCGACACCGCTGTGAAGCTCGCCGCTGCCGGCGGCGTGCTGGGCGCGCTGGCCGCCTCCTCCTGCTGCATCCTGCCGCTGGCTCTGTTCAGCCTCGGCGTCGGGGGCGCCTGGATCGGCACCCTCACCGCATTGGCGCCCTACCAGCCGATCTTCGCGGCCTTCACGCTGGCCGTGCTCGGCTTCGGCTTCTGGCGCGTCTATGGCGCGCGCCCCGCCTGCGCCGCTAACGCCGCCTGCGCGAGGCCGCTGCCGCGCGGGATGGTCAAGGCCGGGCTGTGGTTCGCAACGGTGCTGACCGGCGCGGCCCTCGCCTTCCCCTTCGTCGCCGACGCCCTGCTGGCCTCGTGACGCAACCCAACAAGGAGTGAATCCGGTGTTCCGATCTGTCCGCCCCCTCGTCGCCCTGGCCGCGCTGCTCGCCCCGGCCGCGGGCGCATCCGCCGCCGAACGCACCGTGACGCTCGGCGTGGAGAACATGTACTGCGCCGCCTGCCCGCACATCGTCCGCCAGACCCTGGCCAGCGTACCGGGGGTGCGACGGGTGGAGGTCTCCTACCGGACGCGAACGGCGACCGTGACCTTCGACGACGCACGGACCGACGTCGCGGCGCTGACCACAGCGACCGCCGCAGCCGGCTACCCGGCCAGCCTGCGGGTGGGCGGTTCGTGATGGCCTGCGGCGCGGCGCGGCGACACGGCCCGGGCCGCGTGTCGTGAACGACCGGACGCTCATCCGCACGGGCGCCATCGGCGCGGGCCTCGCGGCAATCTGCTGCGCCACGCCGATCCTCGCCATCGTCCTGGGCGCGGCCGGCCTGTCGGCCTGGGCCGCCGGGGCGGATTCCGTGCTCATTCCCATTCTTCTCGCCTGCCTGGCGCTGGTCGCCATCGGGCTCGTGCGACGTCAGCGTGCCAGGACATGCTGCGCGCCCGGTGAGACGACAAAGGAAGGCCGCCCGTGAGCGCCTGTTGCACATCCGCCGGGGGCGATGCGCGCCGCTACGACCTGGTCGTGGTCGGCGCCGGCTCGGCCGGCTTCTCGGCCGCGATCACGGCAGCGGAACAGGGGGCGCAGGTCGCCCTCATCGGCCACGGCACGATCGGCGGCACCTGCGTCAACATCGGCTGCGTGCCGTCGAAGGCGCTGATCCGCGCGGTGGGCGCCGTGCATGACGCGCGTGGCGCACAAGGACGCTTTGCGGGTGTGGAGAGCAGCGCGCGCATCGCCGACTGGGGCGCGCTCGCGGCGCAGAAGGACGCGCTGGTGGCCCGGCTCCGCCAGGCGAAATACGCCGACCTGCTGCCGGCCTACAACGGCATCACCTACGTCGAGGGCCAGGCCCGCCTGGTCGAAGGCGGCGTCGAGGCCGGCGGCCGCCACCTCGCCAGCGATCGCATCGTCCTGGCCACCGGCGCGCGGCCCGCGATGCCGGCGATCCCGGGCATCGATACCGTCGCTGTCCTGGACAGCACCTCGGCGTTGGCGCTCGAGTCCCTGCCGCGTTCGATGATCGTGCTCGGCGCCGGCTATGTCGGGGTGGAACTCGCCCAGACGTTCGCCCGTGCCGGCGTCGCGGTCACCCTGGTCTGCCGCAGCCGGCCGCTACCGGAGGCCGAACCCGAGATCGGCACGGCGCTGACGGGCTACCTGGCACGGGAGGGGCTGACGGTGCTTGGCGGCGTGCGCTACGAGCGCGCGGCGCAGGGCGCGGCGGGCGTGGCGCTGACCGTCGCGCGCGACGGGCGGGCGGAGACGCTGACCGCGGAGCGTCTGCTGGTCACGACCGGCCGGGCGCCGAACACCGAAGGCATGGGCCTCCCGGAGGCCGGCATCGCGCTCTCGCCCGCCGGCGCGATCCTGGTCGATGACCGGATGCGCACCAGCCGTCCGGGCATCTACGCCGCGGGCGATGTCACCGGGCGCGATCCCTTCGTCTATATGGCCGCCTATGGCGCGAGGCTGGCGGCCCGCAATGCGCTGAACGGCGACAGCCTGCGCTACGACAGCAGCGCCATGCCGGCGGTGGTGTTCAGCGATCCGCAGGTGGCGAGCGTCGGCCTGACGGAAGCGCGCGCGCGCGCCGCCGGGCATGAGGTGCTGACCTCGATGGTGCCGCTCGACCACCTGCCGCGCGCGCTTGCGGCACGCGACACGCGCGGCCTGATCAAGCTGGTGGCCGATGGGCGCACGCGCCGCCTGCTCGGGGCGCATGTCCTGGCGCCTGAGGGTGCCGACGCGATCCAGACCGCCGCCATGGCGATCCGCGGCGGGCTGACCATCGACGACCTGGCGGAGACGATCTTTCCCTATCTGACGACCGTGGAGGGGCTGAAGCTCGCCGCGCAGGCCTTCGACAAGGATGTGGGCCGCCTGTCCTGCTGCGCCGGGTGAGGACTCATGCTGGGCGGACGAAGGTCTCACCTTCGTCCCCTCAGGCGCCGGCGCCGCTCCGGGGCTTGGCTTCGTCATGCCAAATGCATGCAGGTCGCATGACGCAATTGCCGCGGGCCGCATTCGCGGCGTCGTGCCGCAGACACGCCTACGGCTTGACGGCCGACTTGCGGGCGGCTGCAGGTTCGTCTTTTCTCCTGCGGGAATAAGCTCTGGTGACGCCGCATACATGCGCTAGCTGCCCGGCATGATGGTTCCCAGCCGTGCCGCGCTCGAACGCAACCAGGTGTGGTTCTACCTCGCCGCCGCCGCCGCAGGGCTCGGGGCCGGGGCCGGCGCGCCGGCCCTCGCCGGACCGGTGGAGGCGCTGCTCTGGCCCGCGCTGGCCCTGCTGCTCCTGGCCACGTTCGCCCAGGTGCCGCTGACGCATCTCGCCGACGGGTTCCGGGATCTGCGGCTGCTCGGCGCGCTGCTGCTCGGCAACTTCGTGCTGGTGCCGCTGCTGGTCGCGGCCCTCTGGCCGCTCGTGCCGGCGGAGCCTGCAATCCGCCTCGGTGTGGTGCTGGTGCTGCTGCTACCCTGCACCGACTGGTCCATGACCTTCACGCATCTCGCGCGCGGGGACACGGCCGGGCTGATCGCCGTGGTGCCCGTGCTACTGCTGCTCCAGATGGTGCTGCTGCCGGCCTACCTCTGGCTTTTCCTCGGCTCGGGCGAACTCGTCGCGCTGCCGGCCGATCGGCTCCTGCTGGTTTTGCGTTGCTGATCGCCGCACCACTGGCGCTGGCTTGGCTGTTGGAACGCTGGGCGGAACGTGCACCGGCCGGGGCGCGTGTGGTGCGCGCCATGGGGGCGGCGCCGGTGCCACTGCTGGCCGTGGTGGTGTTCCTGATCGCGCTCGGCCAGGGCGGCACACTGGCCGGGGCACCGGCGCGGCTTGCCACCGTCGCCGGGGTGTTCGCGCTCTTCCTGGCCGGCGCGCTGGCACTCGGGCTGCTCGTCACGCGCGCCTTTGCCTTGCCGGCGGCCTCCGGCCGTGCCGTGGCATTCAGCCTCGGCACGCGCAATTCCTTCGTCGTGCTCCCGTTGGCCCTGGCCCTGCCGGAAGAATGGAGCCTCGCGGCGCTGGTCATCGTCCTGCAATCGCTGGTCGAACTGCTCGGGATGCTGGTCTTCC
Organism: Rhodovarius lipocyclicus; assembly: GCF_009900765.1. Taxonomy (GTDB): domain Bacteria; phylum Pseudomonadota; class Alphaproteobacteria; order Acetobacterales; family Acetobacteraceae; genus Rhodovarius; species Rhodovarius lipocyclicus. The sequence goes on from NZ_JAAABL010000001.1 coordinate 332,016, forward strand.
TGCGCGTCGTGCCGCGGCTGTTCCGCACCGCCGGCTGACCGGACGGCGGCCGCCTCCGCCAGCGTCGCGCAAACCGCGGCGGCGACGCGCCGCGGCCTTTCGCCGAGCCCGAAGCAGAGCGCCGGGTCGCCGCGAGGATCCACTTCCACCGCCTTTGCGCCCGCCTGCACCGCGACGCCGTCGCGCACCAGCCCGCGCAGGCAGCCCACGATCGGCGCGCGCAACGCATGCGGCCCGAGGTCGATCACGGGATCGCCCGCCTGCACCTCGTCCCCGATGCGATGGCGCGTCCGCACGACCCCGCCTTCCGGCGCGTAGACCGCACGCTCCCGGCCGACGCCGGCGATGGCGCGCGGCTCGCCGCGCAAGCGCCTCGACCTCTGCAGGCAGCGCTGCGCCGGACAACGCGGCGACCTCGGTGGGCGCCCCTTTCACGACGCGCATCTGCGTGCCGTCGGGGCTGGCGATCTCCGCCTCCGCAAAGCGGCGCGCCGGGTCGAAGGGCAGGAACGCACGCCGCGTTGCAGCGGCGTGCCGCGACGGCCCGACGCCCGCCGCCGCTGCGCGCACCGCGGCATCCACACCATCCGGCCCGGAGTCCGAGGAGGCTAGCGCGGCCAGCGCCAGCACATCGGCCTCGGCAAGGCCTCGCAGGGGCGCCACCGCAGCGATGGCGAGGTCGTTGCGCGTCAGCGTGCCGGTCTTGTCCGAGCAGAGCACCGTCATCGTCGCCGCGTCGTGCACGGCACCAAGCCGCGTCAGCAGCACGCCACGCCGTGACAGCGTCCGGGCTGCCATCGCCGCGGTCAGGGTGAAGGCCAGCGAAAGCGCCACCGGGACCGTCGCCAGCACGGCGGAGAGTACCAGCGGCAGGACGCGCCGCAACTCCATCCCCGTGGCCGCGGCGTAGGCGAGCATGCCGACCACGACCGCGCCGTTGATGACGGCCAGCAGCCGCACGATCGCGACCACCGTGCGTTCCTGCGTGCTTTCCGCCCGGGCGATGCGCACCAGTTCCGCGGCCCGGCCGAAGAAGGCGCGCGGGCCGGTGGCGGTGACCTCGGCCACAGCCTCCCCGCCACGCACCAGGGCGCCGGCATGGGCGGCGGCACGCGGTCCGGCCCCCACCGCGGCGCTCTCGCCGGTCAGCATGGATTCGTCGAGCGCGACCTCGCCCGAGAGGATCCGCACATCCGCCGGCACCACGGCACCGAGGCCGAGCTTCACGACATCCCCCGCGACCAGCCCCGCGACCGGCAGGCTCGCCCAGACGCCATCGCGGAGCACCGTCGCCTGCGGCGCGAGGCGCGCGCACATCGCCTCGAGCGCCGCATCGGCCCGGCCCTCCTGCAACGCGCCAGCCGCCGCGTTCACCACGAGCAGGGCGGCGACCACGATCGCCTCGGTCGTCTCGCCCAGGGCGAGTTGCAGCACGATCGCCGACTCCAGCATCCAGGGCACCGGGCCCCAGAACCGCGCGGCGAAGTGGCGCAGCGGATGCGGCCGCTCCTCCGGCACGGCGTTCGGGCCGTCACGGCGCAGCGCCGCCGTAGCCGCGGCGCTGGTCAGGCCGGGCGGCAGCGATGGCGAATCAGGCCGTGCTTCCTCGGTCATGGCTCATGCTCCCGCGCCACGGCGCTGTGAGCGCTCCGCCTCAGCCAGGCACGCCGCAGCAGGAGCAGCGCGATACCGAGCCCCGCGGCGGCGGGCACCGCTAAGTCATCGAGGTCGGCGCCGAGATGCACGCCGGCCAGCAGGCCGACCGCCGCGCCTGGTAGTATGTGGACCGGTGCCCAGACGATCGCGGATACTAGGTTCGAGGCGTAGAAGGCGGCCGGCCGCATGCCGAACATGCCCGCGACCACCGGCACCACCGAGCGCACGCCGGGCAGGAACCGCGCCAGCGCGACGCCGGGCACGCCGAAGCGTCGGATGAAGGCTTCCCCGGTGGCCAACAGTGCGGGTCGTGTCGCGAAGGGCCATCCCGACAGCAGGCGATCGGCATGGTGGTGGCCGATCCAGTAGGACAGGCCATCGCCCGCCACTGCACCGAGGATCGCCGCCACCACCACGCCCGCCAGCGAGACATGGCCCAGGCTCGCCGCGGCGCCGATCGCCATCAGGATCGGCGTGCCCGGCACCAGCGCGCCGACCACGACGAAGGCCTCGGATGCCGCCACCGCGAAGGCGACGGCCCAGGTCAGGCCGGGATGCGCGGCAATGAAACCGGTGATCTCGGCGATCAGCGCGGTCATCGCAGCACCAACCAGGCCAGCGCGATGGTGCCGATCAGGATGCGGTACCAGCCGAAGGGGGCGAAGCCGATGCGGCCGATCACCGCCAGCACCGCCCGAACGACCAGCAGCGCGGTGACGAAGGCCGCGGCGAAGCCGACCGCGATCAGCGTCCCGCCGTCGAAGGCGAGATCCGCGCGTGCCTTCCACAGGCTGTACACGGTCGCCGCCAACATTGTCGGGATGGCGAGCACGAAGCTGAACTCCGCGGCGGCGCGGCGGTCCACGCCGAGCAGCCGCGCCGCGATGATGGTCGCGGCCGAACGCGAGATTCCCGGCACCATCGCCAGCGCCTGGCCGAACCCCACCACGAGCGCCGCCCCGGGGCCGATGGCGGCGGGGTCGTGGATCGTCGGATGCCGCATGACGCGCTCGATCAGCAGGATGACGACCCCACCGGCGATGAGGGCCAGGGCGACCACCAGCGGGCTGAACAGCAGGCGGGTGATCGGCCCGTAGAGCGTCGCGCCGAGCACCAGTGCCGGCAGGAAGGCCAGGATCAGGGCCGTGGCGTAGCGGCGCTCGGCCGTCGCGGGCCGCCACATCCCGATCGCCATGCGCCACAGCATGGAGCGATAGATCCACACCACGGCGAGGATGGCGCCGAGTTGGATCGCGATCTCGAACACCTTGCCGGGCGGCCCCCGGAAGCCGAGCGCCTCGCCAAGCAGGATCAGGTGGCCGGTCGAGGAGACGGGCAGGAACTCGGTCAGCCCCTCGACCACGCCGAGCAGGCCGGCGGAAAGCAACTGAGTCGGGTCGGTCATGGCGAGACGGTGTCCTTTGCCCTTGGTGGCCCGTGCTAGCCCCCGCCCGCTTGCGCGCCTCTCGCGCCAAGATTGGGAATTCCCAATCTGCGCCTCATCCTTCCAGCATGCCGACGCGCCGCGGCGTCCGCTCACGCCCGCCATCCGCCGGCGGGAAGGCGAGGCTGACCGCCAGCCCGCGCCCGTCCGGCCGCGCCGCATCCAGCGTCAACGCCGCCTCATGCAAGACGGCCACCGCCGCGACCAGCGCAAGGCCGAGGCCGCTGCCGCCATCGGACCGGCTCGGGTCGAGGCGATGGAAGCGGCCGAGGATGCGGGCGCGCTCGGCTTCCGGCACGCCTGGCCCGTCATCCTCCACCCGCAGCACCGCGCCGGATGCGCCGCGCGACAGGCTCAACCCGATGCGGGTGCCTGGCCCGGTGTGGCGGATCGCGTTCTCGATCAGGTTGGCGATCGCCTGGGTCAGCACTTCGCGGTCGCCGCGGATCGCAACGCCCTCCTCGATGCGGGTCCAGGGCTGGCGGCCAGAGTCCTCGATCGACGGCCCATAGGCCTCGGCCAGCGCGGCGGCGAGGGCGGAAAGGTCCACCTCGGCAAAGCCTGCACGGCGCGAGCCGGATTCGATCTGCGCAATGCGCAACAGAGCGGCGAAGGTGCCGAGGATGGCATCGGTCTCCGCGATCGCCGCCTCCACCGCGGCGTCATAGGCGGCGACGCTGCGCTCGCCGTCGCGCGCGGCCTCAAGGTCCTGCCTCAGCCGGGCCAGCGGCGTGCGCAGGTCGTGCGCGATGGCTGAGGTGGCGTGGCGCAGCTCGTCCATCAAATGGTGGATGCGGTCGAGCATGGCGTTGATGGCGCCGGCCAAGCGGTCCATCTCGTCGCCACTGCCGCCATCCACGAGAGGCACGCGCCGCGCCAGGTCGCCGGCTGCGATCGCCTCGGCCACCGCGGCGATGGCATCGATCCGGCGGAGGAAGCCCCAGGCGACGAGCACGCCGCCGCCGATGCCGAGCCCGAGGGTGGCCGCGCCGGCCCACAGGAAGGCCTCGCGCAGCAGTTCCGCCGCCTCGCTGACCGCGCCGGCGTCGCGCGCGACCACCAGCCGCGCGCCGTCGGGCAACGTCGCGGCGGCGACGATGAAGGGCGTCTCCTCGCCCTCCGACCCCGGCAGGGTCACCTCGTCGAGGCCATCGGCCACCGGCGCCAGCAGGTGGTCACCGAGCATGCGCCGCCCTTGCGCATCGAACAGGGCGTAGCGGGCGCCCGGATGGCTCGCCCGGTCGGCGATGCGGGCGCGGATCACCGTAGCGAGGCCGGATGTCCTCTCGGTCGCCTGTTCATGCAGCAGGCCGGCGAGGTCGGCGGCGGCGGCCTGCTCGACCTGGCCGCGCATCACGCCGACCGTGCCCCAGTGGACCACGCCGAACAGCACCGCCGAGGACAGCGCGAAGACCGCGGCGTAGAGCAGCACCAGGCGAAACCCGGCCGCCCCCCACAGCCGTCGGCCGAGCCGTTCAATCCGGCGCACGCAGGCAGTATCCGGCGCCGCGGACGGTGTGGATCAGCTCGGCCTCGAAGCCGCGATCCACTTTGCCACGCAGGCGGCTGACATGGGTTTCCACGATGTTGGTCTGCGGATCGAAGTGGAAGTCCCACACCTTCTCCAGCAGCATCGAGCGGGTCACCACCTCGCCGGCATGGCGCATCAGGTGTTCGAGCAGGCGGAACTCGCGCGGCTGCAATTCGATGCGCTGGCCCGCGCGCGTGACCGCGCGGCGGATCAGGTCCATCTCGAGATCCGCGACCTTGAGCCGCGTCGGTTCACTGCCAAGGGCAGGCCGCCGCGCCAGCGCATTGAGCCGCGCCAGCAACTCGGCCAGCGCGAAGGGCTTCACGAGGTAGTCGTCCGCCCCCGCGTTGAGTCCTTCGACCCGGTCGTCGATCCCGCCCATCGTCGTCAGCAGCAGGATCGGCGCCCTCACCCCGGCCGCGCGCACGGTGCGCACGATGCCGGCACCGTCGAGGCCCGGCAGCATGCGGTCCACCACCATCAGGTCGTAGGGTTCCCCGGCGGCGAGGAACAGGCCATCGCGCCCGTTCGCCGCCGTATCCACGACATAGCCGGCCTCGGAGAGACCCTTGGCGAGGTAGTTCCGTGTCGCGGCATCGTCCTCGATGACCAGGATCTTCATGGTCCCTGCCGCCTCCTTCAACGGTCCCGCCGCCAGGGCAGGAACATGTGGGCGATCCTGCCCTCGCCGGCCAGCTGATGGAACAGCGCGACGCCGGCATGGCCGCCGAGATAGATCCACAGCACCGTGACCAGGGCGGCATGGATGCCCAGCAGCGGCGCGAGCCCGCCATACCAGCCGAGCGCACCCGTTGCCACCAGCGCCGTCGCCGCCAGCAGGCCAAGCCCATGCACCGCCGGGGCAAGACCCGCCGCCGTTTCCTCCGCGCGCGGCAGGCGCCGGGCGCGCAGGGCGACGATGACGCCGCGCAGGTCGAGCCACGCCGCGCGGCGGCGTGAGGCCGAAAACCAGGGAAACAGCGCCGCCGGCGCGGTGCCGCCGCCGCCCGGCCGCAGCAGGACGGTAAGCCACAGCATCGACACCGCCGCCACCGCGCCGAGGCCAGCCAGCACATGCACGGCGAACCAGGCATCGCCCGGCACCCCGCCCTCCGGGGTCGCCATGACCGAGCCCGTCGTCAGCTGGACCGCGACCATCGCGACGAGCAGAAGGTGGCCGAAGCGGACGGCGCGCGCATGCCGGCGCGGATTGGCCGAGGGGATGGTCGTGTCCGACATGGTGCTCATGCCTCCGGCGCCGCGCCGCGCCGACCGGCGAACAGCCGGGCGACCAGCAGCAGGGCGAGCGCCGCCGGCACGCCGAGCGCCACCGGCAGTACCCGCGCGGATTCGACCACAGGCTTCGGCGCGATGCTGAAGATGGCGCCCGTGCCGATGGCCGGCACCGGCGCGTCGCGCGTGGCGGCGCTGACCAGCACGCGATAGGTCCCCGGTGCGATCAGCCGCAGCGACCAGTCGCTGCGCGCGGACCCGCCCGGCCCCAGCGCCGGAATGGTCAGCGCCTTGTTGGCGCTCCAGTCCTCGAGGTCGATCGCCTGCTCATGCCCGGCATCGACGCGCAGGATGGTCAGCCAGGCGACGACGCCGCTGGCCTCGGCCGTGGGAGAAGGGTTGCGGATGACGGCATGGTAAGTCAGCCGGTCGCCCATACGCGGCGCGGGCGGATTGGCCGCATCGGGCGCGAGGGTGACTTCGAGCGGGGCGGGTGCCGCGCCGTCGGCCGCCCGCGCCGGGGGTGGCGCCAGGGCGAACAGCGCGGCCAGCGCGCCGGCTGCGAGGATGGTCCTGCGGATCATGACACGATCTCCTCTCCGGGCCGGCGCGGCGCGTGCAGCGCGCGCAGGGCGAGGCCGTAGGCCAGCGCCAGCCAGCCGAACACGAGCGCGAGGTGCCAGCCCTGCGCGGCTAGCGCCTGGCCATCGATCACCATCGCATCGAGCGCGTTGACCGCGCCCGAGAAGGGATTGACCGCGTCGAAGCCGCGACCGAGGGCGGATTGGCGCAGGCTGGGGCCAATCGCCAGAGGGCTCGCGACGAGCATCAGCCCGATCAACGCGGAAAGCAGGGCCGCGCGGGCCGAGCGCAGCCGCGCCCCCAACGCCATCGCGCCCGCCCCGATGGCGAGCGCCACCGGCGTGCCCAGCAGCACAAGCCCGACCAGCGCGGCGCCGAGATTCTGCCCGGTGCTGCCGACCGCCCAGAGATAGGGCAGTGCCAGCGCGACCATGGCGAGCCAGGCCAACGCCTGGCCGCCGAGCTTGCCGAGCAGGATGGCCCGTCGTGGCGCCGCGGTGGCGAGCAGCGGCAGCAGCGCGCCGCGCTCGCGATCGCCGGCCACCGCATCCACGCCCATCACGGCGGTGAGCAGCGCGCCGAGCGCGATGGTCATGCCCGCCATGTCATAGACCACCTGCGCGTTGTCGAGCAGGCCGAGCTGCGTGCTGCCCACCAGCAGTAGCGCGAAGCCGGTGAAGGCGAATGCCGCGGCAAGCAGCCAGGCGAGGCCGCGCGGGCTCGTCAGGAGTTCGCCCCCTTCGCGCCGGGCGATGGCGAAGGCGGGGCTCATGGCCGATCCCCCGCCGCGTCATGGGCGCCGGTCAATGAGAGGTAGAGCGCCTCCAGTCCCGCCTGCTCGGCGCGCACCTCGCGGATAGGCCAGCCGGCGAAGAGCAGCGCGCGCCAGACGGTCTCCGGCGCGACGCCGGGCGCGAGCTCGACAAGCGCCTCCTCCGCACCGGCATGGCGGATGGCGAGCAGCGCGGCGCTGTCGGCCGGCAGGCTCGGCGCGGGGCCGCCCAGCGCCAGGCGGAAGCGGCGGCCCGCGGCGTGGCCGCGCAGTTTGGCAAGGCTGCCTTCGGCCACGGTGCGGCCGGCGACGATGACGGTCGCGCGGTCCGCGATGCGCTCGACGTCCTCGATCAAATGCGTGCACAATAGCACCGCGACGCCGCGGCTGCGGGCGAGGTGGCGCAGCAATCCGAGCAGCCGCAGCCGGCCGCGCGGATCGAGGCCGTTGGTCGGCTCGTCGAGAATCAGCAGCTCAGGTTCGGCAACCAGCGCGCGGGCCACGGCAAGCCGCCGCCGCATGCCCTGGGAGTAGCGCGCGGCGGGCATCCGCTTCGGCGCCTCGGCGAGGCCGACTTCCTCGATCAGGGCGGCGGCGCGCGCTGCGCCGATCGGGCGGCCCTGCAGCACCGCCCAATATTGCAGGTAGTCCGCGGCGGTCATCCAGCCGGTCAGCCCGTCCTGTTCCGGCATCAGCCCGATGCGCGCGCGCAGCGCGTCGGGCGCGGTCAGCGGGTCAGCCCCGAACAGCCGCACGCGGCCCGCCTCGGGCGCCAGCAGGCCGAGGGCGACGGCCATGGTCGTCGTCTTGCCGGCGCCGTTCGGGCCAAGCAGGCCGCAGACCTCCCCGCGCGCGACGTGGAGGTGGACATCGGCGAGGACGCGCCGCGACCCACGCCTTACGCTCAGGCCCTCGATGGCGAGTGGCGGGGCCGCACCGTCGCTGCCGGTCCGCGGACGGTCATCGGGAGGATCCAGGCTGGTGGTGTGCGAGAGGCTCATGATTGTCGCTCCTGGGCGGGGCCGCACCTGTTGCGGCTGCGCTCGGTCCAGGATGCCCGCGCTGCGGTGATCGGCATTTGGAGCGTGCTATACGGATTCCCAACGCGCGCGCCCTGGCGCGCGCATGCGAAAGGGGCCGCGCCGAACCCGGCACGGCCCCCTGGCGCCGGCATGCCCGGTCAGGCGCGCTGTTCGGCCAGCCGCGCGGTGCGGACCATTCGGAAGACCAGCGCACCGATCACCGTGAGGAAGACGGCGCTGGTGCCGACGGTGCCGAGCCCGAACCCGCCATCGGCCGGGGCCTGGGACAGCAGGTCGCCCAGCGAGGCGCCGAAGGGCCGCGTCAGCACATAGGCGATCCAGAAGCAGAGGACCGCGCCGGCCCGGAAGCCGTAATGCGCGAGGGTGACAGCGGCGATCAGCGCGCCGAACATCACCGCTGAGAGGCCGTAGCCCAGCGCCAGACGTTCCGCCACCAGGTCGCCGGCGGCGGTGCCGAGCGCGAAGGTGAACAGAATGGTCGCCCAGTAGAAGCCTTCCCGTCGGCGCGTCACGATGGTGTGGATCGACAGCGTCCGCTCCACCGCGTACCAGGCGGCGAAGGTCACCGCGAGGCCGATCGCGAAGCCTGCGGTCGCGGCAGGCAGCGGCACGCCCAGATTGTCCACCATGTTGTCTGTGATCAGCGTGCCCACGACGCTGACCATCACCGTGGTCAGCCAGTAGATCACCGGCACGTAGCGATCGGCGCGCACCTGCATCCACAGGATCGCGGCGAGCAGCGCGGCCATCACCACCGATGTGCCGCCAAGCCCGAAGCCGAGCGTCACCGAAAGGAAGTCGGCGCCAGTCTCGCCGACCGTGGTGGCGAGGATCTTGATCACCCAAAAGGCCAGCGTGACCTCCGGGACCTTGTTGAGCAACGTGCCGGCCGCGCGCGGGCCGAGTGTGGTGGCGGACATGGTCATCCTTCCGGCAGGGGGTGGATGCGCGCGACGCCGGTCCGCCCGGCGCCGCGCCTTGGGGGTCAGCGGTTCTCGCCGCCGGCCGGCAAGGCCCGTGCCTGGCCAGTCGCGGCGTCCACCGCCACCTTCACGACGCGTCCATCGGGGCGCATCACCTCGACCTCGAAGCCGTTGGTGCCATCCTCGGCTTCCCAGCCGGCTTCGATCGTGCGCCCGCCGGCCGTGGTCTCGGCCGCCTCGATCGCCTTGGCCAGGGTGGTGGGCGCGCGCAGCAGGGCCGCGACCTCGTCGCGATCCTCGCGGTCGAGCAGCCGCGCGATCAGGCCGTCACGCTCGGTCGCGCGCACGGCGCCGGAGGCAGGGTCGATCTTGACGGTCAGCATCCGATCGGCCACTGCCACGCGCACCTCGTACAGGTGGGTACCGTTCTCGTCCTCCAGGCCGATGCGAATCGCACGGCCGCCGGTCGCCGATTCGGCAGCGGCGATGGCGGCGGCCGGCGTCACCGTGGCGGCGCGCAGGGCCGCCACCTCGCGCGCGGATTCGGCGCCTTCGCGTTCGCTCGCGAAGGCAGGGGAAAGGGTGCTGCCGACGACGAGCGTCGCGGCCAGCATGGCGGGTAGGATGCGCCGGGAGATCATGATCGCCTGTTCCTGCTTCGAGGCATGCGCGGGATGCGGATGCCGATGGCACACAGGATGGGGTGGCGGCGACTGCCAGCGTTTGGAGGGCGCTATACCGATCACCAATCTTCGGTGGGACCCGCGGACAGTGACCTCCTGACAATGGCCGAGGACATCCATTGTGGCCAACCGCGTTTGCAGGCCTGCTCCATCACTGGTCCCGATCCGCCTCCAACGGCGGACGCATCGCGCATGGATGGCCTGCGCGGCACCCTGCTCACGGCAACCTTCGCTTTCGTGCGGCCACGGAAAGTGTGATGGCGCCCAGGTCGAAGGTGGCCGCGGAGATGTTCCTGGCCATGACGCGCACGGTGTTGTTGGACCACGCGGCGGCGTCGAGCTCGATGAAGCGCGTCGACGAGGCGAGCGCTGCATGGGCAAGATCCCCCTGCCGCGCGCCATTGACGGTGACATCGAGCAGGCTGGTCGCCCCTGGTGCGAGACTCGGCAAGTCCCACGACACTTCAGCCGCGAACTCGCGCTGCCCTGCCGGTAGCGCTGGGGTACCGCAAATCAGCGCTGGCGCCGCCTCGGGCAACCCGTAGAGCCGCATCGCCTCGACCTCGATCTGCCCGTCGAAGCCGACGATGCCGATCTGCGCGAAGGCGACGCCTGGCCCGAGCCGCACCGTCATCCGCTTGTTCAGCGAGGCGTCGGCCATGGTGGCGCCGCCGGTCCAGGCCTTGGACGGGATGTTCCACAGCAGCGTGGTGATGGAGGCGAGCGCATCGCCAGCGACGTTCTCGCGGACGTTCATGGCCGCATCGAAGCAGCGCACGAAGATGCGTCCGCCATCGGCACTGCCAACGAGCGAATGGACCAGGGCGAACTCCTTCGCCTGGGAGCACTCCACCACGAAGGCCAATCCCCGCTGCGCCTCCAGCAGCAGCCCACGGGCGGTCGGCGTAATGTCGTCCAGCCCGTTGAAGGACAGCCCGGCGAGGGTGGCGGCCAGAGGACTGCATGGTTGTTGAGCCGCTTATGCGTGATCGATCGGCGTTGACCGATGAGTGCGGACAGAATGCCTCCCTGGCCGCGGTCGGCGCGCGTTGCGCCGCGCCATCCGCAGCGCTTGCCGGGTGAGGCGGCAGCCTGCAAGATCGCTGCAGGATCGCGCGGCGGCCTGCGGAGCCATCGGTATTTTCCGCCAAGCGCCGCGGGTGGCGCGTACCGGCGCCGTCTCTTCGGGATGGCCCGAGGCTCACCTCCCGCGGCGACACGATGATAGCCTCCATGGCCGTACCACAGTCGGGGAGAAGCGGCGTGAAATCTGCCGAGGATCAGGTTACAGCGCCACGAACGGCATCGCAGCGAGTGCAGGCGGCCGGCATGCAACCGTCACGGACGCGCATCGCGGCGTCCTGGGAGCGGTGCCTGCGCCAGCACGGCCTGGAACGCCACCGCATCGCCTTTCCCCAGATCGTCTCGGAACGGGAACTCAAGGACGTCCGAGCGCCGATCGACGATCTGATCCACCTCGCGACCCCGGAACTGGACCGGCTCTTCACGCGGCTCGCCCGATACGACTACGTCGTCTCCCTAACCGATGCGGCCGGGGTCACCGTGCTGTTCCGCTGCGGTGATCAGTTGGCTTCCGAGTGCCGCGCGGTCGGCGTCCTCCCCGGCGCGGTCTGGACGGAGGAATCCCAGGGAACGAACGGGATCGGCACCTGCATCAAGGAGCAGCGTGCGCTCTCGGTCGTCAGGGGCGAGCACTTCGGCGAGAGCCTCGCCGGATTGTCCTGCACCGTGGCCCCGATCTTCGGCGCGGCGGGCCGACTGGCTGCGGTGCTCAACGTCACCACGCCGCACGCTGATGCACTCTCGATGCAGGGCCTGGTGCGCGACATCGTCAGGCGATCCGCCCGGCGCATCGAGAATCGCTATTTCGAGCGCCGGAATCGCGGCCGCCCCGTGCTGCGGATTTCGGCGCAGGACGATTTCACTGATCTCGCCGCCGAGGTGAGGGTCGCGCTCGACGGCGGCGGACGGATCGTGGACGCGACCTCGGACGCGGCACGGCTTCTACCAGGTGAGAGCGGGGCGCCCCTCGGCATCAGGGCCGCGGAACTCCACGGCGTCTCCACCGGCCACTCCGACCGGGGGACCGATGCGGTGATGACGCATCAGGGCCGCCGCTTCTTCGTGCGCCGGGCGCGAGCCGACCGGGAGAGCGCCGCATCCGTGGTGCCAGCGGCCGCCGTCGCACCACCCCCGGGCGTGCCGGACATCGCTACCCTGGTCGGGCACGATCCGGTGGTGATCGAGCGCGTGCATCTCGCGCGACGTCTGCTCGACCGTCGGTTGCCGATCCTGCTCCAGGGCGAGACCGGAACGGGCAAGAGCGCGCTCGCGCGTGCTCTGCACAATGCCGGGATGCATGCGGGCGGACCCTTTGTCGCGATCAACTGCGCCGCCATCCCGGCCGAGCTGATTGAGAGCGAACTCTTCGGCTACCGCCCCGGCGCCTTCACAGGCGCCGCGCGGCACGGGGCGCGCGGGCGAATCCTCGAGGCGGATGGCGGCGTGCTCTTCCTCGACGAGATCGGCGACATGCCGATGGCGCTGCAGACGCGCCTTCTCCAGGTGCTGTCGGACGGCGAAGTCGTCCCGGTCGGTGCAGCGCAGCCGGTCCGCGTCTCCTTCGCGGTGGTCTCGGCGAGCCTGCACGACATCGCGGACCTCGTGCGGCAGGGGCGTTTCCGGCAGGATCTCTACTTCCGCCTCAACGGTGCGACCGCGCTCCTGCCAGCCCTGCGCGAGCGTGCAGACAAGGGCGCCCTGATCGACGCTGTCTTCCGTGAGGAGGGCGCGGAGGCCGGAATGCCGAACCTCGCCCTCGACCGGACCGCCCTCCGCCTACTGGTCAGTCATGCCTGGCCCGGAAACATTCGTGAGCTGCGGCACGTCGCACGTTACGCGGCCACATTGGCCGAGGATGGGATCGTGACGCCGGCATGCCTGCCCCCCTACTTCCGCCCGGCCGAGGCCGGCATGAGGGACGAGCGGAACATCACGGAAGCAGCGCTGACGCGGGCGGGCTGGAACGTTTCGCGCGCCGCGCGGCACCTCGGGATCTCGCGGGCCACCCTGCACCGCCGCATCGCCAGCCTTGACCTGAGCCGGCCGCCGCCACGGGGCGGCTGAAGGACCGTCGCGGCCGCGACACTGCGCTGTCTCATACGCGCCCGCCTGCGACAGGCGCACGCGCCCGGACAGGTTGGGCTAGAGGGATCGCGGCATTGGCATGCCAATTGCTATCATCCCCTGCGAATGCTCCGACAGGCAGCGAGAGCAGCTGGAGGAAGCTTGACATCGTGACCCGTCCAGAAATGTCGTCCAGCACCGCCATGACCCCGAGGGCCGGCCCGGCTTTCAGCGCGCCGCCGCCCAGCGTGGCGTTCCGGGCGGCGATGCGCCGTTTCGCCACTTCGGTGGCGCTCATAACCGGCCGGAGCCCCGGCGGCGCGCCGCATGGTATGGCAGCCTCCTCGATCATGTCCGTCTCGATGGACCCATGTTCAATGCTCGTCTCCGTCAACCGGTCGGCAAGCATCCATCCGGTGCTGGCGACCACGGGGTGCTTCTGCGTGAACCTCCTCGGCCACGACCAACGGGATGTCCTCGGTGCCTTCTCCGATTCCCGGCTGCGCGACCAGCGCTTTACCTCGGGCGACTGGCGCCTCGGCGCCGAGGGGCTGCCATATCTCCCATCCGCCCTGGCCGCGATCTTCTGCCGCGTCGCGAGCACGATGGACTACGGGACCCACACGCTGCACCTGGGGCCGGTCATCGACGTGATCGCAGGGGAAGCCGACGCGCCGTTGGTCTGGCTCGACGGCGCGCCCGCTGCGCTGCGCCACGTGGCCGGATGAGGTCGCCGGCCCGTCTCGGGGAACGTGCCGGAACGGAATACCCCCGCTATGCCTTCCAGCAGAAAGAAAGGAAACGCCGTGAAGCTTGGACTGTTCATGATGCCGCTGCATCCGTCGCACCGGCTGATGCACGAGATCATCGAAGAGAATGCGGACAAGATCATCCATGCCGACCAGATCGGGTTCGACGAGGCCTGGGTCGGTGAGCACTTCTCGGCGACGACCGAACCGCTCTCCGCGCCGATGATGTTCATGGCCTCGCTGCTGCGCCAGACGAAGAACATCGTGTTCGGCACCGGGGTGGTGTCGCTGCCCAACCATCATCCGGCGATCGTCGCGGCCGAGGCCGCGCAGTTCGACCACCTGAGCCGCGGCCGCTTCATCTTCGGCATCGGCCCATCGGGCTTGGCCAGCGACCACGAGCTGTTCGGCAACACGGATATGACGGTCCGCAACGAGCGCATGGCGGAATCTATCGAGACGATCCTGAAGATCTGGGGCCAGGACCCGCCCTACGATATCAAGGGCAAGCACTGGCACGTGAAGATAACCGATGCGATCGTGCCCGAACTCGGCGTGGGCTACATGCCCAAGCCCTACCAGAAGCCGCATCCGCCGATCGCGATGTCGGCCATGTCGCCCCATTCCTCGAGCGTGAAGACGGCGGCGCTGCGCGGTTGGGGGCCGATCAGCGCGAATTTCTGCCCCGAATACGTCGTGGCGAGCCATTGGGGGAAGTACGTCGAGGGCTGCCGCGAGGCCGGGCGCGAGCCGACCGGACAGGATTGGCGCGTCGCCCGCAACATCCTGGTGGCGGAAAGCGATCAGCAGGCGCTCGACTGGGCGATGGATCCGAAGGGAAGCAACCACTACTATTTCCGCTACCTCTGGGAAGTGCTGAAGCGCGCCAACTACACCGTCGTCATGAAATCCGATCCCGCGATGCCCGATGAGGCAGTGACCGTCGAGGGGCTGATCGAGAGCATGATGATCTACGGCTCTTCCCGCACCGTGACGGAGAAGCTGCTTGCCTTCCGCGAGCGTGTGGGGCCCTTCAGCACGCTGCTGATGGCCTCGATGGACGGATCCGGTGCGAACCGCCATCGGGAATGGGAGACAATGCGCCGCCTTGCGACGGAGGTGCTGCCGAGGGTGCGCGAGGCCACTCGACGCGCACCCGCTATGGCGTAGCGCCTCCCTGGCGGGGGCGGGGGACCGGGCCGCGTCTCCCTGGCGGCCCGGCCTCATGCGAGGCCGAGGCGCGGCCGTGCGCCGGGCGGCATCGTCGCAATCCCCGTGCATCGTGGCCAGGTGGAGCGCACCCCACGGCGTGACGCTGGCCGCCGGGCAGGTGGCGACCACCGGCACCTGCGTCGCGCTGCTGGAGGTCGCTCCGGGCGACGAGGTCTCGGCGGAGTATGGCGTCCTCGGGCGGGTGGGGCTGCGCTTCGCCCCGGCCTGATCCCAATGGCCCCTCAAGGACTGATACCCACCCCATGAAGCCCTGACTCCTGGGCTTGCTGCGACGCGGACCGGCGTGATTCATCGGCGGGCATGGCTTGAAGGAGCCGCGCATGCCGGCGCTGTGGATCAGGGACGACATCGCGCCGCAGGAGCCGCGGCGCCTGGCCAAGCTGGAGAAGGACCCGCGTGCTGCTCGGCAGCCGCTGGCCATTGCCGGGGCGCTGGGCGGGCTGAGCCGCGAGACCGCGGCGCGGATTGCCGGCATGGACCGGCAGACGCTGCGCGACTGGGTTATCCGCTGCAACCGCGCCGGACCTGATGGCTTGTCGGACCACTGGTGCCCTGATCGACGCTTCCACGCCGGCTCGTGTAGCCCGTGGCCGCCGTGGAGCCGGCGTCCGAGCACGCCGCCTCCGTGACTGCGCTACGCGTGCGACTTCGCGTCGAGCGGCCGGGGCGTTGCGGATGTGATGCCGCACCCGGACCGCCCCACGGCAAGGGCTCAGCTCCCCGGGTTGAACCAGGCGCCGCGCCAGTCGATTGCGCCGACGCCGAAGTCGAACAGCACGCTGATCTCGATCCCGTCTACGCCCTGGACCGGGTTGGTGCCGACGCGCGGCGCCTCGGCGCCGTCGAGATAGCCGTAGACGTAGACCGGCGAGGCCTCCTGGTGCGCGAAGAGATACCAGCGGTTCGCGGGGATCAACGGCTCCACCACCGGCTCGATCATGCCGGCGTAGATGTTCTCCCGGCTGATCTGGTCGGCCGCGACCGGCACCGTGAGCTGCCGCGCCGGCATCTCGAGGTTCGGCCCGACCAGGAGGCGCATGCGCTCGCCGATCGAGATCGGGATGCCGTCGAGGCTCCGCTGCTGCATGATCGCCGCCCGACCGGCGGCGAGGGAGGCGATGTCGAGCGCCGAGCCGGCGGCCGCCTTGTTCGCGCGTGCGGCGCCCGTCGCGAAGACCGGCGCGTTGCCGGTGGCGAGCGTCGGACCATCGCCGTTCGCCGCGTTCAGCACGCCGTAGGCGGTGGCGTTCTCGACGTCGGCGATGCGTCGGCCGATCATCGCCGCGAAGTCGGTGAAGGCGCCGAGGTCGTCATTCACCAGCATCTGACGCGTCACCCGCACGCGCCGTGCGAAGGTGGTCAGCGTCACGCTCTCCTGGCCCTCGGAGATCGTGCCGACCTGGATCTCCCCACCCTCGGCCAGCGGCAGCAGGGAGGGGAAGTCGCCGGCGCGGAGATGGTGGTGCGGGCGGAAGTCGCGGAAGTCCCGCCGCCGCATGATCTGGCGGTAGGTCGGCTGCGCAGGCGTGTAGCCGGCGAGCAGCATCTTGTTGGCTGCCGCCGACAGCAGGGCGGGGAAGTCCGCCGTGGTGGTGAGCGCCCGCTCGGCGATCACCAGCGGATCGCGCGAGGGCACCGGCTCGCCGCGGAGGCGGAGCAGCTCCTCGGCCATCTGCAGCGGGCGCATGTCGAGGAACTCGGCATGGCGGGGGTTCACGGCGCGGTAGCCATGCATGCCGCGCACCGCCATCGCCTCGGCCATGGCCTCGCGGATCTGGGCAGGGTCGTTCGGGTCCGGCTCGCGCGGCGCGGGCGCGGGCGGCGTCGGGCGCGGGAGGTCGGCGCCCTTCCCGGTGAGGATGTCCCAGAGCACGCCGCGCACGACGTCGGCGGACCAGCCCGTCTGGCAGGCGCGCTCCTGGAGGTGGTCGAGGATGCCGGGCGCAACCAGGCCGCGGCTCCTGGCGACGACCTGGCTGATCTCGGCGACGCGGGCGCGCTCGGCGGCGATCGGATCGGCGGTGGTGGTGATGGTGGGCATGGTGGATCCCTGGGAGGGGTTTGGAACGCACTGCGCCGGCACCCCCTCCAGGATGCCGGCGCAGGATCTCGTGCGGTGGTGCGTGGCGAGCGGATGCGCGCGCGGTCAGGTGACGCGGTAGATCGTAAACGAGCCGCGGGCGCCTTCGCGGTTCGGGCCGACCTGGCGGATGCGCTCCGCGGCGATCACCGTGATGCCCTGGCGCTTCTTCAGGCCCGCGAAGAAGCCGCGCACCGTGTGCTGCGCCCAGCCAGTGGCTTCGGCGATCTGCGCGACCGTCGCACCCTCGGGCCGGCGCAGCATGGCCAGCACCTGCTCCTGCTTCGTCCCCTCGCGCCGTTTGCGCGGGGTGCCGTCGATCCGCTCCGCGGCCCGACCCCGCGATGCGTGGGCGGGCTTGGCGGCGAGCAGGGCGCGCAGCGCCTCCATCGGCGCGTCCAAGGCGCCGATCATGTCGCCCTCGCGGTTGGCCTCGTCGTCCCAGGCGGCGAGGATCGCCGCGGCGGCGTCGCGCAGGGCGGCGCGTGGCGTGGCGGCGCGGGACGCGAGAGCCTGGTCGAGCATGGCGACTTCCTCCGTGAGGGGCGCGGCCTGGGCGGCTTCGGGCGCCGGGGCGTCCTCACCCTGCGGCGTCGGGTGCTCCGCGCCCGTGGGCGCGGTGTCGGCCACCGCGTCGCCCTCGTTCGGGTCGATGCCGATCGCGCGCAGCCCCTCGTCGGTGATGCGCGCGACGATCCAGGTGCCGTCCTCGTCCTGCCGCCAGCCGAGGCCGACATGCTCCCGCGGCGCATTGATCTCGGTCAGCAGGTTGGCCTTGATCAGGCTGCGGAACACCGCGTTGCGCGCCGCGGCCGGCAGGGTCTTGGGCGCGCGGGCCAGCCCCATCTCGTGCTGCGCGGCAGCGCTGAGGATCACGCGCTGGGTATCGGAAAGCTTGCTCATCGTGGTGGTCTCCGGTTCCGGGTGCCGACCATCGGCCCCTACTGCCGGGAGCCGCGGCGGAAATGCTGGTCCGCGATGTCCTTCAGCTTCGCGGTGGCATCCGAAAGCCAGGCCGCCTCGCCCCAGAGCACCGTCTCGGGGTCCGCGCCGAAATGGTCCTCGCTGGCCTGGGTGAGTTCGGCGAGGAGGGCATCGAATTCGGCCTTCTTCGCGAGGAAGGCGGCCAGGCTGTTTTCCTGGTTGCGGGCGGCGCGGGCGGTTCGCTCGGTCATGGTCGTCTCCGTCGTGCTGCAGGGCATCCCCTGCGGATGACGGACCATTCGCGCTGTGCCGCGCACGAGCCAAGCAAGATGGAGCGCAATGCGATTGCTATGAGCGAGCGGTCTGGATCACATCATGATTGACGATGCGGCCGTGACGAGGCTCAGCGGCGCGTCTCTGCTCCGATCGACTTCCCGCCGCTGGGAAGTCGATGCGGTCCGATGGTGTGCTGTGTCGCGCGCGTTACGCGCGCGGGTCGGTTTCCGATGAAGCAGGCGAATCAAGCCGATCGGCGACCTCCAGCAGCAGCGCGTGCATCTGCTCCTGCAGGATGGTCTGCACGAGATGCGGATCGCGGCCGATCTCGGCGGCAATCTGTCCCGCCACACGCGCCGGCCAGTTCAGCACGGCATCGCGCATGCCGGCGGCGACTTCATCGACACGGTGGTTGGCGGCGGCGAGGTCCATCAGGCGCCCCTTCTTCTCATCCATGGCCAGGCGTTGCGCCTCGACGCCGAGGGCGAGCCGCGCCAGCGTCAGGCGCCCCAGCGGCGTGGCATCTCCAGATACGGCCATAGGTGAGCGTCCCGGCACGGCCGATGCGGTGAGATCGCGGTGAACATGCTCGACGTCCCAGCATCCATCCGGCTCGCGGCTGATGCGCCCGACCCGCTCGGCCTTCTGGATTGCGGTGTGGGAGACGCCTAGCCGGCGGGCGAGGTCACGGGTGGAGGTGATGCGTTCTGGCAAGGGCATCTCCCGTCACGCGCGGTAGTGGCAACATGCTGGCAACAGGTTCGCACCTGGCAACCCATCGGATTCGAATCGTCTGAATGGCTTACGCGACGGTCCTGGCAACCTGGCAACCTCAAATTTCACCTGACGCTAGCGATGTTGCGCGCTGCTGCTCCCCGCATACGCCAGGCCCAGGAAGGAACCATGGCCTCGAAGCCGAGGCAGGCAGAGCTTCTGAACGTAAGGACAACTTACCCCGACTGGTTTCCGCTCCGCTACTGCTATGCGGCGCCTCGAAGCGCGGTGCTGGCGGTGCGCGCGACACCGCCAGCGTCCGACGCTACGCCGCCTCGCGCATCCTCCGCACGAGACCGTAGTGCACCGCCAGGACCGAGAGCGCAGCGGTGAACATGCCCTGCGCCTGAGCGGGCGCGATCGGCTTCCCCTGCCAGCCCTGCGACATGGCCCATTCACGGATCGAGCACTCAAGCCCGAGAACGTGCCACGCCGCCGAGCCGCCCGGGCTCCCTGGTCCGCCCAGCGCATCGAGAGCGGCCGCGACCTTATCCCGCGCCGCCACCTGCCGCTCCGTCAGCGTAGCGCCCGCGCCCTTCGGCATGCGGATCAGCTGCGTCGTGCGCATGCCGTCGAGCGCTGCCGAGCGGAACTGCGTGCGGAACACGCAGCCGGCCTCGTGCATCTCCGGAGAGATCGTGCCGTTGGCCAGCATTGCACCGAGCGTGTCGACCGCGCGGCGATGCTGCACGGGCGTCCCCGTCTCCGGGTCGGCCTCGCGGACGGCCTCGCCGAAGCCACCATGCTGCAGGCGCCATTTCGACGGCCGGGACAGATCCTCCGGCTTCTGCTTCGCGCGCGCCTTCCCCTTAGCGGCCATGCACCCTGCCTCCGTTGCGTCGCCCCCAGCGCCTGACTGCCTCATTGACGACCGCCTGGCGCAGCAGCGGATCCGAGATCTCATCCACCAGCAGCATGGCCACGCCCTGTTCGTGCCACGCCCGGCGTTGCATCGCATCCATCCCCGCGGCGGGAGTCGGGCTCCGTGCGGGATCGGGCGAGCAGCGCAGGGTCGGCCACGGCTGCGTGCCCTCGGTGCGCATGGACCTCACGCTCCGCCTGCCGCGCGAGCAGCCCGCCGGAGCGCAGCGGGCAGCGGCGGGTGATCCGGTCGGGGCGTGACCCGGTCCGACGACCGGTGCGCGGGAGCGGAGCAGAAATGCTGCACGAGGCGCTCAAAGGTGTTGGCGGCCGCGATCGCCGCATGAGCCTGCAGAAAGGGGAGGACGTGCTTCGTGCGGAACGGCAGCCATTCGGCCTTGTCCGGCACCCACACGGCGTCGAGGATGTGATGCGGCGTGCAGAACTCGACGTAGTGCCCACCACCTTCGGGGGTGACCCAGGTGAGGATCTGGATGCCGTCCCGATCATCCGCACCGATGCTGTCGATGCGGGGCAGGAAGTTCAGAACCTTGGTGAGCGCGGCGTGCCACGGGATCTCCCCGCCGTTGCAGACCGTCTTCGCACGTCCGATCCATTCGGGCTTCTGCGCCTCGATGATCTCGCCGTGCAGATAGGTGGTGATGGTGTCGTTCTTCACGATCGGTGTCCTTTGGATCCTGATGGAGAGCAGCCGGCGGTCGCAGTGGCATGGTGGCCCGCGGGCACGCGGTGTCACGGAGGGCGCATGGCCAGCCGCACGCGGCCGCGTCGGAACGATGGGTCCGGGTGGGTCCAGGTCTGGGTCCGGGTTGGGTCCGGGTCTGCGTGGCGAAAAAACCGCAGAAATCCGCCATGGGTCCGGGTGGTCCGGGTAGGTCCGGGTCGTTCCCTTACTCTTCCTATACCCCCCTATGCGCGCATCACGCGTGACGCGCGCGATGCACGTGATGCGTAGGGGGCCTGGTACGAAAGAGAACACGACAGACCCGGACCACCCGGACCCACCCGGACCCATCCAGGTATTCCGCGGCTTTCCGGACAGCCACGGACCCGGACCCATACCCGGACCCGGGGCGGCAGACCCGGACCCAACCGAGGCCGCGGCGCTCATTGCGGCACCGCCGACGAAGGCGTGCGCCGATACCGGCGTTCGCGCTTGCCCTTCGGGCCGTGCCCGCCCTTGCGGGCGCGGCACAGCTTGAAACCCATGCTGACCAGGCTGCGGACGACGCGGTTCTGATCCACCTGCGTCCAGCGCGCCTTCTCGATGCCGAGCGCCCGCTCCATCACCTCGGCGACGGAGACGTCCTGCAGCGGTGCCGGGCGCGGCCGGCGGAACGGGTTGCGCTCGCCGAAGCCGTTCTCCAGCCACTCGATCTCGTTCTCGAGATAGGCCTGGATCGGCTCGTCCCAGGCATCGCCCTGGTAGCGTTCCGCCTGCTCCTCGGCCGCCAGTGCATCGAGCTCCTGCGTCTCGAGCCACCAAGGCTCGCCGCGACGAAAGCGATCGCGCGCCTCGGCCCAGAGCTGATCCCGGTCACGGCGCAGCGCATCGAGGTCGATGCTGGTGCAGACCACCGGCCAGAAGCGTCGGCCGCCGGTCGGGTCCTTCAGATAGCCGCCCTCCGGATTGACGCTGCCGGCGAACACGCATTGCCGCGGCAGGTCGACCAGGCGCTTGCCGTAGGGCGGCCGAAAGCGGTCCTGGGTGCGCGACATGAAGGCCTTGACCGTGCTCACCTCGGCGCGGCCCATGGTGTCGAGCTCGGCGATCTCGATGATCCAGACGCCGCGCGTCTCCATCGCTGCATCCTTGCTGGAGAGGTCGGAGAGGCGGTCGGTGAACCAGGGCGCGGCGAGGGCCATCAGCGCCGAGGACTTGCGGATCCCCTGCGGCCCTTCGAGGATCAGCGCGCAGTCGGCCTTGCAGCCGGGCACGTAGATGCGTGCGACGGCGGAGATGAGCCAGCGCGGGCCCACGGCGCGGTGATAGGCGTTGTCCTCGGCGCCGAGATAGCGGAGCAGCCAGGCCTCGAGGCGGGGCGTGCCGTCCCAGGACAGCCCATCGAGGTGCTCGCGGACGGGATGGAAGATCCGGTCGCGCGCCACGACCTCGACCGCCTGCCCCGCGATGGACATCGGCACCATGATGTCCTGGTGCTGCAGCCAGTCGGCGACGAGGGCGTCGTCGCGGTCGGCCCAGGGCGTGTCGGACCAGCCCGCCGGATCCCGAACCCAGGGCGGCGGCTTGCGCGCGACGGTGGTCGTGGCGAAGGCGTCGTGCCACAGCACGCCCTGCCATTGCGGCGCACCGCGCAGGGCGGTGATGGCGTTCGCCAGGACGGGCCGGGGCTCACCGTCCTCGTTGAGCAGCAGTTCCTTGCGCCATTCGTTGGAGAAGGCTGCGGCGGGCCTGGACGCGGCGATCAGCATCCGCACAGCGTCCGCGCCGTCCGATTGCAGGACGTCGTTGAAGTCCTGCCCGGGTGGCGGCTCGGCGACGGTCACCTCGTGCCCGCGGGCCCGGAGCACGGTGACGGCCTGGCGGAGCTGCTGGTCGGCCTTGCTGTTCGGCTCGTCGCCGTCGCGCGCGACGAGGACGGGTGCGCCGTCTGACAGGGGCGCGCGGGCGATGTTGCTGATGCCGAGGCAGGCCCAGCTCTCCTGGCCGGTGGCCTGCCAGACGGAAAGCGCCGTCTCGACGCCTTCGCAGAGCACCACTGGCGCGGTGCCGGGGATGCGCACGGCGGCGACATCAGCCCAACCGTCATGCGCCTTGTTGGTGCGCTTCTGGATCTTCAGCGGCGCCTTGCGGCCGTCCTCGGTGAGGTAGATCAGCTGCAGGCCGTGAACCTGCCCCTCGGGATCCGTCGCCAGCGCAACGAGCGCGCCGTAGTGGTTGTAGGCGTTCGGCAGGAAGCGGATGCATGGTGGGAGCGGCGAGGCGATGATCGCGCGCCGGCGCAGGTAGGTCTCGACCCGCGTGCCGGCCGCGTCCTCGCAGCCGGCGACGATCTCAGCGACTTTCGCGGCCCGCTTCGCATCCTCGGCCGCCTTCTTCGTAGCGGACGACAAGGGCCGATCCTGCCATGGTGGCGGTCCCAGCGCGTTGTCCGCCGTCGGGGCTGGATCTGACGAGGATGGATCGGACGAGGCCGCGTCCGTATCGGCCGCTGGCAGTGCCGTTTCGTCGGGATCGGATGGCGACGGGGTTGGTGCTGGTGCGTGATCAGCCTTCTTCCGGCGCGGAGCCGCCCGCATCCCGAGCCACTGGCGGGACCAGTCGAGCGCGGCGCCGTTGCTGAGCCCGCGCCGGTGCCGGAGCAGTTCGATGGCGGCGCCGCCGATGCCGTGCTCATGGTCGAACCAGCTCCCGGCGTCGTCGCCCTCGAGCTCGACCGCGATGCTGCCATGCGTGCCGAAGCGCAGCTGCCGTGGCGTCGACAGCTCGCGGTTCGGCTCGCCGAGCAGCTCGCGGGCGAGATCGCCGATGCGCGCGGTCAGCGCCGCGACGACGTCCTTCGCGCCGGCGCCGCTCATCGGGCACCGCGTGCGTCTGGTCGGCGTGCTGGGCGAATCGACATCCGGCCTCCATGGCGTGGGGAGGCCGGTAAAAAGACATGCGTGATCCGCTCGCGCTGCGTCGGAGCGGGTCCGGCTCCGCGCCGCTCGAAGGGCTCAACCGTTCAGGTCAGGACGCGGCGCGGCGTCACCAGCCGCGCTTGGCACCCCCGCGCTGCGAGGACGGCAGACGGATCAGCGTCGCCATCGCATCCGCCAGGTTCTGCGACACCGCCTCGCCCTCGACCGTCTGCTCACGGAACCAGTCGGCCAGCAATTCCTTCTTGCCCTGCACGCGCGCATTGATGCCGTTCTCGGCGACGGCGCGGTCGAGCAGGTCCATGTACGGCGTGCGATATGGTGCACCGGTTGCCGGATCCATCGCGGGGGCTGGCTGCGGCGGTTCGACGACCGGCCAGATCGCCAGCACCATGAAGCGCGGCACGCGGATGTCGATGAAGTGCCCGTCCAGCAGGTTCAGCGCGTCGTTGCGCCCACTACGCTGCCCGGCACGCCACTGCTCCGGCGCGATGCTGCTGTGGCGACCCGAATGGTAGCGCCAGCCGTCATTCTCAGAATGCCAGGATGCGGCACGCTCAGTCGACAGGCGCCCGGTGGCGTGGAGGTCACCATCGCGCAGTGCCACTTGGATCTCGTCCCACGCAGCGTCCCGCGCGACCGGGCCGAGATCCTTCGGTGGCTGCCAATGCACTTGCGGTCGAATCGCCTTCGCCAGTCGTTCCGGATCGGCTGAGATGTACGCGATGAGCTGCGCGGCCACGTGACCTTGCGCGTCGTCCAAGGTCCAAAGGGTCCGATCCAGGGTCTCGATCAGCATCGGTGGGGTCCTGTGAGGTCAATGATGGTGGAGGTCGGCTGCGAACATAATGGGAACATTAGGAGGGGTGAAGGGTTCAACCCACCGCCCCGCGGCCAGCCCGGACCGCATCGCAGGTAGCAAGAGGGGGCGGCCCGAGGCTGGATGTGCGGCATGCCAGCCCTACTCGCGGCTCCATGCCGCCCCGCCCCACCAAACCCCCACCTGCGTGAGGTCTGCGACCTCCTCGCCCGTGGCCTGCTGCGACTGCGAAGCCGCACTGCCAAGGCGTTCGACCGCGACCTCGAGGCTGCCGGAGAGAGTTCGCTACACTATGCCGGCCACCAGAGCGTGCATGCGGACCCCTTGGAGAGGAGTTCCGCATGACCCGCCGAAATCGCAGCGCCGACGCCTTCGAGCCGGTGGCGCTGCCCATCGCCACGGTCCCGAAGGAGCAGGTCCTGGGCCGGCTGGCCTGGATCAAGACGGCGCCGATCGCCGAACTGAAGGCCGAGTGGCGTCGGCTGTATGGCAAGGAGCCGCCGCCGTTCAGCCGCAGCTACATCACCAGCCGGTTGGCCTATCGCATCCAGGAATTGGCCTTTGGCGGGCTGAGGCCGGAAACGCGGGCGAGGCTTGAGGCACTCGGCGAACAGCTGGACGGCGGGAACATCGTGCTGCGGCGAATCCGCGCCGACAGCCGGCCGCTGCCAGGGACGCGGCTGATCCGCGAGCATGATGGCGTGCAGCATGTCGTCACCGTCCGCGCCGATGACTTCGAGTATGAGGGGCGGCCCTACCGGTCCCTCTCCGCCATCGCGCGGCACATCACCGGCACGCGCTGGAATGGCTGGGCGTTCTTCGGGTTGCGCCAGCCGGGCGGTGGCGCATGAGGCGGAAAGCGCCCGCCGGTGAGGTGATGCCGGCGACCACGAAGAAGCTCCGCTGCGCCGTGTACACGCGGAAGTCCACTGACGAGGGGCTCGACAAGGAGTTCAACACCCTCGACGCGCAGCGTGACGCCTGCGAGGCGTATGTGGCCTCGCAGCGCGCCGAGGGCTGGACGCTGGTCCGGGACCGCTACGACGATGGCGGGTTCTCTGGCGGGACGCTCGAGCGCCCTGCGCTCAAACGCCTGCTGGCCGATATCGAGCGGGGCCTCGTCGACGTCATCGTCGTCTACAAGATCGACCGGCTGTCGCGCTCACTGATGGACTTCGCGAAGCTGGTGGAGACCTTCGAGGCGCACGGCGTGACCTTCGTCTCGGTGACGCAGAGCTTCAACACCACCACCAGCATGGGCCGGCTAACGCTGAACATCCTGCTCAGCTTTGCCCAGTTCGAGCGCGAGGTAATCGGCGAGCGGATCCGCGACAAGGTTGCCGCCTCGAAGGCCAGGGGCATGTGGATGGGCGGGAAGGTGCCGCTCGGCTACGACGTCGCCAATCGCAAGCTGGTCATCAATGAAGCGGAGGCCACGCACGTGCGGCGGGTGTTCGAGTTGTTCATCGACAGGGGTTCCGGCGTCGAGACAGTGCGCCGACTGCAGGCGGAGGGCATCACCAGCAAGTCGGGCCGGCTGCTCAATAAGGGCGACGTCTACAAGGCGCTGAACCTGCGGACGTACATCGGCGAGGTCACGCACAAGGGAAATGTCTATCGCGGCGAGCACGAGGCCATCGTGCCGCGGGAGCTATGGGATCGGGCGCACGCCATCCTGCAGGTCAGCCCGCGCACCCGCGCCGCGCAGAACCGCCAGCATGCACCGGCACTGCTCAGGGGGCTGATTTTTGGGATCGACGGTCGCGCGATGTCGCCGACGCATGCGGTGAAGAATGGCAGACTCTATCGCTACTATGTCGCGCAGCGGGTGCTGAAGGCCGACACGATTGTGGATGACAGCATCGTGCGGCGTGTCTCGGCCGCGCAGATTGAGGGCGCCGTCATCAGCCAGGTGCGAGGCCTGCTCCGGCAGCCGGAGATCGTGGTCGGCGCCTGGCTTGCGGCGCGGCGGGAGGCGCCGGACCTGACGGAGCGGGAGGTGCGCGACGCGCTGCATCGGCTTGATCCGCTCTGGGAGGAGTTGTTCCCCGCCGAGCAGGCACGGATCGTCCACGCGCTGGTGGAACGGGTCGTAATCGGACCGGAGGGCGCTGACATCCGCATGCGCATCGAGGGGCTGGCCGGCTTGGTGCGTGATCTGAGTGCCATGGCCTTCCCGGCGCGGAGGGCGGCCGCATGACGGCCGCGACCAGCATAACGGTGCGTGTGCCAATGAAGATCCGCAGGCGGCCGGGGCGGAAGACGGTGGTCACGCCGATAATGGAGGATGGCCAGGATGATGCCATCTCGACGCGGGCTGACCCAGCACTGGTGAAGGCGTTGGCTCGGGCGTTCCGATACCAAAAACTGCTCGACGAGGGGCGGTATGCATCGATCAGCGAGATGGCCGCGGCGGAGAGGATCGAGCGAGGGTATCTGGGCAGCCTGCTGCGGCTGACGCTTCTGGCGCCGCACAACGTGGAGGCGATCGTGGAGGGACGTCAGGCGGAAACTGCGACACTGCCTCGATTGCTGGAGCCATTCCCAGTAGCCTGGTCTGCGCAGCGGTTGGCGTTCGGGATTGGGGGAGCCTCAGCTTGGCACGGCCGAGAATAGCCGCATTATGGAGGCCCGCGGGCGGCGGGCGGGATTGGCCCGGGCTCGGGGCGTGTCGCCGCGCGCGTCAGCCCGGTCAGCACGCGAAGCTTTGCCTCCGCCTTCAGCACATCTGGTTGCTCGCGCCGCGCGACCGTCAGGTTCGGGGAGCAGCATCGCAGCTCGGCTAGCGCCGGCTGTGGATTCCGGCTGCCTATTTGCCGTCAAAATAGGAGATCAGCGGCGGATTCTGCCGATCGCCTGATCGCATCAGCGGGGACACGCACAAGCAACGGGCCACCAACTACCCCCCCTGTCCGAAAAGAGACCCTTTTTGGGACAAGTTTTTGAGTCAATGATTTCAGCGTCTTGCGTGTCCCATAAATTTGTCCCATAATGAAGTATGATAATTGGGTATGCTCGCGTGTCGGCTGCCGACCAGAACCTCGCCCTGCAGCGTGATGCCCTCACGGCTGCTGGATGCGAGCGCATGTTCGTGGACGAAGGGGTAAGCGGCAGCGTCATCACCCACCGCGGCCTCGACGACGCCATGGCAGCTCTCAAAGCCGGTGACACCCTCGTTGTATGGAAGCTCGACCGGCTCGGCCGGTCTCTCTCCCACCTCGTCAGCTTGATCGCAGAGCTCGGCGCCCGAGGCGTGAGCTTCCGTAGCCTGTCCGACCCGATCGACACCGCAAGCGCCGGCGGCCGTTTGGTCCTGCACATCATGGGAGCGTTAGCCGAGTTCGAGCGCAGCCTGATCGTGGAGAGGACGCAGGCCGGAATCCAGGCTGCGAAGAAGCGCGGCACCCACCTTGGACGGCGGCCGTCTCTGGCACCGGCCCAGATTGACCATGCACGCACACTCATCGAGCGCGGGGAATCTCCCAGAGCCGTTGCGCGCACGATGCGTGTCGGCAAGTCCACTTTGTATCGAGCCCTGAAGTCTGCTGACGGCCAGACGCGTCGCGTCGCGCCCGGAGGCTGACATGGCAAAGAGCATTCCTGCACTGATCAATCCGACCATGCTCGTTTGGGCACGCACGACCGCGCGCCTTTCCGTCGAGGAAGCTGCCCACAAGATGGGGATTTCCGCCGAGAAGCTGGCCGCGTGCGAAGCCGACGAGGCCGCTTTGACCTTCAGCCAGCTTATGAAGGCAGCTACGGTCTATAAGCGTCCGGTCAGCCTGTTCTATCTGAAAACTCCGCCGTCCGGATGGGCGCCCATTCAGGATTTCCGCCGACTTGCGGATGTGGAGCCGGGTTTCTCCCCGAGGCTGACTTACGTCATTAGACAGGCTCGCGAACGGCGGGAGTTTGCCCTCGAATTGCGGGCCGAGCTCAACGATCCAATCCGCCCCTACACGCTGACTGCGCAGCTTGGCGCTGACATCGAGGCGACGGGGCAGGCAATTCGCGACTATCTCGGGGTGACTGACACCGACCAGCAGCAGTGGAAGCGCAAGGCATTCGATGCTTGGCGCATAGCCATGGAAAACCGCGACGTGTTGGTGTTCATGGTTCCGCGCCTTCCTCTCGCAGAGATGCGTGGCACTGCGATTGCCGAGCGCGAGCTCCCCGTCATCCTGGTGAACGGCCAGGATCGCACCTTTGGCCGTGTCTTCACCCTGTTGCATGAGTTTTGTCACCTGGCGCTACGCCAGAGCGGTGTGAGCAGCGCCGGGGGCGATCAGGACGACGCCCCCAACCCGGCCGTTGAACGGTTTTGCAATGCCGCTGCCGCCGCGGCCCTCATGCCGAAGGGCTGGCTCCTTAATGAGCCGCTTGTCCGCCAGAAGGGCACCGCCAAGACGTGGGACAACGAGGAGCTTGAGGCACTCGCCCTTCGCTTCGGTGTCAGCCGCGAGGCGATGCTGCGGCGGTTGCTTACTCTGGGCAAGACGACACAAGCCTTTTACGAGCAAGCGCGGCCCAGCTTCCAGGCAGAATACGACGAGCTCGCCGAGCAGAAGTCGAAAGGCGGCCCTCCGCAGCACCTTCAGGTGCTCAGCCAACTCGGCCGCTCCTTCACGCGTTTGGTTTTTGAAGGCTACCACGAGCGCCGCCTGACGCTCCGTGATGTCGCCAACCATTTCAACATGCAGGTCAAGCTAGTTCCCGAAATGGAGCGCGCCGCCTTCAATGCGAAGGGATAGGGCGGCGTGACCATCTACTGCATCGACACGAGCGCGCTGATCGCCGCCTGGTACGAACGCTACAAGCCAAACCGCTTCCCGCGGCTGTGGACGCAGTTCGATGCGTTGATTGCGGAGCAGAGGCTTCGCTCATCGGTGATGGTGCTCGATGAATGCAGTCGCCGCTCGCCGGAGCTTCACGACTGGCTCAAAGACCGCGAGGACATGTTCCTCATCCCTGACGCACCCATCCAGACGCGCGTGGATCACATCGTCAACACATACACCGGCCTTGTCATGCAGGGGAAAGAGAAGTTTGCGGCTGACCCTTTTCTGATCGCAACGGCAGAAGTTCACGGCTTCACTGTTGTGACGGAAGAGACTGGTCCCGATAGCCTCCGCAAGATTCCCGGTGTTTGCCGGGCACTGAAGGTGCCCAGCATCAACCTTATGGAGCTCTTCGATGCCGAGGATTGGGTCATTGGCTGACGGATAGATCGGCTTCACTAGCCGAGCGCCCGCTAAGCGGTTATGCCGCAACAAGTTCCACTTCTGCAATGTGAAGATCACCATTCAATGGCCCAAATCGAAGAACTTGTGGCGCAGATCGCTGACGAGCATCTCCGCAAGGCGATCGCTGCTGAGGTTCGCGAGCTCAAGCGATCGAAGAAGTTCGGCCTAGTTTTCGAGGAGCACCTCCCCGAGACCGTCCGGTTGCCCAACCTCCCAATCACCGAAGGCGAGCTTGTTGCCCGCAAGAAGGAGCCCGGCAGCCAGCTTTGGCGAATCAAGAGCATCCGTTGCGGGGTTGCGACACTGGAAAGTGCCGTTGAAAGCCCGGCACCCGTCGTTCAGGAAGCACCGGTTTCAGACCTTGTTGTCGTGCGGCGGTTCGGTGATCCGATCTACCCTATGCTGACGCCTATTGATCGAGTGGAGCGCGGCGGTCCCGAAAGGCCATGGCACACGCTCATCAATTCCGAGAACTTTCATGCCTTGCAACTTCTCCTCTACTGTTACGAGCGCAAGGTTGATGTCATTTATATAGACCCTCCCTACAATTCAGGGGCAAGGGATTGGAAGTATAATAACGACTATGTGGATAAGGCGGATTCCTTCCGCCATTCCAAATGGCTTGCCATGATGAAAAAGAGGCTGCTTCTCGCGAAGCGACTTCTGAAGCCGGATGGAGTTCTCATCATTACCATTGATGAGAACGAGCTTCACCACCTCGGCATGCTTCTCGAAGACGTCATAGGGACTCACCTCCGGCGGATGGTGACAATCGTCATCAATCCCAAGGGTGCGGGCCGCTATAATTTTGCACGCATGGAGGAGCACGCGGCCTTCTGCATTCCGAGTGGCAATCAGTCGGTCGTTAACGCCAACTATCTTCGGGACCTTGCCCGGATTGGCGTTACCGAGGACGTGATCGCGGAGGAGCAGGACGAGGACCTGGAGGACGACGAAGAGGCGAGCGAGGCCGACGACGAAAGCGCAGAGGCCGAAGCCCAGATTGAGGCCGCCCGTGCCGACCTACCGTTCCCGCCTGAGGACATCGACCTTTGGACCCTGCGCCATGCCCGGCGCCGTGGCAACCAATCGAGCTACCGGCATCAACGCTGGCGCCAGTTCTACCCAATCTTCATCGATCCCGAGACGCGGACGGTGAAGGATGTCGGCGATCCGATACCGCTCGGCCAGGACCCGAGCTTCGCCAAGAAGAACGGCTACACGCCCATCTGGCCGATCGATGCCGAGGGTAATCACCGCTGCTGGCGCTTCATCGCATCCAGCATGCGGACCGTCCTGGCCGAAAAGCGCCTGATCCTTGGCCGCCGGAACGCTACGACCGGAAGCTGGACGCTCAACATCTGGGAGCTCAAGAACAAAACCAAGCTTGTGAAAACCGTCTGGTGGCATTCACGCCACGATGCCGGCACGCATGGCACTTCCATGCTTCACCAGCTCCTCGGTCGACGCGACGCTTTCCCCTTCGCCAAATCACTCTACGCGGTTCGTGACGCCTTGCTGACCGTGATTGGTGATCGGCCGAACGCTCTTGTGTTGGATTTCTTTGCCGGTTCAGGCACCACCTTGCACGCAACCGCGCTGATCAATGCGCAGCTTGGCGGCTCTCGCCGCTGCATCCTGGTATCGAACAACGAGCCAGGTGAGGCCGCTGCGACCCGGCTTCTAAAGCAAGGCCACTTTCCCGGCGATCCCGAGTTTGAGCAGGTTGGCATTTGCCAGAGCGTCACATGGCCCCGGTGTAAGGCGGCGGTCCTCGGCACTCGCGCGAACGGAACTGCCCTGCCAGGCGCCTATCTCGACATCGAAGGTCATGCCAAGCAGCTGCGCCTAGCGCACGGCTTCGAGGAAAACGTCGAGTATTTCCGGCTCGACTTTCTTGACCCTGACGACGTTGCGCGCGGGGAAGCCTTCAAGGCGATTCTGCCGATCCTATGGATGATGGCAGGAGCGCGAGGAGAGCGTGAGGAATCCAAGGGCTCCGGCTCATGGTTCATCCCGAAGCACTCGCCCTTTGCCGTGCTCATCAAGGAGAAGACATTTCGGGAGTTCAGGGACAAGCTGCGTGAAAGGCCGGACATCACCACGGTGTTCCTGGTGACAGACAGCGAAGAGAATTTCGGGCTGATGCGGCGAACCCTTGGCGCGGCCTATACATGCTTCCAGCTCTACAGGAGCTATCTCGAAAATTTCCGCCTCAACACGCCTGAACTCGTTCTTACCTGAGGCGCCGCAGTCATGAGATACGAACTTAAGACGTTTCAGACCGAAGCCGCTCGCAGCATTCTCACCAAGCTGGGGCAGGCCCGACCGGGCGTGACGGAAGGCGAGTTGGAAGCGATCATCCTGAGCGCCCCGACGGGTTCCGGCAAGACGATCACCGTGGCTGCCGTCATCGACTGGCTGTTCGGCGGCGCTGACGGAATACCGGCCCGCCCTCAAACTACATTCCTGTGGCTCTCGGACTCGCCGGAGCTCAACGCACAGAGCAAATCCAAGCTCATGGCCGCGTGCGATAATGTTCCCTTCCACAAGCTCATCACCGTGGACAGCGAAAGCTTCAACGAGCTCCGTTTGCAGCCAGGTTATGTGTATTTCATTAACACGCAGCTGCTCGGCCGCGACAAGATTTTGACGAAGCAGGGGGACCGCAAGAGCCTCACCTTTTGGCAGACCGTTGCGAACACCGTTGCTGCCGCTCCCCAGGATTTTGTGCTGATCATCGACGAAGCACATCGAGGTGCTGGCGTAGCCGAGCGCACACGCAAGCCTATCATGCAGAAATTCATCACCGGGTCCGACGAGGACGGCCTTCCGCCTGTCCCCCTGGTTCTCGGCATGAGCGCTACGCCGCAGCGGTTCACGGAGCTCCTCGGGAACACTAGCCGGACGCAGAGGCCGGTTACGATCCCCCCGGATGCCGTGCAGAAGAGCGGGCTCCTGAAGGATCTGATTGTCGTCACCTCCCCTAAGAAGGCCGTGCAGAGCGATTTGACGCTTCTTGAGAACGCGGCAGCGCGCTGGAAGGACTTTCGCGCCAGGTGGGATACCTATTGCACCAAAGAGCGCGAGAAAGAGCCAGTCCGCCCGGTTCTGGTTGTCCAGGTGGAGGATGGAAGCGACGATGCCCTTACTCGCACGCCTCTTGATGACGTTGTCCGGGTCATTGAGCGCCAGACCGGGCAGCTTGGGTTGCACGAGATTGTCCACTGTTTCCAGAGCCGGGAAGACATCCGCTATGGCGGGCGCATCATCCGCCGGATGGAAGCTTCACGCATCCAAGACGCGACGGACGTTAAGGTGGTCCTCTTCAAGACGGCTCTGACAACAGGCTGGGACTGCCCACGCGCCGAGGTGATGATGAGTTTCCGGCGTGCGCAGGACCCGACCAGTATCGCCCAGCTCGTCGGGCGCATGATCCGGACGCCGCTTGCCAGGCGGATCGAGAGCGACGAGGTGCTCAACACTGTCGAGCTATTCCTTCCGCATTATGATTCCCAGACGCTGGAGGACGTTCTTGCGCGGTTGCGCAGTCCGGACGAGCATGACAGCACGCCGAGCGACGTTACAACGAAGGCCGTGGAATACCCGCGCAACGCCGGCTATGCGGCCGTATTCGACCATCTGGCAATGCTCAAGACCTACAGCATCGCTCGCGCTCCGAAGATGGGCGAGATTAAACGCGCTCTTCGGTTGGCCGGACTGCTGGTTCATGACGGCCTTGACCAGGACGCGGACGAACGGCTTCGCACCGAGCTTACGGATGCGCTGAAGAGCCTCAGGGACGACTACGCTGCGAACGATGCGGATTGGGACCGGACGGTTCGCGAGGGCGCCGAGATCGATGTGGATGTAACGGCGGTGGCTGTTGGCGCGATGAACGTCACGGGCCGTCGCACAGCCAGGATGCTTCTGTCGGCCGAGAACATCGAGCAGCTTTTCGATGAGGCAGGTCGCACCCTGGCCGCCGGCGAGGGCCTGCATCGAACCTACTGGAAGCGATTCCACGAACGCGCCAAGCCCAATGCAGCGAAGCTTGAGCTCTTTGCCGTCGTCCGCCAGGAGCAGACTGCTGGGGCGATGAATGGCCTTGCCCGGACCGCTTTCGAGAGACTCTGGAATGCCAACAAGCAGGCCATCAACAAGCTGCCGGCCTCACAACGCGCCCGCTACAAATATCTCATACAGACAAGCGGTAAAGCCGAAGCGCAAGATTGGGAGCTGCCGGAGGTTATCGTCGAGAAGCCAGGCTCGGCCGTATGGAGCCAGCATCTCTTCGCCGATCACAAAGGCGAGTTTTCGGCCACGCTGAACACTTGGGAATCCGAATTCTTGGCATGGTCGATGAAGGAGGGCGGTTTCGTCTGCTGGCTCCGCAATCTGCCTCGGCGGGATTGGGCATTCTGCGTGCCCTATGAGTATGGTGGGGAGAAGCCCTTTTATCCTGACTTCGTGATTGTTCGTCAGGTTGGAGGCGCCTACGTAGTCGATGTGCTTGAGCCGCACGACGATAGCCGCTTGGACACATGGGCGAAGGCCAAGGGGTTGGCGAAATTCGCCGAGGAACACCACCTCGAATTCGGGCGTCTCATGATCGGCCGAAAGAAGGACGGCGTCATCCAGGTGGTTGATGTGTCCGACGCCAAGACACGGGCGCACGCCTTGAAAATGGGTGCGCCGGCCGATTTGGAGGCGCTTTTCGAGGATGTATAATAGTGCCTAACAGCCGTTCCTCCCGGCTTGGCCCGTTGTGTCGTAGAATAATTATGACCTGTAGTGCTTGCGCACCACGGCCCACCCGCGACGTGCCCCTGGAAACCTCTCCGGTTCTCTGGCGGCCACCAGTACCCGGCTGTTGTCCGATGTAGCAGGGTTGAGCGCCGAGGCAGGTCCCTCGGCGTCTCATGCACGGCATCCGCCTTAGAAGGCTATTGCACCTCCCGTGGGGATCGGTTTGGCGCCGGCGACGTAGACTGCCGACTTCTCTCCAACAGCACTGCATCGCTGAGCGTTAGCGCGGAGAGGCTCACCAGCGTGAATCACATCGCCATCGGGTCGGGGAATTGACCAGCCCCCATCGAGTGATCCAGGGGGAATTTTAGTGGGCCATCGCAGCCGCGCCTGCTCCTGAGCTGATCTGCGACCTGGCCATTGGCACCGTCTCTGGGGCGGGCGGGCGGTAACCCAGCGATGAGTGCGGCCGTACCCGGTTGTAGTGCCGGCGCCATTCCTCGATCAGCAC
This sequence comes from Rhodovarius lipocyclicus, assembly GCF_009900765.1. Taxonomy (GTDB): domain Bacteria; phylum Pseudomonadota; class Alphaproteobacteria; order Acetobacterales; family Acetobacteraceae; genus Rhodovarius; species Rhodovarius lipocyclicus. Next base: position 366,871 of record NZ_JAAABL010000001.1, read on the forward strand.
CTGGGCTTCCTTGAGCGTGTTGAACACCTCGCCGTTCAACAGCTCATCGCGCAGCTTGCCGTTGAAGGATTCGACGTACCCGTTCTCCCAGGGACTGGCCTTCTCGATGTAGGCCGTCCGCGCACCGACGCCGGCGATCCACGCCTTCACGGCCTCGGCGATGAACTCCGGCCCCTGGTCCGAGCGAATATGCGCGGGCGTCCCGTGCGCTAGGAACAGGTCCGCCAGCACGTCGATCACGTCCGACGAGCTCAGCCTGCGCGCCACGCGGATCGCCAGCGCCTCACGCGTGAACTCGTCCACCACGCACAGCATCCGGAACTTCCGCCCATCCCGTGTCCGGTCCTCGACGAAGTCGTAGGCCCAGACGTGGTTCGCCCGCTCCGGCCGCAGCCGGATGCAGGAGCCGTCCACCAGCCACAGCCTACCGCGTTTCGGCTGCCGCTGCGGCACCTTCAGCCCCTCCCGGCGCCAGATCCGCTCGACCCGTTTGCGGTTCACCGCCCAGCCGGCGTCCCGCAGCAGTGCCGTGATCCGCCGATAGCCGTACCGCCCGTACCGCTTCGCCAGCTCGATCATGTCGGCGGTCAGCGCGGCTTCGTCGTCGGATCCTCGAGGCGCCTTCCGCTGCGTCGATCTGTGCTGCCCCAGCACCGCGCAGGCCTTCCGCTCCGACACGCCAAGCTCGCGCATGACATGCTCGACACAGGCCCGACGCCGCGCGGGGCTCACCACTTTCCCGATGCGGCTTCCTTCAGAATGACCTTCTCGAGCGTCAGGTCCGACACCGCCTTCCGAAGCCGCGCGTTCTCCCGCTCCAGCTCCTTCAGTCGTCGCACCTGGTCCAGCTTCAGTCCGCCGAACTCCGCTCGCCAGCGATAGTAGGTCGGCTCCGTCACCCCAATCGCCCGCACCGCATCGGCCACCGTCTTCCCCTGGCCGACCAGCACCTCCGCCTGCCGCAGCTTCGCGACAATCTCCTCCGGCGTGTGCGCCTTCTTCCTCGCCATCCCCAACCTCCCCTCGCTGCCGCCGGGATACATCACCGACGGACCGCTTCTACGGGGTCAGGTCAGAATCCCCAGCGTGAGTCACGGCCCGCGGGAGTTGGTATTATGCGCCGCGCGACCTTGGGGACGGATCAACGATCCGCCGAAATGAGAGATTGCTGGGGCAATCGCATTACTGAATTTCGGCGGCACCGGCCGGAAAACAAGACCTGAATTCAACAGCTTAAGCTTGAGGGTAAAATCGGCCCACCCTCAAGGTTCGGAGACTCTCTGCTCTCTCCGGCCGAAATAGCACGGTGGTTGCGCCGTCGAACCATCAAGGTTCACCCGCAGACCGCGGCCAAACCTGCGCCTCAGCGCGGCGCCCGGATCAGGAGAGACAGGTTGTGAGAGAGAAGAATGGAGCGGGCGAAGGGATTCGAACCCTCGACCCCGACCTTGGCAAGGTCGTGCTCTACCCCTGAGCTACGCCCGCTTACCGGCTTGCGCCGATAGGGTATTCACCGAATGGAGCGGGCGAAGGGATTCGAACCCTCGACCCCAACCTTGGCAAGGTTGTGCTCTACCCCTGAGCTACGCCCGCGCTCCGTCTCGGTGGCGGGCTTTTGGCACAGGGAATCAGGCGTCGCAACCCCTCCTCATGTCAGTTTCGCGCCACCCGAGGTTTTTGCATGGGCGTTCCCGGGCGCGCCTGTCTTGCCGATACCGCCCCGCATCTGTCACACCCTGTCCATGAGCACCGCCGACGCCCCGTCCCGCCCGGTTCCGGCCATTTCCGGCCCGCCGCCCCGCCTCCTCTGCATCCAGGCCCCCTATTACGCGGCCGTCGTGGAAGGCATGCGCCAGGGCGCCCTGGAGATGGCCACCGAGGCCGGGGCCACCATGGAAACCGTGGACGTGGCGGGCGCCTTCGAACTGCCCGCTGGTCTGCGCCTGGCCATCCAGTCCATGGCGACGGGCGGCACCTATTGGGATGGCGTGCTGATCCTGGGCTGCGTCGTGAAGGGCGATACTGACCATTACGACCATATCTGCCGCGAGGCCTGCTCCGGCGTGATGAACATCACCACCGAAACCGGCTTTCCCGTGGGTTTCGGGCTGCTGACGGTCCATTCCCTGGCCCAGGCCGAGGAACGCTCCGCCCCCGGGCCGCACAACAAGGGCAAGGAAGCCATGTTCGCGCTGCTCAGCCAGATCGCGCTGCGCCGCCAATGGGGGCTGGCATGAGTCAGGTTCCCAAGGGCCGCCCCCGCACCGGGGCGCGCGTCGCCGCCGTCCAGGCCCTGTTCCAGTCCGAGGCCAGCGGCGAAAGCCCGGAGACGGTGCTGAACCAGTTCCTGCGCCACCGCATCGGCCCCCAGGCGGGCGAAAGCTTCGATGACGGCCGCGTGGCGGAGGCCGATTCGGGCCTGTTCGTCTCCATCATGCGCAAGGTGGGCACCAACAGCGTCGACCTGGACGCGATCATCAGCACCCACCTGGCCACCGGCTGGCCGCTGGCCAAGCTGGACCCGGTGCTGCGCGCCCTGCTGCGCGCCTCCGCCGCCGAGCTGCGCGACGGCAAGGAACCGCCCGCCCGCGTGATCATCCGCGAATATCTGGACATCGCCCACGGCTTCTTCACCGGCGAGGAACCCCGCTTCGCCGCGGGCGTGCTCGACGCCCTGGCCCGCACGCTGCGCCCGTCGGAGTTCGGGGGGTGACCCTGCCGGCCGAGTTCGCCCTCATCGCCCGGCACTTCCGGCCGCTGGCGGGTGAGGGCGCGCTGGGCCTGCTGGACGACGCCGCCCTGCTGACCCCGCCCCCGGGCCGGGAGCTGGTGCTGGCCGCCGACGCCATGGTCGCGGGCGTGCATTTCCTGCCCGATGACCCGCCGGAGACGATCGGCCGCAAGCTGCTGCGGGTGAACCTGTCGGACCTCGCGGCGATGGGCGCCGACCCGCTCGGCTATCTGCTGACCATCGCCCTGCCCCATGGCACGCCCGATTCCTGGCTGGCGGCCTTCACGCAGGGCCTCGCGCTGGACCAGGCCGAATACGGGCTGTCCGTGCTGGGGGGGGACACCGTCTCCACCCCCGGGCCGCTCTGCCTGTCGCTGACCATCCTGGGCACGGTGCCGCCCGGCCAGGCGCTGCGCCGCGCGGGCGCGCGCCCTGGCGATGAGCTGTGGGTGACCGGCACGATCGGCGACGGGCATCTGGGCCTGGCGGCCGCGCGCGGCACCCGGCCGGACCCGGATGGCTATCTGGCCGGGCGCTACCGGCTGCCGCAGCCGCGCCTTGCCATCGGCCGGGCGCTGCGGGGGGTGGCCACCGCCTGCATGGATGTCTCCGATGGGCTGGTGCAGGACCTGGGGCATCTCTGCCGGGCCTCAGGTTGCGGCGCCGTCATCCAATCGGGGCTGGTGCCGCGCTCGGCCGCCGCGCTAGGCGCTGATATCGCGGCCCTTATCACCGGCGGGGATGACTACGAACTGCTCTTCGCCACCGCCCCCGGCACCCTGCCCCAAGGCATGGCCGCCACGCGCATCGGGCACTTCACGGCGGCTTCCATGGATGTTGTTGTGCTGGACGATGCCGGCCGGCCCCTGCCGCTGACACGGCAGGGATGGAGCCATGTCTGACACCACTCTCGATACCGGCGCCGAGCGGCGCATGCGCATCACCGTCTGGCGGCTGTTCTTCTGCCAGGCCCTGATGCAGGCCTCCGTGGTGGGGCAGGTCGCCATGTCGGGCATCGTGGGCAGCACGCTGTCGGGCGATACCTTCCTGGCCACCCTGCCCATGGCGCTGCAGATGCTGGCGGTCATGCTGGCCTCCATCCCCGCGGGCATCATCTTCGCACGGCTGGGGCGCAAGGCGGGGTTCAACCTGGGCGCGCTCGCCTCCTTCGCCGGCAGCGTGCTGTTCGCGGCGGGGGTCTATCAGTCCTCCTTCCTGATCTACTGCATCGGCTCGGGCTTCGCGGGCATCGGCTTCGGCATCGCCCAGCATTACCGCTTCGCGGCGGCCGAGGTGACCCCCCCGGCCTTCCGCGCCCGCTCCATCTCCCTGGTCATGACCGGGCCGATCTTTTCCGCCGCCATCGGGCCGGAGATCGTAAAGGCCACGCATGACCTGCTGCCGCCCTTCATCTTCCTGCCCACCTATCTGGTGCTGGCCTGCCTGCCGCTGCTGTGCCTGATGCTGCTGGCCGGCACCGCCCTGCCCGCCCCCGCGCCGCGCCCCAAGGTGGCGACCCCGGTGCGGGAGATCCTGGCCCGCCCCGCCTTCGTCACGGCGGTGATCGCGGGGCTCGTCGCCTATGGCACCATGAACCTGATCATGACGGCCACCCCGCTGGAGATGCGGCTGTGCGGCTTCGCCGTCACGGCGCCGGTCACGGTCATCCAGTGGCACGCCATGGCCATGTACGCGCCGGGCTTCGTCACCGGCCGCCTGATCACCCGCTTCGGCATCCGCCCCGTCATCATGGCGGGTGTCGCGCTGAACATCGCCTGCGTCGCCGTGACCATGAGCGGCGAGAGCTACTGGCACTTCATCGCCGGGCTGATGCTGCTCGGCGTCGGCTGGAACTTCATGTTCGTGGGGGCGACCGCCCTGCTGGCCACCGCCCACGCCCCGCATGAGCGTATCCGCGCCCAGACCACCAACGACCTGATCGTGTTCGGCACCGTGGCCTGCACCGCCCTGCTCTCGGGCGTGGTGCACGGCACGCTGGGCTGGTCGGCCCTGAATGCGGGCGTGCTGCCGGGGCTGGTCGTGGCGCTCGCCCTGATCGCCTGGCAGCAACGCCAGGCCTCGCGAAAGGTATCGCCGGCATGATGCACTACCCCACCTGGAAGGCCCGTTACGACGGCGTGACCGGCTGGTTCTCCGACATGTCGGCCGGCATCATGGATGCCTTCCTGGATTTCCAGGACCAGAAGGGCGTGCCCGGCGACATGATGGAGATCGGCGTGGCCTATGGCCGCTCCGCCCTGCTGATGAACCTGCACACCCAGCCGCGCGAGCATTTCATCGGCGTGGACTGCAACGCCCCCCTGCTGGAACAGGCCGCCGAGCAGCTGCGCGCCCAGGGCACCGGCCAGGTCATTACCCATGGCTGCGAATCCCAGACCCTGTCGGCCGAGGATTTCCGCCCTGGCTCCGTCCGCTTCATGCATATCGATGGCGACCACGGGCGCGGCGCGCTGATGAACGACCTGACCATCGCCAACCAGGTGGTGGGGCCCGAGGGCATGCTGGTGCTGGACGATTTCCTGGCCCCGCAATTCCTGCCCGCCACCGCCGGTGTGTTCGAATGGCTGACCCTGCACCCCAAACGCTTCGAGATCGTGCTGGCCGGCCACAACAAGGCCTATCTGGCCCGCCCCGAGGCGGCGCGGGACTATCTGTTCTTCATCCGCGACCAGCTGCCCCAGGCGTTGCGCGCGCGCGGCACCACCGATTTCACCTTCTGGCGCATGTCCGAACCCGAGGATTGGCGCGGCTTCGGCGTCGCCGGCCGGCAGTGGGACCGGGATTTCGTGGGCCTCAAGGAAGATGTGAACGAGCCTGAAGGCCCGCCCAGCGAGCGCTTTGTGATCTTCTGATCACGGTTTGATATTTCTCAAGCGCAACGGCCTCGGTCTGACATTTGTCAAATCGGTCGCACGCGGCTGCGGTCATAACTGCGCTCACCATCTGAGGAATCAGAATCCGTGAGCTTCAATTTCATCTCTCCGCCGGAACCGGACTCCAACCGGAAGCTGGCTTGGCTGCTGATTTCGCTGGCGCTGTATGTCGGCGTGCTGTTGCTGCCCACTCCCGCGGGCCTCACCGCCTCCGGCCAGGTTGCCCTGGGCCTGCTGGTGCTGGTCATCGTGCTGTGGATCAGCGAATGCGTCTCCCCCGCCAACAGCGCCATCGTGCTGGTGGGCATGGCCGTGCTGGGGTTGATGGGCAAGCCCCTGCGCGCGGGCGGGCCGCCGATGACCTCCACCGCCGCGCTGAACTCCATGCTGACGGGCTTTTCCTCCACCGCCGTGCTGCTGGTGGCGGCCGCCCTGTTCCTGGCCGTGGCGCTGAAGCTGACAGGCCTCGACCGCCGCGTGGCGCTGCTGGTGATGAGCAAGGTCGGCATCTCCCGCTCGCGCCTCATTCTGGGTGCGATGCTGGTGGGCTTCGTGCTGGCGCTGTTCATCCCCTCGGCCACCGCGCGCGTGGGCGCCGTGATCCCGATCATGGTGGGCATCGTGACCGCGCTCGGCCTGCCGGCCGCGAGCAGCCTGGGTGCCACGCTAATGATCGTGACCGCCGCCGCCTGCTCCATCTTCAACATGGCGGTGAAGACGGGCGCGGCCCAGAACCTGATCAGCCTGAACTTCATGCAGCAGGCCTTCGGCCACAACATCACCTGGGGCGAGTGGTTCATCACCGCCCTGCCCTTCACCCTGGCCATGTGCGTGGTGCTGTATTTCGCCGCCCTGTTGATCCTGCGCCCGGATGTGCCCGCCAAGGAGGAAGCCGAGGCGCGCCTGCGGGAGGAACTGTCCAAGCTCGGCCCCGTCAGCGCCGCGGAATGGCGGTTGATCGCGGTGGCGGTGCTGCTGCTGCTGCTGTGGTCCACCGAGGGCATGCTGCACCCCTTCGACACCACCACCACCACGCAGCTGGGCATCGCGCTGCTGCTGATGCCGCGCATCGGCGTGATGCACTGGGCCCAGGCCGAGAAGCTGATCCCCTGGGGCACGGTGGTGCTGTTCGCCGCCGGTATCTCGCTGGGTACGCTGATGGCCACGACGGGCGCCGCCGCCTGGCTGGCGCAGACGACGCTCGGCCAGTTGGGCCTCGGGTCGCTGCCTGTCTATCTGGTGGTGGGCGCGCTGTCCCTGTTCAGCATCGTGCTGCATCTGGGCTTCGCCTCGGCCACGGGCCTGGCCAGCACGCTGATCCCGATCATGGTCGCCTTCGCGCAGACCCTGCCCTATGGCAAGGAAACCGCCTTCGGCATCGTGCTGATCCAGAGCTTCGTCGTCTCCTTCGGCTTTATCCTGCCGACCAACGCACCGCAGAACATGCTGTGCTACGGCACGGGCGCCTTTTCCATCGCGCAGTTCGCCAAGGTGGGCGTGGTCGTGACCGTCGCCGGGCTGGGGTTGATCGTGCTGTTCTCCGCCACGATCTGGCCGATGATGGGGGTGCTGTAAGCATGTCCGGCAAGGTAGGCATCATCGGGGCGGGACAGGTCGGCGCTTCGGCAGGCTTCCTCCTCTCCTTCACGCCCGGCGTGCGGGAGGTGGTGCTGGTGGACCTGGACATGGCCCGCGCCACCAGCGAGGCCGCGGACATCGCCCATGCCGCCGCCTTCGCCCACAGCGGCCTGGTGCGGGGCGGCGACTATGCCGAGCTGGCGGGGGCCGATGTGGTGGTCATCACCGCCGGCGCCAACCTGAAGCCGGGCCAGACCCGGCTCGACCTGCTGGCGATCAACGCCAAGATCGTCTCCGGCATCATCGAGAAGGTGCTGAAGGCAGCCCCGGATGCGGTGCTGCTGTTCGCCACCAACCCGGTGGACGTGATGCCGGCACTGGCGGTGCGGCGCTTCGGCCTGCCGCCGGGGCGGGCCATCGGCACCGGCTGCGCGCTCGATTCCGCGCGCTTCCGGGACCGGCTGGCGCGGCAGTTCGGGCTCTCGCCCACCTCGGTCCATGCCTATGTGCTGGGCGAGCACGGGGATTCCGAGGTGCTGCACTGGTCCGGCGCGCGGGTGGCCAGCCTGCCGCTTTCCCACTTCGCCGCGCATGTGGGCATGCCGCTGACGGCGGAATTGCAAGCCACCATCGCGCAGGAGGTGCGGACCTCCGCCTATCGCATCAAGGAAGGCAAGGGGGTATCGAATTTCGGCATCGGCGGCTGCATCGCTCGGCTGACCCAGGCACTGGTCAATGACGAGCGCACGATCTTCACCGTCTCCACCCTGATGGATGAGGTGCTGGGCGTGCCGGAGACCTGCATATCCCTGCCGCATGTGCTGGGGGCACGCGGTGCCTCGGCACCGCTGATGCCGGACCTGGACGCCGCCGAGACCGAGGCGCTGCGCCACAGCGCAGGGGTGCTGCGCGAGGCGATCGCGCATGCGCTGGGCAGTTAGGCGGCGGGGGCTTCGCCCCCGGGCCCTCAGTCAGGGGCGCTGCCCCTGACCACCCCGCAAAGGGTTGTAACAACCCTTTGAACCCATGGATTGGCGCCTTACCTTGGCAGGTGGGGCGCCATTTTCGTTATAAAAATCAATGAAAAACACCTTGGCACTGTATGGCGCCAAACTCATGGGGTGCAGGGGCCTTTCGGCTCCTGCCGGGGGTCCAGGGGGCGGCGCCCCCTGGTGGCCGCGCCCCGCTCAGCGCCCGTAGACAGCCTTCGCCGTCTCGGCCGAGATCAGCCCATCCTCCACATCCTGGCGCACCAGCGCCGGGTCGCGTTCCGTGGGTGCGCCCATGCCGCCGCCGCCGGGCAGGTGCAGCACCAGGTGCCGCCCCTTCGGGATCACCTGGAAGCCTTTGCTGCGCAGCGCGATGCCGTTGGCGTCATCCAGCAGCACCAGCCCGCCCGCGCCCTCGCCGCCGCCGAAGCGGCCCTTCGGCGCGTTCGCCACGCGGTCGAAGATGGCGTTCACGGCGAATTCGGCATTGCCCTTGGTGCCGATCTCCATGATCTGGCCGAAGCCGCCGCGCGTGCGGCCATGGCCCGCGCTGTCCGGCCGCAGCTCCTTGCGCCAGAAGATCACGGGGGCGACGTTCTCGGTCGCCTCCACCGGCATGGTCCGCACGCCGGAGGGGAAGGCGATGCCGTCCATGCCGTCCTTCATGGGGCGCGCGCCGGTGCCGCCGGAATTGAAGGTGATGATCTCGAAATCATCCACCTCGGCATTCTGGCCGCTGACCTGGCTGCCGCCGCGCAGGGGCGGGTTCCACAGGCAGGAGCTGCCCTCGGCGTTCACCCGGCCTGGCACGGCCTGGGCCAGGCAGCCCATCATCAGGTCCGGCAGCAGCTGGCCCACGATGTGGCGCACGCTGACCGGATAGGGGCGCGGGGCGTTCAGGATGCAGCCCTCCGGGATCTCCATCCGGAAGGGCAGCAGGCTGGCCCAGTTGTTCGGGATCTCGGGCGCCACGACGCATTTGATGCCGAAGCAGGAATAGGCACGGCAATAGGCGGGCGGCACGTTGATGCCGCGGCTGGACAGGCCGGAGGTGCCGGTGAAATCCACCACCACCTCATCCTCGCGCACCGTCAGCGCGGCATGCAGCGCCACCGGCGCCTCATAGCCGTCCGAGTGGATCTCGGCCACATAGGTGCCCCTGGGCACGGCGTTGATCGCGGCCCGCGTGGCGGTGATGGAGGCATCGAAGATGTATTCCGCCAGATCGCCGAGGCCATCCAGCTTGTACTCCTCCAGCATCTCCGCCAGGCGCTTGGCGCCCGCGTCGTTGCAGGCGCACAGCGAGTAGATGTCGCCTTCCAGCTCCACCGGAGTGCGGCTGCCGACGCGGATGAAGTCGAAGAAGGTCTCGTTCGGCTTGCCCTGGTCGAAGCACTTCACGATCGGGATATAGAGCCCTTCCTCGAACACCGAACGGCCGTCGGGGCCCATGCCCAGGCCGCCGATGTCGATGATGTGCGCCGTGTTGGCGAACAGGCCCACGATCTTGCCATTGTGGAAGGCGGGCGTGACCACGGTCAGGTCATGCAGGTGCCCGGTGCCAAGCCACGGGTCGTTGGTGATGTAGTGGTCGCCCGGCTTCATGCCGGCGGCGGGGAATTTCGCCAGGAAGTGGCCGACGCTCTCGGCCATGGAGTTCACATGGCCCGGCGTGCCGGTCACGGCCTGGGCCAGCATGCGGCCTTCCAGGTCGAACACGCCGGCCGAGAGGTCACCGGCCTCTCGCACCGTGGTGGAGAAGGCGGTGCGGATCATCACCTGCGCCTGTTCCTCCACCACCGCGATCAGGCGGTTCCACTGGATCTGGCGCTGGATCTGTTCGAGTGCGGACATGGGCTCAGCCCTCCTTCACCAGTTCGAGATAACCGAGGCCATCCACCGCGCAGGTCCAGCCCGGCCCCACCAGCGTGCTGGTCTCATCCTCGGCGATGATGGCGGGGCCATGCACCTTGGCCCCCGGCGCCATCTCGTCACGGGCATAGATCGCCCAGTCCCGCACCTCGCCGCTCGCGGTATCGCGCACCTGCTGGTGGCGGATGGGCTTCGGCGCCGGCGCCGCCTCGGGCTCGGCCACCGGCTCCGCCTCATCCACCAGGGTGGAGACGGTGACGGCGAAGCTCATGATCTCCACATCGCTGCCCGGCACCGGCCGGTCATAGAAGCGGGCGTATTCGGTGTCATAGGCGGCGCGCAGGTCGATCACATCCTGCTCGGACAGGTCCCGCGCCGGCATCACCACCGCGATCTCATGCCCCTGGCCGACATAGCGCATGTAGGCGATGCGGTGCTCGGTGGTCTCGGCACCGAAGCTGCCATTGGCCACCACGCGCGATGCCTCAGCGGACATGTCGCCCAGCAGGCCGTTCACCGCCGCGCGGTCGAAGCTGGCAAAGCGCTGGTACAGGCTGCGCACCACCTCATAGGCCACCGGCGCGCGCAGGAAGCCGATGGCGCTGCCCACACCGGCGCCCGAGGGCACCAGCATGCGGTTCACGCCGATCTTCTCGCACACGCGATAGCCATGCACGGGCCCGCCGCCGCCGAAGGCCACGACCGCGCGCCCCTCATAGGTCTTGCCGCTTTCGATGGCATGGACGCGGGCCGCATTGGCCATGTTCTCGTCCACCATCTCCACCACACCGAGGGCCGCCATCGGGGCCTCCAGCTTCAGGCCGCGCCCCACATGCTCCGCCATGGCGGCGGCCGCGGGTTCGGGGTGCAGGGCCAGGTTGCCGCCCGCGAAGGTCGCGGGGTCATAGCGGCCGAGCAGCAAATTGGCGTCCGTCACGGCGGGCTTGTCGCCGCCTCGGCCATAGCAGGCGGGACCGGGGTCGGAACCCGCACTCTCGGGGCCCACCTGGATGCGGCCCATGGCGTCGATCTTGGCCAGCGAACCGCCGCCCGCGCCGATCTCCACCATTTCGATCACGGGGATGCGCAGCGGCATGCCCGAGCCCTTCTGGAAGCGGCCGATGCGCGCCACCTCGAACACCCGGCTCGCCTGCGGAGTGAATTCGTCGATCAGGCAGACCTTGGCCGTGGTGCCGCCCATGTCGAAGGACAGCACCTTCTCCCACCCCTTCTGCCGCGCGACGAAGGCCGAGAAGATGGCCCCGCCCGCAGGCCCGCTTTCCACCAGCCGGATCGGGAAGCGCGAGGCGGTCTCGATGGTGGTCAGCCCACCGCCCGACAGCATCATGAACACCGGGGCGGTCAGCCCCATCTCGTTCAGCCCCTCACGCAGCCGCGCGAGGTAGCCGGCCATCAGCGGCTGCACATAGGCATTGGCGACGGTGGTGGAGAAACGCTCCCACTCCCGCATCTCGGGCGAGACCTCGGAGGAGATGGAGATCGGCGCCTCGGGCCACACCTCGCGCACGATCTCGGCCGCGCGCTTCTCATGGGCCGGGTTCACGAAGCCATGCAGGAAGCCGATGGCGATGGCCTGCATGCCTTCCTCGCGCAGGAAGCGCGCGGCGGCGGCCACCTGGGCCTCGTCCAGCGGGCGCAGCACCTGGCCGGTGTTGTCCAGGCGCTCAGTCACCGTCACGCGGTGGCGGCGGCGCACCAGCGGCTTCGGGATCTCGATGTTCAGGTCATACTGGTCGTAGCGGCTCTCATTGCCGAGTGCCAGCACGTCCCGGAAGCCCTCGGTGGTGATGAAGCCGGTGGGGGCACCCTTGCGCTCGATGATGGCGTTGGTCGCCAGCGTCGTGCCATGGATCATCACCGCGATGTCGGCGGGCGTGAGGCCCGCGCGGGCCAGGGCCACCTTCACCCCCTCCAGCACGCCCAGCTCCGGGGCGCGGGGGGTGGTCAGCACCTTGGCCGTCCAACGCTGGCCGCCTTTCTCCACCGCGACATCGGTGAAGGTGCCGCCGATATCGGCGGCGATGCGGGCGCGGCTGTCCGCCGCTGTAGTCTCGCTCATTGAGTCACGTCCTGAAGCCAACGGGTGATCACCTGGCAGGCGAGCGCGAAATCCTCGAAGCGCATCGCCTCATGCGGGTTGTGGCTGCCGTTCTGGTTGCGAACGAACAGCATGGCGGCGGGCACGCCCGCCTGGGCGAAGGCGGCGGCGTCATGCCCCGCCCCCGACGCCATCGAAAGATGGGCGATGCCCAGATCATCGGCCGCGCGCGCCAGCCCCGCGCGGATGCCCGCATCCATGATGGAGGGCACGGAACCGCTCTCGGGCCCGAGTTCGAAACGCACGCCACGCCGCGCCTCGATCTCCGCGATCAGCTGGTGCAGGCGCGCGACCACCAGGTCGCAATTCTCCATGTTCACCGAACGGATATCGAGGCTGAACCGCACCTCGCCCGCGATCTTGGTGAAGCCGGCATCGGCGTTGGTCGCCATCTCGCAGAAGGTGACGACCATGGGCCGGCCCTGGGTGTCCAGCTCGCACCAGTATTCGTCCAGCCGGTGCGCCAGCTCGGCGGCGGCGATCACGGCGTCATGGCGGTATTTGCGGGCGGTGGCGCCGGAGTGGTTGTACTCGCCCACCACCTTCGCGGCCCGGAAGCGGCGGCTGCCCGGAATGCCGGTGACGATACCCATCGGCACGCCCTCGCCTTCCAGCGTCGGCCCCTGCTCGATGTGCAGTTCCAGGAAACCCGCGACATTGTGCGGGCCGATCACCTTGCGGCCAGCCTCGGCGAAGGCCGGGTCGAAGCCTTCCTCGCGCATGTGCTCGGCCAGCGTCCGGCCGGAATCGCTGCGCTTCACCAGCAGGTCGGCGGGCTTCAGCATGCCCAGCGCCCCCCGGCTGCCGGGGTAGGAGGTGGGGAACCAGGCCCCCGCCTCCTCGGCGCGGATGCACATCACGGTCACGTCCTGCGCCGGGGTGTAGCCAGCCTGGGCCAGGCCCGCGACGGCGGCGAGGCCCGCCAGCACGCCCGCGGCGCCATCGTAGTTGCCACCCTGGGCCACGCTGTCCAGATGGCTGCCCAGCAGGATGGCGGGGCGGGAGCGGTCGGCCCCCGGCAGGGTCAGATACTGGTTGCCCACCGGGTCCACCCGGCGTTCCAGGCCCAGGCGCTCGCCCTCCTCGGCCATCAGCGCATGGGCCATGGCCTCGCCGGGGCCATAGGCGGTGCGGGTGATGCCCACGCCGTCGAAGCTGCGCTCCCGCAGGGTATCGAACAGGCGCGCGGCCAGATCGGTGTCGGGGGCGAGGTTGGTGCTCATCAGAAGCCCCGCACCATGCCGCCATCGATGCGGACGATCTCGCCCGTCATGTACGCCGCGACCGGCGAGGCCATGAAGGCGATGGCCGGGCCGAATTCCTCGGGCTTGCCATAGCGCTGGGCGGGGATGGTCTTGCTGCGCTCGGCGATCACCTCATCGACCGTCTTGCCGCTCTTGCTGGCCAGGCCCGCCGCGGTTTCCAGGCTGCGGTCGGTGCGGATGGCGCCAGGGGCGGCCACATTCACCGTCACGCCATCGCCCGCCACCTCGGCCGACAGGGTCTTCAGGTAACCCAGCAGCGCGGCGCGCAGCGTGTTGGACAACACCAGGTTCGGGATCGGCTGCTGCAGACCCGTGCTGCCGATGCTGATGATGCGGCCGAAGCCGCCCGCCCGCATGCCCGGCAGCAGCTTCTTCACGATATGGATCGGGCCCTGGACGATGCGCTGGAACCAGGGGGCCAGGTCATCCTCCTTCATGTCCACCGCGCTGCACGGCGGCGGGCCGCCATGGTTCAGCACCAGGATGTCCACGCCGCCCAGCGCCGCCACGGCGCCATCGGCCAGCTTGTCCATATCGGCATTGCTGGCGACATCGGCGGGAATGCCCAGGGCCACGGGCGCACCCAGGGCCACCAGCCCGGCCGCCACCTTGTCCAGGCTCTCCTGGTTGCGGCCGCTGATGACCAGCGACACGCCCTCGCGCGCCAGCGCCTCGGCGGCGGCCAGGCCCAGACCCTTGCTCGCGCCCATGACGACGGCGCGCTTCCCCTTCAGGCCGAGATCCATGATTCTTCTCCCGTGTGTGGGCGCGGACGATCCATCAGCGGGCCCCGGGTGGCAAGCCTGGGGGGCGCGGCTATTCTCGCGCCGAAGCCAAGGAAGTGCCCATGCCCAAGCCGGTTCTGTTGCTGACCCGCCAATTGCCGCCCGCGATCGAGGCACGTGCCGCCCGCGACTACGCGCTGGTGTCCAACCCCACCGACGAGCCCTGGTACAAGGACGGCGCCGAGATCGCGCGCCGGGCGGCCCAAGGGGGACATGGGGGCGCGGCCGGCATCCTGATCGCGGCGGGCGACCCGTTCAACGCGGCCACCATCGCGGCGCTGCCGGCCTCGGTGCGGATTCTCTCGACCTTTTCCGTGGGCACCGACCATATCGACCTGAAGGCCGCGGCCGCCCGGAACATCCTGGTGGCCAACACGCCCGACGTGCTGTCCTTCGCCACCGCCGAGATCGCCTTCACCCTGCTGCTGATGGCCGCCCGCCGCGCGGGCGAGGGCGAGCGCATGGTCCGCGCCGGGAACTGGGCCGGCTGGGCCCCCACCCAGCTGATGGGCGTGACCTTGCAGGGCAAGCGCCTCGGCATACTGGGCTATGGCCGCATCGGGCGGGAGATGGGGGCGATGGCCAAGGGCTTCGGCATGGAGCTGCACTATCGCAACAACCGCCGCCTGGCGCCGGAACTGGAAAACGGCGCGCTGTATCACGACAGCGATGCGGGCTTCCTGGGCGCCATCGACGTGCTGTCCATGCACATCCCCGGCGGCGCCGCCACGGCGAAATGGCTGAACGCGGAGCGCATCGGCCAGATGCGGCAGGGCGCCATCGTGATCAACACCGGGCGCGGCAGTACCGTGGACGATGAGGCGCTGATCGCGGCGCTGACCACCGGGCGGATCAGGGCCGCCGGGCTCGACGTGTTCGACGGCGAACCCCGCGTGCACCCGGGTTATCTGGGGCTGGAGAATGTGGCGCTGCTGCCGCATCTGGGCAGCGCCACCATCGAGACCCGCGACCGGATGGGCCATTTGGCCCTGGACAATCTGGACGCGGTGCTGCTGCGGGGCGAGGCCCCGCCGGCGCTGGTGGGTTAGGCCCGGACATTCCGCAGGAAGGTGTCCGCCTTCTCGCGCAGGATCGCGGCCTGATCGGTCAGCGTGCGGGACGCGCCCAGCATGTCCCGCGCGGCGCCGCCCGTGGCGCCGGCCGCGCGCTGCACATCGCCGATGCGGCGCACCACCACCCCTGTGCCCTCGGCCACCTGGGCGGCGCTGCGGGCGATTTCCCGCGTCGCGGCGCCCTGCTCCTCCACGGCGCCGGCGATGGCGGTCGTCACCTCGTTCATGCGCTCGATGGTGGTGCCGATATTGCGCAGGGCGGTCGCCGCTTCCTCCGTCGTGCCCTGGATGGCGTTGATCTGGGCGGCGATTTCCTCGGTGGCCCTGGCGGTCTGGCTGGCGAGCGACTTCACCTCGCTGGCGACCACCGCGAAGCCCTTGCCGGCCTCGCCGGCGCGCGCGGCCTCGATGGTGGCGTTCAGCGCCAGCAGGTTGGTCTGGCCCGCGATGTCGCTGATCAGCCGCACCACGTCGCCGATGCGCGAGGCGGCCTGCACCAGCCCCTGCACGGTGCTGTCGGTCGCCCGCGCTTCCTCGGCGGCGGCGCGCGCCACCTGGGCGCCCTCCCCCACCTGGCGGGTGATCTCGGCGACAGAAGCGGCGAGTTCCTCAGCACTCGCGGCCACGGCCTGCACATCGCCGCCCGCGCGGTTGGAGACCTCGGCCACCGCGTCGGCCTCACGGCCGCTGACGTCGGCGGCCTCGCTGACCGTGGCCGCGCCCTGCTGCATCTGGGTGGCGGAGGCGGCGACCGATTGCACGACGGAGCCGATCTCGGCCTCGAACTGGTCGGCGAGGCGCACCTGGGCTGTCACGTTGGACCACATCAGCATGGCGGAGGTGTAATTGCCCTTCTGGTCGCGGATGGCGCTGATGCGCAGGTCCAGCGCTTCCTCGCCCAGGCGGATGCGGGCCTGGTGCGGCAGGTTCTCGGGCTTGGCGAGCAGCGCGCGGATCCGCTCCGGGTGGCGGTGGAACACGTCGATGCTCTGCCCCATCAACCCTTCGGCCTTCACCGGCAGCAGGTGCTCCACCTGCTGCACCAGGCGGCGGCTTTCGGGGTTCATGTAGTCGATGCGGAAATCCTTGTTGGGGTCGGCGGTCATCACGCCGATCGCCATCTGCTCCAGCATCTGGCTCTGCGCGAAGGCGTGGCCCGTCACCTTGCGCAGGGTCTCCAGCGCCTTGGCGATGCGCCCGATCTCGTCACCGCGGTCCTGGTCGGGCACTTCGCGGCTGGTCTCGCCGCCGGCGATGGCGTCCATGATGGCGGCCATGGCCCGCAGCGGCGCGCCGATCGCGCGCGTCAGCAGCAGGCCGGAGACCAGCAGCACCAGCGCCACCGCCCCGCCGGTGTACAGGGTGTTGTCGTTCATGCTGGCCACGGCGGCGGTGGAGGTCGCCACCGCCTGCTCCACGCCCTGGTTCAGGCTCTCGACGGCGCGGGTCAGATGGGCCTGCAGCTGTTCGCGTTGCGGCACCGAGCGTTCGCGGCGCATGGTCACGATGGTGGCGTTCGCCGTCATCAGCGCATCGGCCTGGCGCACGATCTCATCGCCGATCTGGCCCATCCGGCGGGCATCGGCCTTCAGGCTGTCGGGCATGGCGCTTTCCAGCCGACGGATATGCACCCGCTGCTGGCTGGAGGCCCGACGCACCCGCGCCGCCGCGTTCTCGGCCCCCGAGGCGAGATACAGGTTCACCCCCACCCGCACTTCCGTCAGCGCCGTCATGTAGGTGCCCAGCACGTCGCGCGCATTGTCCAGCGCGTCCCCCTGCAGGGCGAAGCCGATATTGGCCGCCAGCGCCTCATAGGCCTGGTCGAATTCGGGCATGCGCGGCAGCAGCCGCTGATCGCGGATGGTGATGATCTGCTGCCGCAGATCGGCGATGGCCTCGAAGGTTTCGGTCAGCGCGTGCAGCTGCTGGCGGGCGGCGTCCAGCGCCTGGCGGGCGGCGGGCAGGGCCGCCAGGTCACCCGCCTGGTGCGCCAGGGCGCGGGCGCGTTCCATCGCCTGGCGCATCGTCTCGTTCTCGGCCTGCACATCGCGCACGGTCTGGGCCAGCAGCACGCCGCGCTGGGCCAGGGTGGCGGTCATCGCCTGGTCCATCGCCTGGAAGGCCGCGACGCGGGCCTGCGTCGCGCGGGTCTGTGCCAGCGCGGCCTCCCGCGCCGTGCCGGCATCCGAGCGCACCATCACCACCAGCGCGCCCAGCATCACCATCGTGAAGCCGGAACTGACCGCAAGTTTCTTCCCGACCGACAAGTTACTGAACACGCGCATCCCGACGCTCCGAATTGGCTTGTGACCGGGAACATGACGCCTCAGCAACTAACCGAGGGTGAACGGCCCCCTCGACAGCCGGAAATTTCCCGGGCGATATCGCGGCAAGCCCGAAAGGAACCTCCATGAACTTCGATTTCGAAGCGCTGCCCCCCGTCGATCGCTACAAGCTCGTCACCTCCACCGTGGTGCCGCGCCCCATCGCCTGGATCGTCAGCCAGGATGCCCAGGGGGTGGTGAATGCCGCGCCCTATTCCTTCTTCAATGCCTTCTCCAACGATCCGGTGATCATCGGCGTGGGCTGCGGGCCGCGGCCGGAGGGCTCGGACAAGGACACGCTGGCCAATATCAAGGCCACCGGCCAGTTCACCATCTGCCTGGTGCCCTATTCGGCCATCGACGGCATGAACGTCACCGCCACCGATTTCCCGCCCGGCACGGATGAGATCGCGGCGGCGGGGCTGACCACCGCGCCGTCGGTGAAGGTGAAGCCGCCGCGCATCGCCGAAAGCCCGGTGGCGCTGGAATGCGAGACCTTCCAGCTGATCCCGGTGGGGCACCACACCATCGTGCTGGGCAAGGTGCTGGGCATGTACGTGGCCGACGAGGCGGTGCTGAACGCCGAGAAGCGCTACATCGACACCCCCAAGCTGGATCTGGTGGGCCGCATGCATGGCGGCGGCTGGTACGCCCGCACCACCGACCGCGTGGAGGTGCCGCGCATCCCCTATGCCAAGTGGCTGGAAAGCCAGGGCTGATCTGGACTTTCCCGGCCAGCCGTGTAGAGCGCGAGTGAGAATGTCTCGCAATCAGCCCGTCCTGGCCGGGGTGCCCACCAGCACCCTCCCTCCCCTGCACCGCCTGCGGCGGATTCCAGCCCTGGGCTGGCTGGGGCTGGCGCTGGCGCTGCTGGTGTCCCTGCCGCTGCTGGCCGTGCTGGCCGCCGCCGCCGTACCCGCGGGCGAGGCTTGGCGCCATGTGCTGCACACCACCCTGGCGGAGATGCTGGGAAATTCCGCCCTGCTGGCCGTGGCGGTGGGGCTGATGGCCGCCAGCGCCGGGGCGATTTCCGCCTGGCTGGTCTCCACCTGTGCCTTTCCGGGCCGGCGGCTGGTCGAGGTCGCGCTGCTGCTGCCGCTGGCGATGCCGGCCTATGTCTCGGGCTATGCCTACACCTGGTTGCTGGATGTGGCGGGGCCGGTGCAGAGCGCCATCCGCGCCGCCACGGGCCTGACCTGGCGGCAGATGGGCTGGTTCCCCGAGATCCGTTCCCTGCCCGGGGCCGCGCTGGTGCTGGCCATGGTGCTATACCCTTACGTCTATATGCTGTGCCGGGCGGCCTTCCTGCAGCAATCCACCTGCCTGATCGAGGTCTCCCGCACGCTGGGGCACAGCCTGACGCGCAGCTTCCTGCGGGTGGCGCTGCCGCTGGCCCGCCCGGCGCTGGCCGCCGGCACCGCGCTGGTGCTGATGGAGGTGCTGGCCGATTTCGGCACCGTGCAGCATTTCGGCGTGCGCACCTTCACCACCGGCATCTACGAGACCTGGTTCGGCATGCAGGATCGCGGCGCCGCCAGCCAGCTTTCCGTGGCGCTGCTGGCCTGCGTCGCCCTGCTGATGTTGGGTGAGCGCTTCGCGCGCGGCGGCCGGCGCTATCACCCCATGACCACGCGCCACCCGCCCTTCCGCCCCGTACAGCTGGCGGGGTTCAAGGCCTGGCTGGCGCTGGCGGCCTGCCTAATGCCGGTGCTGCTGGGCTTCCTGGTGCCCGCCGGCACGCTGCTGGTGCTGGCCTTGCAGGCGGGTGACCCGCTCTCGCCCCACCGCTACCTGCCCTACGCCACGCATTCCCTGCTGCTAGCCGGGATCACGGCCGTGCTGGCGGTGGCGCTGGCCGGGGTGCTGGCCTGGGGGGTGCGGCTTTCGGGCCATTGGCTGACGCGGGTTTCCGCCCGGGTGGCGGCACTCGGCTATGCCCTGCCGGGCAGCGTGATCGCGGTGGGCACGCTGATGCCCTTCGGCATCTTCGACAATGCGCTGAACGGCTGGACGCGGGCGCATCTGGGCGTTTCGGTCGGGCTGGTGCTGTCAGGCAGCATCGCAGCGCTGGTCTTCGCCTATCTCGTGCGGTTCATGGCGGTGGCGCTGGGGGGGCTGGAAAGCGGGCTGGCCCGACTGAAGCCCAGCCTGCGGGACGCCGCCCGCAGCCTGGGCGCCACCGCCGGCCGGGCGGTGTGGCGCGTCGAGATGCCGCTGTCGCGCGGGGCGATGCTCTCGGCGGGGTTGCTGGTCTTCGTGGACACCATGAAGGAACTGCCCGCGACCCTGATCATCCGCCCCTTCGATTTCGACACGCTGGCGGTGCGGGTGAACACGCTGGCCTCGGACGAGAGGCTCGCCGAGGCCTCCAGCGCCGCCCTGCTGATCGTGCTGGCGGGGCTGGTGCCGGTGATGATCCTGACCCGGGCGATGCGCCGGCGGGATTAGGGCCTGCGGACAGCTGGCTTACGGGCGCGTCAGGCGGTGCTTTTCCGCGCCGGCGGCGTCAGAACCCTCGCCAATGCCCCGGCATTGGCTTCGGCTTCTTCCTGGCCAGCACGAAAAATCCCTCGCCAGCCGCATCCCGAAGCCAACTATCCGCAGGCCCGGACCTCACCTCAAGGTCGGCGAGATCCCCGACACGCCCGTCGCCTGCTCCAGCCCGGCCAGCGCCGTCAGATAGGCCGCCCGCGCCTGGTTCGCCGCCACCCGGGTAGTGTTCAGCGTGCGCAGCGCGTCCATCACATCCAGCAGCGAGGACCCGCCGGCCAGATAGGCCTGCTCCGCGCTGCGATAGGCGGCCTCGGCCCGGCCCAGCGCGCCACTGGTGTACAGGCGCAGCAGGGTGCGGGATTGCTCGTACTGGCTCCAGGCCGTGGCGAAATCCGCGCGCGCCTGCAACAGGGCGCCGCGGGCCTGGGCCTCGGCGGCGGCGGCCTGGCCATTGGCCACGCCGATATTCCCTTCCGTGATCCGGCGCGTGAAGATCGGGATGCCCAGCTGCACCGTGAACTGGTTGCTGGCGGTGATCGGCACCTGGCTGGTGGGCTGGTCCTGCGACAGGCGGGTTCGGTTGGCGCCCGCGCTGACCGTCACGTCGCGCCAGCGCCCGGCCTCGGCCAGGCTGCGATTGGCGCCGGCGGCGGCGGCGAAGCGGGCGGCGGCCACCACATCGGCGCGGTCCTGCACGGCCTCGGCCAGTTGTTCGCGCGTGACCCCCAGGTCAGGGATGGCGGTGAAGCGGCCCTGCACGTCGAAGGGCAGTGCGGGCACCACGCGCGCGATGGAGGCGGTGGGCACGCCCTGGGCGCGCCCGCGCGCGGGCGGCGGTGCCGCGGGTTCGGGCAGCGCGCGGCCATCGGCGGCATCGGCGGCCAGCGTCACCGCCACGGCGGCGACGGCCGCGGCATAGGCCTGGGCGTTGGTGGTCACATCCGCCTCGAACACCACGCGGCTGGCCTGGAAGCGCAGCAGGTCGCCCTCCGGGATCGCGCCATCGCGCAGGCGGCGGCGCAGCAGGTTCTCGGTGTTGTCCAGCGAGGCGCGGTTGGCCAGCGCCACTTCCAGATTGGCGCGCGCGGCCAGCGCCGCGATGAAGTTCTGCCGCAGGGTGAACAGCTGGGTGCGCAGCGCGTCCAGCACCTGCGCTTCGGCGGCGCCGATATTCTCCTGCGCCAGGCGGGTGCGCAGCTCACGCTTGCCGCCCAGCTCCACCAGCATGCTGATGCCGACATTGACGTTGTTGTTCGGCCCGAAGAAGCGGGCGCCGGTGATGCCGCCGCGCGCGCGTTCCTGGAAATTGGCGAAGGTGTTGCCCACCGACACCTGCGGCGGCGGCAGGGAGGACGCGACGAGGCGCCGCGCGCGCGCCGCATCCACCCCGCGCCGGGCCGCGATCACGGTCAGGTTGCGGTCCAGCAGCAGCTGCTCCGCCGCCTCGATGGTGATGGGCTGCGGGGCGCCGGCGGCCGGGGTGGCGGCGGGCCGGTTCTGGGCTGTGGCGGGCTGGATCAGGGGCGGCGCGGTCAGCGCCGTGCAGCCCAGCAGCAGGGCCGCCAGCAAGGTACGGGGGGTGTTCATGCGTGCGTTCCGTCATGCAGGCCGGCGCGGGCGCGGCGCTCCCGCAACTGCTGCTCGCTGTGCTCAAGCCCCTTGGGGCGCCCCAATGCGTCGATCATGGCCGGAAACACCACCAGAATGAAAAAGGGAACAAGACCGATTCCGCCTACCACCACAAGGGCGAGCGGCTTCTGCACGTCGCTGCCGATGCCGGTGGCCAGCGACATGGGCAGCAGCCCGCAGAAGCTGGCAAAACAGGTCATCAGCACCGGGCGCAGGCGATCCCGGCCGGCCTGGTCCAGCGCCTCACGCCAGAGCAGCCCTTCGGATCGCAAATGATTGAAGTGGGACAGCATGATGATGCCCTCCATCACCGTGATGCCGAACAGCGCCAGGAAGCCGATGGCCGCCGGCACCGAGAAGTTCAGCCCCGCCAGCGCCAGCACCGCGATGCCGCCCGTGACGGACAGCGGCACGATGCCCAGCACCAGCAGCATCTCACGCACGTTGTTGAACTGGATGTAGAGCAGCAGCATCACCAGCGCGAAGGCCACGGGCACCACCCGGGTCAGCCGGCCCACCGCCTCCTGCAGGTTCTTGAACTCGCCTTCCCAGGAGAGGGAATAGCCGGGCGGCAGCTGCACCCGCCGCGCCACGGTCGCCTGTGCCTCCTGCACCGTGCTGGACGGGTCGCGCCCGCGCACGGAAAAGCGGATGGGCACGTAGCGCGTCGAATCCTCGCGGTAGATGTAGGAGGTGCCGGAGACCAGCTCGATCTCCGCCACATCGCCCAGCGTGGCCGCGCGCGGCCCGCCCACCGGGATGCGCCCGATGGCCTGGATATTGTCGCGGAACGGCGCTGCGAGGCGCACCATGATCGGGAAGTTGCGGTCCGCCCCGCGCTCATACAGCCGCCCGGCCTCCCGCCCGCCGATCGCGGCCTGGACCACGTCGTTGATGTCCTCCACCGGCAGGCCGAAGCGCGCGGCCCGCGCCCGGTCGATGGTGATGGCCACCGTGGGCTGGCCCTGGGTGCGGAACACGCCCAGGTCGGCGACACCCGGCACATGCTCGATGGCGGCGCGCACCTGTTCGGCGATGCGGGCCAGCACGTCGGTATCCGGGCCGCTGACCTTCACGGCATTGGCGCCCTTCACGCCCGAGGCCGCCTCCTGCACGTTGTCGCTGATCGCCTGGGAGAAGCTGAACTCCACCCCCAGGAAACGCTCCGTCAGGCGGCGGTTGATGGCGGCGACCAGCTGTTCGCGGTTGTGGCCGGTGGTCCATTCATGCGGCGGGCGCAGCGGGATGAAGAATTCGGAGTTGAAGAAGCCCGCGCTGTCCGTGCCGTCATCCGGCCGGCCATGCTGGGAGGTGACGGTGATCGCCTCCGGGAATTCGCCCAGCGTGCGGCGGATGCCGTTCACGGTGGCGTGGCCTTCCTCCAGGCTGATGGTGGCGGGCATGATGGCGCGCACCCACAGGTTGCCTTCCTCCAGCGTCGGCAGGAATTCGGCGCCCAGCAGGGTCGCCAGCCACACCACGGCGGCCAGCAGCACGGCCGAGAGCATCAGCACCACCTTCCGCGCGCCCATCGCCACCGCGTAGCAGCGCTCATGCACCCAGCGGGAGCCACGGACCAGCAGCGTGTCCTTCTCCTGGCTGTTCTCGCTGAGCAGCACGGCCGACAGGGCCGGGGTGATGGTGAAGGTCGCGAACAGCGCGCCCGCGATGGCATAGGCGTAGGTCTTGCTCATCGGGCCGAAGATGCGGCCCTCGATGCCGCCCAGCGTGAACAGCGGCATGAAGGCGGCCACGATGATGAGCGCGGAGAAGAAGATCGCCTTGTCCACCTCCCCGCCAGCCCGCAGGATGATCAGCTGGATGCCCGACAGCCCCTGCCCGCTGGCGGAGGGGCGCAGATGCGGGTGTTTCCGGGCCAGGTGCAGGTGGCGGTAGATGTTCTCGACCATGATCACGGTCGCATCCACCAGCAGGCCGAAATCCAGCGCGCCGAGGGAGAGCAGGTTGGCGCTCTCACCCCTGACCAGCATCAGCAGGATGGCGAAGAAGAAGGCGAAGGGAATGGTCGCCGCGATGACGATGGCGCCCCGCAGGTCACCCAGGAACAGGTACTGGATGATGAGGATGAGGATCACGCCCTCGATGATGTTCTTCACCACCGTCTTGGTGGTGATCTTCACCAGGTCCTCGCGGTCGTAGATGGTCAGGATGCGCACGCCGGGGGGCAGCACGCCGCCCGCGTTGATGCGCGCCACCTCCTGCTGCACGGCGTGGATGGTGGGCAGGGTCTGCTCGCCCCGGCGCATCAGGATGGTGGCCAGCACCGCCTCGTCGTCATCCGCATGGCCCGCGATGCCCAGGCGCGGCAGGGCGCCGACCTCCACCGTCGCGATGTCGCTGAGCAGGACGGAGGTGCCGCCCTCGGCGTTGGCCAGGACGATGTTGCGCACGTCGTCGATGCTGCGGATCAGCCCGATGCCCTGCACCACGGCCGATTGCGGGCCGATGTTCACCGTGCCCGCGCCCACCGTCAGGTTGCCCGCGCGCACGCGCTGGATCACATCCGGCAGGGACAGGTTGTAGGCATTCATCCGCGGCAGATCGACCACCACGTTGTAGGCCTTGCTGCGCCCGCCGAAGGTGCTGACATCCACCACCCCCGGCACCCGGCGGAAGCGGCGCTCCAGCACCCATTCCTGCAGGGTCTTCAGGTCATCGGGCGAAAAGCCCGGCGGGCCCACCAGCCGGTAGCGCATGATCTCGCCGATGGGGCTGAGGGGCGAGATGGTGGGCGACACCCCATCCGGCAGGCCCGACAGCGTGGCCAGCCGGTTCAGCACCTGCTGCAGGGCCTGTTCGTAATTGTAGGCGAAGGTGAACTGCACCCGCACATCCGACAGCCCGAACAGGCTGGTGGAGCGGATGACGTTCAGGTTGGGCAGCCCGGCCATCGCCACCTCGATGGGGATGGTGACGTAGCGCTCGATCTCCTCGGCGCTCTGGCCAGGATTCTGGGCGATGATCACCACCTGGGGCGGCACCGGGTCCGGGTAGGCCTCGATGTTCAGGCGCAGGAAGCCCGCCACCCCGGTCGCCACGAACACCGCGAAAAGCAGCAGCACCAGCGCCCTGCGCTGCAACGAGAAGGCGACGATCTGGCGCATGGACTACCCCGGGCGAATATAAGTTCTGGTTAATCTATGCGGGCTGCGCGGTCTATGAACAGCACGCCGCCGGTCACGATCCGGTCGCCGGCCGACAGGCCCTCGGTCACTTCCAGAAGGTCGCCGCTGCGGTTGCCGGTGGTGATGCGGCGCATGATGAAGCGCCCGCCATCCATCGCCACCCAGACATTGGCCTCGGCACCGCGATAGACGATGGCGCTGACCGGCACGGCGGGGTTGTCCCGGGCCTCGCCCACCTCGATGCGGAAGGTGGCGAACATCTCGGGGCGCAGCAGGTTCTGCTCGTCCCGCACCTCCGCCTGCACGGTCATGCGGCGGGTGGTGGGGTCGAGGCCCGCGCCGGTGCGGGTGATCCGCGCCTCGAAGGTGCGGCCCGGCAGGGCGCCGACGGAGACTTCCAGCGGCAAGCCGTCGCGGATCAGCGGCACGTCCATCTCGCGCACCGCGGCGACCAGCCACTTGCTGGACAGGTCGCTGATGGTCAGCACCGGGTCGCCCTGGCCCGAGGTCAGCCACATGCCGGGGGACAGGCGGCGCTGGGTGATGGTGCCGGCGAAGGGCGCCGTGACGGTGACGATACCGCTGACCTGGCGGGTGCGCTCGATCTCGGCGATGGCCTGGGCGTCCCGGCCCAGCACGCGCAGGCGGTCCCGCGCGGCGGCCTGGGCCGATTCGGCGATGTGCAGGTCGGATTCGGCGGAGCGCAGGGCGGCGCGCGCCTGCTCCACGTCGCGCTGGCTGGCGGCGCGGGCGCCGAACAGGGATTGCTGGCGCTGGTCCTCACGCCGGGCCTGGGCCAGGGCGGTCTCGGCCTTGCGCACATTGTCCAGCCCGGAGAGCAGGTCATTGGCGGCGGAGGTGACGTCGGGGGTCTCGACCTCGAACAGCGGCGCGCCGGCGGCCACGCTGTCGCCCAGCCGCACGAAGGCGCGGGTGACGCGGCCGGTGAAGGGCGCCAGCACGGGGGTGGAGCGGTCCTCGTTCACCGAGATCCGGCCCTCGGCCACGCGTTCGGCGCGGAAGCTGCGGCTGGCCACGGGCTCGATGCGCAGCGCGCGCATCTCGGCTTCGGAAAGACGGAACTCGCCGGGCGCCGAAGGCGCCGGGGCGGTGGCGAGGGAGGGCGTGTTGCGCGTGGCCTCGGCGTGTTCGTTCAGCACCATCACGCCCGCGCCCACACCGGCCAACGCGGTGCCGAGCAGCAGCAGCCACAACCAGGGGCGGCCTGCCCTGACCGGGGCCGGCGTCATCTTGTCCTGGTGTTCCGCGGCCTTGGCCTGCGGCTTGGCGGGCACGGCGGGCGGATCGATCACGTCCATGGTTTTTCCAGTCAGTTCCTGCCAAGGCATTCGATGCCTGCCGGAACACTGGAAGCATGCGCACCGATTGCGGCGAAGCCGCGACAGGGGCATGACATTGCTTCAGCAGCGAGGTACCGGCGAAGCTGAACCTAAGCTGAACGATCCCGGATTACCAGTGCGATTCCCTGAAATCTAGGACAGGTTCGCCGGGCGGGGATGCCGCCCGGCATCGCGCCCTCAGATCACCAGCTCGATCAGGAACGGCCCGGTGCTGGTCAGGCTCTGGCTCAGCAGGTCGCCCAGCTGGTCCAGCGTGGTGGCCTGGGCGGCGGGCACGCCCATGCCCTCGGCCAGCTTCACCCAGCCGATATCGGGGTTGCCCAGGTCCAGCATGTCCAGCGCCGTGGGGCCCGGGTTGGCGCCCACGCCCAGATATTCGCCCAGCAGGATCTGATACTTACGGTTGGACAGCACGATGGTGGTCACCGGCAGCTTCTCCCGCGCCTGGGTCCACAGCGCCTGCACCGTGTACATGCCCGAGCCATCGGCCTGCAGCGCGATCACCCGCTTGCCGCCGCCGCCGATGGCGGCCCCGGTGGCCAGCGGGAAGCCGCAGCCGATGGCGCCGCCCGTGATCTGCAGCCAGTCATGCCGGGGCGCGGCGAAGGTCTGCGGGAAGAAGCCGCGCCCATAGGAGACGCTCTCATCCACGATGATCGCGTCCTCGGGCATCAGGGCCGCCACGGTGCGGGCCAGCCCCTCCGGGGTGGGGGCGCCACGGGCCGCCTCGGGGCGGGGGCCGGGATCGGCGAAGGGGGTGTGGGTGGCGCCCAGCTCATCGGCCAGGGCCAGCAGCCCGGCCTCGGCATCCTGCTCGGGGCGGGTCAGCAGATGCAGCTGCGCGCTCTCGGGGTAATGCTTGGAGGGCATGTTGGGATAGGCGAAGAAGCCGATCGGGCCCTTGCTGCCGACCAGGATGATATGCTCGACCGCCTTCAGGTTCTCGATCGCCTGGGCCGCCGGATAGGGCACGCGCTCCAGCTGCAAACGGCCCTGGCCGCGCGCCATGCGGGGGGTGGAGGTCTCGGCCAGGATGCGCGCGCCGGTCTTCTGCGCGATGTTCCAGGCGGCCTGCTGGGCGGCCTCGGTCTGGGCCGGGGCGCCGCCGAGCAGGATCAGCACATTCTGCTTGGTGCGCAGCACATTGGCCGCGGCGCGGACCAGATGCGGGTCGGCCTTCGGCACTTCCGGCACCGGCAGGGGGGCGGCCACCACGCCGCCCGGGTTCCAGCAGGTGTCCGAGGGCAGGATCATGGTGGCGATCTGGCCCGGATAGGTCATCGCGGCCTGCACGGCCTGCACGCCCTCGGCGCCCACATCCTCGGCCCGGGCGGCGGTGCGCACCCAGTGGGAGACGCCGCGCGCGAAGCCCTCGGTGTCGCCGGTCAGCGGCGCGTCGTATTGCCGGTGATAGGTGGCCTGGTCGCCCACGCAGTTCACGATGCCGCTGCGGGCGCGGCGCGCGTTGTGCAGGTTGGCCAGGCCGTTCGCCAGGCCCGGCGCGCAATGCAGCAGGGTGACAGCGGGCTTGCCCGCCATGCGGTAGTAGCCATCGGCCGCGCCGGTGACGATGTTTTCCTGCAGACCCAGCACGCAGCGCATGCCGGGCACCCGGTCCAGCGCCGCGACGAAATGCATCTCACTGGTGCCGGGATTGCTGAAACACACCTCGACCCCGGCCCCCAGCAGGGAGTGGACGAGGGATTCCGCACCGTTCATGCCGCTCACGTTTCTTCTCCAATTCCTCAACTGGGGCGGAGCCTGCCCATCATGGGCCGTGACGGCAAGCCGGGGGGCGGCTAGCTTCGCGCCATGCTCAAGGCGGTCAAACTCGGCTTCATCGCGGGTGTGCTAGCGTTTCTGGTGTTCCACCAGGGCACGGTGCACCTGCTGCATTATCTGGGCGATGGGCTGCGGCCCTGGATCGGGCATGTGCCGGCGCCCTTCCCGATGGGCCGGGTGGCGCCGCTGGGGGTGCCGCAATTCGTCTCGCTGGCATTCTGGAGCGGAGTCTGGGGCATCGTCCTGGCGCTGCTGCTGCGCCTGACCCGCCTGCCGGACCTGCTGACGGGCTTCCTGTTCGGGGCGGCGGTGATCACGGGCTCCGTCTTCACCTGGATCGCCACGCTGAAGGGGCTGCCGCATTTCGCGGGCGGCAACCAGCAGATCATCCTGCGGGCGGTGCTGCTGAACGGGGTGCTGGGCTGGGGGACCGCGGTGTGGCTGCGGCCGATGTCGCTCAGGGGCTGACTACCCCTGGTTGATCTGGATCATCTCCCGCACGCGGGGATAGATCATGTTGGCGAAGCGCCGGCCGCTGAACACGCCGTAATGGCCCACCCCGGTCTGCAGATGATGGCTGCGCATCGTTACCGGCAGGCTGCGGCACAGGTCGAGCGCCGCCATGGTCTGGCCGATGCCGCAGATGTCGTCGCGCTCGCCCTCCACCGTCATGATGGCGGTGCGGCGGATCGCCTCCGGCCGCACGGGGCGGCCACGCCAGGTCAGTTCGCCCTTGGCCAGGGCGTGGTCCTGGAACACGGTCTGCACGGTCTCCAGGAAGAATTCGGCCGGCAGATCCATCACCGCCAGGTATTCGTCGTAGAAGCGGCGGTGCTGGGCGGCCTTGGCGGCGTCACCGTCGAACAGGGACCAGAACTGCTCGTGATGCGCCTTCATGTGGCGGCCGATGTTCATGGTCATGAAGGCCGAGAGCTGCAACGCGCCCGGATAGACCTTCCGCCCGCCACCCCGGTGGCGCCACGGCACCTCCGAGATCAGGTTGGAGCGGAACCAGGCGATGTCCTTGCTCTCGGCCAGGCGGTTCACGTCGGTGGGGTTCTGGCGGGCGTCGATGGGGCCGGCCATCAGCGTCAGGCTGCGGGGGGAGTTGCGGTCCCGGTCCTCCGCCATCAGCGCCACGGCGGCGAGGGCGGCCACCACGGGCTGGCACACCGCCAGCATATGCGCGCCGGGGCCGATGGCGCGCTGGAACCGCATGATATGCTCGATGTATTCGTCCAGGCCGAAGCGGCCGGCGGCCAGCGGCACGTCGCGCGCATTGTGCCAGTCGGTGATGTAGACGTCGTGGTCCTGCAGCAGCACCTGCACCGTGCCGCGCAGCAGGGTGGCGAAATGGCCCGACATGGGCGCCACCACCAGCAGCTTGGGCAAGGGCTGGTCGATATCCTTGCGGAAGCGCAGCAGGGTGGCGAAAGGGGTGCTGGCCACCGCCTCCTCATGCACCTCCACCAGGCGGTTGCCGACGCGCACGGGAGCGATGTCATAGGCGGGGCGGGCGGTGCCGAGGCCCGCATGGCCGAACACCTCCAGCGCCGCGCGCAGGGCGCGCAGTCCGCCGAACACCGGGTGCGGGTGGGCCCAGCCCTCCAGCAGCTGCCCCAGCCCGCGCGCCTGCAGACGCAGCGGGGAGAGGATGTCCTGGCCCGTCTGCAGCATCGGATAGATCATGCTTGCCGCCCCATATTCAGGCGCCCATGTTGCCAGCGGCAAGGCGTTTCGCAAACGCGAATTGCTTGATAGCCTGCCTGGGCAGCGAGAGGATCGGCATGTCTGGCACGAAATCCCGGAAGAAGCCTACGGTGGCTCCCGCGCCGGAAGCGCAGGCGCTGCTGCGGATCAGCACGCGCAACTATTCCTCCTGGTCCATGCGGGGCTGGCTGATCGCGCGGCTGTCCGGCCTGCCCTTCCGGGTGCAGGCGGTCTCGCCCGACGACCCGGGCACCCGGGCGGAGCTGCTGCTGAACTCCTCCTCCATCCTCATCCCCTGCCTGGAGCATGAGGGGGCCGAGGTGTGGGACACGCTGGGCATCGCCGAATACCTGAACGAGCTGCGCCCCGAGGCCGGGATGTTCCCCGCCGACCGCGTGGCGCGGGCGCGCTGCCGGTCGATCTGCGGTGAGATGCATGCGGGGTTTCATGCCCTGCGCTCCTCTCTGCCGATGAACCTGCGCGCCTTCGTGCCCGGATTCCCGGTGTGGTCGGCGGCGCGGGCGGATATCGAGCGAATCCAGTTCCTGTGGCGCGATTGCCTGGGCCGCTGGGGCGGTCCCTGGCTGTTCGGGGCGCGATGCACGGTGGCGGATGCGATGTTCGCCCCGGTGGTCACGCGCTTCCGCAGCTATGACGTGGCGCTGGACGCGGTGTGCGAGGGCTATGCCCGCACTATCGAGGCTTGGCCCGACTTCCAGGAATGGGTGGCCGCGGCGAAGGAGGAACCGGAGGCGCGGATCACCGAGCTGGAGTTCGACGCTGAGTTCTGAGAGGTGGGCCCAATCTGTCCGCCACGGGGGTTGCCAAGCCCATCGCAACCCCATAGAAGGCGCCGCATCGCTGCCGTAGCTCAGTGGTAGAGCACTCCCTTGGTAAGGGAGAGGTCGAGAGTTCAAT
Source organism: Rhodovarius lipocyclicus (assembly GCF_009900765.1). GTDB lineage: Bacteria > Pseudomonadota > Alphaproteobacteria > Acetobacterales > Acetobacteraceae > Rhodovarius > Rhodovarius lipocyclicus. The sequence continues at coordinate 397,540 of NZ_JAAABL010000001.1, forward strand.
CCTCTCTGGCAGCACCATTAATTCCATGATTTTGCTTGGCCCGTAGAGATCATCCGGGCCAAGCATCGTTCACTAGGGTGCGCGGCGAATCGCAAAATCCCGCGCCCATCCGTGCAAAATCCGTGCAGCCGCACCGACGCAGAATCACGTTTCGTTCTTGCTCCCCCGCCCCGCCCCGGCTAGAATGCTGGGGCTGCGGCGGCGTGGATGGACACGCAATGCTAGAGGGCAGGTTTTTGGTTCCTGGAGCGTTGCAGCCCGAGTTGGTGGCGCGGAAGAGCCAGGGTAAAAAAGGCGGCGTAAGGGTGATCGGGCGGGCCGCGTCCAAGTAGCCGGGTATCAAGCCCCGGCCCGCAGTTTCAATTCTGGTCACTCTCTGGGGCTTACCCGGGGAGGCGGCGGCTGGGCCGAGGGGTAACTCCCCATTGCCAGCAGACTGCGGTGCGCAAGCAGGCGCCGGGTGGAAGCCCCGGACAGTTTTGGGCGCGGCCGGGCATGAGTGAGCCCTGAACCTGTAAATCCCGCTTACAAGTTCGCCCGCCGCATTAACATCACCAACCGCAAATCCTGCGACCCAAGCGGTTGTGCGCCAGGATCGCGGCGGCTGTCTCGCGGGTCAGCGTGTCACCCTCTCCGACCAGGATCGGGCGCCACGCGGTACAGTCAGCGCGCCCAATCGCGCCGCAACTCGGCAGCAGGATCAGGCACGCGAGCGACATCCATTTCCACACTGGCTCTCTCCTGGGCTTGGGCGGCGATCTGTTCGGCCTGACGGGCAGCGGCGGCCTGTGTCGCGCTACGCCGCCCGGCCAGCCACGCAGCGCCGAGGGCGGCCAGCACCGCCCCGGCCACCGCGAGCCAGCCCTGGACGCGAGCCCATAGCGCCGTGAGCATCACGCCGTCTTCCGCTGCGCTTTGGTCGCCAGCACCGCGCGGCGAGCCCGGAATTGAACGCGGAACACATCTTCCGGCAATTCAGCGTAGATGAACCGCCCTGCCCGGCGATCTTTGACGGCGATAGCCTTGAACTGCATCTCATGCACAAGACCGCAGTCGCAACACGCCATCAGATATCCGCGCATTTTCGGATGAACCCAGCGCGTGAACCCCCGAGATGTCACGGCCTTTTCTGGCTTGATCGTCGTCTTCACGCCGTCTTCCTCTGGCTAAGCGTCCAGGCCACCACGCCGATGGCGGCGGCGACCACCAGCGCCACAGTGGCCTGCCAGGGCCATCCGCCGAGGCTGGTCAGGATTGGCGCCGCGACGCCTGCCGCGCCGGTCAGGGTGGCGACGTTGATGGAGGCCGCGCCGGTACCGGTCTGGGCGGCCTGGGCCATGGTGGCGACGCGCTGCTCGCTGTACGGCGTGATGCCGTACAGCGCCAACCCTTCGTCAATCTCCGCATCCGTGTAGGGCTGGCCAGCACATTCCATGTCGATGATGGCCGCGACCAGGGGCCGCATGACGGAATAGGAGCGCACATCCACCCGCGCCGTTGGCGTCACGCCGACAGCCGTGGCTACCCGGCGCACATAGGCGTCCGTGTTGTTGTTGTCGGATGGAGGCGCCCAGGAACCGATCTGCGCCGCGATGGTGCTCAGGCCGCGCCGCGTCTGGTTGACCACGAGCTGTCCAGCGATGGCGCGAATGCCGTTCGCATGCGTGTCGTATTCCCCAAACCGGCGCTTGCTGGGCTCCATCCAGCTATCCCCCATCCCGATCTGGCCGCGCCAAGCGCGCTGCGGATCAGCGATGTAGTTCAGGTTCCCGGGGTTCTTATTCCGGTATCCCCGGCTGGTCTTCGGGTCAGGCATCAGTCCCTCCAAATTTTCACAGCAGCCCCAGCCACGAGCAGGCCCAGCAGGATTGTGGTGATGGCGGTCCCGACGCTGCGCACCGCCGCTCGCCGCATCTCGCGCCAGGCATCGAGCAGCCCGCGCAGGTCGCGGACATCCATCGCGGCGCCGTCGTCGTGCAGGCCGACACTGGCCAGGGCTTTTCGCGCCCCCGCCTCGGATGCGCGCTCCAAAAGCGTTTCCAGCTCGGAGTCAGTCACGGCGCCGGGTTTTCCACGGCCGCCTGGGCAACGGGCTTACACTGGCGCAGCATCGCCAGGGGCTGCGCCACCTGGTCGTGTGGCTGGCGGCCGAGATACTCAGACAGCCACTGTGCCAGCGCCACGGGCACCGCGAGCATGGGTTCGTCAGACATCTTTCCCCCCGTCACCGCAGCGCTGTCTGCACTGTGGGCAGTCCCGCCGCCGCGATATCAGATTGCCCGAAGGCCACCGCGATATCGGAGACACCCAGGTTTTTCATGATCATGATGGAAGCGCCGGTTGCCGGCGGGCGCGCCCAGACCGCGCCGCCAGTCGTGGCCGTGTACGTTTTCGGCACACCCGAAAGAAACAATGGACGCATATCATCGACGGCGCGTGTTAAGCGCGCCCCTCCATCACTGAATTTGTTGCTGTCAGACCCGAAGCAGTGCGCTCAAACCACGCCGCTCAAGGTGATCCGGGCCTGCCCGGACGATGCCGCGAACGTGGTGGCAGAGAACCCGAACCTCACCCGAGTGGGCGCGGTCGCCGCTGCCACGGAATTGCTGAATTGAGCCGTGGCCAGGGCCGTGGCCGAATACTGCCCCGCCAGCGCCCCCGTCATGAGGACCAATCCAGGCTGGCACTTGATCGTCAGCCGGCCGCTAACGGGCGCCCCTGCATAGATCGAGTGGCTGAGGATGGCGGTGGCGCCGGAGCTATCCGTGAGTGTACCCCTGCTATCCATGCCCCCGATCATGTACCCGCTGGTGATCCAGGTTGCGCCATTATCGAGCGATACCTGGCACGTCAGTGGGGCAGAGGCAGTCGGCACCAGGTAGGCGATATCGAGTTCCCAGGCGGTGTAGCCCGCTGGGAGAGATGCCTCGGCGGAGGCATCCCCAGCAGCCGGAGAGATATGCCCCAGACGCACCAGAGCCGCCCCGCCGACCGTGGAGCCTGCATAGCGAAGGTATCCGAACGCATCGCGCACCACGTCCGCCGTGCGACTGTTGGCGTCGCCCTCGGGCAGCACACCCACCAGCGCTAGCGGACTTTCCCCCGCCGCACGTTGGCCCAGGATCAGGGTGGCGTTGCTGGCGCTGGCGGCCGTATCGCCCCAGCGGGACGGCGCGCCGCCCGGCGCGATCAGCACCGGGATACCCGTCTCCTCATATCCGGCTAGCGGCTGCTGCACGTACAGGCCACTGGTCGTGTAGTCGCAAATGCCGACGCCCGTGCCGAATTTGCTCCGGGCGTCGTCAGCCAGGTAGATGCTCCCGCCGCCTCCGCCGATCAGCAGGGCGAAATCAGCCGCCGAGCCAGCGCCCGGGTCCGTGCCGCTGGTGATCGTGCCGCCGTTCAGACCACTGAAACCCGACAGGCTCAGCAGTGCGTTCATCGGCTGCGTTGACCACCCGGCGCGGGAGCCGCTGCTTGTATCTGCCGTCTCGCCAGCATCGAATGGCCGGGTGGTCAGCGCCATCCCATAGCTACCGTGCTGACCGCCCGTTTTGGCGCGCAGATCGTTAAACGCGTGGACCCGCAGACTATGGCCGACGAAATAGGTGGGCGTATCGCGGGTCACACCGCCGATGACATCACCACCACGGGCATCGTAGACGATGTGATCTGCGCCCCAGATATTCCAAGCGCGCTGCGCACGATCAGCCCGGGCATAGGTGACCTGGTAGGACACGGTGCTTTCGCTGTTCGTGCCGTTGCCAGCATCCGCGATCTCACCGATCTGGCACTCCGCGCGAAACACAGTCGTCGTGCCACGGCCGGGCGCATTGATGCCGATCCCACCCAGGATATTCTGGGTCCACAGCACCTTTTCATAGCTGTTGGCGGGGCCGTCCGTGCGATCCCACCGGCAGAAATCCTGCCGCCGCCCGGCCGTGTCCCACAGCATAGGCAGAAAGCCGGTGAGCCCCTGGTAAAGGAAAAAATCCTTTGTCCCGTTGCTCGCGCTATCCTGGCCAAACTGCCAGCCGTTCCCGAACGTCAGCGTCGCGTGCTGCGCGTTGACAGGCTGGACAACAACGCCCGCATTGATCCCCAGAACCCCGGGGGCCGAGACATCAAGGGCGCCAAGGCCAAGGTTCGAGCGGGCTGCGCTTGCCGAAACTAGATCAGACAGGTTGGCCGATTTCGCCGCCCGCGAGTTGAAATCGACACCCACAGCAAAGCCCATCGCCGTCGCCAACTCGGAAACCGTGGCTTTTCTGGTCTGCCCACCCTGCACCACCGGGGCCAATGCCTGGATTTCAAGCGGATCAGTGATGGGCGGCAAGCCGCTGATCGTGGAGCCGCTCATGCGAAAACTCCCGTGAAAATGATGGTATTCACGACCAGGCCCGGCGGGATATTCTGCGCGTTCCCGTCACCACTAGAGACAGTGGAAACCCCGGTCGGGCTGTTATAAGTCTGGACATTGTGGCTGTGCCCGCCCCCTACGTCCGTCGTGAATGTGTGGCTGTGCGCTCCGGCCGGATCGGTCTGGATCGATGCAGGGGCAGTGCCGCTGGGGGAACTGTTCGGCGTGCCGCCGGATGCCCCATCACTGCGGACATATCCGTGGGTATGATCGCCGACCCAGGCCGTGGTGCCGGTGTGGGCATGGATACCCTGGCTGTCCGTGTAGCCGGTGTGCGCGTGGCCTGGATCGTTGATGCCGTGCGTGTGCGCCTGAAGGGCCTGATGGCCGCCGGAAGCCCCCAGTGTCGAGCCGTCAATAGGCACCGTCAGCCGGGATGCGGCCGTACCACCCATGTTATCGCGGCCGAACAGCGTGCGCCCTCGGGCATCCGGCAGGTTGAAGGTGGTGCTGCCATCGCCGGTACCGAACGCCGTTCCGATGGCGAAGAACAGGTCTGCATAGGTTGTTCGGCTGATGGCCTGGCCCGCGCAGAACAGCCACCCAGCGGGCGCCGAAGCTGCCGCCGTGTGCTTGAGATCGCCGATATCGGCGCCGGAGGATGAGCGGGCCGAGGGCGACAATAGCACCAGCCGGTCATCAGCCGCGCTATAGGACGCAACGACCAACTGGCGGGCTTTAATGCTGCCGGCCCGGACGGGAATAGGCCCCAAGGGGCCATTCTCATACATCACTTTGGCCGCCAACAGCGCGGGCGCCAAGGTGGCGCCGGTAGAGTTGGCGGCATGAGCCCAGAAAGCAAAAGTTAGGCCGTCAGCCCATGCATCAGGAGCCACCGTATAGGTCAGCAAATAGGCTGCCCCTGAACCTGTGCTGGCCTGGACAGGATGGCTGCGGTTATACTCGCGCTTGATGGCCCCCATGATCTCCCGCACACCGTCGTTGACGGATGCAGCGCTCTGCCCCTCGGGCATTCCGTTGGGCGGGGTCGCGCTGTTCCCACTGGCCGTTTCCGTCCAGGTGGCAGTCTGAATGTCGGCCAAGGGTGGCTCCCATGGATGAGTGGATTGTCCCGGCGGTTTGCATCGCGGGGGTGGTGTTCCTGGCGTTCAGGGCGGCCGCACACGACGCCGCTCACGGGCTGCGCTATTGGCATCCCGAGCGGGTCATGGCGGTTGGGGCTGGTGTGGCTCTGGTCGCTATCTGGTTGGCATTGGCGCTGGGGGTGGCCTGGATGGAGCAGCGCGAAGTGCCATCTGAAGCTGCTCAACCTCGCGGCGTATCTGCGGATTGAGCACGCCCACGCGGGCGAGTGCTGTCACAGCACTTTCCGGAAGCGCGCCGCCTGCTGCGTCTTCAGCCGAGCGGGCTGCCCAGCGAACAAATGCCGGGCTCGTCAGCAAGCGCGCCGCGACATAGGGGGCGACTAAGGTCACGCCGATAGTGCGCATCAAGCCGCCGGCATCCCCCTCGCCGATATCCCCCATGGCAGAGAGCGCAGCGCCGCCGGCGGTGGCGACAGCAGCGGTGTTCGACCAGTTGGTGCCACGGGAGGCATCCCGGATGCTGCCGGCTACGCGGGCCAGCCTATCCAGCCCACTGGCCAATTCGCGGTCACTTCCAAACAGCGCACGGCGTGCTTCCGGGTTGCCTTGCGTCAGCCGGTTCCAGTTCGTCAGGAACGTCGCCGGGCTGAATGTCTCGCCGGCCGCGACGCCTGGCGTGGGCATCCCCATGCGATCCAGCACGGTAGCTGCCAATGCTCGCCGGTCAGCAGGCGTGAGGTTCCGCAGCACACGATTGAGAACCTGCGCATCTGGGCGCCTACTCGCCGGGAACACGGCATTATAAGCCGCTTCGTCCGTTTTGGTGGCTAGGATGCGCTCAATCGCTGGCACGTTCTGCGTAGCGTTGAAGCGCGTGTATCGGTCGGCCAAAGACAGTGCGCGCTCAGCTTCTGGGCCGGCCGCGCGTGCAGCTGCACCCATATCATCGGAGAGCGCCCCATAGAGCCGGTCCAGATATGGCATCTGGTTCGACGCTGGCGCGGACGCAGCGGTAACAGGGGCATGCAGTTCCCGCCCCAGATCAGTCCGAACAGCTCGAAGCGCCCCAAAAGGAACACCCCCTTCCCCAGCATCCGCAAGCAGCGCATCCAAGCGCCCGACAATGGGCGCCAGCGTGCGGGCACGCGAAGCCGGGGCCTGCGCCAGCTCATCAGTAACCTGCTGACGAAGTGCGGAAACGGCCGGCACAGGAACCGGTACCTCGGCCCCAATCCTATTATAGGCCTCGTCGTAGAGGCCTTCTTGGCGGGCCCGGAAGCGGGTCGCCGCCGTCTCCATCCCGCCGCGTAATTGGCCGCCCGTGCTGCCCCGAGTAGCAGGGTTCGCGCCGCCGGAAAGCTCAGTAGCCTGCCGCCTAACTGCGGCGCCGAGAGCCTCAGACTGCGCCTCATGCGCGCGCACCATCGGCTGCGCGCCACCTGGGGTCGCACCGATGCCGCGCTCGATCACCTGCACTGTGGGGTTACCGGTCGCGGTTCCAAGTGTCGGCGGCACATTCAGGGCCGCGAAGTCAGACAATGCCGCATCGCCGGTTCGGCGCCCGAAGCCGCGCGAGGCCGACCCAAGGATGCCACGCCCCGCCGCCAGCCCGGCCTCGGCGGCGGGCCCAGCAGCCGCATTGATGCCTGCTGTAATGGCCGCATCGCCAACCCGCGCCGGCAGGGTTCGCGTATCCCGGGTGCCATTGAAGATCCGGGCCGCGCTGGTAGCTATTTCGCGTCCGGCCGCCGCCCCCAGGCCAACGCCGGCCGGAACCGCGAACACGCCCATACCACCGGTAGGGGCGGCACTCAGCGCGGCCAATCCGCCGCCGACCATGCCGCCGCCCAGTTCGCCGATTTCGGGCGCGACAGACGCGATATCCGCCCAATCAAAGCCGGGCGGATTATAGAGCGTGCGGCGCCCGGTCTGCGGATCGGTGAAAACGAAATTGCCGTCACCATGCGGCTGGGCATCCGGGTAGGTGCCGCGCAGAGTAGCCAGCCTGTCCGCCTCGCTCGGGGCCGCGCCTACGGCTGCGCGTACCGATGCGGGGGCGCCACGCCGCCGGTCTATGTCCAGGTCCTGCGTCACATCCTGGCGCGTGCGCGGAGCAGCCGGAAGTGGCTCCGCCGCCCGCTGCTGCATGGCCGCCCTGGCTGCGTCCAGGCGCTCTAGCGCACGCGCCAGGGGGTCATTCTGCGGAAATGCCGTTTCGCTCATTCCGGGCGCCCCATTTGGATATTCCGAGCGCGGCGCTCGATGTCCGCAGCGATGGCTGCGCGCTGCTCAGGCGTGAGGCCCTCGGCCTGCGTCGCTAAACCGCGCACCTGGTCCGTCGTCATGCCGCGCAAGGAATTCCGCGTGATGGATGCCGGGCGCTGCGGCTCGGGCTGTGGCGCCTGCGGGGAGGGCACCGCAGCCCCTGGGGCGGCCGGGGCCCCCGAGGCCCCGGGAGGCGTTACCACCCCGCCCGGCATGCTCGGCGTTCCCTCGCGGCGCCCGCCCGTGATGCGGGCGATCTGATCGGCCGGGAGGCCATTTTCCTGCGCGAGAGTGCGATATGTGTTGACTAGCGCGTCATATTGGTCCGCGTAGATGCCGAAGCGGCTTTCCGCCTGGCGCAGCAGATCGCGGCGCATATCCTCAGATAGGCGGGCGCCGCCCTGGACCCGGGCAACCATGGCGTTGAGCTGATCAAACATGCCGCCCGTGCGGACGATGTTGGTTGCCTCTCCCTCACGCACGACAGAAGTTGGGTCCAACATTTTGGCGAAAGCGAACACGATATCCAGATCAGCCGCCGCCGTGTTGATGTTCGCCGCACGGCGGATGGCCTCCACCTGCGGCTGCACCTGCATGAATTCGCGCACAGGCGGCAGCTGAAGAAATTCGGTGCGCAGCGCCCGCGTGCGTTCGAAGCCAGGATCATCCCGGGTCCCAGCGGGGGTGCGGCCAAGGGCATCCCGCTGCGGGACAAGCTCCGCCGAATTCGGAACCTCTTGGCCGTCCGGCCCCAGTCGTCTGACCGCAACGGGCGTTGTAGTATCGCCGGCGCTGCCACTGATCTCACTGATTTGCCCCGTGCGCAGATTGCGCTGAAACTGGCGTCCCGTTGGCAGCCCCGCCGCCGCCTGCTCCTGGGGCGTCAGCGTGCGATATGCTTCTTGGGGGCGCGGCGGGATAACCGGGGTGAAGCCGTTGCCCGTGGGCGCGGGGGCACCAGCAGACACGCGGCCCAGGATCGGTTGCGGTGACCCATAATCAGTGCGGGCAGCGGCCGGTGCGGCATTCCAGAAACTCTGCCCCAGCGCACGCAATTGCTGCTGCTGCTGCTCCGGAGTCAAATTAGGGTCAGCCAGAATGGATGCCCGGCGCTGCGCTATTTCGTCTCGCAGTCCGCGCAGGGCAGGAGACGCGACTGGCGCCCCGGGCCCATCAGGAACCGGCACATCGGGGGGCGACGGAGAAGCTGGTGCCACCCCGCCAGTCGGCGCGAACCCGCGCGGGATGCCACCATTCTGAGGGACGGCCGGAATAGCCACAGCGGGGGCCGGTGCCGAAGGAGCGGCTGCTGGCGGCGTCGTGCCGCCCATACGCGGCGGAACCGCCCAGCCATAGCCGGTATTCTCGCTGCCTACCCACTGCGGGCGCTGCGGCGCTTCGGCCACAGGCACAGGCGTGCCGGAACGTAGATCATAAATGACGCCACCTTCCGTGATGAAATTCTGCCTCGGGTCCTGGGGCGCGCGCGTCAGCAACCCGGCCAGGGCCTGTTGACCCTGCTGCGGGCCGAGTGCCCCGAGTATGCCCCGATACTGCTGCGGGATGGCCCCACGAAGCGCCCGCTGGCTCGGCGTCAGCGTGTCATCGGCCGCGCTTCCGGCGGCGGCGGTGAAATCGGCCTGCCGTTGACGATTATCGCGCTGCTCAGCCTGCTGGTAATAGGCCTGCTGGCCCTGGGCCATGCCCTGGCCGAAGCCACCAGCGGCGCGCGCGATACCCTGCCCCCAGGAAGGCGCCACGCCGCCCACGCGGGGGGCACCAGTTTCCGCGAGAGCCGCGCCCGCCTGCAACAATCCCTGCCAGATGCCGGCCGCGCGGGCTTCCTGCTCTGGCGTCTGCGGGCTCAGCAGGCCGCCCAGAAATCCTGACATCGGGCCTCCCCAACAAAAAAAGGCCCAGGATCGCTCCTAGGCCGCATGGTCAATATGAGTGATGCGCCCCGTGGCGCCGTGTTACACAGTCCCGCTCACGAACGCGGGAGATAGTGATGAAGCGGGTTGCTTTGGCCATTGCAATTTTGTCATCTGCGTGCACTCAGCGCCCCGAAAATGTAGTTGCGCGCTATGTTAGCCCGAACACGTATCGACCATGGTCTTGCGAGCAGCTGAACGATGAGAGCCTGCGCCTGCGCGCTGAAGTCGAGCGAGTTACAGATCTTCAGCGTTCTAATGCGAACGCGGATGCCGCCGTGATGACTGTTGGCGTCGTTCTGCTTGTCCCAGTGCTGGTAGGCCTGGCGGCAACTACTGACCGACGCGAAGAACTTGCTCGCCTAAAAGGCGAAAGCGACGCCGTAGAAGCTATGCGTCGTGAAAAGCAGTGCCAGCTACCAGTAGCGCAGCCGGTCACACCTCCGACTACTTGAAAAGGCCGCCGATAGCACCAATGCCGCTCAGCAATCCGCCGGCGCCGCTCATCCACCCGCTTGAAGCTACGGGCTGGGTGGTGGTGCTCTGGCTGCCGTAGTTGCCGTTCACCAGGCTCATGTAGTTGGCGATCTGCTCCCGAGGCACGTTCTGGTCCCAGTTCCAGCGGTTGATGGCATCCTGCAAATAGGCCTGCGACTGCTGGTCATACGCCTGGCCCACGCCCTGCTGCGCGCTGAGGTTCTGGTACGCCAAATCCTGCCCTTGCCCGAGGCCCTGAAAGCCCAGCTGGCGGGCGCTCAAATCGCCCTGCATCGCGGCCTGATAGCCGGATAGGTCAAGCTGCCCCAGCGTGCTCGCCGCGCCCAGGCGCTGCTGTGTCGCATTCTGATCCAACCCCGCCAGCGTGCCGGCGGCGGCTTCCTGCCTGGCCCGCTCGCTCTGATAGTCCTGATACGCCAGACCAGTGACGGCCCGGTTGGCGCTGTCCGCGAAAGCCTGCGCATGGGCGCCGCTGCCGAGCCGCCCTGTGGAGGCGAACGCGGCATCCACCGAAGGCCGGGCAGCCTGCACCGCCTGGTCCGCCATCGCCTGAAATTCAGGATTGCGCCCCAGCATCCCGCCGGCCGCCGTATTCGCCAATGTCGCGCCACCGGCCAGCGTCTCAGCGCCGCCCTGTCCCGCGATGCCGGCCAGCGTGGCGCCACCCGCGCGTCCGGTAGCACCGCTCAGCAGGCCATTATAGCCCCCCACGCCGGATCCGCCGCTCGATGCTAGGCCGGCAGCCTGGCCGCTCAGCAGATTGGCATTCGTCCCGGCGCCGGCATAGCTGGAAATATTGCCCAGCGCGCTTGTCGTCTCCGCCCCATAGGGGGAAACGGTGCTGCCGGGATAGTAGGCGGGGCCACCGCTGGCCTGCTCCTGGTTCAGCAGGTTCTCGGCTTCACTGAACCCGCGCAACAGATAGGGCTGCTGCTCCGACCACGGCGCGCTGCTGCTGGTCGTCGTGGCCGTCTTCGGGCTGCTACTCATCGCTACTCACCTCGCAGCTGACCACATCAGCGTTGTGTTTCCAGCCCGGAAGCGCGCCAGAGCGCAGCCAACCGCGCCTCCCCTCGAATGCGATCCGGCGGCAGCCGCCCTCACGCGCCATCTGCTTCAGCGCTGGCATCATAGCTGCCACCCCGGCCGCCGCGCCGTTCCCACCGGCGACCTGAACCCACAGCACCCTGGTGCGCGGGTATTCGGTGACACCCACGCAGGCGACCGCACGCAGCGTTCCAGGCTCGCAGGCGATCAGCATGCGCCAGTCCCCGCGCTCACAGGCTGCAAGCACATCCTCCGGCCAATAGCCTCCATCGCCGCGCTCAAGCGCCGCCTCGATGATAGGCAACACACGCGGCCAGATGCGGGGCAGCGCCTCATGCGGCACCTCGGCCACCCGCATCAGCCGATCACCAGCAGCCGGAACCGTCGCCCGGCAGGGCCGGCCGGATGCGTGATCACCCAGCGCCTATTCAGCCGGTCAGACTGGGCCACATAGACGCCCCCTCCGGCCAGGTCCGCCGCCGCTGTCGCGTCCAGAGGGTCGAACAGGCCAGCGCCCGAGAATGTCAGCCGGTCATCTCTGACCTCGGTGCTAGTGCCGGTCCCCAACTCGACATCCAGCACCGCGTTCAAGCCGCCCTGCATCACGACACGGACGGCCGCCGCGATCTCGCGCGTGTGTGCGCGCAGAGCATCCGGCGCATGGCTCCCAGCATCGGGTTTAGGCGGCAGGAAGCTCATCGGATGCCCACCGCGCTGGCCCGCAAATCCACGCCATGGACGTAGGACCAATCCGCGCCAGCGGGTACATCCATGCGGGCCCGGACATAACGGCCCGTTATGCGCTGGCTGGCGTACCCGTCCAATGTCGGTTGCGTCCCCTCGGTATAGGACGGCAGCTCCCACAGATGTTCTCGCACCCCGACGCTCAACCGCATGGCCGCCGCGTCGGAAAGCGGACGCAGCCCCTGCACAAACATCCGTGCCGGGCCGGGCTCGCTCTCCGCCGTCTCTAGGCGGGCGGCCATGGTAGCGCCCTCATAGAGCACCAGGCGGTTTGCGGTGTCGAAGCCAGCCATGACAGGGCGGCCACCAGAAAAAACGGAGCTGTCCAGCGAAATAGGGATACTGTCGATCCCTGCGGGATAGAGACTATCCAGATCGTCAATGCTGGTCGGAATGGTCCGCGCGGCCAAAAGCGGGCCACCCGCGATCAGGGGATCGTCGCTATAGCGCCAGCGGTTCGCGCCCCAGGAATACAGCAGCCAGCGGTCGTTGGGCCCGTCTCCGCTCGGCCAGGACCAGATCACCAGCTTGCGGGCCAGGTCGATGGTCGCCGAAACCCGGTTCAGACCGCCAGGAGACACAGTGGAGAGAAACGTGCGGTCCACCTTCCCGAAACCAATGGGCGTGCAGGTGGTCCCATCGAACATCTGGAACCCATCCTCGCCCACGAAAAAACACATGCCGCCCACCTGAGCGATGCCATCGGGGCAGGCGTTCCCGCGTGCGCGATCAACTTCCCGGAAAGCGAACACTTGCGGGGGGCCGATATACTCCACGCGGTAGATCGCCCGCTCCGTGAACACCACGCCAGCCGCCCCACCCACGGCCGGTGCCAGCCCGGTGATATAGCCGCCATTCGGAAGCTGCTGAAGATCGGATTGAACGCTGGCGGCAGCGAGTGTGCCCGGCGCTGGCCATTGTGTGGCGTCGTTCAGGGCGGACCACCACACACCATTGGGTGCGGACAGAACCCCATTGTCATAAGCCCCGATCATCAAAAACCCGGGCTCGAAGGTCGCCACGAATTTGCCCTTCGGCGCATCCGGGGATAGGTCCGCGAAATCGCCACCCGACCCGATCTGCCAGGCCTGTGGCGCGTGCATCGGGGTGACTGCGATAATCTGGTCGCCGAACTGAGCCATCCGCCAATGGTCGCCATCAGCCAGCGCATAAGGGCTGGGCGTGCGGTCAAACCAAGTGCCGCCGGCCAGCGTATAGAGCCCCGTGGCCGTCCCCGCAGCGATGACCCCGGCAGCATCTTCCGTGCGGGATGAGATGGCACCCAGAACCTGGCTAGGCAGCGCATCGCCATACACGCCAGGGGCCCGAAGCGGCCCGTCAGACCCATCCGAGCGCGGATAGACGCCGCTGGCCACCGTCAGGTGCGTGGCCCCGATAGGGGAAGCATCTGGCGCATACTCAGCCACCGGCAGGATCGTCACAGATAGTACCCCGCCAAGCGCCCAACCGGGGCGGCAGTGCGATAGTTCGTCAGACGCTGAAAGGCGAGTTGTGCCTGAGCACTGCGGCGCGCGGCGTTGGCATCATCCTGCGTGACCGTCGCGTAAACCTCGGCCGCCGCCGTGTGACGGATCAGGTCTTCCGCCTCGTTCATCCAGGCGCCACCCTCCGCGTCCGCTGCTGGCGCCAGCGGTGCCAACGCTACCTGGGCGCGGTAGTAATAGGGCCGGAATGGCTGCGGGCTTACCCACAACTGATTGCCGAACCACGCATAATCAGTGGGGATTTGCCCGTAAGTCATCCCGCGCCAGTTTTCGAGCAAATCCAGAGTGCGATGCCGCAACGCACGCCAGTAGCCCTTCGCGTTCGCGTAATACTCAGTCCCTTCCAGCAGGATAGGGCCGAAAATATCACCTTCGAGCAGTAGGACGGGCGCATCGGGGCTGGTGGGGATATCACCGCCATCCAGCATGCGCAGGCCATCAATGGCTAGCACCTGTTCGCCATTCGGCCCCGTCAGCGGCTGCTGGTCCACCGCCGTGGGCCACACGCCGGCTAGTAGCGCATCGCAAAACCACCAGCGGCGCGCCTGGTGCATCTGGATCGCGGAGCGGATCGCCCGCTCGATCTGCACCAACAGGTCCGTCCGACCTGCCATTTCGTCCGCGATACGCGCCTTCATATCGCCGAGCGTCGCCATCAGCGCAGGAACCCCAGCAAACCGGATAGGCGGGCGAGAACACCACTATCAATGCCAGCACCCATGCCAGCACCGGCGGCTGTCGGGTCGTATTTATCCCCGGCCGCTTTCATGCCTTCGGCGCCGCCAGCAGCTGCTTTCATCGCCGGGTCTTCCGCCGCACCGCCACGCAGGTTCAGCAGCCCATAAAGCGAATTGCTATCACCATTGAGCAGGCCACCTTGACCGCCCAGCAGTCCACGGCCGGCAGCCGCCGCACCGGAAGCCACCTGGCCAGCCTGACCCGCAGCGCCGGGCTGCTGCTGAACACTGAGAGCGGGAGTGCCCCCCCCGCCCCTGATGCCGCCCACCATCTGCCGAGGCCCCAGAAAGGGGCCGGTCGCCGGCAGTGGAGTGGTCGCCAGAGGGCCATAAATTTGGGGATAGGAGCCCGCCAGCATCGTGCGCCCCCCCCTTACTGGTTCGGCACGTAGGCGACGCACACCGTCAGCGCGCCGGCCGTCGCAGCCGTTCCCGTGGGGATATAGCTGACATAGACAGGCTGATCGGCGGCCGGCTGCACCGCGAGGCCCGTGGTCATGCGCTTGCCGCCAGTGGTGCCCGCCGCGATGTTGGCCGCCGTGGCGATTTCCTCGCCGGTCGCGGTCGTGCCGACCGTCACCGGATTGGTGGTGCCCGCATTGAAGCCGGTCTGCACATTGACCACGCAGTCCACGATCTGCGCGCCGCCGGGGATCGTGCCGATCTGGACGCCCGCACTGGCGCCGACCGTGTTGTAGGCGAGATTGTAGCGCAGGTAATGCACTACCTGATGCTCGATCATCCGAGCGGGAATGGTCCCAGCCATGGTTCTCTGTCCTTTCCTGGGTTACGGCTGCGGCGAGTAGGAGGACAGCACGATCGTGCCGTAATCCAGCGAGTTGAAGCGCGTCTTCTTCACGCCGAAAATGCCGCCTGCGGCCACGCCCAGCTTGTTGTCGTAGTCGAACTTCTTCTCGACCCAGGTGTAGGGCGACGCGCTTTCCGGCGTGTCCTGGCCGAACCCCACGCAGGCGGCCTGCGCGCCGCACAGGATCGCACGGCGCACATTGGCGATGGGAACGTTGCCGGCAGTCAGGCCGTTCGGGACGCGGGCGCTCTCGTACAGGATGACGCCGTTGTAGACGCCGATCATATCGCCACCCTGCAACAGCAGGTTGTCCTTCTGGTCCTGGCCGCCTTGCAGCAGGGCGCGCTGGATGTCGGCCCACTGTGCATTGCTGGTCTGCGAGCGCAGCTGCGCCGTCTGGAACGGGTGGATGAAGCACACGTAGAAGGGCTTGCGGCCCTTGCGCAGCGGCCGGATCATCGGGACCATGGTCTTGGCGCGGGCCACGGCCCGGTCCAGCATCCCCAGCGTGAACTGATCCCCGGCCACTAGTGCCGCCTCGTTCGCGGCGGCGGTGTTCGCCAGCAGAACATGGTTGCTGTCCGGCGCCGTCGCGGCGTTCATACCGGTATAGGCGATGCTCGTTTCCGAGACGTTGCCCGCGATCTGGTTCATCAGGGCCGTGTCGAGACGATCCGCCCACCAGTCCGCCAGGCCATCCTTGGCCTCCGTGCGCACAGAGAAGTGCACGCGCTGTTCGGACATCTTGCCGGCGCTGCGCACCGCGTGGCGCAGCTGGTTGATCACCAGCGCATCGGTGTAGGTTGTCAGGCCTTCCTCGTTGCCTTCCAGCACGCCATCACCGGTCACGCCGGTCCCGGTGAGCTGCATACGCAGGCCGAACGTCACCTGGTCACCGGCAGACTTCTTCGTCTCGGTCTTGACCTGGATGATGTTGTCGGAGCCCTCGCCCATGAAGTCGCCGAAGTAGCACTTCTTGAGCATTTCCGCTTCCAGGCGCTTGGCCCAGAGCTTGACCGCCAACGGATTGTTGGTGGCGTAATTCGTGTCGGCCATAATGGCCTCCTGTGATGGATTGTGGATCGGGAGGCGCGTGACGCTGCGCTGCGATCCGTCCGCTTGCGCCCGGACAGGAGGCGAAAGCGCGGCTTACGGGGCCGCGCGCCCGAACACTGGTTAGGCCAGTGAGCCCTAGCGGATGGCCGCTAGCACCTTCTCGAAATCGGCATCGGACATAGCGCCGATGGTCTTCAGATCGGCACGCAGCAGCGATTGCGCGCTTGCGTTGACCGCCCCACCCGGGGCGCCGGCCTGGCCGACAGTGCGGGTCGCGGCCTGCCCACGCTGCTGCGCCGACAGATCGGGTTCCGCAGCTTTCGGCGCATATCCCGCTGTTTTCGCAAATTCATAGACGGCCTGGGCCGGGTTACGGCCCGAGCGCATCGCGGACAGCGCAATTTCCTGCTCCATCCGGTCAGCAGGGATGCCGGTGACCTGCTGCAAAGCCTGCATGTGCTTCACCGCATGCGCGTAGGCCTCCTGGAAGTCCGGCGCCTCTGCCGTGAACTGGCTGGCCGCTGCCTTATAGGCGGACTGGAACTGGGAGACCTGCGCCTGCGCCTGGGCGTGCCGTTCCTGCGCGGTCAGCCATTCTTCATAGCGGCGCATGCGGTGATCGAGATTGGCGGCGGGGTCCGCCTCGAACTCCGGGATCACCGGAGGCTCGGGTTTGTCCCGTGCGGCCAACTGCTCCTGGATCTTCGAAAGACGGTCATTCATCACCGCCTCGCTGCGCAGCCGCTCTTCACGTTCCTTGCGCGTTTCGGCGCGCGCTTCGTGCAGCGCCGAAAGCGGGACCATTTTCGGAGCTGCTGGCGCCGTCTCCGCTGGCTCGCTGGGAAGCTCCGGTTCCGAGGTTCCCTCGATTTGATCCAGAGCGGCGGAGAAATCCGCATCACTCGCGGTGGTCGGGTCGATCTGGGGTGCTTCAGCCGGCGTGTTGACCGTCTCGCTCATCAGAACTGCTCCATCAGCCGGCGGTTCTGCGCTTCGATCTGCGCCTTGATCACCGCCTCCATGAAGAAGGCCTGCGCCTCATCCGGAAGTTTCGGATCGACATCATCAACCCCACGCGGGACGCGGGTCGCCATTCGCTTCTGGCCGGCTTTTTGATGGGCCAGGATCGCCATCATAGTGCCGCCGGAGTTTTCCGTTTCGACCACCTCGATTTCACGCGGCAGCAGTTTCCGCAGCAGTCCGAGGCCTGCTTCGATATCAGCCTTATTCATCGTGTATCCTTCATGCCCATAACGCCGGGCGGTTGGCGAAGCCGGGATAACGCCCCCGGCTGGCGATCTCAGTTGGTCAGCGGCGAATACGGGACCGCGCGCAGCCATGCTGCCATTGCTTGGTCCGTGCGCTTCGCCTCGGCAGCGGCGCGCTTGATTTCGATATCCGCCTGCGTGGTCATGGCCTTGGCCTCGACCTCGGCCCGCGCCTTCATCTGCGTGGCCTGGATAGATGCCTGCGTTTTCGCCTGCTCGCCGGCAATCTGCGCCTGCACCTTCTGCGCCTCGGGGTCCGGACGCCCAGGCTGCTGCTCTTGCTGCTGCAACGCCGCCATGATGCGTTCCACCGCGCTAGCCGGAATGGGCGAGTACTTCAGGATTTCTCCCCACACTGCCGTGGGCATGCCCAGCTTCATGATGGCCGGCAGCATGGGCGCCAGCGACGCCCACACCTCTTGTTTGGCATTGGGCGAGGTAGGCGCCTCATCCACGATGATGTCGTATTTCGCCGCGTCCGGCAGCATGGCCGCGCTCAGCCACTCGGGCTTCCCATCCTCGCCCAGCACGCGCACCTGGATGTCGCGCGGCATATACTGCCGGATGAAATACAGCAGCACCTCACCGACACCCTTGCGATAGCGACGCAGACCGTCGAACAAAGGGGCTAGGATCGCCTGCGCGGCCTGTTTGCGCTGAGCTTCCAGAACGCCGGCCTGCTCTCTGTCCGCCAGACCCAGCATCTCGCGGTTGATGCCGGTGACATCGGGAATAGATGCCACAGCGAACTGCATCATTCGCTCAAGTCCGGCGGGCACATTCGCCGCCATTTTTTCCTTGATACGGTTCAGGCCGCCCGGGTTCAGCTTCGAGACGCCACCAGGCAGCGCATAGGTGCGCTCCAGCTCCCGCACATCCTCCACCGCGCCCTCCTCGATCAGGAGGCCGCTTTTCGCGCTGGTCGCCAGCACATGGTGGGCTTGCACGAAAAACATGTTGGCCCACCGCTGCGGGTCTTTCATCGGCCGGACGATGCCGTAGAAATGGCCGGTGTTCCGGTCCAGGATACCCGTCATACAGCGCAGCGTCGGGCCATCAGGAAACGGGCAATCCCCGCGCTCCAACACCACATTCCCAGCCACAACAGCCTGATACCACTTCCGGCGCTTCTGCTTGACCGAGCGCGGCTCAGGCAGGCCGAGTAGCCGCAGCCTCTTGCGGACCTTATCCCATTCCTCCGGCTCAAGTTCCTGCCTGCCGCTGGCGTCGGAAACCAGCACTACATGGTGCTCCTCGCACCACTGGTAGTGCAGTATCTCCACCATCGGCACGCGGCTTTCGTTGTCATGCAACGTGAAGCCGGTCGTACCGTAGCGGTCGCGCGGCAGGGCAGATGCTTGCTCGGCCCCGTCCTCGCTTCCAAGCAGCTGGGCGGCCCGCAGTTCGGCGGCCTTTTCAGGCCATTCCTCCATAGCCACATCCAGGCGCCACTTGCGCACCCGCCCGAATTCGCGCCCATCCGCCAGGTTCTTTTTGCGCGCTGCCGGGTCCCAGAGCGCTTCGGCAGGGTCGAACCGGTCTACGCAGATTTCTCCGTCCGGCTCGCTGGAATAGTCCATCCGCAACTCAGTCCAGCCCATGCCGCACGTCACCAGATCGGTGAATGCATGGCTTTCCTCATCCTCGGCCTGGGATTGCTGGCGTGCGAACGTGATCAGCTTCGTGGCGACATCCGCAGCCCCCGCGTCCTCGAATGAGCGCGGGATCGCCTTGATTTCCTGGCGATTATTGACCTCGGAGCCGACAACGGCCTGCACCATGGGGCCGATGCGGTTAAATGTGATGACGGGCCGCCCATCTTCTTCCAGGCGGGCCCTTTCCTCGCGCGTCCACTGGTCCCCAGCGGGGAAAGCGTAATCTTCGGCGGCTTCCTCGCGCCACTTTTGGGCATGGTCGAGCGCCTTGCGCTTGAACTCCTGTGCGCGGCGCGCCAAAGCCTCGTCTTCGAGTTCGGAGCCCTCCTCCTCGAAATCGTCTCCCTGGCCGCCGGTGTCGTCGCTCAAGCCGCCCACCCTCCACGGCCCGCAGGCCGCTGGGTCGCATAGCTGTCTGGCCGACGGATACCGGCGGCGGGGTCCGTGCGCGTCATCGGGCGGGACATGCAGGCATAGCGCGCTTCATCGGGCGCATGATCCTCCCCTTCCGTGTCCACATCCTCGGGCCGGCTCTCGTCGTGTTGCAGCGCAGGTAGCGTCCTGATCAAATCGCGGCAGGTGTTGAATACCACCAGCATCGGGCGTCCCTCGGCGTCGCCCTTGAGGCGCTGCCGCAGCTGATCCCAGCCGCCCATGGCGCCGCGCTGCGACACCCGGGCATTGTCAGCGCGGTCGAAAAACACCCCGTGCAGTGCCATCCGCTCAGCGATGCTAGGGCCGTCCTGATTGGCGAAAATCGCCGGGTCAGCGACGCCAGACATCGCTTTCCCCTTCGGCATATCGCCCACCTCACGCTCCTTGATCCCGACAGCGACCTCATCAGACGTCAGCCGCAGTCCGACATTCGGCTGCCCCGGCTGCATCCCATACCACTCGCGGTATCGCACCAGCGCACCACGCGCGATATCCGGCAATGCACCGTCACTGACCGCCCACCACCCCACGGAAAACGGCCGGGCTGAACCCCAATCCATCGACCGGAACCGATACCAGTGCGCGGGCAGCTCACGCGGTGCCATGACGTGCCGGTCCATGCTGAACTCCGGGAAAAACGCCCCGGAGATGACGGACCAATCGCCCTCTAGCCACGCCCGCACCAGCTCGGGCGAGCCCGAAGCCTTGAGACGCTGCACATACTCGGCGCCGACATGTGGGTTATCCGTCACCCTCGACGGGATATAGACCCGCTGTAGCCCCGTCTCAGGGTCAGTGATGACCTTCATCCCCTGCGGATGCGGGTCGATGTAGCGCGCTCGCACCCATTGGTGCCCAGGGCCGCCTGGGTTGCCCGTCAAGCGCATCCGGCACGGCACCCCAACACCAGAGCGCAGCGTCGCCATCAACTTCAGGATCGGCGCCGGCGAGGGGAAGTTGCCCGCCTCCTCAACGTAGACCCTTGTGTAGCTGTGGCCCTGATACCCCTGGGCGTCCGCATCGCGCTCAAGGTAGGCGAAATTGAGACGCGCCCCATTCGGCATCACAACCCGCATAGGGGTAGCGGTGAATTGCGCTCCTATGGGCCCAAACAACACCCTAGCGCGCTCGAAAGTCTCGGTTAGCTCCACCCGCGTGCGCCGGACCATAAGGCCAATAGCATGCGAGCCATATTGCGCCGCATGCTGGGCCCATTCGCCTAGCATGCCGTCCGTCTTGCCCCCGCCGCGCGCCCCGCCGAAGAACACCTCGAACACGGGGCAGGACAGCAATGCCTTCTGGGGGCCGGAGGAGGGCCGCCAGATTACGGTCGGGACGCGCGCTCCCACTCGTAGGCGCTCTCGGCCTCAGGCTCGCCGATCAGGACAAAGGCGGCTGTGCCTCTGTGCTCGGTGCGGGCGATGGGCGCGCCGTCCAGTCGCTGCGCCCCCTTGTCGAGCATCTGGGCGTGCATGGGGTGGTCTGGATTTTCGATGATTTTAAGCCAGTGCTGGGCGATCTTCCCGCGCGCTCCGGCTTCTTCCAGCAGATCGGCCACAGTTTTCTTCCCGTCGCCGTCCTTCACGCCACGCGGCCGTCCAGGCCCGGCCCCACGGGCGCCTGCGCCATTCGCGGGGCCTCCCCAGCCCGCACAAACCCCCTGCGCGGGGCCGCCAACACCCGCACCCCGCCCTACTCGCGTTCCCGCTGTCCGACCGCCCTTCCCAGCCACGCAGCCCCCAAAACAAAAAGCCCGGCAGCCTTCTCAGGCTCCGGGCGTGCGTCATCGCTCGGGCTTCACTGGCATAGGCGTGGGGGTGTCGTCAAGGGGTTTCTGAGCGGTGTAATCGGCTGGCGGGAACGGGAAATACCGCTCATGCGTCCTGCGTATGATCCCATCAGGGTCGACACACCCCGCGCTGCGGTACTGTAAATCCCGGTTGAGATCATATGCCAGCGCCGCGCTAAATGCCCCCCGCGCTCGCCAGTCCCCCGCCTTATCGGCCAACCTGCACTGGCGCCAGAGCCAATCAAAACGCTCACGGTCCATCCTCACCCTCCCACAAATCCGCCGCCCACCGCTCGGGCAGGTAGTCCAGCCGATCCAGGCATTGGCACACAACGTGGAGATGGGGGCCCGGGTGGATGTTGTGCAGCAACATGTCGCTGATCGCCTCATACGCCACGCCTGGCAGATCCCTCAGCAGGGCGCGCCACTCATCCTCGGGGCCGTAGTCGTCAGCCGAGGACACGGCGCGCCCCTTGAGCGGGCTGTAGCGCGCCACACTGCTGCGGGTGGCCCCAGCTGCCAGCGCCAGATTGGCCAGCGCGGACATGTTTTGGGCCTGCTGAGGGCTGATGTGGCCGCGATGGGCCATCCAGTCCCACACAGTGCGGTCGGGGTGGTCAGCGGGCAGGCGCCAGGCGGCGGCGCGCTGGATGCGCCAGTCTCCGGGGGCGATCTCGACGGGGGCTAGGATGGTGACTTGCTGCTGGTGCAGCGCGAGGTTCCTCGCGCCGAGCCTCGCCGTGTCGTCGGTCAGGGCGTTCACCGCCCCCCCTCCCCGCCGCGCGAGCGTATTTCGGCAAGGCGGCGCTCCCACGCCCTGATATTCGGCGTCTTGACGATGTAGGTATCGCCATCGCCAGCCCCGACAGGATGCCCCGTGCAATCCGCGATGAACTCGCGGATCAGCTTGGCCTCAGCCTTCGCGACGGCCTCGGAGACGGCTTGTGCATAGGCCACTGGGTGGAGATGGATGCATTGGTCCCACGTCAGGCGAGCTATGGTCGCGCGCAACATGTTGATGTGCACGCCCTCAGGGGTCGAAAGCTGCTCCTTGACGATCTCAACAGCCCTCTCCCTCACCGCCCTGATGGCAGCGACGATGGCGCCCACGTCCTCGCCGGGCGACAGGCCCAGCTCGGCGCAGATCGGGGCGAGGGAGGGCGGTGGTGTGAGGGAGGCGCCGATTTCAACAGCGCGCTCCGCAGCCCGCTCATCCGGCGTGGGCGGGAAACGGGTGGCCTTCGTTACCCATGGGCTAGCCCCCGGGCCATCGTGGTCAATGATGGTTGTGGTGGCAGGCCGCGCCGGGACTTCTTTGCACTTTTTGCACATAAGTCCGGCCTGATGATCATAATGATGATCATGGTCATCCAGCGTGGCGCGGTCCCGGTGCGCGGCAGCGAGGGCTTCGATGAGCTGGGTCAGCGCGACATTTAGAGCAGCGAGGAACAGGCCAAGATGGTTTTCCTCCGACGCCTTGGCGCTTTCCTTTATGGCGGCGAAGTCCGCCCCGATCTGTTCCAGCTTCTCCGCGAGGTTAGGCATGGTCGCGGTCCCTCAGCCAGAGGGCGACGCACACGGGCAGCATGGCGACGTTGACGCCGAGCAGAATGGCCCAAGCGACGGTCAGGGCCTTGTCGCCCCCTTGGTAGTTTTCGATGACGCCAGCCATGCTGACGACTGCTTGCAGCAGGAACACGATGAACAGCATCACTCCCTCCCCTCCTCTGCGCGGCGGTTCCAGGCGGCGATGGCTTGGGCAAGTGCGTCAGGCCAAGCGCGGCCTTTGCCAATTTCACGGGGTGTGTTGGCACTGACGCCATAGTCGCGCGCGATTGTCGCGCTTGGCTCACCGTTCAGGCGCCGTGTCGCAATCTCGACCGCCTTCTCAAAGGTCAGCTTGGTCCGGATGGTGTTGCGGGCCTGCTCACGCGCAGTCGCCCAGCGACAGTTCCCGGGCTCGTAATTGCCGCGCATGTCGGGCCAGCGATCCAGAGACGTTCCAAGAGGGCGTTCGCCCATGTCTTCCAGGAACGCTGCAAAGCTATCCCAGCGGGGGTCTCTGGTGATCCCAGCGTCCTTGTAGCGATCACTGTTGCAGCGCCCCGCGAGCCGGCATCTGACACGCATAGCGCGCCAGGACTGATATGTGCCGGTTTCCTTTCCGGGCAGCAACTCACGGCTGGTGTGGCCATGCTTGATGCGCCCCTTGGAGCGGTTCGACTGAAACGGCTTCAGCGGCTCAGGCGGGGTCATGGGGTGGCCTTCATTAGTTCACCATGCGGCGCATGGCCGATTGCACGGGCTCTCTCCCTCATGCCTCCGAGAAGCGTGGCCGCCTTAATAGGCATGCCATTTTCCATGAAGTGAAGAATATTATTGATGCACGACACTTCATCAGAAATGGAATATGCAATTCTGCTTCTGACAGCACTTACCTCGGAGGATGAGCCTGCATGGGCTTTGATCTTTTCCAACATGCCGCCAACGAAATATGCCGCGCCTATATTATTCCCGCGCTTCAAGCACATGATCGCATCGTGGCATCTATCGTGAATATAGCCGAATAGATCGTAGAGTTGCTTAGCGGTCAGCGCGACTTCGGAGGGCGGGGGGATGGGGCGGTCGACGGGGGCCAGCAAATCGCCCAGCCACCGATACAGCGCTCGGAGCTCTGTCTCGCTCATCGTGTGCGCGGCGCCACACCGCCCGCTGATGGTGATCGGCCCTGCGGCATGCACGCCGTAGGTCAATCGTGTCCCTGGGATCGGATGCAACATAGCCGGGACGTTTACCAATCTGCCCACCTCACACCTCCTTCACACCGCGCAGGCGGTGCAGCTCGTCCAGATCCTCACGGACCGGGACGAACTCGGTGGCGCCGGGCGGGATGTACAGCAGGTCCCCAGCAGGGCGCTTGACGCCATCGCCATCGTCGAACTCCACCTGCATGTCGTTGGTGATGGTGAGCGACATTTTGGCAGGCCCGAGTGCCTCAAACTCCAATTCTAAGCTGTCCACGCGGGACGGTTTGATCGCCGCTTCGGCTTCCATGGTCATTCCCTTTCGTTGGTCGCAGAGCGGGCCGATTGACCGCGCGCGCGCGCGTGTTTTTGGGTCATGTGCCAACGCGCCATTGCGGATCGACGTACTCGGCGGTCCAATCGAGGGGCTCGGAAATGGTCACCACGTTTGCCCACTCGGCCTCGTAGGCTGTGGCGATCTCGGCATCGCGGATGATGACCGCATTCTCCAGGGAACGGGTGCCGTTCACCGTCGGGTTGAATGAGCCGGTCCACACTTCGGCCGGGACGAAAGTGGGATTGCATGACCGCGTATGATCGAAGGAGCCGAACACGAAGAACTTGTGGTGCATCCGAGGCGGGATGGCGGATCGCTGTGCATGGACGCCTGCGCAGACAACGGGCGGCAGCCTGTCATCCGATGCGAACGATAGGTCGCACACACCGGCGAAATTGTACCGAGACGTACCCGGCAAGCGCTCATAGGCGGCCCGCGTCTGACCGGCCGACCAGTTTCCGGCATCTGGCCTAAGGAAGTCCTCCTTCTGCACCACGAGGCTCACGGCTTCGCGCGTCGAGAGGGCGCGCAACACGGCGGGATTTGTCAGCCACGCAACGCAGCCGATGACCACCGGCCAGCGGGATATTTGCTCGACCAGAGCGCCCTCGATGTCTCGGAAGACGCACGCCACCATTCCTCGATCGAGGTTGCTCGGCCGGTCCCGAAAGCGTTCGCCCAGCGTCCCGGGCAGCGGCGTTTCGTTAAGGTTCGGACCGGTCATAGCATCCCCTCCAGAGCAGCGAGACGAGCAATAGCCGCTTGGTTACCGGCGGCGGCAAGCGGCTCATAAGCCATCCGCAGCTCGTCAGGCGTTAGCACGCGGGACTTGCTCGCCCGGATTGCCGGCCGGCTGGCGCGGGCACGCTCGTCGGCCTCGGCGCGGAGCTGCGCGACCTTGGCCATGTTGGCCTCGGCCTCGCGGGCGAGCTGGGCGGCGTCGGCCTGCGCCTGGCGCTGGGGCTGAGACGCCGGCGCCGTCATGTTGCGCAGGTGACGCGCCTCGCGCTTCAGGTCGTTGTGCCCGGGCTGGACGGCGGCGAGGACGTTGGCGGCGCTGGGGAAGAAGCCATCGGCCGAGAGCAGCACTTCCTTGCGCGCCTCGGGCGTGAACAGGCAGGCTGGGATGCCGTGGCAGAACTCAGTGATGGCGGCGACGCGCGCGGCGAAGTCCTGCTGACCCTGCGGGTTGCGGACGGCGGCGTTGATCGGGCGCATCCACTCGGCCATGTCGCGAGCGGTGATGCTGGGCAGGTCAGCGATGGCACGGGCGCGGGCCTGGGCTTCATCCACCACATGCTGGGGCAACGGGCGACGCTCGCTCTGCCAGCCGGCTTCGGCGTTGCTGCGGGCGTTCTCGTCGTCCAGGGCCCGGGCGAGCGCCTGGGACGGTTGGCGGATCGCGATGGCGCCGGCCTGGCGCGGGGCGATGGCGTTCATTGCATGACCTCCTCGGCGCGGCTGTCCAGATCGAACTGGCGGCCCAGATCGGGGAACATCCAGCCCAGCTTGCTTTCGGGCTGTGGGGCGGAACGTGCTGGCCTGGGCTGGCGCTCTGCGTCGCGCCTGCACCAGCCGCGCCAGGTGGCGGGCCAGTCGAGCTTGGCCGCGTCCTTGCCAGCCTTGGCGTGCCAGTAGTCGCGGAAATTCTCGGCCACCCTGTTCGGATCGAGCCCGAGACGGGCCGCGTATTCGGCATCCTCGTCGTTCGGCTGCCAGTCAGGAGGCAGCCGACAGCCACGGGGGGACCGAACCTCCGAAGGAGGTGAGGGGGGTTTCTGTATCTCTGCTTCTGCCTCTGCCTCTTGGAGCTTAAGGGGGGGGTTAACCCCCCTGTTATCCTCAGACTGGACTTCGGCCTTAAGGCGGGGGTTGCCGCCCTTGCGGCCATCCTCCCTCGCCTTCTCGCGGGCGGCGTTATCCCGCACCATGCGGCGGCAGAAGATCGTGCCGTCCGGCTCGCGGCTGAACACGCCAGCTTCATCCAGCTCATTCAGATACTTGGCCACGTCGCGCTCAGGAGCCGAGGTGATCGCGGCGAGTTGGCGGGCGCTGGGCTGGCGGCCATTGATCAGCAGGAAGCCGTGACGCTCGGCCTCGGCCATGACGCACAGCATGCGCATCCACAGGCCCTGAGCAGCCAAGCTGCACGAGCGCAGCGCCTTGTCGTTCTCGTGGTCCTGCCACCAGAATTTGGACCACCGAAGCCGTTCGCTCATGGCCGCCTCCTCCCTGTGCTGGCGGAGAGGCGGACGCCCTCCGCGGTCATTGCCGCCTCGGCGTCCTCGATGCTGCGAACGATGTGGACCGGGTGGCCCAGCGCGCGGATGCGCGGGTGCAGCAGCTCCTGGCTTTCGGAGACGACGCCCCTGGGCGCCTTCACCTCCAGGAACACCACCCGCTGCGGCAGCAGCACCATCAGGTCTGGGAAGCCCGCCACAACACCACTGGCCTTGCGCAGCGCGCCATACCGTAGACGTGCACCCTCAGTTCTGCCGTCCGCTCCCCGCTCATTCTGGATGGCCGCCACGACAGCGTGCGGGAGCGCCCGGCGCAGGAAGGCAACGATGCCCTTCTGGATATCCATCTCGGGCGCGCGCCGCTTCGGCCTGGCGCCCAGCATCTCAATCTCATCCGTCAATGGCATGTCGTGCGCGACCAGCATCAGCGGCGCCCTTTCTTGGGCCTGGGCGGCGGGATCAGGCGCCGCAAGCGCGCCTCATCTATATTCAGCTCAAGCGCGGCGTAGCGATACGAGCCGCCGTGCTTCAGGATGACCGCCTGCATGCGGTTCAGTTCATCGGTGGTGATGGGCCTGGGCTCGGTCATGCCGGCACCTCGGGCTTACTCAATTCGACGTAGATTTCCCGCTTCCGCAGGCCGAGGGCGCGCAGCACCAGCGGGCCCGGCTCGCGCCGGCTGTTGAGCACGTCATTCAGGTGGCCAAGGCTCAGCCCGTGCTGGGCGGCAAATGCCGTTTGCGAGCCTGCCTCACGGACGGCGCGGTTCAGCCGGGCATAGACGCCGGCCAGGGTCAGGGGCTCAGTCGATGTCATGCTCTTGGTCCGTCCAGTCCGAGAGCATCCAGATCAGCGCGCACACAGCGAGGGCGACGCCGCCGCCAATGATGATCAGCACGGCGCTTTGCAGGATCGTGGCGATCATGCCGCCCTCCGCTGCCGGTAAAGCTCTGCTTGGCGCTTTGCGTTCTCAAGCTTTTCACCGCGCGCCAGCAGGCTCAGCACATAGCGATCAGTGATTTGACCCGCTCCCACCCTTCCCGTCTCAACACCGCTTGCGCAGCCCTCGCGCGGGTTCACCTCGGCCGGCGTGATTGAAGCGTTGGGGCACGCGGTGGCTTTGGCAGGATGGGGCGATCCGGCAGGCGGGTCAGCAGCCGGCGGAGTAGGCGAGGCCCCAATAGGTGCGCTGGCGCGGGATAATCCGCCCTCCCGGCGCAAAATGACGATGCGCGACCGCACCGCCTCCGGAGTGCGCCCCAGCACAGCGGCGATCTCCATGGACGTAGCGCCGTCAGCAAGCATGCGCCGCACGACTTCCAGGCGCTCATCGGTCCAGAACGTTTCGGGCGCGAGCGCGGGCAGATAGCGCCCCTGCTCCCGCAGCGTAGCGATGGCTCGCAACAGAGTGCGGTGCGACATGCCGAGCGCGGCCATGATGGCGGAGCGGCCCTTGCCTTGGCGGGCAAGTTCGTAGACCCAATCAGCGTTGGTCATGCGTTCCTCCCGAGCGCGCGCAGGGCCTTGTGCAGGCCGTCGCGCATGGTGTCTGTGATGAGCCCCCAGGAGCAGCCGACAGCGACAATGCCGACGCGCAGCTCGGGGAGATGTCCGCCGGCGGCGCCAAATCCGACCCAGCCGAAAGCGATCCAAATCGTCATCCGCCAAGCTCCTTGAGGGCGTGGCGCAAGTGGTTGGCGGCCTGGGCGATCTGCCCGGCATCGGCACGACCAGCGAGGCGGGCGATTTCGGAGAAAATGTCCGCGTCCACGGCCATCAGACGCACGAGGTCATCGGCGCCGGGCGCGCTCTCCCCAGCCTGCCAGCGGGCGGCGGTGCGAGGATGGACGCGGGCGAGACGGGCGAGTTGCTTGGGGGACTTGCCACGCAAGACGGTGGCAATGTTGTCCATCGTGATGACAGTCATGTCGCATGCTCCTGGATAGAGTTCGGGGCATGGACGACGTTTTCGGTAACGGCCCGGGCAGCGTTGGCGCGCTGCTCGGGCACCTCTCTGGAAAATGCGCAGGGCGCGCCAGCGACACCCGCAGTCAGACACCAGGAGAGAGGCCCAGTGCGGGGGTATCCGGCCCGCGCGGCTGCCCGGAGCGCCAGGCCTGTCCGGCCGCTGGCGACGCTGCGGGAAGGATTTGCGGCAGCCGGCCTACGCTGTTGCGCAATAACCGGCCGCCGCCCCACCATGCGCCAGGGAATGAAAGCATGGAGGTTTTGATGAAACTGTCTGGTTTGCCCGGCCCCCTTATAATGACGGCGGGGCTGGGCATCTTGGTAAGCGGCTCCCCCCAGATGGCCACTGTCGGTATATGCTTGATGGTGTGCGGCTACGCGGTCATGAGCATCGCCGGGCTCGTCAACGAGCATGAGCGCGAGGTCAGCAGCCTTCAGCGGGAAATCTGGGATTTCGGCAGCAAACTGAACGCGCTGGAACGACAGGTCGAAGACAACCGGCGCGATCAATACAAGGCTGAAAGGCGCGCCTATCTGCGAGGGTCTGGCGAGAGCTCGTGACATCAGGCCACCTCGCGCTTTGGCACGAAATCGGCGGCAGTGATCTCCCCGGAGGTAGCGTGCTCCAGCTTGGCCACAGCATCCCATGATGGCCGGCGTGTACCCGCCTCCCAGCCGTAAAGCGTTGTCAGTGGCACCCCTACGCGCCGGGCCATCGCCAAGAGCGTTAGTCGATGCTTTTCACGGTAGGCGGCGATCTGCATGCAGATGATTTCGCACACAGCGAAATTTCGCGCAAGGCGAAACTTCGCGTCCAGACGCTAAAGAAGTCCTGCTTGCAGCGCAATAATCTAGGAATGACAACGACATTGCATCAATTCCTAAGACCGCATCGCGAAGCCAGAGGGCTGACGCTGGAACAAGTTGCGAACATCACGGGCTTGTCATACAGTTACCTCTCTGATTTCGAGAGGGGCAAGAAAGGCGTGAAGCTAGAGCAGCTTGAAAAGCTGGCAGCGGCTTATGGCGTGCATCCAGTCGCGCTCTTCATGGCGCCCGAAGACGGCCCCAGAGCGGAACTAATTCGCAAAGCCTCGGAGATCGCGAGAACAAAATCCGTTGAGGCCGCCGAGGACTGGATCAAGCTAGGCGAGCGGATGCCGAGCGAAGAACCGAAGGGTTAAAGTTTTTTCGCTCTACGCGAAATTTTCTCTTTCGCACTGAGCGAAATTCCGGCATCTATGGCTCCACACCCGGAGCCGCTGGCTCCAAGAGGAGCCCGAGATGAGCGAGACGAAAAACGCCCTTACGCCGGCTGACCAGTGGGGCGAAAAGGCGGATTGGGTCGAAGCCGAAGATGGCACGATCGTTTGCCTTTCCCCGGAAGACGCCTTCGAAGAAAGCCGGGCGCTCTGGCCCCAGCGGCGCCGCCTGATCGCGGCGGCCCCGGCGCTGCTGGAGGCGCTGGATGATCTTCTGGCCTTCCACGACCACACCCACCCCCGCCACTCGGCGCTGCTCGAAGATTACCACGAAGCGTGCGTGGCTGCCGAGTTTCCTGCGAAGTCCTCCGATTTGTTGGATGACCTTATGCGGGCCGCCAGCACCGCCATCGCCTCTGCGCGCGGGGAGGGCTGAGCCATGAGCGAGACGAAGCCCCGCCGCAGCCGTGCGAAGAAGGCCGATCCTGTCCCCGCCACCGAGGTGGCCACGCCCGCCGATCCCTACCGCATCACCATCTGCCGCATCCGCGAGTGGGGCGCGTGCCAGGACGGCCGCGACTGGTTCCGCGCCAAGTTTCCGAATGGCGCCAGCTACGGTGAGACCATCGAGGCGCTGCTGTCCGATGGTCGCCGATCCGATGCCGCTTGGCTGGACTGTCACGTCATCGACGCATGGGGGGCCCAGGGCGATTTCATCGCCCAGGCTGTGGCCGATCAGATCAGGATTACGACTGCGGCGGCCGAGAAGGTGGTGGCGGGCGCCGACAGCCGCCTCGCTGCGTCGGGCGACGCCAGCCGCATCGCTGCGTCGGGCCACTACAGCCGCCTCGCTGCGGCGGGCGCCGACAGCCGCATCGCTGCGTCGGGCGACGCCAGCCGCCTCGCTGCGGCGGGCCACTACAGCCGCCTCGCTGCGGCGGGCCACTACAGCCGCCTCGCTGCGTCGGGCGACGCCAGCCGCATCGCTGCGTCGGGCGACGCCAGCCGCCTCGCTGCGGCGGGCCACTACAGCCGCCTCGCTGCGGCGGGCCACTACAGCCGCCTCGCTGCGGCGGGCGCCGACAGCCGCCTCGCTGCGGCGGGCCACTACAGCCGCCTCGCTGCGGCGGGCCACTACAGCAGCCTCGCTGCGGCGGGCGCCGACAGCCGCCTCGCTGCGTCGGGCGACGACAGCCGCATCGCTGCGGCGGGCGCCGACAGCAGCCTCGCTGCGGCGGGCGCCGACAGCAGCCTCGCTGCGGCGGGCGCCGACAGCCGCCTGACCCTCGGCCCCAATAGCTGCGGTGCCGCGGTGTGGTGGGATGGCTGTCGCTACCGGTTTGCGACCTGCACCACGGCTGATGGCGATCTGTCGCCCGGCGAGCAGAGGGTTAAGGTAGGCGTGCGGTATCGCGTTGATGGCGCCGGCCAGTTCGTGGAGGACGTGTGATGTCCTACCCCGAAGGTATCTCCTACACCCACCCGTCGAGCCCGCTTTATGCGCCGGGGCCGGATGATCTGCCGAACTACGAGCCCGAGGCGCATGCGGTGACGGAACGCCTGTGGGCGGTGGTTCACGGCGTTGGCGGGTTCACCGATGTGGCGCTGCACGAGCTGGACGCCGGCGACATCGCGATCCGCGAGCAGATGGTGGCCGCGCTGGAGGGTGCCCTGCGCCCGTTCCGCGCTGACCTGCGCCTTTCCGGCGACCGCGACGCCCGCAAGCTGGGAGAGATGCTGTGATGCCCGACACCAGCATCAGCGCGCGGATCGCGGCCATCAGCGCCGCTCTTGTCAGCGACTACGGGGACGACCTGGGCGACGTGCCGCATGCGATCTGGCCGCACACCTGCGACCTGGGCGAGGCGTATACCGCCGCCCAGGCCCTGGAAGTTGCTCACGATGGCGGCCTGCGAGCCTTGGCTGCCGGCTGCCTGCTGCATGCCCAGCACATCGCCCACAACGCCCGCGCCGTGATGGCGCGGCAGATCAAGGAGGCCGCGTGATGACCCCCACCAGCACCCCCGCGCCGCGTGAGATCAGCCAGGAGGCTGCTGCGCTGGCCATGGAAGCATGCCACATCATTGTCGCCGCTGTGAGGGCGGGGCACGACAACACGCCCGACCTACTGCTGCATCTATTGGAAGCGGCGGACCCTGCGAAAGCCGCCATCGCAGCTTCCCGCGCCGAGGTACGGTCATGAGCGCCCAGTCCAATGCTCCCGCGCTCCCCGCACCGCCCGTGGTGGTGCAGTTCCCGCGCCGGCGCCCCGTGTTCCCCGCGCGCCACATCGAAGCGCGCCCGGTCACGGATGACCGACCGAACCTGCACGACGCCTGTGCCCTGCTCCGCTCGGCCGAGGTGCTGCGCGAGCTGGCGACACAGCTTCCAGGCGACCGTACCAGCGAGACGCTGACCCAGGTGGCCGCGATCATGCACGCGCACGCTTGGGGCGATGGCGCCGAGGTCGTCCGGCTCGTCAACGTGATGGGGAGGTGGTGATGGGTGAGTTCAGCTCCGTCCGCACCGTGACCGCGGCTAAGCAGCACGTCTGCGAGGAATGCCGCCAGCCCATCCTGAAGGGTGAGCGCCACCACTACCTGGCGTTCAAATACGACGGCGATTTCAACACCCTTCGCTCGCATGTCGAATGCTCGGAAGCCCGTGTCGCGTATATGAGAGACAACGATATCGACGAAGCAGGATTCCTGATCGACGAATGGGAAAGCAGCGGCGAGCCCATGGAAAATATGGGCTTCCCGCCCATCGTCGAGGCGCGCCTTCGCCAGACGGAAGCTGACCGCGCCGCCCGCCAGGCTGCGCAGGCGGTGAAGCCGTGAGCAAGCCGATCCCGCGCCCGCCCGGCTACGATCCCGCCGTCATCGGACCGCTGACTGTCGAGGTCTACAAGAAACGGCTAGGCCCTTACGACACGGCCCGCATGCTGGAGAAGGACGACGATGGCGGCGAGAAGCTGGCCCGTCGCGCCAAGGCATACGAGCCCATCGTCAAGGCGACGCTTGACGCGCTTTCCGACATGGCCCGGGGGCAGGCATGACCATCACCTATCACCCCGAGGTCATCCAGGGCAGCGAGGAGTGGCTGGCGCTGCGGTGCGGGCTGCTCACGGCTAGCGAAATGAAGCTGATCGTGACGCCCAGCCTCAAGCCGGCTGCCAACGACAAGCAGCGCGCGCACCTGTTCGAGCTGGTCGCCCAGCGCATCAGTGGGTTCGTGGAGCCGACCTATATCGGTGACGACATGCTGCGCGGCCAGGACGACGAGATCGAGGCCCGGCAACGGTATGCCGACGCCTATGCGCCCGTGACCGCGTGCGGCTTCGTCACTAACGACGAGTGGGGCTTTACCCTCGGCTGCTCGCCTGATGGGCTGGTGGGCGATGATGGTCTGATCGAGATCAAAAGCCGCCGCCAGAAGTTCCAGGTGGCGACGATCTGCGCGCGCCAGATGCCGGACGATTACGTGATGCAGGTGCAAACCGCCCTGCTCGTGACCGGCCGGGCGTGGTGCGACTTCATCAGCTACAGCGGCGGCCTGCCGATGGTGACGCTTCGGGTTTACCCCGACAAGCGCATCCAGGCCTCCATTATCCATGCCGCTACCATGTTCGAGGAAGCGGCCTCCCAACTCGTTGAAACCTATCGCGCCAACCTGGAAGCCGACGACCTGCGCTGGCTGCCCACGGAGAGGCGCCCAGAGGAGATCATCCTGTGACCGTAGACATGAGCACCCTGGTTGCGCCCAAAAGTGACCAGCTGAATGCCGACGACCTGCAGGCCGGCCCGCGCACCGTGGTAATCACCGCGGTGAAGGGAAACGCCAACGCCGAGCAGCCGGTCTCCATCTACTTCGAGGGGGACAATGGACGCCCCTTCAAGCCGTGCAAGTCGATGCGCCGCGTCCTGCTGGCGGCATGGGGCGCGCAGGCTTCGGAATACCCGGGCCGCGCCATGACCCTCTACCGTGACCCGACCGTCACCTATGGCGGCTTCGAGACCGGCGGCATCCGGATCAGCCACATGTCGCACATCGAGCGCGACATGAACGTCGTGCTGACGGCGACCAAGACGAAGCGCGTGCCCTACAAGGTGCAGGTTCTCAAGCCCGCGGCACCGAAGCAGGCCGCCGGAGTGGACCCCGCCGTCGCGGCGCAGAACACGGCCGACGACATGGTGGCCCGCGTGAAGGCCGCTGCGACCCTGGCCGACCTCAAGGCGCTGACGGCGCACCAGGGGTTCGTCGCCCGCCAGGAGAAGCTGCGCACCGGCTATCCCGAGCTCGCCGAGAAGGTGGCTGCCGCCATCAACGACGCCATCGCCTTCCTGGACGACGGCTTCCCCGCCCCCGCCACCGGAGCGCAGGGGGAGGGGTGATCGTGGACTGGAAAGCACGACATGCCGCCGTCGTCGCGGCCGAGGGCGATGAATGGGACCACCTGAACGACGCCTACGAGGCTGATTGGCGGGAAGCCTACTGCACTGAGTTCGTCCGCTATGCCCTATTGAGGGGCTGGACGCGGGAGAATATCGACAGCGGCTGGCTTGAAGACCTGCCGCGCGATGCACCCTTCCACCACGGCCATGACGCCGACCCTGCCGAGTGCGCACGCGAGGATGTCAAGGCCTGCGAAGACGAGGCTTACCATGCCTGACGCAGCGAAGCCCGCGACCGATGAGCAGATGGAGGCCCTGCGCGCGGCCTTCGCCGGGGTATCTGTTGCCTTCGGCACGCTGATCCAGGTTGATGGAACCCCCATTACCATCGCCTCCATCCTGGCGCGCTACGACGCCGACGCCGCCGAGATCAAGGCGCTGCGGGAGGCGCTGGTTAGGGCGCGCGAGTTCATCCAGGCCGAACATGACTGCCTGCTCGAGAGCATCACGGTAGGCGGCGACCCGTCCACGATGGATGACGTAGACGCACCACATTTTGCTGAGAGCTTGCAGGCCCTCGAAGAGATCGACCGCGCACTCCTGGAGCCCAGCCGATGAGCGGGTGGGATGGGTATCCGCAGGACCGTGAGGTGCATGGTCTGCGCCTGCTGGCTGATGCAATCTCTGGTGAACTATTCGCCATGACGTGGTGGCCCGGGCACCAAAAGTGGCTGTTCGAGGGAGAATGGGGCACGCCCGAACAGATGGCGTGCCACATCTACCTCGGCCGCGTGATCACCCCCGCCCAGCACGCCACCGAAGTGGAGCAGGCGCGGAGGGAGGGGGCGCCGTTCGCTGACCTGACGGATGACGAGCGCATCGTTGGCGTCATCCGCTCCACCAACCGCAACGGTCAAGATGTCCGGGTCATGGTCAAGCAGTGGGACTGCTTCGATGGCGCGCCTCCGCACATTACTATCGCCGTTCATGTAGGCGAAGGCCGCTGGGTGGAAGCCGAGATGAAGCCCGAGGACGCACTGAAGGTAGTGCATCTCGCGCTTCTCAAGCCTGCCATCCGCGCGCGGGGAGGCTCCGATGCAGGGTGATCAGGATCTGATTGAGGCCGCTGCCGGAGACGCGAAGGTGCTGACCTACCTGCGCTTCATGGATGACAGCGGCTGGGGCCGCTTCATCGTCGGTAAGCGCTGCCACGACGAGCGTCGCGTCTTCGCCTTGGCGGAGATTGGGCTTGTCTCGTCAGCCACGGCGCCGATCCAGGAGCGCGGCGACTGGAAACTCAACCTGACCCACCTTGGCATGGACCTGCGCAAGGCGCTGCTGCGCCTCGGACGGGAGGAAGATTGCGATGTCTAAGGACGAGATCATCGAAGCGATGGCGCGGGCGATCCGGGAGGCGCCGTTGCGGGCGTTCCGGGCTGCTGCGGCTGCGGTGGATGAGACGGCGCCGCTGTCCGATGCTGACCTGCGCAACGCCACCGCCACCCTCTCTGCCCTCACCTCCACCATCCCCGGAGGCGAGGCCGCGCTGATGGCGCTGGTCAATGGGGAGGCGACGCTTGTTCCTGCTCGCGGTGGCATCACGCCGCAGATGGAGGTGGCGGCGGAACGCAACCTGGAGGAGCAGTTCAAGGGCTCGGATTGGGAGGACGCAAAGGAAGTGCTGGAGGGGCTGAGCCTGCGCGCCATCTATCGTGCGGCCGTGTCCGCCACCCCCTACGCAGCCAAGGAGGGGCGGGATGCCTGATAACAACGGCTGGCTGCCGATTGAGAGCGCGCCCAGGGATGGAACATTCGTTCTGCTTTGGGACCGTGTTGTCGGCTTACTGCATGGGTGGTGGGACGGCAAGCATTGGGTCCATTCCTGGGATAGCGAAATCATCCCAGGGCAGCGTGATTTGACCCACTGGCGCCCCCTGCCCGCGCCGCCGGGAGGTGGGGATGCCGATCAGGGCTGAGAACCGTTCGCTATATCCAGACAACTGGCCCGACATCAGCCTCCGCATACGCCGGGATCGTGCAGGATGGCGGTGCGAGCAATTCGACCTCGAAGGTATTCGCTGCATGGCTAAGCAGGGCATGGCACACCCGATCACCGGAAGCGTAGTCGTGCTGACCGTGGCCCACCTCGATCATCAACCATGGAACTGCGCAGACGAAAACCTGAAGGCCATGTGCCAGCGATGCCATAACCGATACGACGCACCTATGCGGCGGGCAGGCATCCAGGCCAGGGCTCGGGAGAGCATGCGCACGCCCGACCTGCTGGACCTGATCGGAGCCACCCCATGACCGCCCAGCCTGATACGGGGAGAGTTCCTGTGCGCGTGCAGCTGAAGCGCCTGAAGGGTTGGCGCATGCCACCTGGGACCATTGCGGTCACGCGCCCTGGCCCGTGGGGGAATTATGCCGGCCCGACAGCGCGGCATTACCGGGAGGATGTGGCTGGGATGTCGAATGCCGATCGGGCTTTCTTCTTCGACCGCTTGAAGGAAATCCGAGGCAAGAACCTCGCCTGCTGGTGCCGCCTCGATCAGGAATGTCACGCCGACGTTTTGCTGGAACTGGCCAATGCGCCAGAGATAGGAGGCGCCGATGACCGGCCAGCCTGACGCTGAGAGGGTGCCGTGGTGGGGCGCCCGTCTCTACCGCCGATGGCATGACTGGCGTGAATGGAAGCGCCGAGACCGGGAAGAAATCTTTGTGGCAAGCGCGGAGTTCTCCACGGTTTGGACCGAGAGCGGCGAAAAGACCGGGGATATCACGACCTACATCGTGTCCTTCTTCATCGACGGGAACGGAACCCGCTGGTCAACTGTGGATCGCGAAGGCACGCACAGAGGCGAATTCGGCGAAGAGCGTCATATCCACATGCGTCAGTGCCGACATGAGTGGCGTGAATTTGGCGATCTGCCGTCCTGGGCGCGGCGTCCAGCATCTACTCCAAAAGGGAAGCTTGTGTTGATCAAGGGGGGCCTTAATGACAGGCCAGTCTAACGCCGCCGCCGAACGCAGCGCCCATGTGGTGCGAGAGCGCCCGGCAAACGAGCCAGACCCGCACGGCCCAGACGGCACGCACCCTATCGTCCTGCTGCCAGATGGCCGTTGGATATGCCGAGCCGTGTGGCGGCTGCGTCAGCGGTTGAAGGGAGGCTCCGATGGGTGATGCCCTGCTGACACTGGCTGATATGCAGGCCCGGCTGCATTGCGGTCGGACTTGGCTTCTCAGCCACCTCAAGGACCACCCGCACTATGCCGGTGGCCCTACCCATCGGCGCGCCGGGCGCCGTATCGTCGCATCTGAGGCCGATTTCGCGCGGTTGGTGGAGAGCCTGGAATGCCCCTCAAGGTTGTCTCGCGCCCCGGAACTGCCATCCTCTATGTCCGTGGCACGGTCAGAGGACAAAGCATTTTCGAGAGCACGGGCACTTCTAAACCCGAAAAAGCCGAAGCCTACCGATCGAAGCGGGAAGCGGAGCTCTGGGACCGTAGCGTCTATGGCGCCCGGGCGGTCGTCACCTTTGCGCACGCCGTAGCGTCCTATCTGGAAGACCGCGAACGGCGCCCAGCAGACAAGGCGCTGATAAGCAAGCTGCTGGATCATTACGGCACAACCCAGCTCGGCAAGATCACCCAGGAAACGCTGCCGGGCGCCTATCGTGCGTGCCTCAAGAAGGGCCTTGAGGCAGCGCCGGCCACCAAGCTGCGAAACGTGCTGGTGCCGCTCCGAGCGATCCTCGAGCATGCCGCCATCATGGGCTGGTGCGCGCGGCCCGCCTTCAAATCGCCGGAAGTTCCGAAGCAGGTCACACCGTATCTGCGCCCCGCTGAGGCAACCGCCCTTGTACAGGCCGCAGCGCCGCACCTACGCCCGCTTCTGGTGCTCTTGATCGGCACAGGTGTGCGCCTGTCTGAGGCGCTGGAACTGGATTGGAGCAAGGTGGACCTGCGAGGCGGCAGGGCGACGGTATGGCAGAAGCAGCAAGACGAGCGAGATGTGGAATTGCCCCCCGCTGTCCTTGCGGCGCTCTCTGCGCTCCCGCACCGCAAGGGGCCCGTGTTCCGGCCTCCGGCGCGCGCAGGCCGCAAGGTGGCGAGCTATAGAGACAACGGCCGAGAGGGCGGTGGCCAAATCAAAACTGGTTGGGCTGGCGCGCGAAAGCGGGCCGGTCTGTCAGCCGAGCTCACGCCACACGACTGCCGTCATACCTGGGCGACATGGCACTATTGCATCCACAAGGATCTTCAGCGGCTGCGTGATGAGGGCGGCTGGGGCTCTGTGAAGATGGTGGAGCGGTATGCCAAGCGCATGCCGGATGCCTATCGTAAGGATGCCATGGCGTGGCTGGATGGGCGAGCAAAATCCGTGCAGGCAGGTAGCGGGCTGGCCAAAAAACAGCGGAAGTCCTAGCCTTCTTGCAAGCAGACCGCGCCCTTGGTAAGGGAGAGGTCGAGAGTTCAATCCTCTCTGGCAGCACCATCCTTCCCCTGATATCGCTGGTTTTTAGCCCCATGAGCGCACCCGACGCCCAGGCCCCGAAACCGCCCCCGAGCGCCGCAGAGCAGCGCGAGGCCCGCCTGGCCGCCGCCCTGCGGGAGAACCTGCGCCGGCGCAAGACCCAGGCCCGCGCCCGGGCCGAATCGCCCGACGCACCCGCCCCCCCTGGGTCCACCCCCGACCAAACCAAAGCCCAGCCCTGACTTCACCACCGGTTGCCCGCCCCCCGGCACTGGACTAGACCCGAGCCGCCAGAGCCCTGAGGGGGAGTTCCGCCATGTCCATCATGCCC
Organism: Rhodovarius lipocyclicus; assembly: GCF_009900765.1. Taxonomy (GTDB): domain Bacteria; phylum Pseudomonadota; class Alphaproteobacteria; order Acetobacterales; family Acetobacteraceae; genus Rhodovarius; species Rhodovarius lipocyclicus. The sequence goes on from NZ_JAAABL010000001.1 coordinate 436,437, forward strand.
GATAGCTGGATCCGCCGGATGGCGGAGGAACACGGCATGATCGAGCCCTTCTCCCCCGCCCAGAAGCGGGAGGGGATCATCAGCTACGGCCTGTCCTCCTATGGCTATGACGCCCGGGCCTCGAACGAATTCAAGATCTTCACCAATGTGGACAACGCGGTGGTGGACCCGAAATCGTTCTCGGACACCGGCTTCGTCACCCGCACGCAGGATGTCTGCATCATCCCGCCCAACTCCTTCGTGCTGACCCACACAGTGGAATATTTCCGGATCCCGCGCGACGTGCTGGTGATCTGCCTCGGCAAATCCACCTATGCCCGCTGCGGGCTGATCGTGAACGTCACCCCGCTGGAACCCGAATGGGAAGGCCAAGTGACGATCGAGATCAGCAACACCACCCCCCTGCCCGCCAAGGTCTATGCCAATGAGGGCATCTGCCAGTTCATTTTCCTGAAGGGCGAGGGCGCGCCCGAGGTGAGCTACGCCGACCGCGCGGGCAAATACATGGGCCAGCGCGGCGTGGCGCTGCCGAGGCTCTGACGATGGACCGCATCCGCATCCGTGGCGGCCGCCCGCTGAACGGCATCATCCCCATCTCCGGCGCCAAGAACGCCGTGCTGGCGCTGATGCCGGCCGCCCTGCTGGCCGAGACGCCGCTGCACCTGTCCAACGTGCCGGACCTGGCCGATGTGGCCACCATGTCCGCCCTGTTGCGCCAGCTCGGCCTGTCGGTGGAACACGACAAGGCCGCCAAGACGCTGGCCATCGGCGGCCAGGCGACCTCCTATGAGGCGCCCTATGACATCGTGCGCAAGATGCGCGCCTCCGTGCTCGTGCTGGGGCCGCTGGTGGCGCGCCAGGGCATCGCGCGCGTCTCCCTGCCCGGCGGCTGCGCCATCGGCACCCGCCCCGTGGACCTGCACCTGAAGGGGCTGGAGGCCATGGGCGCGACCATCACGGTCGAATCCGGCTATATCGAGGCCCGCGCCCCCGCCAATGGCCTGAAGGGCGCGCGCTTCATCTTCCCCGTGGTCAGCGTCGGCGCCACCGAGAACCTGATGCTGGCCGCCGCCATGGCCGAAGGCGAGACCGAGCTGCAGAACGCGGCGCGCGAGCCCGAGATCGAGGATCTGGCCCTGTGCCTGATGCGCATGGGCGCGCGCATCGAGGGGCTGGGCACCGGCGTGCTGCGCATCCAGGGCAGCCCCAGCCTGACCGGCGCGCACCACCCCGTGCTGCCGGACCGTATCGAGGCCGGCAGCTTCGCCTGCGCCGCCGCCATCACGGGCGGCGAGGTGCTGTTGCAGGGCGCGCGCATCGACCATCTCGGCTCCGTCGCGCGCGTGCTGCGGGAAGCGGGGGTGGGCGTGAACGAGGAACCCGCCGGCCTGCGCATCAGCCGCATCAACGGCCTGCACGGCGTGGATGTGGTCACCGAGCCCTTCCCCGGCTTCGCCACCGACATGCAGGCGCAGTTCATGTCCCTGATGTGCCTGGCCCAGGGGGCCAGCATGGTGACGGAGACGATCTTCGAGAACCGCTTCATGCATGTGCCCGAGCTGAACCGCATGGGCGCGCGCATCAATGTGCATGGGTCGAGCGCCATCGTGCGCGGCGTGCCCTCGCTGTCCGGCGCGCCCGTCATGGCGACGGATCTGCGCGCCTCCATCTCCCTGGTTCTGGCGGGCCTCGCCGCGCGCGGCGAGACCATCGTGAACCGCGTCTATCACCTGGATCGGGGCTATGAGCGGCTTGAGGAGAAACTCGCCGCCGTGGGTGCCGATATCGAACGGCTGAGCTGAATCATGGACCTGCCCCTGCAAACCCCCGCGATCGCCGGCACCACCGGGCCGATCATCCTGGCCCTGCCCAAGGGCCGCATCCTGAAGGAGCTGCTGCCGGTGCTGGAGCGCGCGGGCCTCGCCCCCGCCCCCGACTGCGCCGAGGAAAGCAGCCGCCGCCTGCGCTTCGAGACCGCCGACCCGCATGTGGAGGTGATCCGCGTGCGCAGCTTCGATGTCGCGACCTTCGTGGCCCATGGCGCGGCGCATCTGGGTGTCGCGGGCGGCGATGTGCTGATGGAATTCGACTATCAGGAGATCTACGCGCCGCTCGACCTCGGCATCGGGCGCTGCCGCGTCTCGGTGGCCGAGCCCACCGACGCGCCGCCGCTGGACACCGCCCGGCTGTCCCGCCTGTCGGTCGCCACCAAATACCCGAACATCGCCCGCCGCCACTACGCGGCCAAGGGCGTGCAGGCGGAGGTGGTGCACTTGAACGGCGCGATGGAGCTCGCCCCCTCCATGGGCCTGGCGCGCGTCATCGTGGACCTGGTGCAGACCGGCGGCACGCTGAAGGCCAATGGGCTGGCGGAAACCGAGGTGATCGCCGATGTCACCTCCCGCCTCATCGTCAACCGCGGCGCGCTGAAGACCATGCCCGATGAGCTGGGCGCGCTGCTCGCCCGCTTCCGGGGTGCCATCCAGTGATCACGCTCTCCACCGCCGAGGCCGGCTTCGAGGCCGGCTTCACCGCCCTGGTCGAGCAGGCGCGCGAGACCACCAACCGGGTGGACGGCGCCGTTGCCGCCATCATCCAGGATGTCCGCACGCGCGGCGACGCGGCCCTGCTGGACTACACGGCGAAGTTCGACCGCTGGCAACCCACCGGCGGCCTGCGCATCACCGAGGCCGAGCTGATCGCCGCCGAGGACAGCGTGGACCCCGCCTTGCTGGAGGCGCTGGACCTGGCCGCCGCCCGCATCGAGGCCTTCCATCGTGCGCAGATGCCCAGCGACATCCGGCTGGATGACCCGGCGGGGCTTACGCTCGGCATGCGCTGGGGCGCGCTGGATGCGGTGGGGCTGTATGTGCCGGGCGGCAAGGCGGCCTACCCGTCCTCCGTGCTGATGAACGCCCTGCCCGCCCGGGTGGCCGGGGTGCAGCGGGTGGTGATGTGCGTGCCCACCCCCGACGGCGTGCTGAACCCGCTGGTGCTGGCCGCCGCCCGCCGCGCCGGGGTTTCGGAGCTGTGGCGCGTGGGCGGGGCCCAGGCCATCGCCGCCATGGCCTGGGGCACCGAGAGCATCGCCCCCGTGGACCGCATCGTGGGCCCCGGCAATGCCTATGTGGCCGAGGCCAAGCGCCAGGTCTTCGGCCGGGTCGGCATCGATTCCATCGCCGGCCCCTCCGAGGTGGTGGTGATCGCCGACAACGCGAACGACCCCGCCCATGTCGCCATGGACCTGCTGGCCCAGGCCGAGCATGACGAGGCCGCCCAATCCATCCTGATCACCAATGACGCGGCCTTCGGCGCCGCGGTGGCGGGCGCGGTGGAGCGGGCGCTGAAGACCCTGCCGCGCGCGGCCATCGCGGACGAGAGCTGGCGACGCCATGGCGCCGTGGTGGTGGTGCGCGACTGGGACGAGGCCGCCGAGCTGACCAACCGCCTGGCGCCCGAACACCTGCAGATCATGCTGCCCGACCCGCAGGCCCTGTTCGCGCGCATCCGCCACGCGGGCGCGGCCTTCCTCGGCCCCTGGTGCCCGGAGGCGGTGGGCGACTATGTCGCCGGCCCCAACCACGTGCTGCCCACCGGGCGCTCGGCGCGCTATGCCTCCGGGCTGTCGGTGTTCGACTTCCTCAAGCGGACCACCTGGGTGGCCGCCGAGCGCCGTGGGCTGGAGGCCGTGGGCCCTGCCGCCGTGGCGCTGGCGCGTGCCGAAGGGCTGACCGCACATGGCGAAAGCGTGGCGCAGAGGTTACGGCTGAACCGCCCCGCCTGATCTGCCGCTTGACCTTGACGCGGGACTTAACCATGTTCCGCGCCGAAACCCAGATTATCAACCGCCTGAAAGGCGAAAGCGAATGACGAATATGCATGTCTAAGGAAGACATGATGGAATTCAGCGGACAGGTCGTGGAGCTTCTGCCCAACGCCATGTTCCGTGTGAAGCTGGACAACGAGCACATGGTCCTCGCCCATACCTCGGGCAAGATGCGCAAGAATCGCATCCGCGTCCTGGCCGGTGACCGCGTGAATGTCGAAATGACGCCCTATGACCTGACCAAGGGCCGCATCACCTTCCGCTTCAAATAGAATCGGGCAGCCCAGGCGGACCGGGCCGGATGCCGCGCCCTCCCCTCATCCTCGCCTCGGCCAGTCCGCGGCGTCTCGAACTTCTGGCACGCATCGGGGTGATTCCCGACGCGGTGCGGGCGGCCGACATCGACGAGACGCCCGGCAAGGCCGAATTGCCGCGCCAATTGGCGCAACGGCTCGCCACCCAGAAAGCCCATGCCGCCACCCAGCCGGGGGAGATGATCCTGGCCGCCGACACGGTGGTCGGCGTGGGCCGGCGCATCCTGGGCAAGCCGCGTGACGCGGTTCAGGCCCAGGCCTTTCTCGAACTCCTCTCCGGCAGGCGGCACCGCGTTTATACCGGTGTCGCGTTGCTGACGCCCGACGGCAAGCTGCGCACGCGGCTGGTGGAATCCATCTTGGCCTTCCAGCGGCTGACGGCGCAGCAGATCGCGGCCTATGTCGATTCCGGCGAATGGCAGGGCAAGGCCGGCGGCTATGCCATCCAGGGCCAGGCCGAGATGTTCTGCCGCTTCATGTCCGGTTCCTGGTCCAACATCGTGGGGCTGCCGCTGTTCGAAACCGCGCAGCTGCTGCGCGGCGTAGGCTGGCTGAAACCGTGAGCACGGAAATCCGTCTCTCCCGCTCACCGGGGGAAAGGCGGGTGGCGCTGCTGCGGGACGGCACACTCACCGAAGCCTGGGTGGAACGCCCCGCCCGCCCGGATGGGGTGGGCGATGTGGTGGCGGCCCGGGTGGCGGCGCTGGCCCCCGCCATGGCCGGGGCCTTCATCCTGATGCCCGATGGCAGCACCGGCTTCCTGCCCGAATCCGAGGCCAGCCGCGACCGCCGCCCGATCCGGGAGGTGGCGCAGGAAGGCCAGTTGCTGGTGCTGCGCGTGACGCGCGCGGCGCAGGGGCTGAAGGGCCCGCGCCTGTCCGCCCGCCGCGCGCCGCCCCTGACCGCCCGCGAGCCCGGCCTGCTGGAACGCGGCCCGGATGCCGCCCAGCGCCTGCGCGCGGCCTTCCCCGAGGCCGCCTTCCTGGCCGATGACCGCATGGAGGCCGCGCGGCTCGGCGCCAGCTACACCCCCCGTGCCTTCGACGATGCGCTGGAGGCGGAGTTCGATGCCCTCGCCCTGCCCCAGGCCCCCCTGCCCGGCGGCGGCACGCTGCACATCGAGACCACCCACGCCCTGACCGCGCTGGATGTGGATGCGGGCGGTGCCGCTGGCAGCGCCGACAAGCTGGCCCAGCGCCGGTTGAACGAGGCCGCGATCGCCGAGGCCGCCCGCCAGATCCGGCTGCGGCAATTGGCGGGGGCGATCCTGCTGGACATCGCGGGGCTGCCGGCGCGTGAGCGTGCCCTGCTGGAAGAACCGCTGCGCGCGGCCCTGCGCCCCGATCCGCTGGCGGAGCTGCTAGGCACCGGCCCGCTGGGCCTGTTCGAGATGCGCCGTGCCCGGGTGCACCCGCCACTGGCCGAAACCTTGCATGGCCCGCTGACCCGGGGCCTGGCCCTGCTGCGCCAAGCGGCGCGGGAGGCAGCGGCCACCCCGCACCGGCGCCTGGCGCTGTCGGCCGCCGCCCCGGTGCTGGCGGCGCTGCGCGACCTGCCGGGCGCGCTGGAGGAATTCCAGGCCGGTGCCGGGCATCCCCTCACCCTGCTACCCGGAGAGGACGGCATCCATGACGCCCCCTGAGAAGACGAAGCCCTGCCCGATCTGCCGCAAGCCCATGGTGGCGGCGTTCAAGCCCTTCTGCTCGGACCGGTGCCGCCAGGTGGATCTGGGGCGCTGGCTGACCGAGGCCTATTCCGTGCCGGCCCAGCCCTCGGGCGAGGAAGATGACGGGGCGGTCTAGGCTCCGGAGGCGCTTCGACATCGCAGCCCCCCAGGGCGTCTCTGTCTCAGAGATTGAGGATCGCGATCCCGCACTGCGCCGCCAGACCTGTTGAGTAAACGCCCGGTCCGCCGGCGACCTGGGCGCAGCATTCGAGCAGACCGTCAGTTTGGCTTTATGAGCGAGAATGTCGTCGTCAAGAGTGGCCAGCATCGTTAGAGTTAACGTGACATCTCGCAGGCGCATTTGCCCTTGTGCGCGGCCGCATCCGCCGTGTAGATACGACTACGCAGGGTTCCTGCAACATTAGCCCGCAGCGAAGGGCTCATGCCTGATCGGGACGCAACGCGACTGTATTGGTGCACATGGTAGCTGGCCAAGGGTACGGTTAGCGCCGTGTTTTATGAGCGAGCAGGTGCGTGCGTCCGCACGCATTTCTCCTTCTTTGCATCAAATCTTAAAATTTAGTAAATCTTAAAGATTATTTTCTTCACAATCGTTGTGCAGTGCGCCATAGTACTCTAACAAAAAATTCTCGAGCATAACTTCATTCTCTGTAACGCAAAAAGGTGTCCAACATGGGAATTCCTGCCGTATTGCTGGCTGGCGGTCTTGGGACGCGCCTCCGAGAAGAGACGGATGTAAAGCCCAAGCCCATGGTGGAGATTGGCGGGCATCCTATTCTATGGCATATCATGAAACAGTACGCGCATCATGGTGTCGATGAGTTTGTTATCTGTCTTGGATACAAAGGCGACTATATCAAGAACTTCTTCTTGAATTACAAATCCAGACAGAGTGGCCTCAGCATTGATCTCGGCGGAGGCCAGTACACGATGCACAATCCTGAGGCCGGCGAGAACTGGAAGGTTCATCTGCTGGAAACCGGCGAAAACAGCATGACTGGCGGACGCATCCGCCGAGCCGCTCAGTTTCTTGGGCCGCGCCGCTTCCTGGCCACCTATGGCGACGGCGTCAGCGATATCGACATCGGTGAGCTCGTCCGCTTCCATGAGGAACAGGGCCGCACGGCGACCATCTCCGCTGTCAGGCCGCCGGCTCGTTTCGGCAGCCTGAAGATTGCCGATGGCGCCGTCGAGGCCTTCGAGGAAAAGCCGCAGGTCGGTGAGGGCTGGATCAACGGCGGCTTCATGGTGTTTGAGCCGGGCGTGGTGGATTTGATCGAAGGCGACGCCACCATCCTGGAGCGCAGCCCCCTCGAGACCCTCGCCGCCACCGGCCAGCTCAGCGCGTTCCAGCATGATGGCTTCTGGCAATGCATGGACACCATCCGCGACCTTACCTTCCTGCGTGAGCTCTGGGATTCCGGCGAGGCACCCTGGAAGCGTTGGTGATCAAGGCCAGGAGGGTCTGATCGTGTCGCACAATCAATTCGCTGGCGCCTATCGGGGGCGCCGGGTGCTGGTAACGGGGCATACGGGCTTCAAGGGAAGCTGGCTTTGCCTCTGGCTCGAAGCGCTGGGCGCTGAAGTCTGCGGGTATTCCTTCGACATTCCGACCAGCCCGGCGCTGTTCGACTCAGTGGGGTTGGCCAGCCGTATCCGACACGAAATCGGCGACGTGCGCGATGCCAGCCGCTTCAACGCGCTGGTTGCGGATTTCCAGCCCGATTTCGTGCTGCACCTGGCCGCGCAGGCGATCGTCTCCTCATCCTATCGGGAACCGCTCGAGACCATTTCGAGCAACGTCATGGGCACTGCGGTCGTCCTTGACGGGTTGCGCCGACAGGCGCGCCCCTGCACCGCGCTCGTCGTCACCAGCGACAAGTGCTACGAGAATATCGAGCAGATCTGGGGCTATCGCGAGATTGACCCGATGGGCGGCAAGGACGTCTACAGCGCCTCCAAGGGCGCGGCGGAGATCGTCACGCGCTCCTTCTACAAATCCTTCTTCAGCGCACCCGGTTCGCCCGTGCGCGTCGTCTCCGCCCGTGCCGGCAATGTGATCGGGGGCGGCGACTGGGCGGCCGACCGGATCGTCGCGGACTGCATGCGCGCATGGCCCGCGGGCGGGGTGGTCCAGCTTCGCCGCCCCTCCTCCACGCGCCCCTGGCAGCACGTCCTGGAGCCACTGAGCGGCTATCTCGCCCTGACGGCCGCGGCGGCTCAGAGCCCGTCCCTGAACGGCGAAGGCTTCAATTTTGGCCCACCCGCCGAGCGTCCGCGCACGGTGCTGGAACTGCTTGGCGATCTGGCGCGGGTGTGGGGCTTCGAGGACCACGCCGCTGCCTATGAGGCGCTGAAGGAGCCGCCCTTCGCCGAGGCAGGGTTGCTGCGCTTGAACTGCGACAAGGCGCTGCAAATGCTCCGCTGGGAACCAACGCTGCTCTACGACGAATGCGTCGACATGACCGGCACGTGGTATCGGGATGTGCTGAAGGGTGGCGCGGACCCGCACACGCTCACCCTCGCTCAAATCGACTGCTATGTGGCGCTCGCCACCGCCCGGGGCCGCCACTGGACGCAGGCCGCCGCATGACGGAGATACTGCTGACCGGTGCGACGGGCATGCTCGGCAGCAGTTTCGCCGAAGCGCTCGGGCCGCGTGCGACGCTGGTGCCAAGGACAGCGCTGGACATACGCGACCCGGCTGCGGTCATGCGGATGGTGGCGACGAGCGGGGCCTCGGTCCTGATCAATTGCGCCGCCGATGTGGATGCCGAGGCCGCGGAGGACAATCCCGACCGCGCCCTGGCTGCGAACTCCATGCTGCCTGGGCTGCTGGCCATAGCATGCCGGCGGGCGGGAATGCGCCTGGTCCATTTCTCCAGCACCGGCTGCTACGGCGCATGGAAGACAACGCCCTACAGCGAGGAGGACCCGGTCCGTCCGACCACGGTCCATCACAGCTCCAAGGTTTCCGGCGAGGCGGCGGTGCGCGAGGCGGCACCCGAGCATGTGATCCTGCGCACTGGCTGGCTGTTCGGCGGCGGCCCGGGGCACAAGAAGAACTTCGTCTGGAAGCGGCTGCTGGAGGCGGCGGCCGAGGATGAACTCGGAAGCGACACGGCCCAGTTCGGCAATCCCACCTATGTGGGCGATGTCGTGGCGCAGACCATGGCGCTGATCGAGGCCGGCCTCTGCGGCACCTACAATTGCGTCAGTCAGGATGGCACCAGCCGCTTTGCCTATGTGGAGCGGATCGTGCGGGCCGGGGGGCTGGATTGTCGGTTGGTGCCGCGTGGGGCCTTCGCCCGCCGCGCGCCCGTCTCTCCCAATGAGATGGCGGTGAATCAGCGGCTCGGTCTCCTCGGCCTCGACATGATGCCAGCCTGGGACAGTTCCATCGACGCCTATGTGGCCGCCCTGCGGGCGAGTACCGCATGGGTAGAAATCGAAACGATCCAGCGGAAATGCAAAGCGCAATGAGCAATATCGTACTGGGCGCCGGCATCTCGGGGCTCGCGGCGGCCTATAAGGCACGGGGCGAGGGTATCCCGGTCACCATCTACGAGGCGGCAGAGCGCGCCGGCGGGTTGCTCGACAATTTCGTCGTCGAAGGCTTCCGCTTCGACCGCGCTGTGCATCTGTCCTTTGCCACGGAGCAGGAGGTGCGCCGTGTCTTCGATAAGGCGCCGTATCATACGCACCAACCGGAATCAGTGAACTGGGATCAGACCCTGTGGCTGCGCCATCCCGTTCAGAATAACATGCACGCACTGCCGGCCGCTGAACGTGTGGAACTCATAGCCGGCCTGGTGGAAGCACCGAACGTCGAGATCAATAACTACCGCGACTGGCTAATTCATCAGTATGGGCTCCCCATCGCTAGCCGCTGGCCTATGGTTTATACTGAAAAATATTGGACCGTTCCGGCCGAAGAGCTCAGCACTGACTGGATCGGCCAGCGGGTACGCCGCGCCGACCTGCGAGAGGTGCTGGCCGGCGCCTTCACGGACGATACGCCGAACGCCTTCTACGCGAAGGAGATGCGCTACCCCGAGGAAGGCGGCTATCGCCACTTCATCGAGCCGATGATGGAAGGGGCCGACCTGCGGACCGGGCATCGCGCGGTGCGGATCGACGCGGATGCACGCCGCATCACCTTCGCCAATGGTGTCGAGGCCGACTACAAGGCGCTGGTCTCCACCCTCCCGCTGCCCCGGTTGATCGAGTTGATGCCGGATGCCCCCGCCGCGGTGCGGGAGGCGGCCGGGAGCCTGTTCGCCACCCAGATCGACCTGATCTCGATCGGCTTCAACCGGCCGCGCGTATCGCCCACCCTTTGGTTCTACATCTACGATCGCGAGATCCTGGCTGCCCGTGCCTATGCGCCCGACTGGAAATCGCCAGCCAATGCGCCTGAAGGGTGCAGCTCGCTCCAGTTCGAGATCTATTCCTCGGTGCGCAAGCCGCAGACCCACAGTGTCGAGGAGCTGAAGCGCAACACTGTCGAGGGGCTCAAGCGGATGGGCCTGGCCGATGAGAGCGACATCCTCTTTGTGCACCACACCAGACTGCCCTACGGAAATGTGGTGTTCGACCTGGGCATGGAACAGCGGCGCGATCTGGTGCGCGACTGGGTGCGAGCACAGGGAATTCACTTGGCCGGGCGTTTCGGCGTCTGGGAATATCTCTGGAGCAACCAGGCGATGCTGAGCGGCCTGAACGCCGGAGAGGCCGCCTTCCTGCATGGAGAAGGAGCGCCATGAACGGCCACTCCCCTCGATCCCCCAACATGCGGAAAAGGTTCTGACACATGGAACCGAAGGTTTCCGTCATCGTTCCAGTCTACAATGTCGAGACGTACCTGGAGAAATGCCTGGACACGATCTCCGCCCAGACCCTGCGGGACATCGAGATCATCGTCGTCAATGACGGCGCCACCGACCGCTCACGCGAGGTGGCGCTGCGCAAGGCACGGGAGGATTCCCGTATCCGATTGATCGACCAGGAGAACCAGGGTCTCGGCTTTGCCCGCAACACCGCCCTGGACGTCGCTACCGGCAAGTATGTCGTCTTCGTCGATAGCGACGACTGGCTGGATCACGGCTGCCTGGAAGCTTTCTATGCGGAAGGCGAGCGGACCAACGCGGATATCATTATCGGCGCCTATTACGGTGCCTATTCCAATGGCCGGCGAATTCTGATCAACGATTTGGATCCGGCCCTCAAGTACATCGACACGCCCTTTCACTGGAGGGATGCGCGCGAGGTGCTGCTTATGCCCACCCCGGTGTGGGACAAGATGTACCGGCGCGATCTGATCGAGCGGAACCACATCCGCTTCGTGAAGGAGACTTCGGAAGACATTCCCTTTAAGTGGCAAGTGCTCCCGGCGGCGCAGCGGATTTCCGTGGTCAACGCCCCTTTCTATTATTACCGGGTGCGCGGGAATTCGCTGACCAGCGGCCTCAAGGTCGCGGTGGACGTATTCCGTGCCCATGACCTGGCGCGGCGAAGCCTGCAGCGGGCGGGCCTCTACGACGAGGTCTATCCCGAATGGACCGTCCGCGAGATCAACGAGATCATCTATGTGAGCGACAAAGCCAGGCCCGCCCTGCTCGCCAACAATCTCGTTTTCAGCGCCTATTATAACTTGGCGAGCAAGGTTTTCCGCGCTCTCGACCTCAGCCGGCTCGGCTCCGCCATCACTTATATCCCGCGGGAGTATCTGTTCCGCGTGCTGCATATCCGGGAGCTGGACAGCCCGGAGGCATTCCGACGCCTGCTGCAGCGCGAAGCCAACGAGTTCCAGGGCGACGAGCGCGGCCTGTCGCTGAGCCTGGGCAAGAAGCGGTTGCATGTCCGGCTGTCGCCGCAGGATTCGAGCACAGCCGAGGCAAAGGACAAGACGGGGGTCACCGCCATCCATGAGGCCGTCACGGCCGTGGATTGCGTGCCGGAGCGGTACGCGCATGCGCCGGAATGGCCCGCCGCTGCGATCACATACAACACGCCGACGCTGCTGCCGCCCATCCATGACGATGGCACCGAACCGGCCGAGGTTCGCATGACTATGCGCGCCCCTTGGGCAGCCAAGGCGTGCACCTGCATTGCCGAAGCATTCCAACCGGAGCGCGAGGTGGCCATCAAGGCCAGAATCCGGGTGATCCGCCCTTCCGACGCCTCTATTCTGGCCGAAACGGTGGTGGAATTCCCCGTGGGCCAGCGGATTGCCCTGATGGCCGCGACCTTCCCCGAGATCAAGAAGGGCGAGGAATTCATCCTGAGCCTGAGCGCGCTTCGAGGAGCGCCCGGCCCGGCGTACTACACGGCCATGTGGTTCCACAGTTTTCATATCGAATAGGAGCGACGCGATGACGAAAGCACCAGACGATCTGAAAATCTATATCGTGAGCAAGAACTCCATCGGCTTCCCAGCGGAGCGGCATTTTCAGCCCATCCAGGGTGGACGGGCACTGACCACGACGATACTTCCCGGCACCGTGGGAGACGACAGCGGAGACAGCATATCGGCATTCAATGAATACTATGCCGAGGTGTCTTCCATGTATTGGGTCTGGAAGAATGCTCCGAAGTCGAAATATGTCGGCTTCTTTCACTATCGCCGCTTTCTCAACTTCGGGGCGCCGCTGTGCCCGGAGGCGCATTGGTCGGAGCGAAATTTCTACGATTTCAGCCCTGAGAGCATCGAGCGTTTCGGCTGGAGCGAGAAGGCGATCATGGATGCGATCGGCGACGCGGATGTGGCATTGCCTTTCCGCGAGGTGATCACGCGCCCGCCCCAGTGGGACCAGCCCTGCTCCCTGTATACCCACTATCGCAATGCGCATCTCTCGCGGGACATCAACCTTGCGATGCAAGGCATGCGCGAACTCTACCCGCATGAATACGCGGGCTACGAGGAAACGCTGTACGGGCAGATGGGCTATTTCTGTCACATGTACGTCATGCGTTGGGAAATCTTCGACGCCTATATGACGTGGCTTTTCTCGATCCTGTTCTACGTGCAGGAACGTATCGACACGAGCGCCGAAGTCTACGGCCCCTCAAGTGGCCAGACCCGCATGCTGGGCTTCATCGCCGAGCGCATCTTCAACGTGTTCCTGGAGCAGAAGCGGCGGGAGGGGGCGACCTTCGTGGAGTTCGAACGGCTGTTCGGCAAGTTGCCTGCGGCCTCTAACGTCAAACTGCAGCAGCGCCGGAAGGAGTCGAGCCGTGAGGTGATGACGCGGTTCCAGAACGGCATCACCTTCTCCCTGCCGCGGCTGAAGATCGACCTGTACCAGCCGGACTGATCCAGATCGGACCGATCAATGGTTCAAGCTCGCACCCTCAGTGGAAGGGCATCGGCCGGATATTCAGTGCCGATGCCCTTCTGATTGATCTTGAGCACCCAAAAATAGATTGAATAAAATTGAGGCTGGCTTAGCCTGATGCACATGATTTCGTTCTTTCCCGATGGCCTTTATAGGGGCTCTAACTGCGAGCCAGTCCGCGCCGTCGAGGTGAGGGCATGAGATTCCTGGCAGTCGGGGACAGTCATTCCTTCTTCTGGTCCGGGCGTGACGACTTCTCGCGCACGCAGAGCGACGATGACCGCTATCATGTGTTCCACTGCGGGCCCACCATTGCCTATCAGGCCCACAAGATCCGCGAGAGTCTCGACACGACGGTCGACCAGTGGCTCGACACGCACAGGTCGCTCTACTCGCACGCGATCTTCTGTTTTGGCGAGATTGATTGCCGCGCGGATTTCCTCAAGCAGGCGGAGCGCCAGCAGCGGCCGGTCGAGACGATCATCGAGGAAACGGTGGATCGCTATCTGGCGGTGGTTCAGGGCATCAATGCCAAGTACGATATCCCTTGCCTGGTGCAGAGCCCGGCCCCCTCACCGGATGAGAACACCCATCAGGACCTCGCCTTCCCCTTCGTGGGCCCCGCGGCGGAACGGAATCGCTGCGCACTGATCTTTGACGGGTTGGTGGCGGCCAAGACGGCTGGCCATCCTTCGATCACGCATTTCACGGTCCTGCGTGATCTGCTACATGAGAACCTACTGCCACGCGATGGCATCACCTACGACGGCATTCACCTCAAGCAGACGGTGCGGCCGATGGTAGAGGCCGCGTTGATGGAGGCGGTGCAACGGCTGGCTGCGAGCTAGGCCCCGCCTGCCCAATTTGGTGGGTCAGGCTGCGGCCTTCTGCAGCAGCAAAGCCAAAGGTTCAGCATGGTCCATTATGAACTGGGGCACTTGACCCAATCCGATGCGCAGGACGTCGTCGGTCCCATACAGGACGACGAGGCGCTGTTCCTGTTCAGCTTGGTCCGGGTCCTGCGCTGTCGCAATATCCTCGAGATTGGCGGGCTGGACGGCTATAGCGCGCGCAATTTTCTCGCCGCCATGGGTGAGGGAGGCACGCTGTTCACAGTGGACCTCAGCCCCGTGCCGCAGTTGGGCGAGAACCATGTGGTGATCGTCAAGGATTGCGCGGCAATCGAGCCGGCAGACATCCGCCACGCAACCCTGGATCTCCTCTTTTTCGATGCGCACGCCTATGATGCGCAATTGGAGTTGTTCATGCGCCTGACCAGCGCCGGCGCGGTGGATGAGCATACCGTCCTCGCACTGCACGACACCAATCTGCATCCTCATAAGTTCGTCCCGTGGTCCTACGAAACGGAGGGCGGCTTCGTCCACCAGGCGGTGGAACGACGGCTGGTGAATGAGTTGAAGTCTCTCGGCTATGATGCATTCTCGCTCCATCCACCAATGTCACGGCACCAGGAGAGCCTGCCCTACCGGCACGGGCTGACGGTCATGCAGAAGTACCGGGCGCTCAGCGTGACGCCGCTCGAGCCCGCGTAAAGTTGCAGGCCCGTCACCAGAGCAGGGCACTCCGATCGACTTGCATTCTAACCCCACAGCGCCTGGGCAGCACGTGGCGCCATGCCGGCGTTGGAATGGGCCACACCGGGCACCGTGCCTAGCCGCCAGCCGAATTCCACCCCCAGCCGGGCCGCCGCCTCCCGCCCCGCCGCGAAGAAGGCCTGCCCGCGCGCGAGGCGATAGGGCCCCTGCGCCATCGCCTGGGGCGTGCGGCGCAGCTCGGGGTGCTGGGTGTCGGTATCCGCCTCCCCCAGCAGCACGGTCAGCGGGCGGGCCAGCGCGGCCTTCAGCACCGCCGCATCCCCCACCCCGCCCAACCCATAGGGCCAGGCCACATCCAGGCTGGGAAAGCTGTAGAAGCCGGCATTGGCCGCCACCATCCGCCCTGCCCCGGGCGCGCCGCACAGCAGCAGGAAGCGGTGCAGGAACTGCGCCCCGGCGGAATGGCCGTAAGCCTCGAAGGGTCGGTCCCCAACATCCCCCGCCGCCGCCCGGGCCGCCGCCACGGCACGCGGCAGGGCCAGATAGGCCGGCGGATGCCCAGGCACCCGCCCCTCATTGTAGGAAGCCCCCCTCGGATAGGCCGCGCGGGAGAATTCGGGGCAGATCAACAGCGCCTGGGCGGCCTCGGCCTGCGGGGCCCAGGTGTCGCGGTAGCGGTCGGCATCCCGGCCCGCGCCGTGCAGCACCGCCAACACCCGCCCGCCAGCCGCCCAGCCCGCCGGGCGGTACAGCCACAGGGGCAGGATGCCGTCGGCGGAACTCTCCTCCCGCACCTCCATGCGGGAGGCACCGGCGGGCACGGCGGCGCGCGCCAGCCCGGGCATCGCCAGGGCCAGCCCCACCGCCGCGCGCCGGGTCAGATCATGTCGCATCCATCTGCAGGCCTTCACGCCGGATCACGCCGCCCCACTTCTCCGTCTCCGCGCGGACGAAATTGCCGAAATCCTCGGGGCTACCGGGCATGGGCACGCCGCCCATCTGGGCGAAGCGGGCCTTGGTCTCATCGCTGTTGAGCAGCACGTTGATCTCGGCATTGATCGCCAGGATCGCCTCACGCGGGGTGTTCACATGGGCGAACATGCCGAACCAGGTGTTCACGTCATAGGGGGCGAGTTCGGCCATCGTCTCCCGCAGGGCGGGCAGTTCGGGCATCTGGGCGTTGCGGTCGGCACTCGTCACGCCCAGCGCCCGCACCTGCCCGCTGCGGATCTGCTGCACGCTGCTGGTCAGGTTGTCGAAGCTGAACTTCACATTGCCGGCGATGAGATCGACCATCAGCGGCCCGGCGCCACGGAAGGGCACATGGGTGGCCTCCGTGCCCGTCAGCTGGGTGAACCACACGCCCGACAGGTGCGGCGACTGCCCCACGCCCGAGGAGCCATAAGGCAGCCCCGGATTGGCCTTCAGATAGGCCACGAACTCCGCCGCCGTGCGCGCGGGGATGGAGGGATGCACCAGCAGCACGTTCGGCCCGCGGATCATGCCCCCCACGGGCGCGAAGGATTCCGGCCGGTACTGCAAGTTGCGGAACAGCGAATAGGCGATGGCGTTGGGCCCGATATTGCTGGCCAGCAGCGTGGTGCCGTCGGCGGGCGTGCGCAGCGCCTCCGCCGAGCCGATGGTGCCGCCGCCGCCCGAGCGGTTGTCCGCCACCACCTGGGTGTTCCAGCGCGTCTGCAGATGCTGGGCCAGCAGCCGGCCCATGATGTCCGTGGTGCCGCCGGGCGCGGCGTTGATCACGATGCGCATGGGCGCGCTGGGGCGCCAGCCCTGCGCGCGGGCCAGGCTGGGCAGCAGGGCGGGCGCTGCGAATGGGGCAGCCAGCAGCATACGGCGGGTTGTCATGGAGTTTCCCTACGGCTTGTTCAAACGTTGCACCAAGCATGGCGCAACGCCCGGGAAAACGCCAGATCCCGCGTGCTTCAGCCGCTGGTCATCGCCAGCAGGAAGCGCCCCTGCTCGCTGTCCGGGAAGCGACGGGCGAGAGCGCCCGCCAGCACCCGGGCGGAGGCCTGGTCCCCGCGCGCCATCAGCCGCCCCAGCGCCAACCCGGCGCGGGAGAGCTCGTCCTCCCGCAGCCCCGCCGCCACCTGCTCCAGCCAGGGCGGCGCCGGCGGGGCGGCGTCCTCCTCCCGGCCGATCAGCTCGATCGCGACATGCGCCGCGGAGGGCTGGATCGTCAGCGCCTGGCGCAACAGCAGCAGGCCGGTGGCCTCGTCGCCACGCCCCAGCACATGCCTGGCGGCGGCGACCAGCCCTTCCGTGCCGCCCGGCCCCGTCTCCGCGATGGCCCGGATGCCCGGTTCCGCCTGGCCGTGACGCGCCCAATAGCCCTCGCCCTGCTGTCTGGAGGCCGCGAAGCGGGATTCGGAGGCGAGCCGCATGGCCATGACCAGCCCGGGCGGCATCTTCGCCCGGGCGGGGCGCACGGCGCGGGTGAAGCTGTCGTACAGCACCTTGCCGGAATAGCGCCGGGCCAGATTGTCCACCGTCGCGCGATAGCAGAACAGCAGTTCCGGCAGGCATTCCAGATGGTAGCCCTCCAGCCCGGCGCGCAGCAGGAACTCCCAGTCCTCGCAGCCCACCCGGTCCTCGGTGAAGCCGCCCAGCGTGTTCCACACCTCCCGCCGGACCAGCATGTTCAGGTCGCCCAGGCAGTTCTCGAACAGCGCCAGCGACAGGCAGGGCCCGACGGGCATCCAGCCCATGGGATAGCGCGCGACGTGGCGCGGCGGCTCGCCAGGGCCCGTGAAGGGCTGTTGCTGGCAGGTGATGATGTCCGCGCCGGAGGCCTGCGCCGCCCGCATCAGCGTCTCCACCTCATGCGGGAAGGCGGCGTTGTCGTCGTCCATCAGCAGCACGTGGTCGCCCTTGGCATGGGCGACGGCATGGTTGCGGGCGCGGCCTGTCCACATCTCCGTCTCATTGCGCAGCAGCGTCCAGCCGCGCGCGGCGAAGACCGGGGCCAGCGCATCGAAATGGCGCTTCGCCGCCTCCGACGGGCTGGCATCGTCCACCAGCACCATCTCCAGCCGCGTCCAGCTCTGCGCCTCGATGGAGCGGATGGCCTGGGCCAGCAGTTCGGGCCGGTTGAAGCTGGACATGCAGACGCTGACCAGCGGGGTGGAATCGACCACGGCCGGGGCGCCGGGCCCGCCCAGCGTGGCGTGCCATTCGCGCCAGCGGCGGCGGTTCTCGGCCAGGGTCACGGCGGGCCGGGCGCACAGCCCGCCCTGGGCCAGCGCATCGGCCATCGCGGCCTCCAGCGCGGCGGGGGTGCGGGCGAAGACCACCGCTGGCTGGTCGTCCGCGTGCACGAGTTCCCGCACGCCGCCCACATCGGCGGCCAGGAATGGCTGGCCGGAGGCGATGCATTCCAGCACAGTATAGGGCGAATTCTCGATGCTGGAGGCAATGACGGCCAGGCGGCGGCCACGGGCCAGGAAGGCCTTGGCGCCATCCGTGTCCAGGTCGTTGCGCACCATCCAAGGCACGGTCCAGCCCGCCGTCGCCTCGGTGATATAGGCCAGGGCGCTGCCGCCCGCGACCTCGCCGATCTTGCCCAGGAACACCACGCGGCTGGGCCCCGCGCCGCGCGCCAGCAGGCGCGTCATGGCATCGCAGAACAGTTCCAGGCCCTTGCGGCTTTCCAGCCGGCCGAAGAAGACGATCTCCTCCACCGGCTTGCGGGTGCCATCGCCCTCCTGGCCCTCGGGGAAGGATTTGGGCAGCAGGTTGGGGGTGACGAAGCGCCGCCCGGGCACGGCCCAGCCGCGCGCGGCCATGTAGTCGATGAAATAGGCGCTGGGCGAATACAGGATATCGGCGCCTTCGACCGAACGCTGCTCCAGCCAATCGGTCTCCACCTCGGCCGGCGCGCTGAGGAAGATGCCCGAATGCTCCAGGTGCCAGAAGGTCTGGCCATGGGCCTGGCAGACCAGCGTGGTGTCCCGGAACGCCAACCCGCAGCGCTTGGCCACCGTCAGCCAGTAACCGGCGCCTCTCCAGTCATGGTAATGGATGACATCGAAATCCCGCTGCTTCAGCCACTGATAGGCCAGATAGGCATGCAGCTTGGCCGTGCCCTCGACAAAGAGGGAGACGACCTTGATCCCCCGCTCCCGCCAATGGTCGATCCACCAGGAAACGGGCAGGTTCTCGGTATAGGCGGAAGGGGTGAGGACCGTGACATCGTGCCCGGCCTCGACCAGTTCCTCCGCCAGGGCGCGGAAGGCGGTGCCGATGCCGCCATTGGCGATGATGCCGGGGAATTCAAAGGTGTAGAGACAGATCTTCTGCCGCTTCACGCCACGGCCTCCGCGGTGAAGATGGCCGAGCGCCCGCCCCAGCTCGGAGTGACGGAGATCACGCGATAGCCCGCATCCAGCAGCATGCCGCGCACCGCCTCCCGGCCCATGAACCACCACCAGAGCGCATCCAGCCCGGCGCGGCGGAAATCCTCCCGCGTGCCGCCATGGGGCAGCAGGTCGAACTGCGCCGGGCAGGGCTGGATGGCGCGCCAGTAGTCGGCCATCAGCCGCGTCTGCTCAGGCGTCATGGCCGCCACATACCAGGCGGAGGCCGCGGTGAAGGGCGAGCCCTCCGGCAGGCGGGTCTCGTCGATGATCAACGTGTCCAGCACCAGCAGGCGGGGGCGCAGCTCGGCCAGGCGCAGGATGCGCCGGCGCGGGTCCGCCTCATGGAACAGGGTGCCGAAATCGACCACGATCTCGGGCGCATCCAGCCGCTGCCGGATATCGGGGTGTTCCAGGGAGGCCCTGACCCACCAGCAATCGGCCGTGTCCGTCAGGTGGTATTCGCTGGCCGGGCCGGTGTCGCGCCCGGTGCCGTGCCGGGCCAGAAAGGCCCGGACCTCGGCGCCCAGCCCCAGCGCCTCCCCCTGCTCCAGCAGGGCCTGGTCCAGCCCTTCGGGGCGGTCGGAGGCCAGGGCGCGAATGCCGGGCAATCCCAGTTCCAGCCCCAGCAGCGTGGCGTTGATGATGCGCGACACTTCCCAGCCCGAGAAGGCCACGCTGTGCCCGCCCATGATCGTGGCGAGGAATGCCAACCCCTCATCCGCCAGCAGTGGCAGGCAGCGCAGAGGTTGCGGTTCGAGGGGCGGGGGCAGGAGTTTCAGCTGTTCCGCCGGGGCCGCATGCACTACTACCGGCGGGCGGCGCCGGAGACGCTGAAGCCAGCCGTGCACACGCTCGACGATGTGACCCATGCGCAAAGCACATGCCTGACGCACCACCACATAGCAACCCACTTAATTGTCCTGACATGCCCGGATTTTGCGGGTCAGGCACCCTCAATTGGGATTTGATAAGCCCCGGCAGGACTTCTAAGGAAACGCGCCGTCATGATGCCGACAAGAAAACCAATGCCCACAACAAGCCCCACCGGCGCTCGCGCTGGAAAGACGGGCCCCGTAGCCGCCAACCTGGACGACCCGATGTCGGTCCCGCAGAAGCTGGGTTTCAAACCCGGCATGGTCTGCTCGGTCCTTGATGTCCCGAACGGGTTCAAGCACGGCCTCCCTGCCACCAGCGCGGCCGAGCCCGAGCTGATCCTGGCCTTCGCCACCGACCGTGCCTCGCTGGGCCGGGTCGCTGCGCGGGCGCTGGATCTGTACGGCGTCGGCGGAAGGCTGTGGTTCGCCTATCCCAAGAAGGGCGGCCCGATTCGCTCCGACCTGGACCGCGACCATGGCTGGGAACCGCTGACCCAGGCCGGGCTGCTGCCCGTGACGCAGGTGGCCCTGGACGGCACCTGGTCCGCGCTGCGCTTCCGCCTGCGAGAGGAAGTGCCGACGCTGACCCGCAAGGGCGGCTGATCCACTTCGGATTTTTTCGGAACATGGCGAGGCCGGGATGGGGACATCCCGGCCTTTGCCGTTTCTGGCGGGGGAGCGCGCAGCGCTCCCCCGCCAGAAACGGTGTTCCTTGTGCCCTCAGACGCCGGGCGCGCGCATCCGCGCGCTTGGCTTCGCCGGACTGCCGGCGGGCCGCGTTCGCGGCCTTGTTTGCGCCCTCAAACGCCGGGCGCGCGCATCCGCTGCCTGGGCTTCGCGGTCTCGAAAAAGGAAAAGGCGCTCAGCGGCGCTTCAGCAGGTCCCGCAACTCGGCCGCCACGGCCTCCAGCGCCGCCATGGCGCCGTCCACGCCCTGCCCGGGCATGTCGGGGGCCGGCGTGCCAGCATCGTCGCTCAGCAGCCGCTGCACGCCCTTGATCGTATAGCCCTGGCTGTACAGCAGGCCCGCGATGCGCCGCAGCAGCGCGATATCCTCGGGCCGGTAATAGCGCCGACCGCCGCCGCGCTTCAGCGGCTTCAGCTGCGGAAACTTGCCTTCCCAGAAGCGCAGGACGTGCTGGGGAACATTCAGTTCCTCCGCCACCTCGCTGATGGTGCGATAGGCCTGGGCCCCCTTGCGCACGCGCGGCTCAGCGGCCTCCAGCGCGTCGGCCCCCAGCATATCCTCGCCTCCCCTCACGAATCCTCATCCAGGGCGCTGCCCACGGGTTCGTGGTTGATCCGCGCCTTCAGCACCTGGCTGGGCCGGAAGCTAAGAACCTTGCGCGGCATGATCGGCACCTCGACCCCGGTCTTCGGGTTGCGGCCGATCCGCTCGGACTTCTGCCGCACGGCGAAGGTCCCGAAAGCCGAGATCTTCACCGACTCGCCCTTGCCGAGCGCAGTGGCCATCCGCCCCAGCACCGATTCGAGCAATGCGGCGGATTCATTCCGCGAAAGCCCGACCTGGGCATAGATCGCCTCTACAAGCTGGGCGCGTGTCAATGTTTCCATGGGTGAACGATGCCCTGCAACATGCTGTCTCTGCACCAAAGCCGCTCCGGGGGGTGCGCGTCAACCTTGCTCAACCGGCGGCGACGCCATTCCAGTGGATGGAAAGCGCCGTTCCACAGGAATCGCAGCGCGGCGACCAGTGCGCGTGCTCCGTGCCGCAATGGCCGCAACGCCATTGCGGGGGCTCCGGCGCGGCCTGGGCGGCGGCCTCGGCGCGGGCCAGGGCCAGGTGGCCGGCATCGCCCTGCTCCAGCTTCTCCAGCGCCACCAGCGCCTCGAACACGCGGCGGTCGGCGCCGGGC
This sequence comes from Rhodovarius lipocyclicus, assembly GCF_009900765.1. Taxonomy (GTDB): domain Bacteria; phylum Pseudomonadota; class Alphaproteobacteria; order Acetobacterales; family Acetobacteraceae; genus Rhodovarius; species Rhodovarius lipocyclicus. Next base: position 458,288 of record NZ_JAAABL010000001.1, read on the forward strand.
ATGGCACCCGCCGTCTGCAACTCCGCCCGCGCCCGGCCCGTCAGCCCCGCCCGCAGCGCGGCCTCGCCCAGCATCAGGTGGGTTTCCAGATGCTGCGGGTTGCGCCGGGCCAGCATCTCGGCGGCCTTCACGCGCTCCAGCGGGTCCTGCGTGGGCGCCAGATAGGCCTGGGCGATATCGGGGTGCGGGGCCACGGCCCAGCCCTGCTCCAGCGCCTGGCGGGCGCGGCGGGGGCTGCCTTCCTCCGTCAGCCGCGCGGCATGGGCGATCACGGCGGGCGCGAAGCCCGGATCGGTGACGAAGGCCTGGCGTTCCAGCTCCGCGGCCTTGAGCGGGTCGGGTTCCTCCCGTGCCGCGGCCAGGGAGAGGGCGGCGCGCGGCGCGCCCATGGGGGCCAAGGCCAGCGCCTCCCGCCAGGCGGCGGTGGCCAGGGCCATCTCGGCGCGTTCCTGCCGCAGCCAGACGGCGCCGGGCTCGGCCTGCTCGGCCTGTTCGGCCAGGGCGCGGGCGCCTTCGAAATCGTGCTGCGCCACGGCCTGGCGCAGTAGCCCGCGCAGGCCCAGGAAGCGCGAATCCTCCCGCGCGGCCAGGGCGCGGAAATGCCCGGCGGCGGCGTCCTCGCGGCCGGCCTGGCGCTCGGCCTCGGCGGCCAGCAGCAGCAGTTGCGGGGTTTCCCCCAGCAGGCGGCGGGCGCGGCCGATCTCCAGCAGCGCCTGTTCGGGCGAACCGGCGGCGAGCCGCACCAGGGCGCGGGTCACGGCGGCCTCCGCCCCTTCATGCGCGGCCAGGCGCAGGCGCAGGCGGCGCCGCGCGGGCCAGCCGCGCAGCCAGCCGATGGTGCGCAGCACCACATGCAGCACGGCGAAGACCACCACCAGCAGCACCAGCGTGACCGACATCGGCGCGGCGATCAGCCATTCGCCGAAGCGCAGCTCCACCGTGCCGCCCAGACCCGTCAGCCACAGCCCGCCCCCGATCGCCAGGGCCGAGAGCAGCAGCAGCTTGATCGCGCGTTTCATGGTTCAGCCCGCCAGCAGCTGGGCGATGGCGGCGCGCGCTTCCTGCAATTGCCGCGCGCGGGTGATCCAGGGGGCCATCGCCTCCTTCGCGGCGGGGTGCAAGGCATCGAGGGCGGCCAGCACCGCCTCCATCTCGCCGGCGGCCAGGGCGCGGCGGGCGCGTTCCAGATGCGCCTCCGTCTCCTCGCCCCAGACCACCTGCTCGCCGCGCCGGATGGTGACGAGGCCGCCGAGCCGCGCCAGCGCCGATTCGGCCAGCGTGCCGCGCGGGGTGGCGTCCTGCGCGGCACGGGCGGCGCGGGCGGCATCCTCGAATTCCAGGCGCAGCCGGGCCTCGGTGGGGGCGCCGGTGGCGGCGAAGCGCGCCAGGGCGGGCGACGGGCTGCCCAGCACCGCCAGATGCGGGGCCAGCGGGCGGCCGGCCTCCAGCGCGGTGGCCAGCCCGACCACGGCGGTCAGGGTGCGGGCTCGGGTTTCCAGCGCCGTCAGCGCCTGGCGGCCCGCGGCCTCCTGCCGGGCCAGCGCGTCGTTCACGCCGCGCTCCAGCGTGCCCAGCCGGGCTTCCAGGCGCGATTGCGCCTCGGTCAGGCCGGCTTCCAGGCGGCTGCGCAGCGCCTCGGCGCGCTGGGCATCGGCGGCCTCGACGGAGCGGGTGGCGGCCACGGCGGCATCCAGGCGCTCACCCAGCCGGTCGATGCGCGCCTGCAGCCCCTCGATCTGCCCGACACGGGCCGCGAGCGGCGCCAGGTCCGGCATGGCGGGGGCGGGGCGCGCCTCCAGCCCGGCCAGCCGGCGTTCCAGGGCGTTCAGCGTGGCGGTGTGGTCGGGCACGGCCACCGTCTGGGGGGGTGGCAGGTCGGGCGGGGATTGCAGCGCCAGGAAGCCCAGCGCCCCCAACAGCACCAGCCCCGCGGCCCCCAGCATGACCACAGGCGCCAGGGTGCGCCGCGCCGGGCTGGCTGGCGCCGCGATGGCCGCGGGTTCGGTGGTGCTGGTCTCGGAGGCGGTGTCGGTCATCGTGGCTCGCCCAGGGCTTCCATCATGGAGGAATGATCCGGCCGCGCGGCGGTTGCCACGGCGGCCCAGGGTAGCGCGGCGAGAACCCCCGCCACGCGCGGGCTGATGGCCACGGCACGGATGCCGCGCGCGGCCTCGGCCAGACCCGCCGCGCGCATCTGGGCCATACTGGCCCTGGCCGTGCGCGGCGAGAAGAACAAAGCGGCCCCTACCCTGCCGGCGGCCAGCGCGTCGCGCGCCGGGCCGGGCAGTTGTCGGGCCGCACAGGCGGCATAGGCCACCCGGCGCCGCACCGCAAACCCCGCCCCCCGCAGCGCCGCCGCCAGCTCCTGGCCATAGCCCTCGCCGATCGCCAGCAGCAACGCGCCATCCCGGGGGTTCAGCCGGGCGCGGGCCAGCGCCGCCAGGGCCTCGGCATCGCCCTCGGCCGCGATGACATCGCGATGGCCATGGGCGCGGGCCTCGGCGGCGGTCGCCTCGCCCACCGCCAGCACGGGCATGCCCAGCGGGGCCACGGCGCGGGCGGCGGCGCGGCTGGTCAGCAGCAGCGCCTGGGCTCGGGGGGGCGTAAAGGGCACGGGGCGCAATTCCAGCCCCGGGGCCTCCAGCGGCAGCCAGCCCAGCGCGGCGGCGGCGCGGGCGGTCTCGGCGCAGCCGGGTTCGGGCCGGGTGATCAGCACACCCGGGTGCCGGGCCTCAGCCAAACACATCCGCCGGCGTGTCCCGGCGCAGGGCGTCGCCCAGCTCGCGGCCCAGGGCCGCGGCGTCCTTGGGGGAACCCTCGATGGCGCGGCGCAGGATGAAGGTGCCGTCGGCGCGGGCCGTCATGCCCACCAGGCGCAGGCCACCATCGGCCAGCAGCCGGGCATGGCCGCCGATGGGGGTGCGGCAATTGCCGTCCAGCGCGGCCAGCAGCGCGCGCTCGGCCTGGCTCACGGCCTTGGCCTCGGGGTCCTCGATGCCGGAGAGCAGCTCGGCCAGCTCCGTATCGGCGGCGCGCACGGTGATGCCGATGATGCCCTGGCAGGCGGCGGGCAGCATCAGCTCGGCGGAGAGCACCGCCGCGGCCTCGCTCTCCATGCCCATGCGCTTCAGGCCGGCCAGCGCCAGCAGGCTCGCGGCCATCTCGCCGCCGCGCACGCGGCCCAGGCGCGTCTGCACATTGCCCCGGATGGGCACCACGGTCAGGTCGGGGCGGGCCGCCAGCAGCTGGGCCTGGCGGCGCAGGCTGGCGGTGCCCACCACCGCGCCCTGGGCCAGCGCGGCATAGGGGTCGGCGGGGTCGGCCACCTCGCCGGGCTCGGTCAGGATCAGCGCCTCACGCGCGTCCTCGCGCTTCAGGGTGCAGGCCAGGATGATGCCGGCGGGCAGCTCGGTTTCCAGGTCCTTCAGGGAATGCACCGCGAAATCCACCCGGCGGTCCAGCAGGGCTTCGTGGATTTCCTTGGCGAACAGGCCCTTGCCGCCGATATCGGCCAGGCGGCGGTTCTGCACCGCGTCGCCGGTGGTGACGATGTGGTGTTCCTCGAACGCGTTCATGTGCTTCAGCACGGGGCAGAAGCGGATCAGCTGGTCCAGGAAGAAGCGCGTCTGCCACAGGGCGAGCGGGCTGGCCCGCGTGCCCACGCGCAACGGCAGGCCCGGCATGGCGGCGTGCGGGCGCTGGGCGGCGGACAGGGGGGCGTTCGGCTGCATCGCGGGGCTATAATCCGCCGGGAGGCATTGCGAAAGAGTGACCGCGCGCGTTCCCCCCCGGCTGGATGTGCTGTAATGGCCGCGCATGTCCGCGCTCGGCCCGGTTCTGGGCATCGAATCCTCCTGTGACGAGACCGCCGCCGCCGTGCTGGCGCCCGACGGGCGTATCCTGTCCGAGGTCGTGCACTCCCAATTGCAGGAACATGCCCGCTTCGGCGGGGTGGTGCCGGAAGTGGCCGCCCGCGCCCATCTGCAACGCCTGCCGGAACTGACGGCGCGCGCGATGCGCGAGGCCGGGGTGGCATTCCAGGATCTGGCGGGCGTGGCCGCGACCTCCGGCCCCGGGCTGATCGGCGGGCTGGTGGTGGGGGCCTGTTTCGGCAAGGGCGTGGCGCTGGCGCATCACCTGCCCTTCGTCGCGGTGAACCATCTGGAAGGCCATGCGCTGACCGTGCGCCTGACCAACCCGGAGACCGAATTCCCCTATCTGCTGCTGCTGCTGTCGGGCGGGCATTGCCAGTGCGTGGCCGTGGAGGGGCTGGGCCGCTACCGCCGGCTGGGCACCACGCTGGATGACGCGGTGGGCGAGGCCTTCGACAAATCCGCCAAGCTGATGGGCCTGCCCTGGCCCGGCGGCCCCTATCTGGAAAAGCTGGCGCGGGAGGGCGATGCCACCCGCGTCTCCCTGCCCCGGCCCATGGTCGGGCGGCAAGGGTGCGACTTCTCCTTCTCCGGCCTCAAGACCGCCGTGGCGCGGGCGCTGGCCCAGGGGGCGGAGAAAGCGGATGTGGCCGCGGCCTTCCAGCATTCCGTGGCCGCCGTGCTGGCCGACCGCGCGCGCCATGCCCTGGCCATGCTGCCCGGCGCGCGGGCGTTGGTGGTGGCGGGGGGGGTGGCCGCCAACCAGGCCGTGCGCCAAGCCCTGAACGCGGTGGCCGAGGGTGCCGGCGTGCCGCTGATCGCGCCCCCCATCCGGCTGTGCACCGACAATGCGGTGATGATCGCCTGGGCCGGGCTGCTGCGCCTGCAAGCCGGCGTGCAGGACAGGCTGGACCACGCCCCGCGCCCGCGCTGGCCGCTGGATGAGATGAGCCTTACTCCGGCCTGAACAGCGCCCCGCTGAGCGCCGCCCGCGCCGTGGCCCAGCACACGATGCCGACGATCGCGCTGGCGGCCAGCAGCACCGGCCACAGCAGCAGCGCCATGCCCGGAAACGGATGCGCCGCCCCCGCCTGCAGGCTGGCCGCCGCGAAGGCCGCCGAGGGAAAGGTCCAGCCCCACCAGGACATGGCGAAGGGCGCCGCCGCGAATTCCCGCAGCATGGAGAGGAACACCCCCGCGAACAGCACCGCGAGCCCAAGGCAGGCGAGCGGCCCCGGCCCGAACCCGCCCGTCAGCGCCGAGAGCGACAGCGCCGCCGCCGCCGGGGGCGCCAGGAAGATCACCAGCGCCGGGCGCAGCGGCGCGGGCAGCGGCGGGCCCGTCACCACCCGGGCCAGCAGCAGCGGCTGCAACAGCGCCCACAGCAGCGCGCCCAGGCCGAAGAACATCCAGGACAGCGCCTCGAACCCCATCCGCGCGCCGAAGGCCGGGGCCAGCACATTGCCCACCAGCGGGATCAGCAGCGGCGGGGTCAGGGCCGCGGCCTCTCGCGGGGCGAGCAGCAGGCCCCGGATGGTCCAGCCCGCGATCAGCAGGTGCACCGCCACCGCCAGCAGCCACACCCCCGCCGCCAGCCCCGGCGCATGCGGCGCCAGCCCGCCCGAGACGATCATCAGCCCCACCGTCAGCGCGCCGGCGAAGGCCGCGCGCACCGGGTGGCGCAGATCGGCTGCCAGCGCCTGGGGGTGCCGCACCAGGCGCCAGCCGTGCAGCGCCGTGATCAGCAGCCAGAACAGGCCGGCCAGCGCCAGCAGCGCCTCACCCGCCAGGGCGGGCGCGGCCAGCACCCGCGCGCCCTCCCGCCAGGCCAGGCCCAGCCCGCCCACCCCCATCGGCACGGCGAACAGAGGCAGCGGCAGGTGGCGCAGGCGGGCAGGGGCTTCCATCATCCCCCATGATGCGGTCAGGCGCTCAGCACCAGCAAGCCGTCGGCGGCGCGCACCCCCTGCCCTTCCGGCATCACGAACAGCGGGTTGATCTCCGCTTCCTCCAGCCGCGCGCCCAGGGCGCCGGCCATGCGGGCGAAGCCCAGCACCGCCTGGCGCAGTGCCGCCACATCGGCACGCGGCGCGCCGCGATAGCCCTCCAGCAAGGGGCGGGTCTTCAGCTCGGCCAGCATGGCGTCCACATCGGCCTCGCCCAGCGGCAGCAGGCGCATGGCGGTGTCCTGGATCAGCTCCGCCGTGACGCCGCCCATGCCCAGCAGGATGGCCGGGCCCAGCTGCGGGTCGCGGATGAAGCCCAGGATCATCTCCACCCCGCCGCGCGCCATCTCCTGCATCAGCAGCCCCTCGGGCACCGGCGCGCCCTGGGCGGCCAGGCGCGCCAGCATGGCCTCGGCCTCGGCGGGCACGGCGGCGGGGTCGAGGTTCACCTTCACCGCGCCCAGCTCGCTTTTATGGGCGATGTGGCGGGACAGCGCCTTCAGCACCACCCGCCCGCCCAGGGAGGCCGCGGCGGCGCCCGCTTCCCGCGGCGTGGCCGCGATGACCTCCCGCACCGGGGTGATGCCGTATCGGGCGAACAGCGCCTTGGCCTCGGCCTCATTCGCGGGGCCGGCGGGCAGCGCGCAGGCGGCGGGCGGCGGGGCCGGGATGGGCTCCGGCACCTCGCGCGCCTGCAACGCCTCCAGCACCGAGGCGCAGGCTTCGGGCGAGGCCAGGGCCGGGATGCCGCGCGCGTTCAGCGCCCGCAGCACCTGGGGCGCGTGCGGGCTGACATAAGCCAGGATGGGCTTGCCGCTCTCGGCCTGGCATTCGAACAGGGCGTCCGCCACCAGCTCCGGCTGCGCCAGCGCCGAGGAACCCACGATGGTCACCAGCGCGTCATAGCTGGGGCTGGCCAGCAGGGCGCGGATGGAGGTGCGGATCAGCTTCGGCTGCAACCCCGCCAGCGTCACGTCCACCGGGTTGCGGTCGTGCGCCGCCTGGCCGCTGTCGCCGATGGCCGAGAGGCGTTCCACCGTCTCCGCATCCGGCACCGGCAGCTCGAAACCCGCCAGGCCGCAGGCATCGGCCACCAGCGTGCCGGCGCCGCCCGTGGAGGTCAGCACCGCCACCCGCCGCCCGGCCGCCCGCCGCCCGCAGGCCAGCGCCGCCGGGATGTCCAGCAGGTCGGAGAAGGTCTCGGCCCGGATCACGCCGAGCTGGCGGAAGAAGGCGTCGTAGAGCCGGTCCATCCCCGCCAGCGCCCCGGTGTGGGAGGAAGCGGAGCGCGCCCCGGACTCGGAGCGCCCCACCTTGAACACCACGATGGGCTTGCCCGCCCGCCCGGCCCGCAGCGCGGCGGCGCGGAAGGCATCGGGGCGGCGCAGCCCCTCCATGTACACCGCGATCACATCGGTCGCCGGGTCGTCCACCAGCAGGTCGATCATGTCGGCGCTGTCGATGTCGGCCTCATTGCCCGTGCTCAGCAGCTTGGCGAAGCCGATGCCGCGATCGGCCGCGCGCGACAGCAGCGAACCCAGGATGCCCCCCGATTGCGAGACTAGCGAGATGCGGCCCGGCGGCAGTTCCCCCACCTCCAGCGCGCCGGAGGCCGAGAGGGTGATGCGGTCCGTCAGGTTCACCAGGCCAATGGTGTTGGGGCCCAGCAGGCGCATGGGCCCCGCGGCCTGCTTCAGCGCGGCCTGGCGGGCGGCGCCCTCGGGGCTGGCCTCGCCATAGCCGGAGGCCAGCACGATCGCCGCCGCCGTGCCGCGTGCGGCCAGGTCGCGCACGGCGGCCTCCGCGCGCTCGGGGCCGAGCAGGATCAGGCCCACATCCGGGGCCTCGGGCAGCGCCGCGATATCGGGGTAGCAGCGCAGGGCGCCGATGGCCTCCGCGCGCGGGTTCACCGGATACACCGCGCCGGTGAAGCCGTGCTTCAGCAGATAGCCCACCGGGCGGCCCGTCATCTTCGCGGGGTCCGCCGAGGCCCCCACCACCGCGACGCTGCGCGGCTTCAGCAGGCGTTCGAGCGGGTTCATCACTTGCGGTCCAGCTTGGCCAGGAAGGCGGTGACGGAATCCCGGTGCTCCTGCGTCGAGTAGCAGATCGCCTGCGCCTGGCTGCCCAGCGAGAACACATCCTCCATCGAGGTCTCGAAGCTTTGGTTCATCGTGGTCTTGGCGAGAGCGAGGGCCGCCAGCGAACCGGCCGACAGCTCCTTGGCCCAGGCCTTCGCCTCATCCAGCAGAGTGTCGTGGGGCACCACGCGCTCGATCATGTTGATCGCCAGCGCCTCGGCGGGCGTCAGGCGGCGGCCGGTGAAGACCAGCTCCTTCGCGCGGGCCAGGCCCACCCGGCGCGGCAGGAAATACATGCCCCCGCCATCGGGGATCAGCCCGCGCTGGATGTAGCTCATGGTCAGCATGGCGGCGTCGGAGGCCATCACGAAATCGCAGCACAGCGCCAGGTCGCAGCCGAGGCCGGTGGCGGCCCCGTTCACCGCCGCGATCGTCACCTTGGGCAAATTGTGCAGCATGGAAATGGCGTGGTGCGTGCGCTGCTGGCGCCGCCAGCCATTGATGGCGACGGAGCCAGCCGGCGCTTCCATGCGGGCGCGCATGCCCTTCACATCGCCGCCGGCGCAGAAGCCCTTGCCCTGCCCGGTCACGACCACGGCGCGGATGCCGTCATCGCGGCTGATGCGGTCGATCGCGGCCATCATCTCGGCGCGCATCGCGTCGTCGATAGCGTTGCGCACCTCGGGGCGGTTGAGGCGCATGATGGCGATGCCATCCTCGATCTCCAGCAGGATGGCGGCGGTGTCGGACATGGAATGCTCTCCGGAATTCATTCGGCGGTGATGCGGGCGGTGCGGATGACAGCCGCCCAGCGCTCGCGCTCGGTGGCGACGAAGCGGGCGAAATCGTCGGGGGTGGGGCTGGGCTCGGGCTCCAGCCCCTGTTCCAGCAGGCGGCGGCGCACATCGGGTTCGGCCAGCGTGGCGTTCAGCGCGGCATGCACCGCGGTGACGGCGGCGGCGGGCGAGCCGCCCGTAGTGGACAGCCCGAACCAAGTGGCGCTGTCGATGGCCGGGAAGCCCTGCTCGGCGGCGGTGGCGAGGTTCGGCAGCAGGTCGCTGCGCCGGCCGGCCGCCAGCGCGATGCCGCGCAGCGTGCCCGCCTGCAGAAAGGGCTGCAGGGGGGCCGCGGCGTTGGAGATCATGTCCACCCGCCCCGCGATCACGTCCTGAAGCGCCGGGCCGGTGCCGCGATAGGGCACGTGCTCCAGCCCGATGCCCAGCACCTGGCCGATCAGCGCGCCGGTCACATGGCCGGTGGTGCCCACCCCGGGGCTGGCATAGGACATCGGCTGGCCGCGGGTTTTGCCGAGGGCCTGGAACTCCGCCAGCGTCCGCGCCGGCAGGGCCGGGTTGATGGCGATCACGGCCGGCGAGGCGCCGATATAGCCGATATGCGAGAAGCCCCGCGCCCAGTCATAGGGCACGCGCGGCTGGATGAGGCCGGAGGAGACGAAGCTGCCGCTGCCGGTGAGCAACAGGGTGTGGCCGTCGGGGGCGGCACTCGCCACCACCTCATTGCCCAGAATGCCGCCGGCGCCGCCCCGGTTTTCCACCACCACCGGTTGGCCGAGGCGGGTGGCCAGGCCCTCGATGAGGATGCGGCCGATGATGTCGTTGGAGCCGCCGGCGGCGAAGGGGATGATCAGGCGCATGGGACGGGCGGGAAAGCTCTGGGCCCGGGCCAAGCCGGGCAGGCCCAGCAGGGGCAGCAGCAGGGTGTGACGGCGGCGCATGTTTCCTCCTCGCGGCGTCGGGGCCGCGTTGGACCCAGGGGTATGCCCTGCGGCCGCCCGAGGGAAGCGCCGCAATTCTTGCCCTACCCCAACTTCAGCTTATGCTGGGCCATGACCGACACGCTGCCCCCGCTGGGGGCGCTTTCCGCCTTCGCCCTGGTGGCGGAAACCGGCAGCCTGACCGCCGCCGCCCGTGCCCTGAACGTGACCCAGCCCGCCATCAGCCGCCGATTGCGGGAGCTGGAGGCGGCGCTGGGCGTGGCACTGGTGCAACGGGGCGCCAATTCCCTGCGCCTGACCGAGGCCGGCACGCGCTATGCCGCCACCCTGTCGGAGGCCTTCGGCCTGATGCGCCGGGCCACGGCGGAGCTGTCGGCCGCCCCCGGGCCCTTTCGCGTGCGGGCCTATACCACCTGGGCCCGGCACTGGCTGATCCCGCGCCTGGCGCGGTTCCGCGCCGCCCATCCGGGCCGCGAGATCGAGGTGGTGGCCAGCACCGCCCCGGTGGATTTCGGGCGCGAGGCGGTGGATGCCGCCATCCGCTCCGGCCCCAGCGACACGCCGCCCGCGCCGGGAGCCATCCGGTTGCAGGCGCTGCATGTGGCGCCCTTCGCCGCGCGCGGGAAGGTGGGGGGCAGCCTGCTCGGCAGCCGGGTGCGGCCCGATGACTGGGCCCGCTGGTGCGCCGCCACCGGCAACCCGCCCCCCGCCACCCCGCCCCTGCTGTTCGAGAGCACGACCCTGGCCATCCAGGCCGCCATCGAGGGGCTGGGCGCCGTGATCTGCCCGCCCGAATTCGTGGAGGGCGATCTGCGCGCCCGCCGCCTGCGCCCCCTGCCCGGCGGCGCGGTGGCGATGGAGGAACATTACTGGCTGCTGCTGCCCCCGGGGCCGGTGGCGCCCATGGCGCGGGCCTTCTCGGCGTGGCTGCTCACGGAAGCGGGTGCTTGAATATTAGAATTTACTAACATAATAAGAGCCGGAAATACCGAGGCTCGCCATGGACCATTTCACACCTCTCTCCTCCCTGCTGGGGGGCGCCATGATCGGCGCGGCGGCGCTGCTGCTGCTGGCCGGCGCCGGGCGCATCGCCGGGATCTCCGGCATCGCGGCGCGGCTGCTGCCGCCGGGCGGCGTCGCGGATGCCCTGCCCCGCTTCCTGTTCCTGCTGGGGCTGGTGCTGGCGCCGCTGCTGTACGCGGCCGCCACCGGCCGGGGCTTCGCGCCGGTGATGCAGGCGCATGGGCCGTTGCTGCTGCTGGCCGGGCTGCTGGTGGGGTTCGGGGCCGTGTGGGGGAATGGCTGCACCTCCGGCCACGGGGTGTGCGGGCTGTCGCGGCTGTCCGTGCGGTCGCTGGTGGCGACCGTGGTGTTCATGGCCGCGGGCTTCCTGACGGTGTGGGTGATGCGCCATGTCTGAGAACCTGTTTTCCCGCTCGCTGCTGCATCTGGCCGCCGGGCTGCTGTTCGGGCTGGGGCTGGTCGTCTCCGGCATGGCCGATCCGGGCAAGGTGCTGGGGTTTCTCGATCTCGGCGCCATCCCCTCGGGCGGGTGGGACCCCAGCCTGGCTTTTGTGATGGGCGGGGCCATCGCGGTGGGGCTGCCGGGCTTCCGGCTGATCCCGCGCTGGAACCGGCCCTGGTTCGCCGCGAAGTTCGAACTGCCGACGCGGCGCGATATCGACAGCCGCATCCTGCTGGGCCCCTCCATCTTCGGGGTGGGCTGGGGGCTGGCGGGGCTGTGCCCCGGGCCGGCCTTCACGGCGCTGGCCGGGGGCTCGGGGGCCGCGCTCGGCTTCGTTCTGGCCATGCTGCTGGGCATGGCGCTGGCCCGCTGGCTGGCCGCGCGCTAAAACTTTCCGGGTTGTAATCCTCTCCCCGGTCATGCAGGAACCCCGGCATGACCGCACCTGCCCGCCGCCCGTCCATGCTCCGCCGCTTCCTGGACGGGGAGGCCGCGGGCGGGCTGGTGCTGATGGCCGCGGCGGCGCTGGCGCTGCTGGTGGCCAATTCCCCCGCCGCCGGGCTGTATGCCTCGGCGCTACATGCCTATCTCGGCCCGCTTTCGGTCGAGCACTGGGTCAATGACGGGCTGATGGCCCTGTTCTTCCTGCTGGTGGGGCTGGAAATCAAACGCGAGATGCTGGACGGCCAGCTTTCGACCTGGTCGCGCCGGGTGCTGCCGGGGCTGGGCGCGCTGGGGGGCATGGTGGTGCCGGGGCTGCTCTATGCGGCGCTGAACCGGGCCGATGCCTCGGCGCTGCGCGGCTGGGCCATCCCGACCGCCACCGACATCGCCTTCGCGCTGGCGGTGCTGTCATTGGCCGGGTCGCGCGTGCCGGCCTCGTTGAAAGTGTTCCTGACCGCGCTGGCGGTGATCGACGATCTGGGCGCGATCGTGATCATCGCGGCCTTCTACACGGCCTCCGTCTCCTGGTTCGACCTCGCGGGGGCGGGGCTGGTGCTGGCGGTGCTGTTCGGGCTGAACCGGGCGGGGGTGACGCGGCTGTGGCCCTATCTGCTGCTGGGGGCGGTGCTGTGGGTGCTGGTGCTGCGCTCGGGCATTCACGCCACCATCGCGGGGGTGCTGCTGGCGCTGTGCATCCCGCTGCGGGCGGAGGAATCGGCCTCTCCCCTGCACCGGCTGGAGCACGCGCTGCATGCCCCGGTGGCCTTCCTGGTGGTGCCGGTCTTCGGTTTCGCCAATGCCGGGGTGGCGCTGGGCGGCATCGGCTGGGCCAGCCTGCTGCATCCGGTGACGGCGGGCGTGGCGGTGGGGCTGCTGGCGGGCAAGGTGATTGGCGTGTTCGGCGCGGTGCTGGCCGCCGTGAGGCTGGGGCTGGCGCCCATGCCGCGCCATGCCGGCTGGGGGCAGGTGCTGGGCGTGGCCCTGCTCTGCGGCATCGGCTTCACCATGAGCCTGTTCGTGGGCGGGCTGGCCTTTCCGGGCGATGCCGCGCGGCAGGATGAGGTGAAGCTGGGGATTCTGCTGGGCTCCGGCCTGGCCGGGCTGCTGGGCTGGGCCGCGCTGCGGATGAGCGCGCCCCGGGGGTGACATCGGAAAGCGCTGGCTGGCTCGGTGGGGCAAGGTTGGGCTGGCTGCGCGTGACGGGCCGTGCCTTTGCCGGTGCGGGCCCGGGGAGTGCCTAGATCAGATGCAAATGATTCGCAACTACTGATTGGACCGCAACACCCCCACCCCCGCCGCCAGACCAGGCAGCGGACTACCGTGATGCCGCGCATGGATGGTGGAAAACGCCTCCCGCTCCAGCACCTCCAACTGGTCCAGATAGCGTAGCAGGCGCCGTTCGGCGCGCGCGCTGCTGCCGGTCTGCCGACGGAACAGGCGCCACAATTTCAGCAGGTTCACCGACCAGGGATCGTAGGCGTGCTCTCGCGCGCGGGCACGGACGGCCGGCGGCAAGGCGTCGAAGGCGGCCCAGTCATCGCCGGGCAGCCGTCGCCACATGCCTGGGCGGCCAGTCTGGTCATTGTCGTGGGAAGGCATGGCCCCACGCTACATGAGACATTATAACATCTCAAGTCTATCGCGGTTCGTTATATTATACCATTTTCCGCTCATGCCCGGCTTCCGCACCGAATCCTTCCCCCCGGCCGCCACCACCTATCCGGCCCCCGGCTCCGCCATCGCGGCCGAGGATGGGGAGGTGCTGCTGAACATCCTCCGGCCAGAGGTGAACCTGGCCATCTGGCAGCGCCCCATGGCCCGGGACTTCGCCGCGATGATCGCGCCGCTGCTGAGCCATGCCCCTTTCTGCGCCGAGGCCGAAGGCGTGGTGGGCGAAGCCACGGATGCGCTGCAATCCCGCCTGCCCTGCCCCGCCCCGCTGGACCTGCTGCTGGATATCCGGCGGCTGGGCGTGGCGTTTTCGGTCATCGCCGACAGCGGCGGCCGCGCGCGCCTGCGGCTGGAGGCCATCACCGGCCCCGCCTGCCACCGCTGGCACGCCGATGCGGTGGGGCTGCGCATGCTGTGCACCTATCGTGGCCCGGGCACGCAATGGCTGTGCCGCGAGGGGGGCGCCGCGCTCGCCCGGGGCCTGCCGCCCCGGGGCCATCCCGGCGCCGGGCAGATCGCGCCCGGCTCGGTCGCGGTGCTCAAGGGTGAAGGCTACGCGGGCAATGCCGGGCTCGGCTGCATCCACCGCTCTCCTCCGGCCGGGCCCGGCGCCGCCGCCCGGCTGCTTCTGTGCATCGACGAACCGGGAAGGATTCCCTGCCCATGACCACCCCCGATCAGCGCCTTCCCGTCACCGTCCTCTCGGGCTTTCTGGGTGCGGGCAAGACCACCTTGCTGAACCATGTGCTGGCCAATCGCGAGGGCCTGCGCGTCGCCGTCATCGTGAACGACATGAGCGAGGTGAACATCGACGCCGCCCTCATCGCCCAGGGCGCCAGCCTGTCCCGCACCGAGGAGAAGCTGGTGGAGATGTCCAATGGCTGCATCTGCTGCACCCTGCGGGAGGATCTGATGGCCGAGGTAACGGCCCTGGCCCGCGAAGGCCGCTTCGACGCGCTGCTGATCGAGAGCACCGGCATCGCGGAGCCCATACCGGTCGCCGCCACCTTCGATTTCCGGGCGGAGGACGGCACATCGCTGCAGGATATCGCGCGGCTGGACACCATGGTGACGGTGGTGGATGCCGCCGCCTTCCTGGCCGATTACGGCAGCACCGACAGCTTGGCCCGGCGCGGCGAGACCGCCGGCGAGGGCGATACCCGCCTGCTGGTGGATCTGCTGGTCGAGCAGGTGGAATTCGCCGATGTGATCGTGGTGAACAAGGCCGACCGGGTGAGCGCCGCGGAGCTGGCCCGGCTGCGTGGCATCCTGGCCACCTTCAACCCGGGGGCCGAGATCATCGCCGCCACCCGGGGCGCCGTGCCGCTGGCGCGGGTGCTGAACACCCACCGCTTCGACTTCGCGGCGGCCCAGCAGGCGGCGGGCTGGGCCCAGGCGCTGTCGGGCAGCCATCTGCCGGAGAGCGAGGAATTCGGCATCGCCAGCTTTGTCTGGCGCGCCCGCCGGCCACTGCACCCGGCCCGCTTCAAGACCTTCATCGAGGGCGGAATGCCCGGCGTGATCCGCGCCAAGGGGTTCTTCTGGCTGGCCACCCGCATGGCCTGGGCCGGAAGCTGGCAATTGGCGGGCGCCGTCGGCAGGCATGAGGCCGCGGGCTTCTGGTTCGCCGCGGTCGATCCCTCCGAATGGCCGGACGATGCGGGCTGGCGCGCCCAGGTGAAGGCGCTGTGGCAGGAACCGCACGGCGACCGTCGGCAGGAGATCGTGTTCATCGGCGTCGGCATGGAGGAAGCCGCGCTGCGCCGCGCGCTGGACGCCTGCCTGCTGACCGAGGCCGAATACGCCGCCGGCCCGCGCGCCTGGGCCAGGCTGCCCGACCCTTTCCCGGCGTGGCAACGCTGAACGCGGATGCCGCCCCGGCCTGCGGGCGGCTCAGCGCCGGGCCCCCGGCGCCTCGAAACCATGCCGCGCCAGGATGTCCTGCCCGTCCGGCGAGAGCAGGAACAGGGTGAAGCGCGCCGCCTCCGGCCGGTCATTCAGCACCGTCACCCCGTAATCGGCGGCCACCTGCAGGTCGGCCGGGATTTCCACCCGGCCTATGGCGGGGTTGGCGGCCCGCGCCAGCACGGCGCTGGTGCAGTAGGTCAGCAGGATATCGGCGGCGTCGCGCTCGAATTGCCAGGCATAGCCATCGTGGCCCGGCGGCGGGCGGGGGCTGTCGGGCCCACCGGTCAGGCGCAGGGCCTTGGCCTCCAGCATCGCGCGGGCACCGGGGCGGAAGGCCTCGGCGCGGGCGAACAGCATGAAGGCGTAATCCCCCGCCGGGTCCGCGCCGGGGGTGGAGGTGCCGAGCCGGGTTTCGGGCCGCAGCATGCGCACCAGCAGCTCGCCGGGCGGAAAATCCAGCCCCGGCCGCGTCAGGGCGCACAGCCGGTTGCGGGCGAACATCACGACAGGGCCGCGGTTCAGCGCCTGGGGGTGCTCCATATTGGCGCTGGCGAAGACATCCTGCGCCTCGCCGCCCGCGATGCGCTGCCGCAACAGGCCGGAGGGGCCATAGGTCTCGGCCACCGGCACGCCGCCGGGGCTGGCGGCGAAAGCCTGCGCCACCTCATGCAGGGCGGCGCGCAGGGAGCCGGCGGCGGCCAGGCGCACCGGTTCGGCGGCGGCGGGCGCGGCGATCAGCATCAGCCCGAGAACCAGCCCCTTCACGCCCCTGGTTCCGGCTGGGCCGCGTTCGGGAAGAACAGCTGCTCGCCATTGATCCGGTAGCCCGCCACCGCCGCCTGGCCCTCGGCCGAGAGGATCCAGTCGATGAAGGCCTGGCTCTCGGCCACCTTCACATGCGGGTGGCGCTGAGGATTCACGAGCATCACGCCATACTGGTTGAACAGGCGCGCGTCGCCCTCGGACAGAATCCGCAGGTCCTGGCGGTTGCGGAAGGACAGCCAGGTGCCGCGGTCGGTCAGCACATAGCCGCCCTGGGCGGCGCCGGTGTTCAGCGCGGGGCCCATGCCCTGGCCGATCTCGCGGTACCAGGCGCCGCGCCCGGCGGCGGGGTCCACGCCGGCCTGCTGCCACAGGCGCAGCTCCGCCGCATGGGTGCCGGAACGGTCACCCCGGCTGACGAAGGGCGCGCGGGCGGCGGCGATGCGGCGCAGGGCCTCCGTCACATCGCTCACGCCCTGGATGCGCGCGGGGTCGGCGGCGGGGCCGACGATCACGAAGTCATTGTACATCACATGCCGGCGCGGGCCGCCGAAGCCCTCGGCCACGAAGCGCTCCTCGGCCGCACGGTCGTGCACGAACACCACATCGGCATCGCCGCGCCGGCCCACATCCAGCGCCTGGCCGGTGCCGAGCGCCACGACGCGCACCTGGATGCCGGTCTTTTGCGTGAAGATCGGCAGGATATGGCCGAACAGGCCCGATTGCTCGGTGCTGGTGGTGCTGGCGACGGTGATGGAACGGGGCGCCTGGGCCTGGGCCGCCACGGGCAGGGCGAACAGCAGGGCTGCCAGAGCGCGGCGGAGGATCGGGGACATGACATTCTCCTGGTTGCGCCCAAACTGGCATGGCAGCTTCAGGCGTCAACGCACGAGCCCATGAGGCATTCCCGGATTTTGCCGGTTTTTGCCAGATACAGCCAGGGCTTCACAACGGCCGCGCCAACCCGCAACCTGTGCGCAAACGTTCCAAGGGGAAGCACCGTGAACAACCTGTTCGACCTGTCCGGCAAGACCGCGATCGTCACCGGCGGCAGCCGCGGCATCGGCAAGGCCATCTGCCTGCGCCTGGCCCAGCACGGCGCGAAGGTCGTCGTCTCCTCACGCAAGCTCGACGCCTGCCAGGCCGTGGTGGACGAGATCAAGGCGAATGGCGGCACCGCCATCGCGCATGCCGCCTCCATCTCCCGCAAGGAGGAATTGCAGGGGCTGGTGGATGCCGCCATCGCCGCCTTCGGGCAGATCGATATCCTGGTCTGCAACGCGGCGCTGAACCCGCATTTCGGCCCCAGCCAGTCCATCACCGACGACGCCTATGACCGCATCATGAACGGCAATGTCCGCTCCAACCTGTGGCTCAGCCAGATGGTGGTGCCGGCCATGGCCGAACGCGGCCAGGGCAGCGTGATCTTCATCTCCTCCATCGGCGGCTTCCGGGGTTCGCCCACGCTCGGCATCTATGGCGTCTCCAAGGCCGCCGACATGCAGTTGGCCCGGGCGCTGGCGGTGGAATGGGGGCCGAAAGGCGTGCGCGTGAACAGCATCGCCCCCGGCCTGGTCCGCACCGATTTCGCCCGCGCCCTATGGGAGGACCCGGCGAACCTGAAGAAGCGCACCGCCGACAGCCCGCTGCAACGCATCGGCGAACCCGACGAGATCGCGGGCGCCGCCGTGTTCCTGGCCAGCCCCGCCTCCGGCTTCATGACAGGGCAGTCCATCGTGATCGACGGCGGCGTGCTGGCGGGCCCGCCCCGCATTGTGGAGGATTGAGGCCGGGCCCGGGCATGGTAGCGTGACGGCCATGCCCCTTTCGCTCTCCGTCCTCGACCAATCCACCATCGCCTCCGGCCGTGGCCCCGCCGCCGCGATCCAGGAGACGCTGGCCCTCGCCCCGCAGGTCGAGGCCTGGGGCTACAAGCGCTACTGGATGGCGGAGCATCACAACTCCGCCGCCCATGCGGGTTCGGCGCCCGAGATCCTGATCGCGGCGATCGCCGCCACCACCAAGCGCATCCGGGTGGGTAGCGCGGGGGTGATGCTGCCGCATTACTCGGCCCTGAAGGTGGCCGAGCAGTTCCGCGTGCTGGAAGCCATCGCCCCGGGCCGGATCGACCTCGGCCTGGGCCGCGCGCCCGGCAGCGACGGGCGCACCGCCTATGCCCTGAACCCGCAAGCCGGGACGGCGGCCGACAATTTCCCCGCGCAATTGCGCGACCTGATGGGTTGGCTGGGCGATGGCCTGCCGGAGGCCCACCCCTTCCGCGCCGTCACCGCGAGCCCGGCGGTGGAAACGCGGCCCGAGCTATGGATGCTCGGTTCCTCGGAATACGGCGCGCAGGTCGCGGCCTTCTTCGGCCTGCCTTACTGCTACGCCCATTTCATCACCGACGGCGCGGGCGGCGAGCAGGCGATGGAGATGTACCACCAGGGCTTCCGCCCCTCCGCCCACTGCGCGGCCCCGCATGCGGCCATTGGCGTCTTCGCCCTGACGGCGCCGACGCGCGAGGAGGCCCGCCGCCTGTTCGCGCCCCGCGGCCTGTGGCGGCTGTGGCGCGACCAGGGCCGCTTCCTGCCCCTGCCGAGCCAGGCGGAGGCCGAGGCCTATGACTACTCCCCCGCCGAGCGCGAGCATGTGGAGCGCCTGGCCAGCCGCGCGCTGATCGGCTCGCCCGCCGAGGTGCGCGCGGGCATCGAGGCGCTGGCCGCGCGCTACAACGCGCGGGAGGTGGCGGTGCTGACCCCGTGCCATGACGCGACGGCGCGCGCCGACAGCTATCGCCTGCTGGCGGAGGCCTTCGGGCTCGGCGCGCTCGCCCAGGCGGCGGAGTAGCGCCGGACCGGCACGGCTGGGTTGCGGCGTGGTAATCTTGCTGCGGCGCGCGGCGCGCCCTGAAATAACATTCACGAAAAGTGATTTCAGGATTCACGCTATGCAGCGACGTCAATTCCTCCCGGCCCTGGGCGCCACCGCCCTGGCCTCTCCCTTGGCCCCTCCCCTGGCCCGCCCCGCCCGCGCGGCCGAGGGCCGCGTGCTGCGCTTCGTGCCCCAAGCCAATCTCAGCTCCATCGACCCGATCTGGACCACGGCCAATGTCAGCCGCAACCACGGCTATCTGGTCTACGACACGCTCTATGGCTCCGACCGGCAGTACAATCCGCACCCACAGCTGGCGGCAGGCCATGTGGTCGAGGATGACGGCCGCCGCTGGATCATCACCCTGCGCGACGGCATCCGCTTCCATGACAATGAGCCGATCCGCGCGCGGGACGCCGTGGCCAGCATCAACCGCTGGGGCCGGCGCAACGCCTTCGGCCAGAAGCTGCTGGCGGCGACCGCCGAGCTGAGCGCGCTG
Organism: Rhodovarius lipocyclicus; assembly: GCF_009900765.1. Lineage (GTDB taxonomy): Bacteria > Pseudomonadota > Alphaproteobacteria > Acetobacterales > Acetobacteraceae > Rhodovarius > Rhodovarius lipocyclicus. The sequence goes on from NZ_JAAABL010000001.1 coordinate 477,542, forward strand.
GACGACCGCCGCATCCAGTTCCGCCTGCACAAGCCCTTTCCGCTGCTGGTGCACGCCCTGGCCTTCGCCGGCCAGCCGGCCTCGATCATGCCCGAGCGCGTGGCCCTGACCGACCCCTTCCGCCAGATCACCGACACCACCGGCTCCGGCCCCTTCCGCTTCCTGCGCGACGAATACAACAGCGGCGCCTTCGCGGCCTATGCCCGCTTCGAGGGCTACAAGCCGGTCGAGAGCGGCACGCCGAGCCTGACCGCCGGCCCCAAGATCGCGCATTTCGACCGCATCGAATGGCGCATCATCACCGATGGCGCCACCGCCTCCGCCGCGCTGCAATCGGGCGAGATCGACTGGTTCGAGATGCCGGAATACGAGTTGCTGGAACTGTTCCGGCGCAACCGCAACCTGGCGGTGGAGGTGCTGGACAGCGGCGGCAACAACGGCTTCCTGCGGCTGAACCACCTCAACGCGCCCTTCGACAACAAGGCGATCCGCCAGGCGCTGCTGTATGGCGTGCAGCAGGCGGATTTCATGACCGCCAATGCGGGCCCCGACCGCGCCAACTGGCGCGACGACACGGGCGTGTTCACCCCCGGCTCCCCCTATGCCAGCGATGCCGGCCTCGAACCCCTGCGCGGCCCGCGCGACATCGAGAAGACGAAGCGCCTGCTGCGGGAGGCCGGCTACGCCAACCAGCCCGTGCGGGTGCTGGGCACCACCGACATCCCCGCCGTCACGGCCTGGAGCCAGGTCGCGGCCGACCTGTTCCGGCGCATGGGGCTAAATGTGGACCTCGCCATCTCCGACTGGGGCACGGTGCTGCAGCGCCGCGCGAGCCAGGAGCCTCTGGAGCGCGGCGGCTGGTCGGTCACCACCTCGGGCTTCTCCAGCTACGATTTCGCCTCGCCCGCCACCCATCCGCTGATCCGCGGCAATGGGCGCGAGGGCTGGTTCGGCTGGCCGACCATCCCCCGGCTGGAGGAACTGCGCGACGCTTGGTTCGACGCGCCGGACGAGGCGAGCCGCCAGGCCATCGCCGCCGACATCCAGCGCACCGTGATCGACGAAGTCGCCTATATTCCCACCGGCACCTACTACTTCCGCACCGCGCTGCGGAAGAACCTGACCGGCCGTGTGGAAGGGCTGCCGATCTTCTGGAACATCCGCCGGGTGTAGGCATCCTGCCGCCTACCCCTCGTTCATATGCCTGCGAACGGAACACAGCCATGCCCGCACCCGGCCCGCGGCGCGCCTGATCGCGCCGGGGCCGCATTGCCGCGCCCCCCGTTCCCGCTAGCCTCGGCCCCAGGAAGACACGGGAACGGACCGCCCGGCCGCAACGGCCGGCGGCCTGCCCGATCGTCAGGAGGTGAAATGAGGCGACCGGTGCGCGCTGCGCTGTTTCTGGCAACCCTGCTCATGGCCTTGCCCGCCGCCGCCCAGAGGCCCTTCCCGGAGCCGGGCCGGCCGCTGACCGTCATCGTGCCCTATCCGCCCGGCGGCGGCAGCGACGTGACCGCCCGCGCCCTAGCGCCGGAGCTGGAACGCACGCTGGGCACGCCCGTCGTCATCGTGAACCGCGCCGGCGCCAGTTCGCAGATCGGCATGGCCGAGCTCGCGCGCTCGCGCCCCGATGGCTACACCATCGCCTATGGGCTGTGGCCCACCACCTTCACGCTCTATCTTGATCCCTCCCGCCACGCCCCGTTCAACCGGGCCAGCTTCGCGCCGCTGGCGATGCATGTGATCGACGCGGGCACCATCCTGGTGCCGGCGGCCAGCCCCATCCGCAGCTTCGCCGACCTGGTGGCGGCCGCCCGCGCGCGGGCCGGCGCGGTGTCCATGGCCGACCCCGGCCTGCTGGGGTGGGAGCACATCTCCTCCGTGCTGATGCAGCGCGCGCTGGGGATCGAATTCAACCAGATCCATTTCCAGGGCGGCGGGCCGGCGACCACGGCCGTCATCGCGGGCCAGGTGGACGTGTTGATGGCCAGCAGCAGCACCGCCCTGACCCAGAGCCGCGCGGGCACGCTGCGCGTGCTGGCGACGCTGACCTCGCAGCCCGTGGCCTCGCTGCCCGGGGTGCCGACGCTGGCCTCGCTCGGCACGCCGCTGACGGCGGGTTCGGCGCGCGGCTTCGTGGCGGCGGCCGGCACGCCGGAACCCATCATCCGCCGCCTGGCGGAAGCCCTGGAAGCCGCCATCACCAGCCCCGCCCACCGCGAGGCACTGGCCCGCTTCGGGCTGGAAGCCAGCTTCATGGGGCCCGCCGAATTCGATGCCTATTGGACGCGGGAGGAAAACGCGATGCGCGGGGTGATCGAGGAGATCGTGAAGCAGGGGCAGAATAACTGAGGGGGGGCGCACGGCGGGGCTTTGCCCCGGACCCCACCTAGGGGCGCTGCCCCTTGAAACCCCGCCAAAGGCCGAAAGGCCCTTGGAACCCATAAACTGGCGCCCAATCTCCATCGGTTGGGCGCCATTTTCAATAAGAAGCGACTTTCCAGGCAGTAGCGCCAGACTCACCGGGGTCCAGGGCCGCTACGGTCCTGGCGGGGTCGCCAGGGGCAGAGCCCCTGGCTGGGGGCTCCGGGGGCAAAGCCCCCGCCCTTCACCCCTTGCGCAGGTTGGTGAACACCGGCGCCCCGTTCAAAATCCCCGTGATATTCCGCCGATACGCGATCGGCTGCTTGAACAGCCCCAGCGGGATATAGGGCACCACCTCGGCGGCCTTGGCCGCGATCCGCGCGCCGATCTCGCCCTGCTGCGCCGTATCGGCCATCAGCCATTCCGTCCGCAGGGCTTCCAGCTCCGGGCTGTCCGGCCAGCCGGTGGCGCCGCGCGCACCGTTCGCGCGCAGGAAGGTGTGCATCGCCGGCAGCGCCTGGTCCATGCCCGACCAGTAGGTGCAGTAGCAGCTCCAGCCCCCCTGCTCGACCGGGTTGCGGCTGTTGATGCGCGCCACCACGCTGCCCCAGTCGGTGCTGACGTAGTCCACGTTCATGCCGAGCTGCGTCAGCACGTCGCGCATCACCTCGCAGATCGCGTTGATGCGCGGCACGTCGGAGCCCACGAGCAGCACCACCTTCTCGCCCTTGTAGCCCGCGTCGATCAGCGCCTGGCGCATGCCCGGCAGGCGCGCGGCATCCGTGTTGCCGAAGCTGGGCTTGTCCGCGATGGGGGAGCCGGGCGGGAAGAAGCCCACCTCCGCCTGCCAGTAGTCCGGGCGGGCGCTGGCGACCGCCGTCATGCAGGTGGCCTGGTTCACCGCGTTCAGCACCACGCGGCGGACGGCGGCATTGTTGAACGGCGCGTTCAGGTGGTTGAAGCGGAAGGTGCCGACCATGCCGGTGCGGTCCTTGATCTCCACCGCGATGTTGCGGTTGCGCTGCAAGGTGGGCAGCAGGTCGATCAGCGGCTGCTCCACCCAATCCGCGTCGCCGGTCTGCAGGGCGGCGATGGCGGTGCCGGGGTCGGTGATCACGTTGAACACCACGCGGTCCACATTGGGCGTGCGGGGGCCGGCGGTATAGCTAGGGGTGCCGTCCGCGCGCGGCACATAGCCGGTGTGGCGGGCATAGACCACGCGGGCCCCCGGCACGCGCTCATCGGCCACGAACTTGAACGGGCCGCTGCCCACCACCTCGGTCTGCTGGCGGAACGGGTCGTGGTTGGCCAGGCGCTCCGGCATGATGCCCGGCACCAGCGAGGAGGCGCGGCCGAGCGCCATCGGCAACAGCGGAAACTTGCGCTTCAGGCGGAACTGGATGGTCTTGTCATCGGGCGCCGTCAGCTCGTTGGTCGCATCCATCAGCACCTGGCCGAAGGCGTCGCGCGCGCCCCAGCGCTTGATGCTGGCCACGCAGTCCCGCGCCAGCACGGGCGTGCCATCATGGAATTGCAGGCTGTCGCGCAGCGTCAGCTTCCAGGTCAGGCCATCATCCTCGACCGTGTGGCCGGCCAGCATCTGGTATTGCGGGGTCAGGTTCTCATCCATGCCCCACAGCGTGTCGAAGCACGCCAGCGCATGGGTGCGGGTGGTATAGGCGGTGGAGAAGACCGGATCGACCACCGCCACATCGGCGTAGGGGATGAAGTTCAGCACCCGGTTCGCCTGCGCCAATGACAGGCGGGGGGCCATGACCGCGGCCGCACCAGCGGCTAACACATGACGACGACGCATCGCAAATTCTCCCGGCAAGGATGAGCCGGAAGATTGCTGCAACGCGGCATGGCGCTGAACCGGCGCGCGGGCGCCGATCTGCGGCGGTCAGGCCGGTTCCGCGCAAATCGCGGGCACGGCCTGCCCGCAAGCGGGCATCAATGGGCGATCAGCACCGGCAGGCCCGCGCCGCGCAGCACCTGCTGGGTGAAGCCGCCGAACACCATCTCCCGCGTGCGGCTGTGGCCGTAGCCGCCCATCACCAGCAGGCCGGCCTGCACCTCGTCGCAGGTGGCCAGCAGCACATCCACCGGCTTGCCGCCGCCCTGCGGGATGCGGCGCAGCGCCACATAGGGGTTGTGGCGTCGCAGCGTGGCCAGCAGGCGCTGGCAGGAATCCTCGCTGGTAGCGGCGGCAGGGCTGCCCGCCTCCTCCTCCACGCTCAGCACCAGCACTTCGGTCGCGCGGGCGATGAAGGGCATGGCGGCGGCGACGGCGCGCGCGGCCTCCGGCGTGTCCTTCCAGGCGATGGCGATCTTGCCGAAACGGGCGTCGCCCTCGGCATCGGGCACCAGCAGCAGCGGGCGGCCGGTGGCGAACAGCACCTCCTGCAACAGGCCCAGCGCCGCTTCCTCACCACCGCGCCGGCGGCCGGTCACCAGCAGGTCGGAGGTGCGGCCGTGCTCGGAAAGCCAGAAGGCTTCCTCGCCCACCCGCACGGTCAATTCGGCATCGGCCTCGTTGCCGGCCTGGAACTGGGCGAAGGCGGCGCGGGCGCGGGCCTCGCCCTCGGCGCCCATTTCCTCCACCGCGTCGATCAGCCCGGCGGTGGCCATGCCGCCCGCCATGTCGGCGGAGGCGACGCCCACCACCACATCCATCGGGTCCGGGCGGGCATGCAGGAATTCGATATGCGCGCCGAACAGCCGGCTGACCGCCAGCGCCGTGGCGAAAACCGGGGCATCCGTGGCCGCACCCGTGGCCGGAACGAGGATCTGCTTGAACATGGGCATCCTTTCGGGGGCCATAGCGACGGCCCGCTTGACGGATATCAATATGGAGCCATTCCAAATGCGCAACATTGACGCAGGTCACAATTCGCCGTCAGCGTGATGTCAGCCGTCATGGTGCAGAATGAGAAGATGCGCAGAATGCTCCCGTTCCTGCTTTCGGCCGTGCTGTTGCCGGGCCCGGCCCCCGCGCAGGACCGCCACCGCCATCGCCACCTGGACCACGACAGCGCCCGCGCCGCCGTGATGGAAGGCCGCGTGCTGCCCCTGGCCGAGATCCTGGCCATGGTGCAGCCGAGGCTGGAGGCCCGCATCATCGAGGTGGAGCTGGAGGAGCATGACGGCGTGCTGATCTATGAGCTGCGCGCCGTCACCCCCCAGGGCCGGTTGCTGGAGCTGGAGGTGGACGCCGCCACCGGCCGCATCCTGAAGGGCGGCGGCTGATGCGCCTGTTGCTGGTCGAGGACGAGCCCCGCATCGCCGAACATGTCGCCACAGCCCTGCGCGGCGCGGGCTTCCTGGTGGAGGTCGCCCCGGATGGCGAGACCGCCTGGCTGCGCGGCGATACGGAGGATTTCGCCCTGGTGGTGCTCGACCTCGGCCTGCCGCGGCTGGATGGGCTGGCGGTGCTGAAGCGCTGGCGCGCGGCCGGGCGGCAGATGCCCGTGCTGGTGCTGACCGCGCGCGGCAGCTGGGCGGAGCGCGTGGAGGGCATCGACGCCGGCGCCGACGACTACCTGCCCAAGCCCTTCCGCATCGAGGAATTGCTGGCCCGCGTCCGCGCCCTGCTGCGCCGCGCGGGCGGCATCGGCACCGCCAACATCGAGGCCGGGCGCCTGCTGGTCGATCCGCGCCAGATGCGCGTGCGGCTGGATGGCCAGCCGGTGCAGCTCTCGCCGCTGGAATACCGGCTGGTCAGCTACCTGGCGCATCACCGGGGCCGCGTGGTCCCGGCCGGGGAGCTGATCGAGCACCTGTATGGCGACGACGACGCGCGCGATGCCAACGCGCTGGAGGCGCTGGTGACGCGCCTGCGCCGCAAGCTGGGCCCGGAGACGATCGAGACGCGGCGCGGCTTCGGCTATCTGCTGCCGGAACCCGAGGCATGACGCCCCTCGCGCGGCTGCGCGGGGCGCTGGGCTCGCTGCGGCTGCGGCTGGTGCTGGCGGGGCTGGTGGCGCTGGCGGCGGCGCTGGCGGCCGCCTCCATCGGCCTGACCGTGCTGTTCGAACGCCACGCCGAACGCCGGCTGGTGCGCGAATTGTCCGAGACGGTGGAAAGCATCGCGGGCCAGCTCGACCGCGGCCCGAACGGGGAGTTCCTGCTGACCCGCCCGCCCTTCGACCCGGGGTTCGAGCGCCCGCTCTCGGGCCATTACTGGCAGGTGCAGCATGACCGGGGCACGGTGCTGCTGCGCTCGCGCTCCCTGTGGGATGAGGTGCTGGACCTGCCGCACGACGATCTGTCGCAGGGGCAGGACCACACCCACCGCATCCAGGGCCCGGGCGGGCAGGTGCTGCTGGCGGTGGAACGCCAGGTGCAACTGCCCGACCGGCTGGGCGGGCAGAAGCTGCGCGTGGTCAGCGCCCGCGACGCGCGGGAGATCACGGATGCCAGCCACGACTTCAACGCCGATATCCGCCCCTTCCTGCTGGTGATCGGGCTGCTGCTGCTGGCGGCCGGGGTGGGGCAGCTGGCGGTGGGGCTCGCCCCCCTGCGCGCGGTGCGGGAGCGGCTGGGCGCCATCCGCTCCGGCCGGGAACGCCGCATGGGCCAGGGCTTCCCGGAGGAGATCCAGCCCCTGGCGCTGGAGCTGGACGCGCTGCTGGCCCGGCGCGAGCACGACATCGCCACCGCCGAGGCCGAGGCCGCCGACCTGGCCCATGGCCTGAAGACCCCCTTGCAGGTGCTGTTCGGAGAGGTCGGGCGGCTGCGCGCGGCGGGCGATGCCGCCACCGCCGCGACGCTGGAGGATGTCTCCCTGGCCATGCGCCGGCATGTGGAGCGCGCCCTGCAACGCGCCCGCCACGCCGGCGGCGCGCCGGAGACCGTGACCCCGCTGCGCCCCGTGGCCGCCAGCGTGCTGCGCGTGCTGCGCCGCACCCCCGATGGCGCGCGGCTGCGCTGGCTGCTGGAGGTGCCGCCGGAGCTGGCCGCCGCCATCCCCCCCGACGCGCTGGCCGACGCGCTGGGCCCGCTGGCCGAGAACGCCGCGCGCTTCGCCCGCCAGCAGGTGCGCGTGCATGGCTGGGCCGATGGCCCCTGGGCGCTGCTGGCGGTGGAGGATGACGGCCCCGGCATCGCGCCCGAACACCACGCGGCCGTGCTGCGGCGCGGCGGGCGGCTGGATGAATCGCCGGGCCAGGGCCTCGGCCTCAGCATCGCGCGCGACATTCTGGAGGCCCATGGCGGCGCGCTGGAACTGCCCTGCACCGCCGATGGCGCCATGACGGCGCTGCTGCGCCTGCCCTTGGGCCCGCCCCTGGCTGACAGAACGCTGACGCCGGGCGACGGGGCGGCGTCAGCCGGCGCGGATTAGAAGATGGAACGAGACAAGGAGCGCATCATCATGCCCCGCACCAGCCACGACCTGTTCACGATCATCCTGCACTGGCTCACCGCCCTGCTGGTGCCCTTCGCCTATGTGGTGGTGCAGGTGATGGAGGATGTGCCGCGCGGCGCCTTCAAGAACCAGCTCTATGGCACGCACCTGACGGTGGGCACGCTGGTGCTGCTGGTCACGATCGTGCGGCTGGGCTGGAAGCCCTTCGCGCCCAAGGTGGCACCCAATGACAGCCCGGCGCTGATGGAGCGCGCGGCGAAGCTGGTGCACTGGCTGCTGTTCCTGGGCCTGCTGGCGGTGCCGCTGCTGGGGCTGTTCAGCGTGTGGTTCCGCGGCCGGCCGCTGGAACTGTTCGGGCTGTTCTCCCTGCCCTCCCCCTTCGCGGCCGACCGCCCGCTGGCCCGCAACCTGACCGAGGCGCATGAGCTGCTGGCCAACAGCCTGATGATCCTGGCGGTGCTGCACGCCGCCGCCGCCCTGTTCCACCAGTATGCGATGCAGGATGGGCTGATCCTGCGCATGCTGCCGGGGCGGCGCGACAAGGGCACCCCATGAGGCCCGCCCTGATCGGGGCGCTGGCGCTGCTGCTGGCCGCCCCATTTTCCGCCCGCGCCATGACATTGGCCGAGGCGGTGGAAGCCGCCATGGCCCGCGCGCCGGAGGGCCGGGCCCTCGGCGCCGAACGCCTCAGCCAGCAGGCGCAGCGTGAGGCCGCGAACCGGCTGTTCCCCGGCGCGCCCTATCTGCAGCTCGACACCAGCTCCGACCGGCCGGGCACGCATCGCGGCTTCGCCACCTATGGGCAGGAGCTGGGCACGCCGCTGTGGCTGCCCGGCGAGGGCACCGCCACCGGCCGCCGCGCCGATGCCGGCATGGCCGAGGTGGACGCCCGCCAGACCGAACTGCGCCTGGCCGTCGCCGGCTTGGTGCGGGAAGCCGTGGGCAATCTGGACGAGGCGAAGCTGGCCATCCCCGTGCTGCAACGCCGCTTGCAGGCCGCGCGGCAGTTGCAGGGCATCGCCGAGCGCCGGGCCGCGCGCGGGGAGGCGGCGCCGACCGACGCGCTGCTCGCGCAGTCCGAAACCGCGCTGGCGGAGGCCGCCCTGGCAGAGCCCCGCACCCTGGCCGCGCAGGCCCGCGCCCGGCTGGAAGGCCTGACCGGCCAGCCCCTGCCGGAGGATGCCCGCGCCCCCAGCCTGGCCGAGGAGCGCCCATCCCCCGCCCGCCCGCTGGCGGAACACCCGCGCCTGCTGGGCGCCGAGCGCGCGGTGGAAACCGCCCGCGCGGCCCTGGCCCTCGTCGAGGCCTCGCGGCGCGAAAGCCCCGTGCTGGCCTTGCAGACGCGCCAGGAACAGGCGGGCGCCGGGCAGGGTTTCGACAGCCGGGTGGGTGTGCTGGTGCGCATCCCCTTCGCCACCGAGGGCCGCAACCGCCCCCGCCGCGCCGCCGCCGAGGCCGATCTGGCCCGCGCCGAGGCCCAGCGCGCCCTGGCGGAGCGCGAGATCACCACCGGCCTGCGCCAGGCCCGGCTCGCGCTCGACGCCGCCGTGAACCAGCGCCGGCTGGCGGATACGGCCTTCCGCGCCCTGGATGCGCGGCGGGGACAGCTGGAACGCGGCTTCGCCGCCGGGGAATTTCCGCTGGTGGAACTGCTGCGCGCGCGGCTGGCGGCGCATGACGCGGAGCTGGCGCGCGCCCGGGCCGAGGCCGCGCGCCGGCGCGCCCTGGCCCAACTCAATCAGATCGCGGGGCAATGGCCATGACGGACAGGCGGGGCGTGGTGCTGGGGCTCGCGGGGCTCGGGGTGGGGCTGGGCGCGGGGTATTGGCTGGGGCAAGGCGGCGCGCCCGTCGCCCCGCCCACCCCAGCCGCCAGCGGTCCGGAACCGCTGCCGGATGTGGTGGAGCTCTCGCCCGAGGCCGAGCGCAATTTCGGCATCGGCACCGAGCCCGTGGCCAGCCGCGCCTTGCAGCGGCGCATCCGCGCCACCGGCATGATCGGCTACAACGACCTGCGCGTGGCCCATATCACGCCGCTGGCGCGCGGCCGGGTGCAGGCGGTGGAGGTCTCGGTGGGCGACCAGGTGGCCGCCGGCCAGCGCCTGCTGGTGCTGGACGCGCTGGAACTGGCCGAGGCGCGCTACAGCCTGGCCACCGCCGAGGCCGGTCAGCGCCAGGCCGAAGCCGAGGCCAGCGCCGCCCGCACCGCGCTGCAACGCGCGCAGGAGCTGGTGCGCGGCGGCGCCCTGGCGCAGAGCGAGGTGGAACGCCGCCGCGCCGATCTGGCCCGCGCCGAGGCCGCCGCCGCCACCCGCGCGGTGGAGGCCACCCATTGGCGGGAGATGCTGGGCCGCTACAGCCCCACCCGCACCGGCGGCAGCGGCGAACGCCTGCGGGACGACAGCCCCGCCGATGCGCTGGGCGCCATCCTGGCCCCCTTCCCCGGCACCGTCATGGCCATCAACGCCACCCCGGGCGAGATGGTGGAGCCCGCGCGGGAAATCCTGACCCTGGCCGATCTCTCCACCCTCTGGGCCCAGGCGGAGGTACCGGAGCGCGAGCTGGGCGGCATCGCCGCCGGCACGCCGGTGGAGCTGACCGTGCCCGCCTTTCCGGGCCGCAGCTTCAGCGGCCAGGTCTCCCGCGTCGCCAATGAGCTGGACGCGCGCACCGGCACCGCGCGGGTGCGCTGCGAACTGCCCAACCCGGAGGGGCTGCTGCGGGTGAACATGTTCGCCAGCATGTCCCTGCTGATCCCGCTGGGGCGGGAGGCGCTGGTGGTGCCCGACGGCGCCGTGCAGACCATCGACGGCCGGCCCGTGATCTTCGTGGCCCAGGGCCCGCAGCGCTATGCCAGGCGCGATGTGGCGCTGGGCCAGGCGCAGCCGGGCGGTATCGAGGTCACGGCCGGGCTCGCGGCCGGTGAGCCGGTGGTGGTGCGCGGCGGCTTCCGCCTGAAATCCCTGCTGCTGCGCAGCCGCATGGCCGCCGAGGACTGACCCCATGATCCGCCGCCTGATCGAGGCATCGCTGGCCAACCGGGCCGTGGTGTTGCTGCTGGTGCTGCTGCTGGGCGCGATCGGGGTGGCGGACCTGCGCCGCCTGCCCATCGACGCGCAGCCCGATATCTCTCCCCGCCAGGTGCTGGTCATCACCCAGGCCCCGGGGCTGGGGCCGCTGGATGTGGAACGCTTCATCACCTTTCCCGTGGAACTGGCGCTGCAGGGCCTGCCACGGATGGCGGGGATGCGCTCCGTCTCCCGCTACGGGCTCTCGGTGGTCTATGTGCGCTTCGACGACAGCATGGACATCTATGAGGCGCGGAACCTCGTCTTCTCGCGCCTTCCCTCGGTGCAGGTGCCGCCCGAATACGGCACGCCGCAGATGGGCCCGGTCTCCACCGGCCTGGGCGAGATCTTCCAGTTCGAGGTGCACGGCCCCGGCCACAGCCAGATGGAGCTGCGCCGGCTGCTGAACTGGTCCATCGCGCCCCGCCTGCGCCAGGTGCCGGGCGTGGTGGATGTGAACGCCAATGGCGGGGAGCTGCTGACCTATGAGGTGCAGGTCTCGGCCGATGCGCTGGCGCGCCATGGCCTGGCGGTGTCGGATGTGTTCGAGGCGGTGGCGCGCAACAACGGCGCGCGCGGCGGCGCCACGCTGGAGCGAAACGGCGAGCAGGCCGTGATCCGCGGCGAGGGCCTGTTGCAGGACCCCGAGGATATCGGCCGGGTCGTGCTGTCCAACACCGGGGGCGTGCCGCTCTATATCCGCGACGTGGCCACGGTGCGCGAGGCCCCGATGCCGCGCCTGGGCGCGGTGACGCGCGACGGCGAGGGCGAGACGGTGGTGGGCGTGGCCCTGATGTTGCTGGGCCAGAACACGCGGGAGGTCGCGGCCCGCGTGCGCACGGCGGTGGAGGCGATCGGCCCCAGCCTGCCGCCGGGGGTGGAGATCAGGCCCTATTACGACCGTTCCGACCTGATCGACCGCACCATCCAGACCGTGGCGCGCAACCTGGCGGAAGGCGCGATCCTGGTGGTGGCGGTGCTGCTGCTGGTGCTGGGCAATCTGCGCGCGGGGCTGATCGTGGCGCTGGCCATCCCGCTCTCGATGCTCGCGGCGGCGACGGCCATGTATTACTCGGGCCTGTCGGGCAATCTCATGAGCCTGGGCGCCATCGATTTCGGCCTGGTGGTGGATGGCGCGGTGGTGATGATCGAGAATGTGGTGCGCCACCGTTCCGAGGACCCGGACCGCCCCCTGACCGAGGCCGTGCGCGATGCCGCCACCCAGGTCGCGCGCCCGGTGGTGTTCGGCGTCGCCATCATCACCATCGTCTATCTGCCCATCCTGACGCTGTCCGGCGTCGAGGGGCGGATGTTCCAGCCCATGGCGCTGACGGTGATCTATGCCCTGCTGGCCTCCCTGGTGCTGACGCTGACGCTGATGCCGGTGCTGGCGAGCCTGGCGCTGAAGGGCCGCATCTCCGAGCATGAAAGCCGGCCCGTGGCCTGGGTGCGGCGCGGCTATGCCCCCATGCTGCGCGCGGCCGAGCGTCATCCGGGCCGCGCCATCGGCCTGGCGCTGGCGCTGCTGCTGGGCACCGGCGTGCTGGGCAGCAGGCTGGGCGCCGAGTTCATCCCCCGCCTGGACGAGGGCGCGCTGGCCGTGACCATCACCAAGCTGCCCAGCATCGGGCTTTCCACCGCCGTCGAGACCACCACCCTGATCGAGCGCACCCTGCGCCGCTTCCCGGAGGTGACGACGGTGGTCAGCCTCTCCGGCAGTTCGGAAATCCCGACCGACCCGATGGGCGTGGAGCAGAGCGACAGCTTCATCATGCTGCGCCCGCACGCGGAATGGACCACCGCCCAGGACCGCGAGGGGCTGATCGCCGCCTTCTCCGCCGCGCTGGAGCGCGAGGTGCCAGGGCTCCAGCTCTCCTGGTCGCAGCCGATCGAGATGCGGATGCAGGACATGCTGCAGGGCGTGCGTTCGGACGTAGCGCTGGTCATCTATGGCGACGACCCCGATGTGCTGCGCGACCGGGCGGAGGCCGCGATGGCCGTGCTGGGCAGCGTGCCCGGCGCCGCCGACACCCGCGTGGAGCAGACCGCCGGCCAGCCCTATCTGCGCATCATCGTGGACCGGGACGCGGTGGCCCGCTACGGGCTGAACGCCGGGCGCGTGCTGGATGTGGTGGAGGCGATGGGCGGGCGCAGCGTGGGCAGCATCGTGCGCGATGGCGCGCGGCACGACATCCGTGTGCGGCTGGCGCCCGCGGACCGCTCCGACATCGAACGCATCGGGGAATTGCGGATCTCGGACGGGCTGGGCCGCGCCATCCCGCTGTCGCAGCTGGCGCAGATCAGGCTGGAGGACGGCCCGGCGCAGATCAGCCGCGAGGGCGGCCGGCGCAAGATCACCGTGGAGGCCAATGTGCGCGGGCGCGACATCGCGGGTTTCGTGGCCGACGCCCAGGCCGCCGTCGCGGCGCGGGTGACGCTGCCGCCCGGCTATGCCGTGCAATGGGGCGGGCAGTTCCAGAATTTGCAGGAGGCGACGCAGCGCCTGGCCATCGTGGTGCCGGCGGCGCTGGGGCTGATCTATGCCCTGCTGTTCCTGATGTTCGGCAGCCTGCGGCTGGCGGCGCTGATCTTCGTGAACGTGCCCTTCGCGGCCACGGGCGGCATATTGGCGCTGTGGTTGCGCGGGCTGCCGTTCAGCATCTCGGCCGCGGTGGGCTTCATCGCGCTGTTCGGCATCGCGGTGCTGAACGGGGTGGTGCTGGTCAGCACCGTGGTGGAACGCCACAAGGCGGGGCTGAGCGCGAAGGAAGCGGCCTTCGAGGGCGCCATGCAGCGCCTGCGTCCGGTGCTGATGACGGCGCTGGTGGCCAGCCTGGGCTTCCTGCCCATGGCGATTTCCACCAGCGCGGGGGCGGAGGTGCAGCGGCCGCTGGCCACGGTGGTGATCGGCGGGCTGATCACGGCCACGCTGCTGACGCTGCTGGTGCTGCCTTCGCTGTATCCGCGCTTCGCGGGCGGAAAGGCCACGCCCCCGGCTTGATGCGCCGGGCGCGCGGCGCGAGGCTTGCCCCGGCACGTGCCAAAGGGGCGCGGCCCAGAGGGGCACAGGATGACACAGGCGGTGCGGCCGGCGGTGGGCTTGGCGCTGGGCAGCGGCTCCGCGCGGGGCCTCGCGCATATCGGCGTGCTGCGGGCGCTGGATGAGGCCGGGATCGCCGTGGACATGGTGGCCGGCACCAGCATCGGCGCCCTGATCGGCGCGGTGCACGCGGCGGGCAAGATCGACCTGCTGGCCGAGACCTTCCGCGCCTTCGACTGGCGGCGCATGGCTTCCTTCTTCGATGTGGTGCTGCCGACATCGGGGCTGCTGGACGGCGCGCGGATCAGCGCCATGGTGCGCGACCATGTGCCCAGCGAGGCGATCGCCGAGCTCCGCCTGCCCTTCGCCGCCGTGGCGACCGACATCGCCACCGGCCAGGAGGTGGTGATCCGCGAGGGCGACGTGATCGAGGCGGTGCGCGCCAGCATCTCCGTGCCCGGCATCCTGACGCCGGTGCGCCGCGACGGGCGCTTCCTGGTGGATGGGGGGCTGGTGAACCCGGTGCCGGTCTCGGCCGCGCGGGGGCTGGGGGCGCGCTTCGTGATCGCGGTCGACCTCAACCACGGCATCGTGGCGGGCAAGAACCTGAAGCCGCTGCGCCAGCGCAAGCCGCGCGCGGAACCCCCGCGCCTGCCGCCCTGGGCGCAGAATCTGAGCCAGTCCGTGCAGGAGCTGACCGCCCGGCTGCTGCCGCAGGACAGCGCCGGAAAGCCACCCGCCCGCCGCCCCGCCAAGGCCGAGCCGATGCCCAGCATCTTCGAGGTGCTGCTGGCCTCCATCAACATCATGGAAAGCCAGATCACCGAAAGCCGGCTGGCGCTGGAACGGCCGGAACTGCTGATCCGCCCGCCGCTCGGCCATATCCGCTTCCTGGATTTCGACCGGGCGGAGGAGATCATCGAGATCGGCTACAACAGCGCGGTGGAGCAGCTATCCGCCCTGCGGGGGCTGCCTTAGATCATCATCCGATCAGATGGAATCATCTGATCGGGTAAAGATGATCGTGAAAACAATTAGCTAGAGGGGCTTCTGTGAGCCGGTGCGAACGGAAACCGCTCTAGTGTCCTGCCCGCGAAGTTCGCGGGATCTCCCGCGGACGGCGCGGATCAGCAGGCCACTGAAAACACAGGCTAGTGGCCTGAGAACGAAATCCGAGGGATTTCGGAATCAGGACACTAGCGCGCCGCTCAGCGCCAGCTCCCAGCAATGGGCGGCGGCCTGGCGCGGCACCTCCCGCCGCCGGACCAGATAGAAGCGCACGGGCCCGTCCTCCAGCGGCATGGGGCGGGCCACGCGGCCCATTTGCCGGGCGGCGTCGGCGGTGGTCCAGCCGAACAGGGCGATGATCTGGTCGATGCCGCACATCTCCCGCATGCGGCGGAAATCCAGGATGTCGGGCACATCCACCAGCCGTGCGCCGGCCGCGGCCATGGGGCCGAACAGGCGCTGGTGCAGTTCGGGGTTCAGCCCGCGCGTGAAGGCCGCCACCTGCCGCCCGGCCAGCATGGCGGGGGTGATCGCGGCCTCATTCGCCAGCGGGTCCGTCGGGTGCAGCAGCAGGTCCTGGGTGGTCTCGCCCAGGGCCAGCGCCTCCAGCCCCGGGGGTGGGGAGACACCCACCACGAAGGCCAGCTCGATGGCGCCCTGGCGCAGGCGTTCCAGCAGCACCTGGGTCCAGCCGATATCCAGCTCCAGGCTGATGCGCGGCCAGCGGCGGCGGAATTCCTCGACCAGGGAAAGCTGTTCGGGGATGTGCGAGCCATAGGGCAGCGTGCCCAGGCGCAGCCGGGCGGTGCCGCCGCGCAGGGCCAGGGCCTGCTCCTCCACCGCGCGCGCGGCCTCGATCAGCGGGCGGGCGGCGGCCAGCATGGCCAGGCCTTCCTCCGTCAGCTCCACCCGGCGGGTGCTGCGCAGCAGCAGCGGCACGCCCAGCTGGGCCTCCAGCTGGCGGATGCGGGTGGACAGCCATGGCTGCGCCACCGACAGCCGCTGGGCGGCCCGGGTGAAGGAGAGCTCCTCGGCGACGACCGCGAAATCATGGACCAGGCGGATATCCAAACTCATCCGTCCGTTTCCCCGGTTTTATATGGTTTTCGGCAGAATACGCCGAAACCCGTATTGGACAAGCACGCCCCCCAGCCGCTTGCATGCAAACGGCCTGAGGCGGAACACCGCCCTGACAAGAACAAGCGGCCCGCCTGAATGGGACCGCACCGGGAGAGAGAAACGATGCAGACGATCCAACGCCGGCACATGCTGGCGGCCGCTGGCGCCGCCGCAGCCCCCCTGGGCTCCGCCCGCGCGCAGCAACCAGTCATCCGCCTGGGCGTGCTGGGGGATTTCTCGGGCCCCTACCGCCATCTGTCGGGCCCCACCAATGTGGCCTGCGTGCGCCAGGCGGTGGCCGATTCCGGCCTGCTGGAACGCGGCATCGCGGTGGAGGTGGTGCAGGCCGACCATCTGCAACGCGCCGATACCGGGGTGGCCATCGCGCGCGAATGGTTCGACCGCGGCGGCGTGGATGTGGTGCTGGAGGTGAACAACTCCTCCATCGCGCTGGCCCTGAACGGGCTGGTGCGGGAGAAGGACCGCGTCCACCTCAACACCGGCGCCGCCAGCACGGAGCTGACGGGCGCGGCCTGCAGCCCCAACACCATCCACTGGACCTATGACACCTACATGGCCGCTCGGTCCTCCGGCGTGGCGACGGTGCAGGCGGGGGGCGACAGCTTCTTCTTCATCACCGCCGACATGGCATTCGGCCACCAGATGGAGCGCGACCTGGCCCGCTTCATCGAGGAAGGCGGCGGGCGGGTCGCGGGGCGGGTGCGCTATCCCTTCCCCGGCACCTCCGATTTCTCGGCCTTCCTGCTGCAGGCCCAGGCGAGCCGGGCGAAGGTGGTGGCGTTCCTGAACGCCGGCGCGGACCTGATCAACTGCGTGAAGCAGGCGAACGAGTTCGGCATCACCCGGCGCGGGCAGAAGCTGCTGGGCATCATCAGCTTCGTGAACGACATCCATTCCCTGGGCTTGCAGACGGCGCAGGGCTTCCTGCTGACCGAATGCTTCTACTGGGACCTGAACGACCGCACCCGCGCCTTCACCCGCCGCGTGCTGCCGCGCACGCCCGAGAATTACCCCAACCAGTGCCAGGCCGGCGCCTATTCCGCGGCCCTGCACTACCTGAAGGCGGTGGCGGAGGTGGGCCCGGCCCGCGCCAAGGCCTCGGGGCGGGAGATGGTGGAGCTGATGAAGCGCATGCCCACCGATGACGACGTGTTCGGCCCCGGGCGCATCCGCCCCGACGGGCGCAAGCTGCACGACGTGCATCTGTTCGAGGTGAAGCGCCCCGCCGAATCCACCGGCCCGTGGGACCTGATGAAACTGGTGCGCACCACCCCCGCCGAGCAGGGCTTCCGCCCGATGGCGGAAGGCGGCTGCCCGCTGGTGACCGGCTGAACGAAGGGAGATGACCATGCAGGATGCCGAACACTTCGATGTCGTGATCGTGGGCGCGGGGTTCGCCGGGCTCTATCTGCTGCACCGGCTGCGCGGCCAGGGCATGTCCGCCGTGGCGCTGGAGGCGGCCGACGGGGTGGGCGGCACCTGGTACTGGAACCGCTACCCCGGCGCGCGCTGCGATGTGGAGAGCATGCAGTACTCCTACTCCTTCGACGAGGAGTTGCAGCAGGAATGGCGCTGGTCCGAACGCTTCGCCACCCAGCCCGAGATCCTGCGCTATGCCAACCATGTGGCCGACCGCTTCGACCTGCGCCGCGACATCCGGTTCAACACCCGGGTCAGCGGCGCGGAATTCGACGCGGGGCGCGACCGCTGGACGGTGCGCACCGAACAGGGCGGCACCTTCACCGGCCGTTTCTGCGTGATGGCCACCGGCTGCCTGTCCAGCACGCGGCTGCCGGAATTCCCGGGGCTGGAGAGCTTCCGGGGCAAGACCTACCACACCGGCCAATGGCCGCATGGGGGGGTGGATTTCACCGGCCAGCGCGTGGGCGTGGTGGGCACCGGTTCCTCCGCCATCCAGGCCATCCCCGTGATCGCGGAACAGGCGGAGCATCTGTTCGTGTTCCAGCGCACGCCCAATTTCAGCATCCCCGCGCACAACCGCCCGATCGACGAGGCGTATGAGCGCAGCTGGAAGGACCGCTACGCCGAGCGCCGCCAGCAGGCCCGGCAGATGCGCACCGGCATCGACTATCCCATCAACCAGGCCTCGGCGCTGGAGCTGGAGAAGGCCGAGCGCGACCGAGTGTATGAGGAACGCTGGCAGCTCGGCAGCACGTCCTTCATGGCGGCGTTCAGCGACCTGATCACCGACCGGGCGGCCAATGAGACGGCCGCGGAATTCGTCCGCCGCAAGATCCGCTCCCTGGTGCATGACCCGGCGGTGGCGGAGCTGCTGTGCCCCGACAACCACCCGATCGGCACCAAGCGCATCTGCGTGGACACCGGCTATTACCAGACCTTCAACCGGGACAACGTGACGCTGGTGAACCTGCGCGAGGGCGGGATCGAGGCGATCACCCCCACCGGCCTGCGCACCGCCAAGGCGGAATACGAGCTGGACAGCATCGTCTTCGCCACGGGCTTCGACGCCATGACCGGCACGCTGCTGGCCATGGATATCCGGGGCAGCGGCGGCCGCACCCTGGCCGAGGCGTGGGAGGCCGGGCCCGTCACCTATCTGGGGCTGATGGTCGCGGGCTTTCCCAACCTGTTCACCGTGACCGGGCCGGGCAGCCCCTCGGTGCTCAGCAACATGATCGTGTCCATCGAGCAGCATGTGGAATGGATCACGGATGCCATGGCGTATCTGCGCCGCCAGGGGCTGACGCGTATCGAGGCGACGGAGCAAGCCCAGGAAGACTGGGTGCGCCACGCCAATGAGGTGGCGCACCGCACGCTCTATCCGCAGGCCAACAGCTGGTACATGGGCGTGAACATCCCGGGCAAGCCGCAGGTCTTCATGCCCTATATCGGGGGGGTGGGGACATACCGGCAGATCTGCGAGGAGGTGGCGGCCGAGGGCTATCGCGGCTTCGCCCTGTCGGGTGCCAGCAGCGCGGCGGCGGCGGAATGACGGCGCTGGATGCCGGCGCCCGGCGCGTTCTGGAACTGATCAGGGAATCGGGCAGGCCACCGCTGGAAAGCCTCTCGCCGGAGGCCGCGCGGGCGGCCTCCGCCGCCTCCCGGCCCGTGCTGCAGCCGGAGCCGCCCCCGGTGCCGGAATGGCGGGACATCGCGGGGCCGGTGCCGCTGCGGCTGTACCGCGCGGCGGCGGGGGTCAGGCCCTGCCTGCTGTATCTGCATGGCGGCGGCTGGGTGATCGGGGATCTCGACAGCCATGACCAGCTTTGCCGCGAACTCGCGTTGCTGCTGGATGCGGTGGTGGTGGCGGTGGATTACCGGCTGGCGCCGGAACACCCCTTCCCCGCCGCCGTGGAGGATTGCGCCGCCGCCCTGCGCTTCGTGACGGAGCAGGCGGAGGCGCTGGGCATCGACCCCACCCGCATCGCGGTGGGCGGGGACAGCGCGGGCGGCAATCTGGCCACGGTGCTGTGCCTGCTGGCGCGACAGGGCGCGCTGCCCATGCCGGGCTTCCAGATGCTGCTGTACCCGGTGACCGACATGGCGGAGGAAAGCCCCGCCTATGCCCGCTTCACCGAGGGCTATCCGCTGACCGCCGCGACCATGCGCTGGTTCATCGCCCACTACGCGCCGCAACCGGCGATGCGGGCGGATTGGCGTGCCTCACCCGCGCGGGCGGAGAGCCTCTCGGGCCTGCCGCCCGCCTTCGTGATGACGGCGGGGCATGACCCGCTGGCCGATGAGGGCATCGCCTATGCCAGGCGGCTGGAGGCCGAGGGCGTGCCCGTCAGCCATCTGCATGTCTCGGACCAGATGCATGCCTGCCTGACGATGGGGAAATTCATCCCCGCCTCGGCGCTGGTGCTGCGGCAGGCGGCGGCCGCGCTGCGGCAGCATTGGGGGGATTAGAAGCCCCGACCCCGGAACACCATGATCCGCACATCCTGGCCGTTGCGCCGCGCCTGGCGCAGCCGCCACCACAGGATGACGCCCGCCACCGCCGCCGCCCCGAACAGGATCGGCAGGATCACGCTGAGCGCCACGATGGCGAGCGACGCCAGCGCCAGCAGCCCCGCCAGCACCACCACCCCCAGCGCCGCCCGCAACACGACGGACGCGATGCGGTCGGCGCGCGAAGGGGGCGGCGGATCGCGGAAATCCCCCTGCGGCGTCATGTCGAGAAGCGGCGGCCGGTCGTTCATGGATGTGATGTCGCCTCGCGCCGTGCCGAATTCAAGACCAGATGGAACGGTCGCCCAGCACCTCGGCCAGGCGGGTGGAGATCGCCTCCAGCAGCTTCCCGCCCTTTTCCGCGCTGGCGCGGCGGGCGTCGCCGATCACGCCGCTCTCGCTGACCGCGCGGAAGCTGCGCTGCATCACCAGCCCCTTGGGCTGCGCCGGCGGGCGGGTGGTGTGCGGGCCATGGGCGTTGGGCAGTTGTTCCGCCCGCATGGTGCCGGTGGTCAGGTGCAGCATCATGCTGGTCTCGGCCTCGCAGGCGTGCATCAGGCCGGGCTGGTCCTCCAGGATCGGGGCGAACACCTCGGGCGCGATGTACCAGTAGGTGCCGCCCGCGACCTTCATGCCGGTCTCGACGCCGATCTCGGTCACGGCGACCGCGATGGCATCGGTGTTGCCGCCATGGGCGTTCAGCAGCATCAGCCGCTTGAAGCCATGGCGGGCCACGGCGCGGGCGATGCCCTTCAGCACCGCCAGGAAGGTCGGCTGGTCCAGCGTGATGGTGCCGCCGAAGGCCATATGGTGCTCGGCCAGCCCGTGCCAGACCACAGGCAGCACCACCACCCGTTGGCCGGCGGCGGCCAGCTTCGCGGCGGTGGCCTGGGCCACGGCCTCACCCAATATCATGTCGGTGCCGGTGGCGAGGTGCGGCCCATGCTGTTCCAGCGAGGCCACGGGCAGGATGACGAGCGCGTCGGCCAGCGCGGCCTCACGCAGTTCGGGCGCCGTCAGGCGCATCCAGGCGGTTTCGGTCATGCCCCTATTCTGCGCGCAGACCCGCCTGGCGCACCACCCCCGACCAGCGCTCCAGCTCGGCGGCCATGTGCAGGCGCATCGCCTCCCGGCTGCCGCCCATGGGCGTCGCCCCCAGCTCCCGCAGGCGCTGGCGCAGGGCCTCCCCGCGCAGGGCCTGGGCGAAGGCCGCGTTCAGCGAATCGAGCACGGAGGCGGGGGTGCGGGCCGGGGCCAAGATGCCGAACCAGCTTTCCACCGCCATGCCCTGCACCCCGGCCTCCGGCAGGGAGGGCACGTCTGGCAGCTCCGGCGCGCGGCTGTCGCTGGCCACGACCAGGGCGCGGATCGCCCCGCTGCGGATATGCGGCAGAATGGAGGGCAGGTTGTCCATGAACATGTCCACCCGCCCCGCCACGATATCCGTCAGCGCGGGGCCGGAGCCGCGATAGGGCACATGGATCAGCTGCATGCCCAGCCGCTGCGCGATCAACTGCGGGGCCAGGTGGTTGGAGGAACCGCTGCCTGAACTGGCCTGGGTCAGGGGCTGGCGGACGGCGAGCCCCACCAGGCCACGGAAATCCTCCACCGGCAGGTCACGGCGCACGGCCAGCACGTTCCGCACGGAGGCCGTGAGGATCACGGGCGCGAAATCCGCCATCAGATTGTAGCCGGGATTGGCGTAGAGCGCCGGATTCGCGCCGCAGGGCCCGAAGGCGCAGGCGACCAGCGTGGTGCCGTCGGGGGTCGAGCGCGCGGCCTCGGCCATCGCGATGTTGCCGTTGGCCCCGCCCCGGTTCTCGATGACGATGCCGCGCGGCGTGGCGGGCGAAGCGGCCTCGGCCACCACGCGCGCGACCAGATCCGTGGAGCCGCCGGGCGGATAGGGCACGATCAGCCGGATCACGCGATCAGGCAATTCGGCGGCGGCGGGTGTGACGATGGCGATGGCGCACAGCGCGGCCAAGGCCCGGAAACTCCGGCGCATGGCATCCTCCCTCACGTGTTCTTGCGAGGGAGGCTAGGCCATGCGCGCGGGGCTATGCCATCAGAAACGATAGCGGACCGAGGCGCCGATCACGAACGGGTTCAGGTTCGCGCGGGTGTGGATCAGGCCGCTGTTCACCGAAACGCCCGGCTGCATGTTGATCCACTTCACGTCGAGGTTCGCCAGCCAGTGCGGCGTGATCTCGTAGTCCACGCCGGCGTTCAGCGCGATGCCCGCCGTGGTGTTCACCCGCACGCGGTTCACCGGGGCCGTCATGGCGCCGCCGTAGCCGTAGAAGAAGGTGGTGTTCACGCCCACGCCCACATAGGGGCTGATGCGCGACGCCGGCAGCGGGTGGTACTGGAAGGTCACGGTCGGCGGCAGCGCCCACACCCGGCCCAGATTCACGTTGCCCAGCGCGGAGTTGCGCACCTGCAGATCATGGCGCGACGTCGCCGCGATCAGGTTCACCGAGATGTTCCGCGAGAAGAAGTAGCTGATATCCACCTGCGGCGTGGCGCTGGCCGAGGCATGGGCCGTGCCGCCGATCAGTTCCACCCGGTTGCTGCCGTTGGTCGGCACCACGCCGATGGCACCCAGGCCCAGCACGATATCGCCCGCCTGCTTGCCGCGCGGCGCGTCCTGCGCCATCGCGCTGCCGCCCGCCAGCAGCATCCCCGCGGCGGCCATTCCAACCAGGCCCGCGGCCTTCAAACCATATGACATGACCTCAACCCTCTCCATCTCATGCCCCCCCTCGCTGTCGCAGCGCGGGTCCGGCTGAGGCTTGGCTACGCCCAGGGCCTTGTTATCGCTTTGAGACAGATCAACGAATTATTTGTCTCCCGCACCTGTTGCAGAGCTGCCACAGTGTCACCGCCGGCCCCCCGCGCTTGACCCCGGGCGCGCGCCGCCGCAAGGATCGGGGGCCATGATCCTGCTCATCGACAATTACGACAGCTTCACCTTCAACCTCGTCCATTTCCTGGGAGACCTGGGAGCGGAGGTGAAGGTCTGGCGTAACGACGCGCTGTCCGTGCAGGACGTCTTCGCGATGCGGCCCGACGCGGTGCTGCTCTCCCCGGGCCCCTGCACGCCGAACGAGGCGGGCATCTGCCTGCCGCTGATCGCGGCCGCCGCCGAGGCGAAACTGCCGTTGATGGGCGTGTGCCTGGGCCACCAGGCCATCGGCCAGGCCTTCGGCGGGGACGTGATCCGCGCGCCGGAGCCCGTCCACGGCAAGCTGTGGGAGATGACCCACGACAACACCGGCCTGTTCGCCGGCATCCCCTCCCCCTTCCGCGCCACGCGCTACCATTCCCTGATCGTCGACCGCGCCACCCTGCCCGCCTGCCTGCGGGCCAATGCCTTCACCGATGACGGCCTCATCATGGGCCTCGAACACCGCGAACTGCCCATCTGGGGCGTGCAGTTCCACCCCGAGAGCATCGCCTCCGAGCACGGCCACGCCATGCTGGGCAATTTCTGCCGCATGGCCGGGGCGAAGGTGGACGCATGAACAGCCTGAAACCCGTTCTCGCCCGGCTGGCGCTGGGCGAGAAGCTGGCGGAGACGGAGGCCGAGGCCGCCTTCTCCATCATCATGGCCGGCGAGGCGACGCCCGCGCAGATCGCGGGGCTGCTGATGGCCATGCGCGTGCGCGGGGAAACGGTGGCAGAGATGACCGGCGCCGTGCGCGCCATGCGCGCGCGCATGATCCCGGTCGAGGCCCCGCCGGGCACCATCGACATCGTGGGCACGGGCGGCGATGCCTCCGGCAGCCTGAACATCTCCACCGCCACCTCCCTGGTGGTGGCGGGGACAGGCGTGAAGGTGGCCAAGCATGGCAACCGCGCGCTTTCCAGCAAATCCGGCGCCGCGGACGCGCTGTCCGCCCTCGGCCTGAACATGGACGTGCCGCTGGAGCGCCTGCCGGGCATTCTGGCCGATATCGGCATGGTGTTCCTGATGGCGCCCCGCCACCACGCCGCCCTGCGCCACGCGGGCGGCGCGCGGGTGGAACTGGGCACCCGCACCATCTTCAACCTGCTCGGCCCGATGGCGAGCCCGGCGCGGGTGAAATACCAGCTCACCGGCGCCTTCTCGGCCGAATGGCTGCGCCCGATGGCCGAGGCGCTGGGCCGGCTGGGCAGCGAGCGCGCTTGGCTGGTGCACGGCCAGGGGCTGGATGAGATCGCGCTGTCCGGCCCCACCCAGGTGGTGGAGCTGGACCAGGGACGAATCCGCGAATTCAGCATCAGCCCCGCCGATGCCGGGCTGCGGGAAGCCCCCCCCGAAGCCATCAAGGGCGGCGAGCCCGCCGAGAATGCGGCCGCCCTGGTGGCGCTGCTGGATGGCGCGCCGGGCGCCTATCGGGACATCGTGCTGCTGAACGCGGCCGCGGCCCTGATCGTCGCCGGCCGTGTCAACTCCTTGCCCGACGGGGCCGCCATGGCCGCGCGGAGCATTGATAGCGGGGCCGCCCGCACTGTATTGCACCGCCTTCAGATCGCGACCCAGGCCCCATGAACCTTCCCGCCCCCCAGCTGCACCTGCCGCCCGAGCTCCCCGACACGCTCGCACGCATCATCTCCGACAAGTACCGCGAGGTGGAGGCGCGCAGCGCCGAGCGGAGCCTCTCCGACATCGAGCGCGCCGCGAAGAATGCGGGCCCCACCCGCAATTTCGTGGGCGCGCTGTGCGACGCGATGGCCGAGGGCCGCCCCGGGTTGATCGCCGAGATCAAGCGCAAATCGCCCTCGGGCGGGCTGATCCGGCCGGATTTCGACCCGGCCGCGATCGCCGCCGCCTATCAGCGCGCGGGGGCCGCGTGCCTGTCCGTGCTGACGGACGAGCCCTGGTTCGGCACCACCCCGGCCGACCTGCAGGCCGCCCGCGCCGCCTGCGCCCTGCCGGTGCTGCGCAAGGATTTCATGATCGACCCGTGGCAGGTGTTCGAGGCCCGCGCGATGGGCGCGGACTGCATCCTGCTGATCATGGCCGTGCTGTCCGATGCCCAGGCCCAGGAACTGACCGAGCTGGCCCGCAGCCTGGACCTGTGCGTGCTGGTCGAGGCCCATGACGAGCGCGAGTTGGAACGCGCCCTGGGGCTGGATGTGCGGCTGGTGGGCATCAACAACCGCGACCTGCGCACGCTGAAGACCGACATCGCCACCACCGAGCGCCTGGCCCCCATGGTGCCCGCGCACAAGATCCCGGTGGCCGAGAGCGGCCTGCGCACGGCGGCCGACGTGCAGCGCATGGCCATGGCCGGCGCCCATTGCCTGCTGGTGGGCGAACACCTGCTGCGCGAGCCCGATATCGAGGCCGCGACCCGCGCCTTCCTGGGCGGCTGAGGGCGGCTGATGAGCGGCTTCACCCATTTCGACGCGGCTGGCCGCGCCGCGATGGTGGATGTCTCGGCCAAGGACGAGACGGCGCGCGTGGCCGTGGCGCGCGGCCGGGTGGTGATGGCGCCCGAGACCCTGGCCCGCATCCTGGAAGGGCAGATGGGCAAGGGCGATGTGCTGGGCGTGGCCCGCATCGCCGGCATCATGGGGGCCAAGCGCACCTCGGACCTCATCCCGCTCTGCCACCCGCTGATGCTGTCCAAGGTGACAGTGGATTTCACCCCGGAACCGCCCGATGCCATCGCCATCGAGGCGCTGGTGAAGCTGACCGGCAAGACCGGCGTGGAGATGGAGGCGCTGACCGCCGTCACCGTCGCCGCACTCACCATCTATGACATGTGCAAGGCCATCGACCGCTCCATGCGCATCGAGGATGTGCGGCTGGTGCTGAAGGATGGCGGCAAGTCCGGCCGGTTCGAGGGCGCATGATCCCGGTTTCCGAAGCGCGCGACCGCATCCTCGCGACCCTCTCGCCCACCCCCGCCGAGACCGTGCCGCTGGCCGTGGCGGCCGGCCGGGTGCTGGCGCGGCCGGTGCGGGCACGGCTGACCCAGCCGCCCGCCGCCGTCTCGGCCATGGATGGCTATGCCGTGCGCGCCACGGATGCGACCGATGGCGCGATCCTGGCCGTGGTGGGCTCGGCGCCCGCGGGCCATCCCTATGCCGGCGTGGTGGGGCCGGGCCAGGCGGTGCGCATCTTCACCGGCGGCTTCATCCCCACCGGCGCCGACGCCATCCTGTTGCAGGAAGACGCCGCCGCGATGGGCGAGCAGGTGGCGGTGCGCGAAACCGTGGCCGAGGGCCGCTGGATCCGCCCCGCCGGCCTCGATTTCACCGCCGGCGAAACCCTGCTGGAGCAGGGCCGGAAGCTGACCGCCCGCGACATCGGCCTGGCGGCGGCGGCGAACCACCCTTGGCTGGCGGTGCACCGCGCCCCGCGCATCGGCATCCTGGCCACCGGCGACGAGATCGCCCTGCCCGGCGAGCCGATCCCCGAGGGCGGCATCGTCAGCTCCAACGCCCATGCCCTGGCGGCGCTGGTGCGGGCCGCGGGCGGGGAGCCCGTGGTGCTGCCCATCGCGCCCGATGACGAGGCCGCGATCATCGCGCTGGCCGCCGACGCGCGCGGCTGCGAGATGCTGGTGACCACGGGCGGGGCCAGCGTGGGCGACCACGACCTGGTGCAGAAGGCGCTCGGCCCCCAGGGCTTCGCGCTGGATTTCTGGAAGATCGCCATGCGCCCCGGCAAGCCGCTGATCTGGGGCCGGCTGGGGGAAACGCCGCTGCTGGGCCTGCCGGGCAACCCGGTCTCGGCACTGGTCTGCGCCGTGGTGTTCCTGCTGCCGGCGCTGCGCGTGCTGCAGGGCCAGCCCGGCGGCGCCACCCCCACCCACACCGCCATCCTCGGCGCGCCCCTGCCGGAGAACGACCGGCGCGAGGATTATATGCGGGCCTCCCTCTCGGCCGACGGGCGGGTGGTGACGGCGTTCAAGCGCCAGGATTCCTCCATGCTCAAGACCCTGGCGCGGGCGGAGGCGCTGGTGATCCGCGCCCCCCACGCCCCCGCCCTGCCGGAGGGCGCGGAAGTGGAGATCATCCGTTTGGATGAGTTAGGGATATAATCTGGGGAAAACCCTTGACCCGGCTTCGGGAACCTTTCTAGAACATCCGCACTGATTCCCGGTTTGTTCGAGAGGAAGCCCGTCCATGCTGACGCGCAAGCAGCATGAGCTGCTGATGTACATCCACCGGCACCTCAACGAGACCGGCTACTCGCCTTCCTTCGAGGAAATGAAGGAGGCGCTGGACCTGAAATCCAAATCCGGCATCCACCGCCTGATCACGGCGCTGGAGGAACGGGGCTTCCTGGTCCGCCGCGCCCACCGCGCCCGCGCGCTGGAAGTGGTGCGCATGCCCGAGGATCTGGGCCCGCGCCGTGGCGCCGCCCCCGCCGCGAAGGAAGCGGCGCCCCCCGCCGCCCCCACCAATGTGGTGCCCTTCCGCCCCACCCCCGCCCCCAGCCAGGATGTGATCCCGCTGCCGCTGTTCGGCCGCATCGCCGCCGGCATTCCCATCGAGGCGATGCGCGACACCGGCAACATGGTGGATGTACCCGCCGCCATGCTGGGCGGCGGCGAGCACTACGCGCTGGAAGTCTCGGGCGATTCGATGATCGAGGCCGGCATCCTGGACGGCGACACCGTGATCATCCGCCGCGACGACGTGGCCGAGAACGGCGCGATCGTGGTGGCGCTGGTGGACCAGAACGAGGTCACGCTGAAGCGGCTGTGGCGCAAGGGCGGCTCCGTCGCGCTGGAACCGGCCAACAAATCCTACGAAACCCGCATCTTCGGCCCGGACCGGGTGCAGGTGCAGGGCAAGCTGGTGGGGCTGCTGCGGCAGTATCATTGATGCGGGCGCTGGCGATGCTGCTGGCGCTGGTCGCCACCCCGGCGCTGGCGCAAACTCCGCCGCCCTATTCGGGCCAGGCCTGGGGGCAGTTCAGCGCACCCACCCCCGGAGCGACGCACATCATCGGCGGCACGGGGCTCGGCTGCATCGCCGGCGCCGTGGCCCTGCCGCCCGATGGGCCCGGCTGGCAGGCCGTCCGCATCTCCCGCAATCGGCACTGGGGCAGCCCGGAGCTGGTGCGCTTCCTGCAGAATTTCGCGGGACAGGCCCAGCGCCAGGGCTTCCCGGCGCTGTGGATCGGCGACATGGGCCAGCCGCGCGGCGGCCCCATGCCCTATGGCCACGCCAGCCACCAGATCGGCCTGGATGTGGACATCTGGCTGGACCTGAACCCCAAGCCCCCGTCCCTGCCCGCGGCGCGCGAGGCCATCGACGTGCCCTCCCTGGTGCTGCCGGACGAAACCGCGGTGGACCCCGCCCGCTTCACCCCGGCCCATGCGGCGCTGATCCGCCTGGCCGCCAGCCAGCCGGGGGTGGACCGCATCTTCGTGAACCACGGCATCAAGCGCAGCCTGTGCCAGATGTTCCCGGGCGCGGACTGGCTGCGCCGCGTGCGCCCCTGGCGCGGCCATGACAGCCACATGCACATCCGCCTGCGCTGCCCGGCCGGCCAGGCCGACTGCCGCGACCAGCCCCCCGTGCCCGCCGGCGACGGCTGCGACGCCAGCCTGGCCTGGTGGCTGAGCGAAGACGCCCGCCGCCCCGCACCGCGCGCCCCAGGGCCGCCGCCCCGGATGCCGGCCCTGTGCGCGGGGGTGTTCGGCGGGCGGTGAGGCTGGGGCGCCGCCCCAGGCCCCGGCAAGGGGCGCTACCCCTTGCATCCCCGCCAGGAGCCGAAAGGCCCCTGGACCCCAGAAGTTGAAAAGCCAGAGAGGGGACAGCGTCCCCTCTCTGGCTTTTCAATAACTCCCGGTTTCCAAAGGCCTCCCGGCCTTTGGCGGGTGTCCAGAGGGCAGAGCCCTCTGGTGGGGGCCAGGGGGCGAAGCCCCCAGCCTTACCGTCCCGCCCGCACCAGCTTGCCCGGCATGGCGCCGGTGGCCTCGCCCTTTTCGAACACGGGCGTGCCCGAGACCATGGTCATGTCGTAGCCATCCACCTTCTGGATCAGCCGGCGCCCGCCGGCCGGCAAGTCATAGACCATATAGGGGTGGTGCAGGCGCAGGCCCTCGAAGTCGATCACGTTGATATCCGCCTTCTTGCCCGGCGCCAGGCGGCCCCGGTCATGGAAGCCGAAGAAATCCGCCGTCTCGCTGGTCTGGCGCTTGATGGCGAATTCCAGCGGCAGCCGGTCGCGGGGGCGGTCGCGCACCCAGTGGGTCAGCATGAAGCTGTTGAGGGAGGCATCGCAGATCACCCCGCAATGCGCCCCCCCATCGGACAGGCCAAGCACCGTGTGCGGGTCCGTCACCATCTCATGCACCACGTCCAGGTCGCCATGGACGTAGTTGGTGACCGGGAAATACAGCATGCGCCCGCCATCGCCGCCGGTCAGGTAGTCGTAGCAAAATTCCTCCGGCGTCTGGCCCGCGACGGCGGCCATGGCGGCGATGCTGCGCTCCGGCGGCGGCTCGTAGTTCGGCGGGTCGCCGAGGACATACATGCGGTCCCAACGGGTCGCGATCTGGCGCGACAGCGGCGGCAGCACGTCCACCAGGCGAGGGGATGCCTCCTGGTTCAGGATCTCGCGCTTCACGGCGGGGTCGCGCAGGCGGGCCAACTGCTCGGCGGGGGAGAGCCCGGCCAGGGCGGCGAAGCCTTCCCGCAGGGCGAACGGGTTCAGCGAGGTGGTCAGCCCCAGGATCAGCCCCACCGGCCGCCCCGCCACCTGGGCGGACATCGGCAGGCCGCGCGCGCGGGCATCGCGCACGCCGTCCATCAGCCGCCGCCAGCGCTGCGGGTCATAGGAGCGGTCGGTCAGCAGGAACCACAGCGGCAGCTTGTTGCGCTCCAGGATGGTGTTCAGCCAGCCGAATTCGGCGGCCTCGTCATCGAAGTCGCTCAGCATGCCGAAGGTGCCGCGCCCGGCCCGGCCCAGCGCATCGCCGATCGCGATCAGCTCCTCATGCTCGGCATAGCGGCCGGGCACCAGTTCGCCCGCCAGCGTCTTGTGCTGGTCGGTGCGGGAGGTGGTGAAGCCGAAGGCGCCGGCGCGGATGGCTTCCTCGGTCAGGCGCGCCATCTCGGCCACATCCTCGGCGGTGGCCATCTCGCGCTGGATCGCGCGGTCGCCCATCACGAAGACGCGCAAGGGGTGGTGCGCCACCTGGGTGCCGACATCGATGGTGCGCGGCAGGCGCTCCAGCGCGTCGAGATATTCGGGGAAGCTCTGCCAATCCCATTTCAGCCCCTCGGCCAGGGCGATGCCGGGGATGTCCTCGACGCCTTCCATCAGGTCGATCAGCGCCTGGTGGTGGGCGGGGCGGACGGGCGCGAAGCCCACGCCGCAATTGCCCATCAGGATGGTCGTGGCCCCGTGCCAGGAGGAAGGGGCGAGCTGGGAATCCCAGGTCGCCTGGCCATCGTAATGGGTGTGGACATCCACCCAGCCCGGGGTGACGAGACGCCCCGCGGCGTTCACGTCGCGCCGGGCGGGGCCGGCCTTGCCGCCGACCGCGGTGATGATGCCATGGTCGATGGCCACATCGCCCACGAAGGCGGGAGCGCCGGTGCCATCCACGATGGTGCCGCCCCTGATCACGGTGTCATGCATTCTTGTTCGCTCCCTCAACCCAAACGGATGTTGCGGCCGCGGATCACCTCGCCCCACAGGGCCGTGTCCGCCGCCTTGTGCCGCGCGAAGCTGGCCGCGTCCCCCGCGATGGGGACGAAGCCGGCCTGGCGCGCGGCCTCCGTCGTTTCCGGCCGGTTCATGTGCTGCAGCGCCAGGGTCTGGACCCGGTCCAGGATGGGCTGCGGCACACCGGCCGGGGCCATCATGGCCCAGTATGTGGCGGTGACGAAACCCTCGATGCCGGCCTCCCGCATGGTGGGCACATCGGGCAGCAAGGGGGAGCGCTCGGCCGAGGTGATGGCCAGCGGCCGGATCATCCCGGTCTGCACCACGGAGCGCACCAGCGCTGCCTCCATGAAGTTCATCGTCACCTCCCCGGCCAGCAGGCCCTGGGTGGCCGGGGCGCCGCCGCGATAGGGCACATGCAGCAATTCGGTGCCGGTGCGGGCCATGAACAGCTCGGTCGCCAGATGGCTGGTGAAGCCGATGCCGGCGGTGGCGAAGCTCAGCTGGCCGGGCCGGGCGCGGGCCAACGCCACCAGATCGGCCACGCCGCGCGCCGGCACATCCCGGTGCACGCACAGGAAGCTGGGGGCGGCGACCAACAGCGCCACGGGCGCGAAGGCCGCCTCATTGTCATAGGGCATGGGGTACAGGTGCGGCGCGATGGCATAGGTGCTGTTGCTGGCGATCACCAGCGTGTGGCCGTCCGGCGCGCTGCGGGCGGCGTATTGCATGCCGATGGTGCCGCCCGCGCCGGGGCGCGCGTCGACCACCACGGGCTGCCCCAGCTCCCGCGCCATGAAATTCGCCAGCGGCCGGCCCAGCGCGTCGCCGGGCCCGCCGGGGGCCACCGGCATCACGATGGTCACGGGCCGCGAAGGCCAGGGCTGCGCCAAGGCGGGCGCGGCCAGCCCCGTGGCCAACAGGCCCGGCAGCATCCGCCGATGCACATGCAGCATGATGACACCCCTTGCCTCAGGTGCCATGCGCCGCGTTTCCCCGCGGCAGAGTGGGCGGGGCCGCCCGCCACCGCAAGCCTGTTTCACGCGGTGGGGCTTGCCAAGCGGCCCGTGCCGCTGTTCAAGGCGCCCCCTCATGAACACGCTCCCCAACGCGCCCGTCATCGGTATCGATTTCGGCACCACCAACAGCGTCGTCACCGCCATCATGCCCGATGGCGGCGTGCGCGTGCTGAAACACGACACCGCCGAGGTGTTCCGCACCGTGCTGTGCTTCTGGATGGGTGAGACGGGGCGCGTGCAGCACGCCGCCGGCCCCGCCGCCATCGAGGCCTATGTCGAGGACCCGCTCGACAGCCGGCTGATCATGTCGATCAAGAGCTATCTGGCGCAGAAAAGCTTCACCGAGACCCGCATCTTCGGCCGCCCCTGGGGGCTGGAGGGGCTGGTGGGGCTGTTCATCTCCGAATTGCTGAAGCCCTTCCAGGATGATGTGGCGGGCGCGCGCGTGGTGGTGGGCCGCCCGGTGCGCTTCGTGGGCGATGCCGCCGATGACGCGCTGGGCGAGGCACGGCTGCGCGCGGGGCTGGGCCAGGCGGGGCTGCATGACGTGCGGGTGGCGCTGGAACCCGCCGCCGCCGGGCATCGCTTCGCCAGCACGCTGGATGCGCCCGCCAATGTGCTGGTCGCCGATTTCGGCGGCGGCACCAGCGACTTCTCCCTGCTGCGGTTCGAGCCCGGCCCGCCGCGCCGGGTGACGGCGCTGGGCCATTCGGGCGTGGGCATCGCGGGCGATGCCTTCGACTTCCGCATCATCGACCATGTGGTCTCGCCGCTGCTGGGCAAGGGCGACAGCTATCGCGTCATGGGCAACCCGCTGCCGGTGCCGCCCAACTGGTATGCCAGCTTCGCCCGCTGGCACCTGCTCTCCCTGATGCGGGCGCCGCGCACGATGCGCGAGATCGCGGACGTGATGCGCACCGCAGAGCAGCCCGAGAAGCTCGCGCATCTGATGCGGCTGATCGAGGATGAGGTGGGCTATGCGCTGTACCGCGCCGTCTCGGGCGTGAAGGCCGCGCTGTCCAGGGCGGAGGAAGCGCGGCTGGAATTCAGCCATGCCGGCTTCGTGGTGGACGCCCCCATCCGCCGCACGGATTTCGAGGCCTGGATCGCCCCCGAGCTGAACCGCATCGCGGGCGCGGTGGACGCAGCCCTGACCGATGCCGGCATGGACGCCCGCGCCGTGGACCGGGTGTTCCTGACCGGCGGTACCTCCCTGGTGCCGGCGGTGCGGCGGATCTTCACCGACCGCTTCGGGGAAGGGCGCGTGGTCGCTGGTGGCGAATTCGTCTCAGTTGCAGAAGGCCTTGCATTAATTGGGAAAAACGGGTAGGAATACTCTTCCGGCCGTTCGCCCGATGCGTCATCCTGTGCCCCGGCGCAGGAGGCCCCCATGCTGAATTTCTCCGAATTGAGCGAACGTGAGGTGCTGGCGCTGGCCGTCTCCCTCGAAGAGGACGACGCCCGCTTCTATCGCGACCTCAGTGAGGTGCTGCGCGAGGACCACCCGGCCAGCGCCAAGCTGTTCGACGCCATGGCGGTGGAAGAGGACGGCCACCGCCACCGCCTGCTCGACCTGTACCGCACCCGCTTCGGGGACCACATCCCGCTGCTGCGCCGGGGCGACATCAAGGGCTTCGTGCACCGCGAACCCATCCGCACCGCCGGCCGCATCGCCCCGGACGACGCGCGTGAGCGCGCCGCCATCATGGAGGCCGAGACCCGCCGCTTCTATCTGGAGGCCGCGACCCGCAGTTCCGATGCCAGCACCCGCCAGCTGCTGGGGGATCTGGCCGCCGAGGAAGGCCGCCATGAGGCCCATGTGGAGCATCTGGAGGCGGAGCTGCTGCCGCATGAGGTGCAGCAGGAGGAACACGAGACCCTGCGCCGCCTGTTCGTGCTGCGCTATGTCCAGCCAGGGCTGGCGGGGTTGATGGACGGCTCCGTCTCCACCCTCGCGCCGCTGTTCGCCGCGGCCTTCGCCACGCATTCCTCGTGGGAGACCTTCCTGGTCGGCATCGCCGCCGCGCTGGGTGCGGGCATCAGCATGGGCTTCGCCGAGGCGCTGTCGGATGACGGCTCCCTGACCGGGCGTGGCAGCCCCTGGATGCGCGGCGGCGTGTGTGGGCTGATGACGACCGTGGGCGGGTTGGGCCATGCCCTGCCCTATCTGCTGCCCAGCTTCACCGCGGCCACCATCCTGGCCGCGCTGGTGGTGGTGCTGGAACTGATCGCCATCGCCTGGATCAGGAACAAGTACATGCACACGCCCCTGCTGCCGACGCTGCTGCAGGTGGTGCTGGGCGGCGTGCTGGTCTTCGCGGTGGGGGTGCTGATCGGGAGCGCGTAGAACGAGGGGGCACCGCCCCCTCCCCGGATCACGCCGCCAGTGCCGCCCCTTCCTGCCGCAGCCGCGGCAGCACATCGCGCCCGAAGCGTTCGATGCCGGCCAGGACCTTGCCCTGCTCCATCCCGGTGAAGCCCGAATAGATGCTGAAATGGCTGGGGCGCAGCACGGCAATGTCGTTGGCCAGGATGCGCGCCACCTTCTCGGCGGAGCCGATGGGCGCGTGTTCCAGCAGCCAGTCGATGCTGGGCTCGCCCTCGAAGGGCACGGAGCGCATCAGCACGCCGTCGCGCGGCGGCACCGGGTCGCGCAGGGACAGGGTGGTGCGGGCCAGGCGCAGCAGCCCTTCGGCGGCGCGGCGCTGCTCGGCGGCGTCATCGGTGACGAAGACATAGCGCTGCAGGCCGAGCGGCATGTCCTTGCCGGTGAAGCCGCCGGCGCGCCACGGCGCCTCGGATTTCGCCTTCAGCGCCAGCGTGTCCTCCGCGCGGCGGAAGCCCTGGCTGACGAAGGCGGTGGCATTGCCCGTGCGGGCGGCGCGCGCCAGCAGCGCGGGGTCGGTGCCGGGGATGAAGATGGGCGGCATCGGGTGGCCATGGATGCAGATGGGGCTGTCCGGCACCTGGAAATGCTTGCCGTCCAGCTGGATGCGGCCGGTGGTCAGGCCCTGCTCCAGAATGTCCCACTGCTCGCTCATGATCTCGGTGCGGGCGGCCAGATCGACGCCGTAGCTGGTGAATTCATGCGGCTGGTGCCCGGTGCCGATGCCCAGCCAGAAGCGGCCCTGGGTCAGCTCGATGGCCATGCCCACTTCCTGCACCATGCGGATGGGGTTGTGCAGCGGCGTGACCAGCACGGCGGGGCCGAGCTTGATGCGCTTCGTCAGCGCCGCCGCATGGGCCACCATCATCAACGGAGAGGCGCAGACGGAGGCGGAGGTGAAGTGGTGCTCCGCGAACCAGGCGCCATCGAAGCCGAGCTTTTCGGCCAGCGGCACGGCGGCGCTGGTCAGGGCGAAGACATGGCCCGGCGTCTCCTCCGCATGGTTGAGCGACATCAGGTTGAACAGAGCGAATTCCATGCGGCCCCCGGGCTTTGCTGCGACAGCGCGATCAGACAAGGGACGAAGTGTAGGACAGACGGCCAGGGCAGGCAGGCGCGAAAGGGGCCTAGCCGGTATGCCGTATGGTGCTTGGCTGGCCGTGCTGCCTGGGCATGGCCGGGTCAGGCCTCGGCGGGTTCGTCTTCCCCGGCGTTGAAGCCCTCGCGCCCCTGCCAGCCCAGCGTGTGGGCCAGTTCATCCAGCCCCACCACGGCATCCGTGGCGCCGCGCACGGCCCGCCCCACGGCGGGGTGCGCCAGCAGACGGGTGCGCCGGTCCGCCGCGCGCAGGCGCAGCAGCAGCGGCACGAAATCCGAATCCGAGGACAGCAGGGTGAATTCGTCGTAGAACACCGGCGCCGTCAGCAGATCCATCGCGTCGATCACGATGCGCAGGTCAGCCGCATTCTTGAAGCGGGTCAGGCGCGGGCAGTCCTGCACCTCGAACCCGGCGCCCATCAGGGCGGGGCGGAAGCGGCTGTAGAAGTGGCGGTAGCTGCCTTCCTCGATATAGCCGGCGGGGTTCATGTAGCAGCGCCGCACCAGCCAGCGGCGCGCCGTGCCGGCGCTCAGCCAGGGCAGCCAGGACTCCGGCTCGCTGGCGAAGCGCAGGGCGACCTCCACCCCCGCCCCCTGCACCAGGCCGGACACCACATTGTCGAAATCGAGGAGCAGGGCCGCGCGGAGCGGCTGCTCCGTGCTTTGGGGGGCTGTCATGCGCTGGCAGTTGCACCCTAACCCTTGACCCTGCAAGCCCTGCCGAGCATGGTCCGGGCCGTTTTGATTCCATCCCATGCCCCTGTGAGGAGCCTCATGCCCGCCATTACCCTGCCCGACGGTTCCGTGCGCCATTTCGACGCGCCGGTGACGGGCACTACCGTGGCGGCCTCCATCGGGCCGGGCCTGGCCAAGGCCGCGCTCGCCATGGTGGTGGACGGCAAGCAGAAGGACCTGTCGGAGGAGATCGCGGCCGACGCCGCCCTGCGCTTCATCACCCGCCGCGACCCCGAGGCGCTGGACTTCATCCGCCACGACA
This sequence comes from Rhodovarius lipocyclicus, assembly GCF_009900765.1. Taxonomy (GTDB): domain Bacteria; phylum Pseudomonadota; class Alphaproteobacteria; order Acetobacterales; family Acetobacteraceae; genus Rhodovarius; species Rhodovarius lipocyclicus. Next base: position 513,589 of record NZ_JAAABL010000001.1, read on the forward strand.
CGGCCCATGTGCTGGCCGAGGCGGTGCAGGAGCTGTTCCCCGGCACGCAGGTGACGATCGGCCCGTCGATCGAGAACGGCTTCTACTACGACTTCGCCCGCAACGAGCCCTTCAAGCCCGAGGACTTCCCCGCCATCGAGGCCAAGATGCGCGAGATCATCGCGCGCAACGCCCCGTTCAAGCGCCAGGTCGTCAGCCGCGAGGAGGCCATCGCGCTGTTCGAGGCGAAAGGCGAGCGCTTCAAGGTCGAGCTGATCCGCGACCTGCCGGAAGACCAGGAAATCTCGCTGTATTCGCAGGGCGAATGGACCGACCTCTGCCGTGGCCCGCACATGCCGGGCACGGGCAGCATCGGCTCCGCCTTCAAGCTGATGAAGGTGGCGGGCGCCTATTGGCGCGGCGACCACCGCAACCCGATGCTCAGCCGCATCTACGGCACGGCGTGGCGCGACCAGAAGGAGCTGGACGCCTACCTGCACCAGCTGGAGGAGGCGGAGAAGCGCGACCATCGCAAGATCGGCCGCGAGATGCACCTGTTCCACATGCAGGAGGAAGCGGTCGGCAACGTCTTCTGGCACCCGTCGGGCTGGAAGCTGTACCGCACGCTGGAAGACTACATGCGCCGGCGCCTCGATGCCTCGGGCTATCAGGAGGTGCGCACGCCCCAGCTGGTGGACCGCCGGCTGTGGGAGGCCTCGGGCCACTGGGAGAAGTTCCGGCAGAACATGTTCATCGCCTCGGTCGAGGACAAGGCGGAGGCCGAGCGCGTCAGCGCGCTGAAGCCGATGAACTGCCCCTGCCATGTGCAGATCTTCAACCAGGGTATCCGCAGCTATCGCGAACTGCCGCTGCGCATGGCCGAGTTCGGCGCCTGCCACCGGTATGAGCCCTCGGGCGCGCTGCACGGCATCATGCGCGTGCGCGCCTTCACGCAGGACGACGCGCATATTTTCTGCGAGGAAGACCAGATCGGCCCCGAGACGGTGAAGTTCGTGGCCCTGCTGAGCAGCATCTACGCCGATCTGGGCTTCCCCGAATTCCGGGTGAAGTTCAGCGACCGGCCGGAGACCCGCGCGGGCGACGACGCCACCTGGGACCGGGCCGAGGGCGCGCTGAAGGAAGCCTGCGCCGAGGCGGGTGTCGAGTTCGAACTGAACCCCGGCGAGGGCGCCTTCTATGGCCCGAAGCTGGAATTCGTGCTGCGGGACGCCATCGGCCGCGACTGGCAGTGCGGCACGCTGCAGGTGGATTTCGTGCTGCCGCAGCGGCTGGACGCCGAATACACCGCCGAGGACGGCACCCGCCGCCGCCCGGTGATGCTGCACCGCGCCATCCTGGGCAGCTTCGAGCGCTTCATCGGCATCCTGATCGAGCAATATGCCGGCCGTTTCCCGCTGTGGCTGGCCCCGCGCCAGGTGGCGGTGGCCAGCATCGTCGACGATGCCTCCCCCTATGCGGCGGAGGTGGCGGAGCTGATGCGCAAGCACGGGCTGCGGGCCGAGGCCGATACGCGCAACGAGAAGATCAACCGCAAGGTGGTGGATCATATCGACGCGCGCATCCCCATCCTGGCGGTGGCGGGCCGGCGAGAGGCGGAGGAGCGCACCATCGTGCTGCGCCGCCTGCCGGGCCGCGAGCAGGAGACGCTGCCGCTGGAGGAAGCGATCGCGAGGCTGGCGGCGGAAGCGACCCCGCCCGATCTGGCGCGTTAACCCCGGTGGGGGCGGGTTTTCCGCCCCCTTTCCCCGCTTTCCGTCATTCGGCGTGTGACAACCCGTTGCAGCGGGTTGCACGAATCGCCATACATTCGCCCGAAACATATCAGGAGTCCCGGCCATACCTCGAAGCCCACTGCCCTCCGGCCAGCAACCCCCCAGCCGTGAAGGCCCCCGCGTCAATGAGGACATCCGCGTCCCGCAGGTGCGCCTGATCGACCAGGATGGCGAGATGATCGGCGTTCTGAGCACGCGCGACGCCCTGCTGCGCGCCTACTCCGTCGGTCTCGACCTGCTGGAGATCAGCCCGAACGCCGTGCCGCCCGTGTGCAAGATCACGGATTACGGCAAGTACAAGTACGAGATGGCGAAGAAGGCCAACGAGGCCCGCAAGAAGCAGAAGACGGTCGAGATCAAGGAGATCAAGGTCCGTCCGAACATCGACGACCATGACTACGAGACCAAGATGAAGCAGATGAAGGGCTTCATCGAGGACGGCGACAAGGTCAAGGTGACGCTGCGCTTCCGCGGCCGCGAAATGGCGCACCAGGAGCTGGGCGTGAAAGTGCTGGAGCGCATCCGCACCGAACTCGCCGAAGCCGTGAAGGTGGAATCCATGCCCCGTCTGGAAAACCGCCAGATGATCATGGTGCTGGCGCCGAAATAACCGGCCCTTACGGGCGCGGTGCCTGAATGGGCCCGCGCCTGGGGCCGTTTCTGCGCCCCTGGAGCACGACCGCCACCTCCATGATCGGGGCGGCGCCGATGGCCGCCAGCAGCACGGCCAGCGGCAGGGCGGCGGCGAAGCCCAGCAGGGCAAAGCCCCAGGCCCCCAGCACCCCGCCCCCGAAGAAGCAGCCCAGCAGGCTCGCCAGCAGGCGCAGCTTCGCGCGGTCCGCCCGCACATGCGGGTGCGGGCCCGATCCGCCCTGGTGGCGGTTCCAGTAGAACAGCTTGCCCAGTTCGATCCCGATATCGGTGACGATGCCGGTCATGTGGGTGGTGCGCATGCGCGCGCCCGAGACCTTGGTGATGGTCGCGTTCTGCAGCCCCATGATGAAGCACAGCAGGGGCACGGCGGCGGCGGTGAAGCCCAGCGTGCCGGGCAGCAGCGCGCCCAGCGTGCCGAACAGCGCCAGCAGCGCGGCCTCCAGCAGCATGGGCAGGGAGTATTGCGCCCGCCGCCGGTGCCGGCGCGCCCAGTTGATGAGGACGGCCGAGATGGCGGCGCCGCCCATGAAGGAACCCAGCGCCACCACCCCGCCCCCCACCAGCAGCCAGGCGCCGACCGCCAGATGGTCCGCCATGGCGGAGATGATGCCCGACATGTGCGAGGTGTATTGCCCGATCGCCAGCAGCCCACCCGCGTTCACCGCTCCCGCCACGAAGGTGAGGGTGAGCGCGAGTCGGCGGTCCCGGTCCTCCGTGCGCTCGACGGCGACCAGCTTGCGGACGGGGCGCAGCAGCTGCTGCAGAAGGGAATAGGGATGAATGGCCATCGGAATGCCGGATGCTGGCACAGCGGCGGCCTCAAGTCACCGATGCGCGCCCTTAACGGAAGGCACAGGTGAAGCGGATCTGCTGACCCACGGTGCTGGGCGTGGGCGCGCCGGTGCCGGCCGGGTTGTTCACCTGCAGCGCCAGCAGGGTGATGTCCTTCTGCTGATAAGCGCTCAGGTCGAAGCGGGCGACCGGGCGCAGCACGGTGAAGTTCCCGATGCGCGCGATGGACAGCATCGTGGCCGTCATGGCGCGCCGGCTGGGATCCGCGTTCTGGAACTGGCCATGATACTCCACCAAGGCCATCCGGCCGTTGGACATGACGTTGCTGTAGAAGGAATTGGCCACCAGGGCGCCGTTGCAGTAGCGGACCTGCTGCGCGGCGGCGGGGGTGGCGACGGCAGCGACGACACAGGCGGCGGCGAAGGCGGTCTTGGTGAAGGTCATGGCGCTCTCTCCCGTCCCTGCATCGGGACCGATGCGGCGGAGTGTGGCGGAGGCGCACAGGCGACGCCATGCGATGGAGGCTATGGGGGCGATAGGGGCGGGCCTCACGGCGGCATAGCGGCAGATGGGCCGGCTTGATGCATGTCATGGCCCGCATATGCATCCGGCGCGATAAGCGAGGCATGAGCAGCCTGGACGCCCTTCTCGCCGCATTGTCGCACCCGGCCCGCCGCCAGGCGCTGCGGCTGCTGGAGTGGCGCGCGGAACTCTGCCTGTGCGAGGTGATGGCGCATCTGCGGACCGGCCAGTCCACCATGTCGCGGCATATGGCGACACTGAAGGAAGTGGGCCTCGTGCTGGACCGGCGCGATGCGCAATGGGTGCGCTATCGCCTCAACCCGGCTGTCCCGGCGGATCTCGGGCAGGTCGTCCGCGCCGTGCTCGATGCGGAGCCGGCCGCGCGGCAACACGACGAAAGGAGCGCGGCATGAGCGCCACCACCCTTCCCCCCCGCCATCAGCGCGACAACCCGCTGCGCTGGCTGGCGGCCACGGCGGCGGCCCTGGCGCTGTGGGCGCTGTTGTACGCCCAGCTCGCGCCGTTTTCGGAATGGGCGGCCGGCCTGCTGCCGCTCGCCCCCGGCAGCCGCGCCCATGAGGCCCTGAAGTTCTTCATCTATGACACGCCGAAGGTGCTGCTGCTGCTGACGCTGGTGGTGTTCGCCATGGGCGTGGTGCGCTCCTTCTTCTCGCCGGAGCACACGCGCGCCCTGCTGGCCGGCCGGCGTGAGGGCGTGGGGAACATCGCCGCCGCCGGGCTGGGGGTCGTCACGCCGTTCTGCTCATGCTCCGCGGTGCCGCTGTTCATCGGCTTCGTCTCCGCCGGCGTGCCGCTGGGCGTCACCTTCTCCTTCCTGATCGCGGCCCCGATGGTCAATGAGGTGGCGCTGGGGCTGCTGTTCGCGCTGCTGGGCTGGAAGGTGGCCCTCACCTATCTGGGCTTCGGGCTCGGCGTCGCGGTGGTCGCGGGCTGGGTGATCGGGCGGCTGAAGCTGGAATCCTGGCTGGAGGATTGGGTGCGCAACGTGCGCGCCGGCGCGGTCGAGCTGCCTTCCGCCGACATCAGCGTGGCCGACCGCATCAGGGCGGGCATCGAGGCGGTGAAGGACATCGTCGGCAGGGTCTGGCTATGGATGATCGCGGGCATCGCCGCGGGCGCCTTCATCCATGGCTATGTGGCGGCCGATCTTCTCGCCTCGATCATGGGCCGGAACGCCTGGTGGTCGGTGCCGGCGGCGGTGCTGCTGGGCATTCCCATGTATTCCAACGCCGCCGGCATCATCCCGGTGGTCGAGGCCCTGATCGGAAAGGGGGCGGCGCTGGGCACCGTGCTCGCCTTCATGATGAGCGTGATCGCGCTGTCGCTGCCCGAGATGATCATCCTGCGCAAGGTGCTGAGCCTGAAGCTGATCGCCGTGTTCGTGGCGGTGGTGGGCTGCGGCATCCTGGGCGTGGGCTTTCTGTTCAACCTGCTGTTCGCCTGACAAGGAGACGAGTTGTGAAAGACGTGAAAGTGCTGGGCCCGGGCTGCAAGCGCTGCGAGGCCACGGCCCAGATGGTGCGCGACGAGGCCGCGAAGCTCGGAATCGAGGTCACGGTCGAGAAGGTGACGGATTACGCCGCGATCGCGGGCTATGGCATCGCCTCGACGCCCGGCATCGTCGTCAATGGCAAGGTGGTGCACGCCGGCGGGCTGCCGAAGGCGGAAGACCTGTCGGGGTGGCTGGCGGCGGGCTGAGGGGACAGGCCGCGCGGGCCTGGGGCCCTGGCTGGGTGGAGACGCCTGTCGGGGAAGGACAGAGTGGCGGAGGGGATGGGATTCGAACCCACGATAGGGGTTATCCCCCTATAACGGTTTAGCAAACCGCCGCCTTCGGCCACTCGGCCACCCCTCCGCAGGGTGAGAAACGAAGTTGACACGGCGTATGCCCCGTTGCCGCGGGATGTAGCCGTCCCGCGCGGGGACGTCAAACCCCCGCGCCGAACTTCCTCACCCCGCCAGTCAGACCGCGTCGTTCAATTTCACCGCGAAACCGCGCTGCGTGGCCGGGCGCGCCATCATCCGCTCATACCAGGCGGCGACATTGGGCAGGCTGCCGAAGGGCACCAGGTGCCGTTCATGCCGCCAGGCCCAGCCGAGAATCGCGAAATCGGCGATGCTCGGCGTGCCTTCCGTCGCCACGAAGTCCCGCCCCGCCAGCCGGCGGTCCAGCACGCCGTACAGGCGCTTGGTCTCATCGCCATACCGCTTCACGCCGTAATCGCGCGCCGGCCCCTCGGGCTGCATCAGGAAGTGGTGCACCTGGCCGGGCATCGGGCCGAACCCGCCCATCTGCCACATCAGCCATTCCAGCACCGGCACCTTGGCGCGCAGGTCCTTCGGCAGGAACTTGCCGGTCTTCTCCGCCAGGTACAGCAGAATCGCCCCGCTCTCGAACACGGTGATGGGCTTGCCGTCCGGCCCCTCCGGGTCACGGATGGCGGGGATGCGGTTGTTGGGGGCGAAGGCCAGGAACTCCGGGTTGAACTGCTCGCCCTTGCCGATATTCACCGTGTGCACGGAATAGGGCAGGCCCATCTCCTCCAGCGCCACGGAAATCTTGCGCCCGTTGGGCGTATCCCAGGTCCACAGCTCGATCACGCGCATCCTCCTTCGCTCGGGTTGGGCAAGCGTCGCATTGGCCCTATGCCCTGTCCATGCGGTGCGCGCGGGCCAGCCGTCATGACAAGCCCTTTACGGCCCCCGCCCCACCCGCTATACGCCCGCCACCGCGCCGAGGCCCTGGACAGCCCGGCCGGTGATGCTCGCCCCCCCGCATGGTGCGGTTTGGCCCTTGATAAGGCCGGCAGGGGGCGGTTCCGCCGCAAGGAGGGCCCAATGTCCAAGATGAAGACGAAGTCGAGCGTGAAGAAGCGCTTCACGATCACCGGTACGGGCAAGGTGCTCGCCGGCCCCGGCAAGAAGCGGCACATGCTGCGCAACCGCTCCCAGAAGGCCAAGCGCCAGAACCGCGGCAGCCAGACTCTGACCGAGATGGACGCCAAGACGGTGAAGCAGTGGCTGCCCTATGGGCTGAGCCGGTAATCGGGAGGATCTGAACCATGGCACGTGTTAAGCGCGGCGTTACCGCCCACGCCCGTCACAAGAAGGTCCTGAAGCTCGCCAAGGGCTATGTGGGCCGTTCCTCCACGAACTACCGCCCCGCGCTGGAGCGGGTCGAGAAGGCGCTCCAGTACGCCTATCGCGACCGCCGCGTGAAGAAGCGGGAATTCCGTGGCCTGTGGATCCAGCGCATCAACGCCGCCGTGCGTGAGCATGGGCTGACCTACAGCCAGTTCATCTCGGCCATCAAGCTGGCCGGCGTGGAGATGGACCGCAAGGTCATGGCCGCGCTCGCTTATGATGAGCCGGCGGTGTTTGCGGCCTTGGTGGAAACAGCCAAGGCGGCCCGCGCCTAAGAAGTCGCACCCCTCCACAGGGGTATGCAGGGCCGCCCACCGGCAACGGGGGGCGGCTTTTTTTGTCTTAAGCCCTGACCTCTAAGGCCCTTGCCCATGTCCGACGATCTCGACCAACTGGCCGCCAGCACGGAGGCGGAGATCGCCGCCGCGGCCGACCTGCGCGCGCTGGACGCCGTGCGCGTCGCGGCCCTGGGCAAGAGCGGCGCCGTCACCGCCCTGCTCAAGGGCCTCGGCGCCGTCCCGCCCGAGGAACGCAAGGCCCGGGGTGCGGCCGTGAACGCCGTGCGCGCCCGCGTCGAGGCCGCGCTGGACGCCCGCCGCGCGGTGCTGGAGGAAGCGGCGCTGAACGCCCGCCTGGCCTCCGAGCGCCAGGACATGTCCCTGCCCCCCCGCCCCATCGCCCAAGGCGCCATCCACCCGATCAACCGCACGATCGAGGAACTGACGGCGATCTTCGGCTCCATGGGCTTCTCGGTGGTCGAGGGCCCGGACATCGAGGGCGACTGGTACAATTTCGCGGCGCTGAACATCCCCGACCACCACCCGGCGCGGCAGGACCAGGACACCTTCTATATGCCCGGCACCGGCCCCGATGGCCGCCCGCTGGTGCTGCGCACGCAAACGAGCCCCCTGCAGATCCGCACCATGATCGGCCAGGAACCGCCCATCCGCATCATCGCCCCCGGCCGCACCTATCGCGCCGACCATGACGCGACCCACAGCCCCATGTTCCACCAGGTGGAGGGGCTGGTGATCGACCGCGGCATCACCCTGGGCCACCTCAAGGGCTGCCTGACGGATTTCCTGCGCAGCTTCTTCAACATCGCCGACCTGCCGGTGCGCTTCCGCTCCAGCTACTTCCCCTTCACCGAGCCCTCGATGGAGGTGGATATCGGCTGGTCGCGCAAGACCGGCGAACTCGGCGGCGGCGGCGATTGGCTGGAGATCCTGGGCAGCGGCATGGTCCACCCCCGCGTGCTGGCCAATTGCGGCCTGGACCCGCGGGAGTGGCAGGGCTTCGCCTTCGGCATGGGCATCGAACGCATCACCATGCTGAAGCACGGCATCCCCGACCTGCGCCCCTTCTATGAGGGCGATGTGCGCTGGCTGCGCCATTACGGCAGCAGCCCGCTTTCCCCCGCCTCCCTGCATGAGGGCGTGTGACGATGAAGTTCCCGATCTCCTGGCTGCGCGCGCATCTCGACTTCACCGCCGACCTGCCCACCATCACCGAGACGCTGACGCGCATCGGCATCGAGGTGGAGGGCGTGGAGGACCGCGCCGCCGCCCTGCGCCCCTTCGTCATCGCCCGCATCGTCGAGGCGGTGCAGCACCCCAACGCCGACCGCCTGCGCCAGCTGCGGGTGGATATCGGCGACGGCACCGAACGCTCCGTGGTCTGCGGCGCGCCCAATGCCCGCACCGGCCTCGTGGGCGTCGCCGCCCTGCCCGGCACCTTCGTCCCCGGCACCGGCATCACGCTGAAGGCCGGCGAGATCCGCGGCGTGAAGAGCGAGGCCATGATGGTCTCCTTCCGCGAAATGGCCCTGGGCGAGGACCATGACGGCATCGTGGAACTGCCGGCCGACGCGCCGATCGGCACGCCCTATGTCGATTACGCTAAGCTCGACGACCCGATCATCGAGATCAAGGTGACGCCGAACCGGGGCGATGCGCTCTCGGTCCATGGCATCGCGCGCGACCTGGCCGCCGCCGGCCTCGGCAAGCTGAAGCCCATCACCGTGCCCTCCATCACGCCCGCCTACCCCTCCCCGCTCAGCTGGCGGGTCGAGGACCCGCGCGCCTGCGACTGGGTGCTGGGCCGCGCCGTGCGGGGGGTGAAGAATGGCCCCTCGCCGCAATGGATGCAGGATTGGCTGAACGCCATCGGCCAGCGCCCGATCAACGCGCTGGTGGATGTGACCAACCTGTTCACCTATGGCCTGGGCCGCCCGCTGCATGTGTTCGACGTGGCCAAGGTGAAGGGCAGCACGCTGTCCATGCGCATGGCGCGTGAGGGCGAGACGCTGGAAGCCCTGAACGGCAAGACCTACGCCCTGACGCCCGAGGACGGCATCATCGCCGACGAGAGCGGCCCCGAGGCGCTGGGCGGCATCATCGGCGGCGAGCCCACCGGCTGCGACGAGACCACCACCGAGTGCTTCATCGAATGCGCGGTGTTCGACCCGGTGCGCATCGCCCTCTCGGGCCGCCGGCACAATGTGTTCACCGATGCCCGCGCCCGCTTCGAGCGCGGGGTGGACCCCGCACTGCCCCGCACCGCGCTGGAACTGGCCACCGCGCTGATCCAGGAGATCTGCGGCGGCGAGGCGTCCGAGATCTCCGAAGCCGGCACCGAACCCGCCTGGCGCCGCAGCGCCACGCTGCGCTTCGAGCGGCTGGCGGGGCTCGGCGGCCTGGCCATCGGGCGGGAGGAAGCGGTGGCCCGGCTGAACCGGCTGGGCTTCACCACCCTCGCCGAGAACGCCACCAGCGTGACGGTCGCCGTGCCCTCCTGGCGCAACGACATCGCGGCCCCCATCGTGCTGGACCAGGCCAAGGACATCCCGGCCGAGCGCGCCCGGAAGGCCCGCGAGGGCTGCGAGGCCGTGGAGGCCGAGGCCGATCTGGTCGAGGAAGTGCTGCGCCTGGGCGGGCTGGACACCATCCCCCCCGTCTCCCTGCCCGTGGTGGCCGCCGTGCCGCCGCCGGCGCTGGGCTCGAAGCAGGTGCGTGAGAAGCTGGCCCGCCGGCTGCTGGCCGCGCGTGGCTGCCTGGACAACGTGACCTACGGCTTCATCGACGGCCCGACGGCGAAGCTGTTCGGCGGTGGCGACCCGGCGCTGACGCTGGAAAACCCCATCGCCTCCGACCTGGACCAGATGCGCCCCAGCCCGGTGGCCAGCCTGCTGGCGGCGGCCGCCCGCAACGCCGCGCGCGGCTTCGCGGATGTGGCGCTCAGCGAGGTCGGCGGCGGCTATACCGGCCCGGGGCCGGAGGGCCAGAAGCTGGTCGCGGTGGCCATCCGCACCGGCTCGACCGCGCTGAACTGGGCCGTCCCCGCCCGGCCGGTGGACGCGCTGGACGCCAAGGGCGATGCCCAGGCGGTGCTGGAGGCGCTGGGCGTGGCCATGGCGGGTGTCACCGTCAGCGCCGACGCGCCGTCCTACTACCACCCCGGCCGCTCTGGCGTGTTCCGCGCCGGCAAGACGGTGCTGGCCCAGTTCGGCGAGGTGCACCCGGCGCTGCGCGCCAAGCTCGGCCTGGCCGGTGCCGCCGTGGCCGCGGAAGTGTTCCTGGATGCGGTGCCGGAGCCCAAGAAGCGCAAGAAGTCGGTGCCCGACCTGCCGGCCTTCCAGCCGCTGCGGCGCGACTTCGCCTTCCTGCTGGACGCCTCGGTGCCCGCCGAGACGCTGCTGCGGGCCGCCCGCGGCGCGGACAAGGCGCTGATCACCGATGTGGTGGTCTTCGACCGCTACGCCGGGGAGAAGCTGCCAGAGGGCAAGGTCAGCCTGGCCATCCAGGCCACCTTCCAGCCGCGTGAGCGCACCCTGACCGATGCCGAGATCGAGGCCGCCAGCCAGAAACTGGTCGCGGCCGTGACCAAGGCGACGGGCGCCACCCTGCGGGGATAAGCCGGCCCGCAGGCTTGCATGCATTGTCAATTTCCTGCACTTCGGCAGGAACGGCAGCGCCTCCGGGCGGTGGCGACAAGACGTCAAGGGAGGGGGGTGGTCCTGGCAACAGGGCTGCCCCCTTCTGCGTGCAAGAGAGTGGAATTGGAATGACCCAGAACCCGCGCATCCTCGCCCCAGGGCTGCAGGACAAAGTCATGACGGCCGCGCAGGCCGCCGAACTCATCGCCCCCGGCATGACCATCGGCATGAGCGGCTTCACCGGCGCGGGCTATCCCAAATCCGTCCCCTCGGCGCTGGCCGCCCGCATCGAGGCCGAGCACGCCCAGGGCCGCCCCTTCAAGGTCAGCATCTGGACTGGCGCCTCCACCTCGCCCGAGCTGGACGGCGCGATGGCCAAGGTGGACGGCATCGAGATGCGCCTGCCCTACCAGTCCGACCCCACCTGCCGCGAATACATCAACGCCGGCCGGCTGGAATACATGGACATCCACCTCTCCCACGTCGCCCAGCACGCCTGGTTCGGCTTCCTGGGCAAGCTGGACGTGGCGCTGGTCGAGGTCACGGCCATCAACCCCGATGGCAGCCTCGTGCCCTCCTCCTCGGTCGGCAACAACAAGACCTGGCTCGACCTCGCGGACAAGGTGATCATCGAGGTCAACTCCGGCATGGATGCCCGGCTGGCCGGGATGCATGACGTCTATTACGGCACCGCCCTGCCGCCGCACCGCAAGCCGGTGCCGATCCTGAAGACCGACGACCGCATCGGCGAGCCCTTCCTGCGCTGCGACCCGTCCAAGATCATCGCCATCGTCGAGACCAACGAGCCCGATCGCGGCATCAGCTTCTCGGCGCCCGACGCCACCTCCCAGGCCATCGCGGGGCACATCCTGGAATTCCTGGGCCATGAGGTGAAGCAGGGTCGCCTGCCGCCCTCCCTGCTGCCGATCCAGTCCGGGGTGGGCAATGTCTCCAACGCCGTGATGGCGGGGCTCGACGCCGGGCCCTTCGAGGGGCTGACCGCCTTCACCGAGGTGATCCAGGACGGCATGCTGCAGCTGCTGCGCTCGGGCAAGATGGTGCATGCCTCGGCCACCGCGCTCTCGCTCAGCCGCGAGGGGCAGGAGATCCTGCTGAACGACCTGGATTATTTCCGCGAGCGCATCCTGCTGCGCACGCAGGAGATCTCGAACCACCCCGAGGTGGTGCGGCGCCTGGGCATCATCGCCATCAACGGCATGATCGAGGCCGACATCTACGGCAACGTGAACTCCACCCATATCCGCGGTTCCAGCATCATGAACGGGATCGGCGGCTCGGGCGATTTCGCGCGCAACGGGTATCTGTCCTTCTTCGTCACGCCCTCCATCACCAAGGACGGCACCTCGCGCATCGTGCCGATGGCCACCCATGTGCACCACACGGAGCACGACGTGCAGGTGCTGGTGACCGAGCGCGGCCTTTCGGATCTGCGCGGCCTGTCGCCCAAGCAGCGCTCGGCCGTCATCATCGACAACTGCGCGCATCCCGACATCCAGCCGGCCCTGCGGGCCTATGTGGAGATGGCGATGAGGAATCCGCACGGGCGGCACACGCCCCATGTGCTGGACAAGGCCTTCACCTTCCTGGACGAATGGAAAGCCGCCCACGCCGCCAAAGCGGCTTGAGCGCGGCCGGGCCCCATTCTATGAGGCTCGGTCAGTGATTACGAGGAAACGTCCATGAACCGCCGTCACCTGCTCGCCCAGGGTGCGACCGCTGGTGCGACCGCCAGCGCGGTCGCCTCGGTGCTCGCGGCCCCCGCCCTGGCCCAGACCGGCCAGCCCCAGCTGCGCTGGCGCCTGACCTCCAGCTATCCCAAGTCGCTCGACACGCTGTATGGCGGCGGCGAGGTGTTTTCGCGCATCGTGGCGGAGCTGACGGACGACCGCTTCCGCATCCAGGTCTTCTCCGCCGGTGAGCTGGTGCCGGGGCTGCAGGCGCTGGACGCGGTGCAGTCCGGTTCGGTGGAATGCACCCACACCGCCTCCTTCTTCTACACCGGCAAGAACGACGCCTTCGCGCTCGGCACCGGCATGCCCTTCGGCATGAACACCCGCCAGCACCACGCCTGGATGTATGAGGGCGGCGGGATCGACGCGATGAACGAGCTGTACAACAAGTTCAACGTGCACGGCCTGCCGCTGGGCCAGACCGGCGCGCAGATGGGCGGCTGGTTCCGGCGGGAGCTGCGCGGGCTGGAGGATGTGAACGGCCTGAAGATGCGCATCGCGGGTCTCGCGGGCCAGGTGCTGCAGCGCCTGGGCGGCGTGCCGCAGCAGCTGCCGGGCGGGGACCTGTACCCGGCGCTGGAACGCGGCACCATCGACGCCGTGGAATGGGCCGGCCCCTATGACGACGAGCGCCTGGGCTTCAACCGGGTGGCGCCCTTCTACTACTACCCGGCCTGGTGGGAAGGCACGGCCATGACCCACCTGTTCGTCAACAAGGACAAGTGGAACGAGCTGCCGAAGAGCTACCAGGCCGCGATCCGCACCGCGGCCAACGAGGCCACGCAATGGATGGTCGCGCGGTACGACACGCGCAACCCCGCCGCGCTGCGCCGCCTGGTGGCGGCGGGCACCCAGCTGCGCCCCTTCCCGCGCACGGTGACGGAGGCCTGCTACCGCGAGGCGATGGCGCTGGAACAGGAGCTCTCGGCCCGGAACCCGGACTTCAAGAAGATCTACGACCAGTGGGCCCCCATGCGCGACGACATGCGCCAGTGGTTCCGCGTGGCGGAGCTCGGCTTCGACAATCTGGTGTCCTCGCTGGGCGCGCGGCGCTGAGCGGGTTTCGCCGCATCGCCACGTAACTTTCCGGCGCCGCAACCGTTACAGGCGCGTGGGCTCCCCTGCCCGCGCCCTGACACGGAGACGACCTTGCAACGCCGTCACGCGCTCCCCCTTCTGGCGGGGGCCGCCATCTTCCTGAACATGCCGGGCATGGGCCGGATGTCGGCCCAGCCATCGCCGCCGGGCGATACCCCCTTCGGCGAGGACACCGTCCGCGCCCAGGCGCGCGAGATGGCACGCCGCCCCTTCCAGGCGCCCGACACCACCCTGCCCCGCCGCTTCGCCCAGGCCGACTACGATGCCTATCGCGGGCTGCGCTTCCGGCCCGAACGCGCCCTGTGGCGCGAGGCCCGGCCCGGCTTCCAGCTGCAGTTGTTCCACCGCGGCTTCCTGTACCGGGAGAAGGTGGAGCTGTTCGAGGCGAGCGGCGGCCGCGCGCGCCCCATCGCCTATGACCCCGCCAACTTCACCCTGCCCGAGGGCGAGGCGCCGGGCGCCGATTTCGGCCATGCCGGCTTCCGCCTGCACGCGCCGATCAACCGCCCGGATGTGATGGATGAGGTCTGCGCCTTCCTCGGCGCCTCCTATTTCCGGGCCGTGGGCAAGGATCTGCGTTATGGGCTCTCGGCGCGGGGGCTGGCGATCCGCACCGCCGACCAGCGTGGCGAGGAATTCCCGGTCTTCCGCAGCTTCTGGCTGGAACGCCCGGCACCGGGCGCCGATTCCCTCGTGGTGCATGCCCTGCTGGACAGCCCGAGCGCCACCGCCGCCTTCCGCTTCACCATACGCCCCGGCGTGGCCACGCTGATGGATGTGCAGGCCAGCCTGTACCCGCGCGCCGACATCGACGCGGTGGGCATCGCGCCGCTGACCAGCATGTACCAGTTCGCGCCCAATGACCGCGCCGGCATCGACGACTACCGCCCCGCCGTGCACGATTCCGACGGGCTGCTGATCGCCACCGCGCGCGGCGAGCAGCTGTGGCGCCCGCTGCACAACCCGCGCGAGTTGCAGGTCAGCAGCTTCGCCGAGGTGAACCCGCGCGGCTTCGGCCTGATGCAGCGCAGCCGCGCCTTCGCCGATTACGACGACCTGGAGGCCGCCTATGAGAAGCGCCCCAGCCTGTGGGTGGAGCCGATCGGGGATTGGGGCCAGGGCGCCGTGCAGCTGGTGGAAATCCCGACCGACAGCGAGGTGCACGACAATATCGTGGCCTTCTGGCGCCCGGCCGAGCCGCTGAAGGCCCGGCAGGAGTACAATCTGGTCTATCGCCTGCACTGGCTGCCGGAATGGCGGGGCGATACCGGCCTGGCGCGCTTCACCGCCACCCGCTCGGGCGCCGCGGGGCGCAGCGGCCGGCTGTTCGTGCTGGAAACCCAGGGCGGGCGCGCCGCCGGCACCGATCTGCCGCAGCTGGAGGTCAACGCCAGCCAGGGCGAGATCCGCAACCCGGTGGTGCAACCCAACCCCGAGACCGGCGGCTGGCGCGTGCATTTCGAACTGGCCCCGGGCAGCGCGCGGATCTCGGAATTGCGGGCCCTGCTCAAGACGGGCGAGCAACCGCTCAGCGAAACCTGGCTGTACCGATGGACGGCGTGACGCCAGGCTGGCGGGCCCTGCCGGAGGCAGCGCCCCTGGCCATGCCGGCGCAATCCCTGCGAGAGGCACCGCCGGAGCGCGGCACCCTCCCTTCCTCGCCGCCCGGCATGGCGGGGCGGCGGCTGGCGGTGCTGGGCGGCGCGGTGGCGCTGGCGGGGCTGGCGGGCTGGCAGATGGGGCTGGTGCTGGATATCGCCCGCCCCACCACCCTGCAGATCGCCACGCTGGCGCTGTTCCTGGTGCTGTTCGCCTGGGTGGCGCTGTCCTTCACCAGCGTGCTGGCCGGGCTGCTGGCGATGCGCCGGGGCGGGGTGGACGCGCTGGGCGTGCTGGAGGGGCCGCCGCCGCCGCTGGCCAGCCGCACCGCGCTGCTGATGCCGGTCTACAATGAATCGCCTCACCGGGTGATGGCCGGGCTGCGGGCGATGCATGAATCCCTGGCGGCGCTCGGCGCGCTGGACCATTTCGACATCTTCATCCTGAGCGACACCACCGACCCCGATGCCTGGGTGGCAGAGGAAGCCGCCTTCCTGGCCCTGCGGGAGGCGACGGGCGATCACAAGCGCCTGTTCTATCGCCGCCGTGCCGCGAACACGGAGCGCAAGGCCGGCAACATCGCCGAATGGGTCACGCGCTTCGGGGCCGCCTATCCGCATTTCCTGATCCTGGACGCCGACAGCCTGATGGAGGGCGAGGCGCTGGTCCGCCTGGCCGCCGCCATGGAACGCCACCCGGATGTGGGGCTGATCCAGACCCTGCCGGTGATCGTGCAGGGGCGCTCCCTGCTGGCGCGGATGCAGCAATTCGCCGGGCGCTTCTATGGCCCGCCCATCGCCCAGGGCATCGCCTGGTGGCATGGCGCGGAGGGCAATTACTGGGGCCACAACGCCATCATCCGCACCCGCGCCTTCGCGGCCCATGCCGGGTTGCCGCATCTGACGGGGCGCACGCCCTTCGGCGGCTCCATCCTCAGCCATGATTTCGTGGAGGCCGCGCTGCTGCGCCGCGCCGGCTGGGCCGTGCACATGGTGCCGGGCCTGCGCGGCAGCTATGAGGAAACCCCGCCCTCCCTGCCCGACCAGGCGGTGCGCGACCGGCGCTGGTGCCAGGGCAATCTGCAGCACGCCGCGGTGCTGCCGGCGCGCGGGCTGCACCCCATCAGCCGGCTGCATCTGCTCTCGGGCATCGGCTCCTACATCACGGCGCCGCTCTGGGCGCTGTTCCTGGTGCTGGGCGTGCTGAGCGCGCTGGAGGCGCGGCTCCGCCAGACGGATTATTTCCCGAATGGGCGGTCGCTGTTCCCGGAATGGCCGGTGGTGGACCCGGTGCGCGCCATGTGGCTGTTCATCGGCACCATGGGGCTGCTGCTGCTGCCCAAGCTGCTGGCGCTGGCCGTGGCCCGTGCGCCCCGGGCACTGCCCGGCATGCTGCTGGAAAGCCTGCTGGCGGCGCTGCTGGCGCCGGTCACCATGTTCTCCCAGAGCATGGACGTCATCTCCATCCTGCGCGGGCGCGACACCGGCTGGCGCCCGCAACAGCGCGATGACGGGCAGCTGCCCCTGCGGGAGCTGTGGCGCCTCTATTGGCCGCACACGCTGGCGGGGGTGGTGTTCGGGGTGGCGTCCTGGCTGGTCTCGCCCTGGCTGGCGGCCTGGACCACGCCGGTCACGCTGGGGCTGATCCTGGCGGTGCCGCTGGCCGCGCTGACGGCGCGCGATGCCTCGGGCCTGGGCGTGCTGGCCACGGAGGAGGACCGCGCACCCCCCGCCCTGCTGCGCCGCGCCGCCGAGTTGCGCGCCCTGCCCGAGCCCCCGCCCGAGGACGCCGTGCGGCGCCTGGCGCGGGACCCCGGGCTGCTGCGGGCCCACCAGCGCATGCTGCCCCCGCCCCGCGCGCGCGGCACCCCGCCGCATGTGCCGCTGCTGACCGGGCTGGTGAAAGCGCGGGAGGCCGACAGCATGGCCGGCGCCGCGCTGACCCGCGCGGAAAAGGCCGCCCTGCTGGCCGATGCCGAGGGGCTGGAGGAACTGCTGCGGCTGGAACGGGCGGGCTGAGAAACCCTACCCGCCCAGCGCCGCGATCGCCGCGTCCTCGCTCAGCGCGTACTGGTCGCCGCTGTCGAGGTTCTTCATCTCGATCGCGCCGGCCGCGTCCACGAACAGCGCGGCATGGGCGTTCTGGCGGTTGGCGCGCTCCATCCGGCGCTTCAGATTGCCGCGATAGGCCATCTCGGCCGTGATGCCGGCCTGGCGCAGCTTCTGGACCAGGCTCAGCGCGGCCGTCTCGGCCCCCTCGCCCTGCGGGATCACCGCCACGGGGCGCGGCGGGCGCGGGTCGTTGCCCACCGCCTCCATCAGCAGGGACAGGCGTTCCATGCCCGCCGCCCAGCCGACCGAGGGGGTGGCCGGGCCGCCCATTTCCTCGACCAGCCCATTGTAGCGGCCGCCGCCCATCACCGTGCCCTGGCTGCCCAGCCGGTCGGTCACGAACTCGAAGGCCGTGTGGCTGTAGTAGTCCAGGCCCCGCACGATGCGCGGGTTGCGGCGGAACGGCACGCCGAACAGGGTCAGGTAGCCCTGCACCGCCTCGAAGAAGCTGGCGGCCTCCGGCGTCAGATAGGCGTCGATGGTGGGCGCGGTGGCCACGATGGCGCGGTCGCCCTCATCCTTGCTGTCCAGGATGCGTTGGGGGTTCTTCTCCAGCCGCACCTTGCTGTCATGGGACAGCTTGT
The DNA here is from genome assembly GCF_009900765.1 of Rhodovarius lipocyclicus. Classification (GTDB taxonomy): domain Bacteria; phylum Pseudomonadota; class Alphaproteobacteria; order Acetobacterales; family Acetobacteraceae; genus Rhodovarius; species Rhodovarius lipocyclicus. Next base: position 531,571 of record NZ_JAAABL010000001.1, read on the forward strand.
CCTGGTGGGCGGAGAAATGCTCGATCAGGGCCGCGCGATAGGCATCGCGGCTGGCGGCATCGCCCAGCGTGTTGATCTCCAGCACCACGCCCTCGGCCACACCCAGCGCGTTCAGGATCTGCCAGCCACAGGCGATCACCTCGGCATCGGCCAGCGGCTCGGCGGCGCCCAGCACCTCGATGCCGATCTGGTGGAACTGGCGGTAGCGGCCCTTCTGCGGGCGCTCGTAGCGGAACATCGGGCCCGCGTAGAACACCTTCTGCGGCAGGGTCTGGGTCAGCCCGTTGGAAACGAGCGCGCGGCAGACGCCCGCCGTGCCCTCGGGCCGCAGGGTGATGCTGTCGCCGCCCCGGTCCTCGAAGCTGTACATTTCCTTGGAGACGACATCGGAGGTATCGCCCAGCCCGCGCGCGAAGACGGCCGTGTCCTCGAAGATCGGCGTGAACCATTCCTCGAAGCCATAGAGCCCGGCGGTGCGGCGGGCGGTCTCGGCCACCGCGTGATGGCGGCGGGCATCCGCGCCAATGAGATCGCGCGTGCCGCGCACCGGTTGCATCTTGCTGCTCATCAGGCGGCTATGGCGCGGATTGGGGCGCTTGTCATCCCGCCCCCAGGCAGCACATTAAGGCGCATGGTCCGTTCCTTGCCGCTGCTCGCCCTGCTGCTGTGTTCCGCCCTGCCGGCCGGCGCGGCGGAGGCGCCGCGCGTGACCTCCCCCCGCGCCAGCGTGACCATCATCACCGAGGACGCGGCGATCGCCCCGGGCCGCCCGTTCCGGCTGGCCCTGCAACAGGATCTGGCGCCGGGCTGGCACACCTACTGGACCAACCCCGGCGACGCCGGCAGCCCGCCGGAGGTGCACTTCACCCTGCCCGAGGGCGCCTCCGCCGGGCCGCTGCAGTTCCCGGCACCGCACCGCATCCCCTACGGCCCGCTGCTGAATTTCGGCTATGAGGGGCGGGCGATCTTCCCCGTCACCCTCACCGCCCCCGCCGATGCCCGCCCGGGCGAGAGCCTGACCATCACGGCCGAGGCCAGCTGGCTGGTCTGCGAGCGCGTCTGCATCCCCGAGGAAGGCCGCTTCACCCTGACCCTGCCGGTGGAGGCCGCGGCCCGCCCCGCGCCGGAGATGGCCGCCCGCTTCGCCGAGGCCGACGCCGCCATGCCGCGCGAGGCCCCGTTCCAGACCCGCATCGGCTTCAACGGCCCCGCCGGCGCCATCGAGGTGGCGGGCCCGGGCCTGGCCCCCGGCGCGGTGCGGGAGGCCTTCTTCTTCCCCGCCACCGAGCAGCTGATCGACAACCCCGCCCCCCAGCCGATGACGCTGCGCGACGGCGCGCTGCGCCTGGCACTGACGCGCGGCACGGCCGAATTGCCCGAACGCGTGGAGGGCATCGTCACCATCACCGACACGCAGGGGGTGCGCGGGGCCTATCTGGTCTCCGCCACGCCCGGGCCGGTGCCCGCCGGGACCGCCGGGCTGGCCCTGTGGCAGGCGATGCTGTTCGCGGCCCTTGGCGGGCTGATCCTGAACCTGATGCCCTGCGTCTTCCCGATCCTGGCGATGAAGGCGCTCAGCCTCGCCCGCCTGTCCGGCGCGGCGCGCGGAGAGATCCGCGCCCATGCCGCCAGCTACACGGCGGGGGTGGTGCTGAGCTTCATGGCGGTGGGCGGCGCGCTGCTGGGCCTCAGGCTGGCGGGGGGCGTGGCGGGCTGGGGCTTCCAGTTCACCTCGCCGGTCTTCGTCGCCTGCATGGCCTGGCTGATGCTGGCGGTGGGGCTGAATCTGTCGGGTGTGTACCAGCTGGGCGGGCCGGTCTCGGCCGGCCAGGGGCTGGCCGGCAGGGGCGGCCATGCCGGCAGCTTCTTCACCGGCGCGCTGGCGGTGCTGGTGGCGACACCCTGCACCGCGCCCTTCATGGCCGCGGCGCTGGGGGCGGCCATGGCCATGCCGCCCGTGGCCATGCTCTCGGTCTTCGCGGCGATGGGGCTGGGCATGGCCCTGCCCTATGCGCTGCTGGGCGTGGCGCCGGGTATCGCGCGGGTGTTTCCGCGCCCGGGGCCGTGGATGGAGCGCCTGAAGCAGGGCCTGGCCTTCCCGATGTATGGCGCGGCGGCCTGGCTGGTCTGGGTGCTGGCCGAGCAATCGGGCGCCACCGGCGTGCTGGCCGCGCTGGTGGGCGCGGTGCTGGTGGGTTTCGCCGCCTGGGTGCTGGGCGTGGCCCAGCAATCGGGCGGCGGCTGGATCGGGCGCGGGCTGGCGCTGCTGGCCCTGGCGGGTGCCGTGGCGCTGCTGCCGCGCCTGGCCGCCGCGCCGCCGCCGGAGCTTCCGGCCGCCGCCGGGGAGGCCTGGTCGGCCGAGCGCCTGGCCGCGCTGCGGGCCGAGGGCACACCGGTGTTTGTGAATCTGACGGCGGCTTGGTGCATCTCCTGCAAGGTGAATGAGCGCCTGGCGCTGGACACCGCCGCGACCCAGGCGGCCTTCGCCGCGCGCGGCGTGGCCCGGCTCACCGGCGACTGGACGCGCGGCGACCCCGCCATCACCACCGTGCTGCGCGAGCATGGGCGTGAGGGCGTGCCGCTGTACCTGTTCTACCCCGCGGGCCAGGGCGCCCCCGTGGTGCTGCCGCAGATCCTGACCGAGGGGATGCTGCTGCGGCTCGTCGGCGCCGCGACGTGAGCACGCCCTCCCCCCGGGCATGATGACCGCCCGCGACATCGAGATCTTCCGCGCCGTGATGCAGTGCCGCACCCTGCGGGCGGCCGCCGAATACCTGAATGTCTCCCAGCCGGCCCTCTCCAAGGCGGTGCGCCATTGCGAGGACCGGCTGGGCTTCGCGCTGTTCCAGCGCCTCTCGGGCCGGCTGGTGCCGACCGCGGAGGCCGTGACCCTGCTGCCGGAGGCCGAGCGCCTGCATGCGGAGCTGCAGGGCTTCAAGGCTTTCGCGCGGGACCTGGGCAGCCATCGCGGCGGGCTGCTGCGGCTGGGGGCCACCTCCTCCCTCGCGGTCACGCTGGTGCCGCGCGCGGTGGCGCGCCTCAGGGCCGAACGCCGCTCCGCCCGGCTGACGGTGCATCTGCTGCCCCTGCGTGAGTTGGGTGAGGCGCTGCTGGCGCGCCGGCTGGATGTGGGGCTGTCGCTCAGCCCCATCGCGCTGCCCGGGCTGGTCAGCGAGGTGATCGGCACCACCGCCTGCGTGGTGGTGCTGCCGGCCGGCCATCGCCTGGCCGCCGAGCCCGTGCTGCGCCCGGCCATGCTGGCGGGCGAGCCGGAGCTGGGCTTCGCCGCCTGGCAGGATTTCGGCCAGAGCCTGGACGCCGCCTTCGCGCAGGAGGGGGTGGAGCGCCAGCTGGCCGTGGAGATCGGCAGCGCTGTCACGGCCGTCGCCATGGTGCAGGAGGGGCTGGGCTACGCCATCCTGGACGGGCTGACGCGCATGCGCCTGCCCGAGGGCGTCATCGCCCGCCCCTTCCTGCCGGAGGTGCGGCGCGATGTGCTGCTGGTCCGCAGCCAGGAATCCGCCCTGGTGGACCGCCTGCGAGAGATGCTGGGTGAGCTGTGCCGGGAGGCGGGGTAGCCTCCCGCCCGCCTCAGTCCGCCCTGGCGCCGCTCGCGCGCACCAGCGGCACCCAATAGTCGATCTCGCCGCGCAGGAATTCCGCGAAGCGGGCGGGGGTGTAGCCCGGCATCGGCGGCATGCCCATCTCATTGTCCAGCCGCGCGTTCACCGCCGGGTCGGTCAGCGCGGTGTTGACCGCGGCGGCCAACCGGGTGCGGATCGGCTCCGGCGTACCAGCGGGGCCGAACAGGCCGAACCACGAGTAGGCCTTATAGCCGGGCAGCCCTGCCTCGGCGCTGGTCGGCACATCCGGCAGCACGGAGGAACGGCGCTCCGTCGCCATCACCAGGGCGCGCAGGGCGCCGGTTTCGGCATGGGGCTTGATCAGGCCGGGGATGTCGATGGTGAAGTCCACCACCCCCGCCAACAGGTCGTTGAACACCGGCCCGCTGCCGCGATAGGGAATGTGCACGGCCTGGGTGCCGGTCATCTGCAGCAGCCCCACGCAGGAGATATGGCCCGAGCTGCCATTGCCCGCGCTGCCATAGGTGTAGCGGCCCGGATTGGCTCGCAGCAGCGCGATGAATTCCTGCAGGGTGGAGACGTTCAACTCCTTGCGCACCGCCAGCGCCAGCGGCGCCAGCACGCAGGGGGCGACCGGCGCCAGGTCCCGCACCGGATCATAGGGCAGGCGCGCATACAGCCCCATGGCCAGCGCGGTGTTGGAGACGGAGGCCATGACGAAGCTGTAGCCGTCGGGAGCCGACTTCACGACGAAATCCGTGCCCGCCGTGCCGCCCGCGCCGGGGCGGTTTTCCACCACCACGGGCTGGCCCAGGATCTCCGTCAACTTCTGCGCCAGCACCCGGGCGCTGACATCTGTGGCCCCGCCGGCGGCGAAGGGCACCACCACCTTGATGGGCCGGTTCGGCCAATTGTCCTGCGCACGCGCCACCCCGGGCGCCGCGAGGGTGCCGGAAAGCCCCGCCAGCAACAGCCGGCGAGAGGGGAACAGGGGTTCGGTGGTCATCGGGCAGCTCCGGTCACTCATTTGCATGAAAGGTAACGGCGCTGTCATTGTCCTACAATCCGGCCAGGGCGGTGGAATGCGCCCCGCCCCGCCCCCGCATTGGCGCCCGGGCGGGCAGGCTGTAGCCTCCGCGCGCATTTCCTGGGGGATTCGGCATGGCGGTCGCACTCGGCATCATTGGCCTCGGCATCATGGGCGAGCGCCTGCTGCGCGCGGCGCTGAACCACGACCAGGCGGTGATCCGCCCCGTGGCGGTATGGGACCCGGCGCCGGGTGCTGCCGAGAAGCTGGCGGCCATCGCGCCCACCCTGCCCCTGCTGCCCAGCGCGGCGGCGGTGATCGCGGCCTGCGACGCGCTGTATGTCGCCTCCCCGCCTTCCTCTCACCTGGAATACGCGGGCGCTGCCTTCGCGGCCGGCAAATCGGCCTTCCTGGAAAAGCCGCTGGCGGCCGATCTGGCGGCGGCGCGCGCCTTCGTGGCCGCCCATGCCGGGCAGCGCGCGGCGGTGAACTTCCCCATGGCCTCCTCGCCCGCCGTGGCGCAGCTTTCGGCCTGGCGGCAGGATCTGGGGGCGCCGGCCGCGCTCAGCATCGCCGTGCGCTTCGGGCGCTGGCCGCGCGGCTGGCAGCAGGGGGCGGCCAGCTGGCTGGCCAAGCGCGCGGAGGGCGGCTTCACGCGCGAGGTGCTGTCCCACTTCCTGTTCCTCACCCGCCGCCAGCTCGGCCCCCTGACCCTGCTGGAGCGCGACGCCACCTTCCCGCCCGGCGACGGCAGCGAGACGGCCATCCGCGCCAGGCTGCTGGCCGGCGGCGTGCCGGTGGAGATCACGGGCGATGTCGGGCGGATCACTGAGGACGAAGCCAATGAATGGCGGCTGACCTGCGCGAATGGCAGCGTGCGGCTGCGCAACTGGTCGATCGCGGAAAAGCTGGGGCCCGATGGGTTCCAGCCCTCGCCGGACGCGCTACCGAACGAGAAGATGCGGCCGATGGTGCTGCAAGGGCAGCTGGACAAGGTGGCGGCGCTGACGCTGGGCGGGGCGCAGAACCTGGCCACCTTGCGGGAAGCCCTGGAAGTGCAGGAAGTGGTGGAGGCCATTCTGGGGGCGTGACCCGGGGGCCTTTGCCCCCGAGGCTTCAGCGACGGGCCGCCCGCACCTCGCTCAGCACCGGGGCCAGGGCGGCGGCGAAGCGGGCGTAGTGCTCGCTCATGGGGAAATGGCCCAGCTTTTCCATGATCGTGGCCTTCGCGCCTGGCACGGCGGCGGCCACCTCCATCGTGGCCTCCGGCGTGCAGGAATAATCGTACTCCCCGGTCAGCAGCCACACCGGGCATTGCGCGGTGTCGATGCTGGCCAGCCTGCCGCGCAGGTCGCCTTCCTCCTTGTAGAAATGCAGGTCGCCGCGGAACACGCCCGGGCCGCCCTGCATGTAGTGCCACAGGGTCTCCCAGCGCTCGGCCTCGGGCGATTGCGGGGCCATCAGGCCGCTGACGACGCCGGCGCAGGCCTCCCCGCCATGCACATCGGCCCGGTGCGTCCAGGAGACATCGTAGTAGGGCGTGACATGGGCCGAGGATTGCAGGCCGATCACGCCCCCCAGCTCCGCGCCATGGGCGGCGGCCAGTTCCAGCACGATGCGCCCGCCGATCGAGCAACCCATGACCAGGGGCTTTTCCAGCCCCAGCGCGCGGGACACCCCCATGACGGCCCCGGCATAGGCGGCGGTGGTCAGCTTGTATTCCTCGCGCCACCAGCCCTCGGGCGGCGAGGATTTGCCATGCCAGGGCAGGTCGAAGGCGATGCAGCGGAAATGCCGCGTCACGGCGGGGTCGTTCAGCAGGCCGCGCCACTGCCGCGTGTCGGAGCCCGCGGTGTGCAGGCACAGCAGGGGAATCCCCTGCCCCGCTTCCTCCACATAGATGCGGTGCGGCACGCCATCCAGCTCGAGCCGCATGTAGCGGCCGATGATGTCCTCCATCATGCGGCGGCCCCCCGCAGCGTGGCCAGCGCGCCCTTGAACCACAGGATATGGCTCATGAACGGGTGCGGGTTGCCCTCCAGCTTCAGCTTGCCGAAGCGGATCAGCGCGAACAGGTCGTGCCGGCCCGGGGGCGGTTCGGGGCGCAGGTAGTCGGCCCAGGCCTCGGCGTCGGCGCGCAAGGCCACGTCCCAGCGCGGCATCAGGAAGGGGCCCTGCCGCACCTGGGTGATCACCCCCTTCACGATGGCCAGCAGCCAGGACTGGCCGCCCACCTCCAGCAGCACATCGGCCGACAGGTCCCGGCCCCAGCGCCGCAGCACCGGGTCCGCGTTGACGCGGGCCGGCAGGTCCAGCGGCGTCACGTGCGCACCAGCGGGCAGCCGCCCTGGGCCAGCGGGCGGAAGGCCTCGGCGGCGGGGATGGTCCGGCGCAGGGTGTAGTAATCCCAGGGGGCGCGGCTTTCCTCGGGCGACTTCACCTGGAACAGGTACATGTCATGCAGCTTGCGGCCATCGGCGCGCAGCTCGCCCCGGCCGAACAGCGGGTCATCGGTGGGGTTGGCCTTCATCCATTCCATGGCGGCGCGGCCGCTGGCCTTGGCGCGCTCGGCGCCCAGCGCCACGGCGGCCTTCAGGTAATGCGTGACGGCCGAATAGGCCCCGGCATGGATCATCGAGGGCTTCTGGCCGTTCAGCTGCGGCGCGACGCGGGCGGAGAACGCCCGGCTGCCCTCGTTCATGTCCCAGTAGAAGGCCTCGGTCAGCACCAGCCCCTGGGCGGCGGCCAGGCCCACGGCATGCACATCCGCGATCTGGAACAGCAGTCCCGCCAGCCGCACGCCGCGCCGCGTCAGCCCGAATTCCGCCGCCTGCTTGATGCAGGAGACGGTGTCGGACCCCGCATTGGCCAGCCCCACGATCTTCGCGCGGCTCGCCTGCGCCTGGAGGAGGAAGGACGAGAAATCGGTCGTGCCCGGAAAGGGCGTGCGCGCCTGGCCCAGCACGCGCCCGCCGGCGGCGCGCACGAAATCGGCCGTGTCGCGTTCCAGCGCGTGGCCGAAGGCGTAGTCAGCGGTGATGAAGAACCAGGTGTCCCCGCCATCGGCCACCAGCGCCCGGCCGGTGCCCGACGCGAGTGACCAGGTGTCATAGGTCCAATGCGCGTGGTTGGGCCCGCAGCGGTCGCCCGAGAGGTTGGCCGCGGCCGGGCCGGTGAACAGGGCCACCTTGTCCTTCTCCCGCACCATGTCCGCCACGGCGAAGGCGACGGAGGAGACGGGCACGTCCAGGATCACATCCACCCCCTGGGTATCCAGCCAGGAGCGCGCCATGGTGGTGCCGACATCGGGGCGGTTCTGGAAATCGCCCTGGATGACCTCGACCCGCAGGCCGGGATGGGCGCGCATCATGTCCTCGGCCGCCAGCCGGGCGCCGACGACGGAGCCCGGGCCGGTGTTGGCGGCATAAGGGCCGTTCATGTCGGTCAGCACGCCGATGCGCAGGGTGGGGGGTGTCTGGGCATGCGCCGTGCCGAACACGGCGGCACCCGCGCCGGCCAGCAGCGGCCGTCGAGAGATGTTCATGGATGGTCCTTCCCGGTGCCAGCCCGGGCGATGCCGGCCTGGCTTGTTGTGCGTACAGGTTGGCGCGGGCGGGCGCGTTGCGCAAGCGTTGCCATGGCACCGGAGCGCATGGCCCGCTTACGCTTGGTAGCTGGCGCGCGCGGCGCATCCGGGCTACCACCCCGGCCGATGCAGCTTTCCGACATCTTCGCCCGGGGCGAGGCCCTGGCCACCCGCCGGCCCCGCCTGGCGCTGGTCCTGCTCTGCCTGTGCCTTTATCTGCCGGGCTTCTTCACCATCCCCGCGCTGGACCGCGACGAGGCACGCTTCGCCCAGGCCAGCCGCCAGATGCTGGACAGCGGCGACTACGTGCGCATGCGCGTGGGCGAGGAGGACCGCAACAAGAAGCCCGTGGGCATCCATTGGGCGCAGGTGACGGCGGTACATGCGCTGGAGGCCGTGGGCATTCCGGCGCGCGGGCGGATCTGGGCCTATCGCATCCCCTCCCTGCTCGGCGCTATCCTGGCGGTGCTGGCCACCTTCCAGCTGGGGCGCGCCCTGGTGGGGCGGCGGGCCGCGTTGCTGGCGGCGGCATTACTGGCGGGCTGCATGGTGCTGGTGGTGGAAACCCATATCGCCAAGACCGACGCCGCCCTGCTGGCCACCGTCGCGGCCGCCATGGGGCTGTTCGGCATGGCCTATATCCGGCCCGGCGGCTTCACGGCGCGGCAGGCGGCGGGGTTCTGGGCGGTGCTCGGTGTCTCCATCCTGCTGAAGGGCCCGATCGGGCCGATGATCCCGCTGCTGACCGGCATCACGCTGGCGGTGATGGACCGGGGCGCGCCCTGGCTGCGCGCGCTGCGCCCGCAATGGGGTGTCGCGCTGATGATCGCCATCGCCGCCCCCTGGATGGTGGCGATCGGCATCGCCACCGAAGGCCGTTTCTTCGCCGAGGCGGTCGGCAACGACATGATCGCCAAGGTGGGCTCGGGCGAGGAGAAGCATTGGGGCCCGCCGGGCTTCTATCTGCTGACCTTCATCATCGCGGCCTTCCCCACCGCCTGGCTGGCGATGCCCGCGCTGCGCCATGCCTGGCTGCAGCGCGGCCTGCCGGCCACGCGCTTCCTGCTGGCCTGGATCGTGCCCAGCTGGCTGCTGTTCGAGGCGGTGCAGACCAAGCTGCCGCACTATACCCTGCCGCTGTATCCGGCGCTGATGCTGCTGATCGCCCATTGGGCGTTGGACCCGCTGCGCCTGGCGCCGCAGCGCTGGATGCTGTGGGCCATGCGCGCGCTGCTGGTGGGTGTGGCGCTGGGCATCGGCATCGTGGCGCCGGCGGCGGGTTTCCTGATGGGCGGGCGGATGGTCTGGACCGCCCTGTTCGCCCTGCCGGCCGGCGCGCTGCTGGCCTGGACGGTGCTGGCCGCCACGCGGCACGGCAACTGGGCGCGCGGCGCGGTGCTGGGCGTGGTGCTGGCGGTACCGGTCTATGTCTCGGTGCTGGAGCTGACGCTGCCGCGCATCGAAGCGATGTGGATTTCCCCCCGCCTGGGCGACACGCTGGACCGCGTGGCCCCGGGCCTACCCCCGCGCGATTTCGGCATGCTGGGCCATGCCGAGCCTTCCGTTCTGTTCCGCGTCGGCGCCGAGGTGCGGCTGCTGCCCAACGCGGCGGAGGCCGCGGCTTTCCTGTCGGGCGCCGAGGGCCGGGTGATCGCGGTCGCGCACCGGCAGGAGGCGGCCTTCCAGGCGGAGGCCGCGCGCCAGGGGCTGCGGCTGGCCGAGATCGCCAGCGTTGATGGCTACAATTATTCCCGCGGGCGGCCGGTGACGCTGCTGCTGTATCGGAAGGCACCATGATCAACTGGATTACCGACACCATCGCCAGCATGGGGCTGACGGGGGTGTTCCTGCTGATGTTCGCGGAGAATGTATTTCCGCCCATCCCCTCCGAGATGATCATGCCATTCGCGGGGTTTTCCGCCGCGCGCGGGCAGATGTCGCTGATCGGCGCCATCCTGGCGGGCGTGCTGGGCACGGTGCTGGGCAACGCCATCTGGTTCGAGGCCGCGCGCGCCTTCGGGCTGCGGCGCAGCCGGGCGCTGTGCGAGAAGTTCGGCCGCTGGGTGGGGGTGGAGGCGCAGGACCTGGACGACGCCCAGGCCGCGTTGCAGCGCATGGGGCCCTGGGCCGTGTTCCTGGGCCGCATGATGCCGGGCATCCGCACGCTGATCTCGGTGCCCGCGGGCATCATCGAAATGCCGCGCCTGCAATTCTATGTGCTGACCATGCTGGGCAGCAGCCTGTGGATCGGCGCGCTGACGGTGCTGGGCTGGTGGCTGGAGGACCGATTCGGCGTGGTGGAAACCTGGCTGGACCCGCTGAGCAAGCCGCTGGTGCTGGTGATGGCGCTGGCCTGCCTGTGGCCCATCTGGCACGCGTGGCGCCGCCGCCGGAAAGGCTGAGCGGCAGGATTGCGCGACGCGCCCGGGCTGGGTAAAGGGGCGCGTGCTGGACAGGTGGCGGAGTGGTCGATCGCGCCGGTCTCGAAAACCGGAGTACGTGCAAGCGTACCGTGGGTTCGAATCCCACCCTGTCCGCCAGCGATAATTCATTGATAATATTGGATTTATTGGCTTTCGGGTGTACTCCTGAAAGCCGCGGACTTCCGCGGCTTTGCGGCCCTGGTCTCATTCCTAAAACGTGCTTCAGACCGTCTTTGGCGTTGGATGCGCCGATGCACAGCGGAATCGTCTTTGGAGGCGATGAGGGCTACTACGCTTTCGTCGAGAACGGAGCGGAGATTTGCCGCCTGACTGGATGGGGACCGCGAAGTCGGCTTGGCAGAAATCTGGCCCGCATGGGTTTTTCGGTTGGTCATGAACGAGATCGGCACCGCTGTTTGGGCAGTGCCGTGATGCTAAGGCGGTGATGGATCCTTGGCGCTGCTAGCTCATCGCGAGATGCTGCCGCTGTTCCTTCCACCCCAGCGGTAGGCGACTGTCCTCGAGCAGCCGCTTTGCGGTCAGTTCTACCGGCTGCCGTCCTTCGATGATCGCCTTGACGATGTCGGGCGCGAGCCAAGCCAGCCTGACCACCCGCGTCACCCAGGATGGTGTCAGCCCTTCCCGATCAGCGAACTCCTTTAGCGTCGTCGTATCGCTGGCTACCAGCCGCTGCTGCAGCACCAGCGCCCTGGCGATAAGCGTGATCAGCCCTGTGTCGACCCTGCGCGCTGCACTGCTGTCCTCCAGCACCAGCGCCATCTCGAGGCCGGCCCGGCGCAGCCGTGCGGGCACGGTGAGGGTGAGGATCTGTGATGGGTGGATGATGCTCGGCGAGGTCACATGCGGAGCAGTGCTTTCGTCAGCCCCACGCAGCATCGCGATCAGCCCGATGAGGTCGAGGTCCATCCGGATGTCCTGGGCATGGATCTCCACGCGATGAAGGACGGCCAGCAGCATCTGCCGCTGCTCGCTCGGTCCAAGCGCCGACCAGCCTTGGGCCAACTCCCGGCCTCGCTGCAGCAGTCGCTTCATCTCACGACCGCTGATGGGATGGACGGCTGATGCGATGACGGAGCTGTCGGTGCCGCAGGAGGCGTACTGCTGTCCCTGCATGATCGCGCGATGCAGGTCAGCCTGGCTCTGGAGCAGTTCTATCAGTCGCTGAGACACTAGCTGTTCCAGGTCCCGTGCCGGGATGCGCTGAGCCGCCATCTGCGGTGACGGCCTGCCCCGCTTGCCGGTGACCAGATGCTGGCTGACATAATACCGATACCGCTTGCCCGCCTTTGTCGCATGCGTAGGCGTGAGACGCTCTCCAGCCTCGTCATAGGCCAGCCCTGCCAGCAGGCTGACTTCCTTGGCGCGGAGCTGCTCGCACCGCTCCTGCCGGTTCTGGCCCAGCTGGACCTGCACTGCATCCCAGAGTTCCGCGTCGACGACGGCCTCATGCTCGCCAGCATAGATGTGGCCATTGTGCTCCACCTCGCCGCGATAGGCGCGGTTCTGCAGCAGGGTGTAGAGCGCCCCGCGCCCGATCTCCCGACCACCCTGCATCTTGGCGTTGGTGAGCCAGGGACGGGCCTTGCTGCGGATGCCGCGCTCAGCCATCTCGGTGACCAGCAGATGGGCTGAGCCCAGTTGTAGATAGCGGCGATAGATGTGCCGGACGGTTTCAGCCTCCTCGGCATTCACCACCAGCTTGCGGTCGCGCACGTCGTAGCCGAGCGGCACAGCCCCTCCCATCCACATGCCCTTGCGCTTGCTGGCGGCGATCTTGTCGCGGATGCGCTCGCCGGTGACCTCCCGCTCGAACTGGGCGAAGGACAGCAGCATGTTGAGCGTCAGGCGGCCCATGCTGGTGGTGGTGTTGAACTGCTGGGTGATGGAGACGAAGGAGGCGCCATGGCCGTCCAACACCTCCACGATCTTGGCGAAGTCGGCGAGGGATCGAGTGAGGCGATCCACCTTGTAGACCACGACCAGGTCGACGAGGCCGGATTGGATGTCGGTCAGCAGGCGCTGGAGGGCCGGTCGCTCAAGGGTACCGCCTGAGAGGCCGCCATCGTCGTAGAGGGTGGGTAGGAGGATCCATCCCTCATGGCGCTGGCTGGTGATGTAGGCGGCGCAGGCCTCGCGTTGGGCATCGAGGGAGTTGAAGGCCTGCTCCAGGCCATCCTCGGAAGATTTGCGGGTGTAGATGGCGCAGCGGCGGATGGGGCCAGGCGCCGCAGCGCCACCGACACTGTTGGGCCTGATACCTGCGCTCCCGCTGCGAGGCCTCCGTGCCGATGCCCCCGATTTGGCAGCAGGTGAAGTTGGGACCGCTATGCTGCCAAGGGCCTTGCTACGCATCGGCACCCACCCCGCCCATCCGGCCACGCTCCTTTCGATGCAGACCGAAGAAGCGAGGTCCCGACCATCCGACACCGGTGATCTCGCGAGCGATCTGAGACAGAGAAGCGTAATGACGGCCAAGATACTCAAACCCTCCCCGCAGAACCGTGACGGTGTGGGTCTGGCCATGCCAGTCACGAACCAGGGTGGTGCCGGGGCTGAGGTGGGTTGGAGCGACCGGCATCGCCGGCTGACTGGTCACCTCGGCACCAGCAGCGGCGACGAGGTGTTTGCGGAGGTTACTGGGCAGGCCACCAAGGGCGGCCTCCTGGAGCTTGTAGGCGATGCCCCGGCGAAGAAGATCTGGGCTGAGGCAGGGCGAAGGTTCAGCGCCATGAAGGCGCTGCCATTCCTGGCGCAATGTCGCCGAGGAGTGAGTTGGCAGCGCAGCCAGGGCAGCGTCGAGGGTGCGCTGGCTCATGCTGAGTCTCCAGCGCCAGCCTCCACGATGCCGTTGCTGACGACGACCTTCTCAATCATCGCGGTGGAGTTGGCCTCGGCGCCAGCAGCATCGCCGTGTGCCATGAGGACGTAGGCCTTGCGGGATCCCTGCAGATTGAGGCGCAGGGGGAAGCCCCGCTGGCGGAGACGGGTCAAAGCTGCCCGTGTGGTGTGAGGCTGCCAGCCGGTCAGGGCGATCAGTTCCTCGAGCGTGGCACCACTCTCCGCAGCAACTGCCGTCATGATCAGGCCAAGCTTGCCGGTGGGTGCAGAGCGAGGACGCGTGGCAACGTCAGCCGCATCCCCATCCTGCGGGGATGGCTCGGCGGATGGCGCTGCGGGCGACTGATGCAGGGAGGGGGCAGACCGACCTGCAGCCGCCAGCCCGGCATTGGAAAGTTGCAGGGTCAGCGGCTGATCTGCGTCGTCCTGGCGCCAGCTATCGGCGCCCTCTGTCGCGAGGCATTCCTCCAGCAGCCCCTGGGCCAGCATGGAAGCGATCAGACGCTGAGGGACAGCGCCGCGGCGGGGGATGCTATCGGGGAAAGGCAGGACCGCATGATCAGGGCGTTGAGCGGCAGTCAGAAGAATGAGCTGCTGGGCGGGGGTGAGGGCCTTGGGGTGGGCCATGGCGGTGTCTCCGGCAGGGACCGCACCATGCGGCGCCTGTACCACCACAAGCCCGGGAGGTCCGGGCTGCCGGCGACGCTCAGGTCTCAGCCTGACCGCCGGCGCCTACAGCAATGCCCGAAATTCCCAGAAGCGCCAGTCGAAGTATAAATTCATGCGAATATTCTGCGGATGGACGCCGCCGTCATGCGAGGGCAAAAGAATTGCGATGGAGATTCATTTCTTGCCCCATTCCTAATTCCCCGATGTTTACTTATGACGCGACGTGGTCGCGTGCCATTGCGCGGCCTGACGAGCCGTCGACTTCATAATATCGCCCAGTCTATCAAGGTCTGAAAATGGCCGGAAGCCGAATGGCGGCTTCAAGCCGCCGCTTCCACGGAAGCAGACTTGGAGCCGATGTAGCGAGGCAAACCCTGCGGCTTCATACTCGTCGGAGAACAATTACGCTTCGTTCCCGCACGCGCACAGAAAATCCATCTTTTCTAGCGCAAGGTGGCCACTTACCGTGGAAACGCCAGTTGCAAGCACCTCGCGATCCTGTTTCCATCCGGACCTGGAACGGCGTGCGGTGGGCCATGAACCAAGGAAGGCCGACACAATGATGCGCTCGACCATCGGGAGGCTGCGCCGTTGGTAAATTTCCCAGTCTTCAAGACTCTGAAGGTCGACGGTTACCTTCTCTATCCGGGCCACCCGCCCGAATCGCCTGGCATTAACATTACCTTCACGCCTGGCCCGTGGCTGGTCATCGGGGTTAATGGTCTGGGTAAGAGCACGCTACTCCTTATGCTTCGCCATGTGCTTACCGGTCCGGTGCGGGCTCGCGCTGCCGGCTTCACAGGCGAGCGGTCTGATCTCCAGCAGGTTGATCCTCGGTTTTTCGCACACCGGGTACTTGATGCTGCCCGATCAGCTCAAGCTACAATCACCGTGAAATTTGGCGTTGCGGTACTTGCTGTCACTCGCAAGCTAAGCGACCTATCCTTGGTAGAAGCGTCGCTGGAGGCTCCGGAAGGCGTAGAGCCGGTTGCTACCGAGACCTCGTACCGTGAACTATTGGCGCGAGCGATGAATCTCGCCAGTTTCGACGATGCCCTGCGCGCGATAGATAGGGTAACATTTTTCCTCGAAGCCCGCGACCCACTCATCTGGGACACCGCAGCGCAATTTGAGCTGTTCCGCGCAATTCTCCTTCCACAGCAATCAAGTGAACTCAGGAGACTTGAGAGCATCATCGTCTCTGCCGACAGCTCGGCACGCAATCTCAGTGCTACCATATTCACCCTTACCAAGCGTCGCGATAGTCAAATCCAGCGCAACGCTCAGGCGGCGGGGGTACAAGCTCAACTGGCTCTTGCGACTGCAGAGCTTGATGAAGCTCAAGCTATTGAAGTCACACTTCGTCAACAACTAGATCAGTATGACGAACAGCGCGCGGATGCACGAGTTCAAACGAAGCGCGCAGATCGCGCGGCGGTTGAAGCTGCCTCTGCATATGAGCAAATTAAGTACGAGGTATTACGGCATGCCTTCGCCGGTGTCCCGGCGACCGATCAGTACGTATTCCTAAAAATCATAACTGACCGGATTTGTATCGCTTGCAATAATGAGGCTGAGGAGTTTGCTAGTGAGCTAGAACTTCGCCGCAAAGAAAACCGCTGCCTGGTCTGCGGTCAACCTCGGGCACAAAGTGAGACCGTGGTGTCAACCACGGCGGCACTCCAAGAGCGGGCCGAGGCCGCATATGAAACGCTCATGGCAGCACGAGTAGAGCAGGAAGAACTAAAAACTCGCTTTAATGCCGCCGAAGCAGCTTTCGTGGCGACTGATCGTAGGCTCGACGAGTGCCGTCTCAAAGTAGATTCTTCCCAACGTGAAGTGCGACGGCTGCGGAACAGATTGCCGAGTGCAGATCAGGTTGAACTCGCTGCTACAGAAGATCGCATCGTCGGTTTGCGTCACGAAGTAAATAGGTTCCGGAGAGAGCGCGACGAAGCCGAAGAGCAAATTGGAGCGCTGATTGGAGCGCTCAGCTCGGCAACGGAGGCCATACGTGAAGGGCTGATATCGAGCTTCCAAACTCGTGCCGATGAGTTTTTTGCGGAGCGCGTCCAACTGGTCTACGCCCCGCGCAAAGACCGCATTGGGCAAACAGGGCGCGCCTTCGAGTTTCCTGCTTTTGAAGTAGAGATGACAAGCGGCGCGACACAGTCGCAGTTTATCCGCCGGCGAGCGGATCAGGTATCGCTCTCCCAGCGCGAATATCTGGATATGATATTTCGGATTAGCTTGATTGAGACGGTAGGGCGCAGCCTCGGGTCATTCATCAGTGACGGCCCGGAAGGATCACTTGACGCGGTTTTCGCATCCCGGGCAGGCGATCTATTTGCTCATCTTATTTCGACCACGTCAGAGAATACTCTCATCATGGCCTGTAATGTAGTAGCTGGCCACTTCATTCCTAACACGCTGAGAAATTACGCCACGCCCGACGATCGGAAGGCAAGGCTGGTAAACCTACTCGATCTTGCATACCCAACTTCAGCGCTGACTGAGCTTCGGGCAGATTATAATCGAGAGATTGCTGCTATTCTCGAACAGGCACCTCGGTGACCTATGAGCGAATCAGCAACCGCTTTCCCCTACCTTATTAGAGCGCAGCTACTCCAGATGCTCTCTGCAATAGAGCGGACAGGTGGAGTTGCTATATCGCTGGAATCATTAAATGCGTTCGCCTACTTTGCGAATGTACTAAGCCCGCTGTGGGAAATTGAACCGGTCGAAGGGTCCGTTTTGAAAGACGGCGCGCCTAGGTTTCCGGCGCTTGAAGCACAGTTAGACCAACTGGTGGGTGCGGGCCTAGTGGACGTTGCATCGCTGTCCGTGGAGGCTCAGCTTGACGCCCCGGCCAAGCTGATAGCGCTGTTCCGGATCAACCACATCAAAGCAGCGCCGGTCCTAAAAGCCATCCAAGCTTTGCCGGATGAGCGGTCCTCGGAAGGCTTTCTGTTAGAGCTGGCTGCGGCATTCCTCGATATCGCGCCGGATCGACAGGACGATGCTGCGATCAAGGATGCTGCGTATTCCAATCCCAAAGTATCAGCGGGCAGAGTTGTCGATTTTGCTGAGTGGGTCTCTCCGACACGAGGCAACGCTTCGTGGAATGTAGCACAGACCTTCCAGAGATATGTACCAGAGGAGGTAACACTCAATCGAGCAGAGAAGCTCGTTATGTACATGAGCCTGATGAAGCGGAGGGCAAATGGCTGACCCATCATCCCTCGGCGGGGTTCCCGAAAGCGAGATCGCTGCAACTGCCGCTGCGCTGGGCGTGCCCAGCGAAGCTGGGTCTTCCTTACTGACACGATTTATACGTGGTGTAGTTAGCTTAGTGACGAAGCGCCATACGAGCGGTGAAAGCGGCCAGTTCGCCGTGTTTTTGCAGAGTGATGCGGTCAGTGAGCATGCCAAGAAATGCCGTCACGTTGAAGTTCCCATGCTCTCCAATGGCGCTGATCCTGTCTCGAATAGAGTTTTCCTGTCTTCACCGACGCTGAAATCCTCCTTCAGGCTTTGTCTGAATTGGACAGATGCAGCATCGCTCTTCGGCGCCATCCGCGAAGTTGGATTGGGTGATGTACCGGCCTTTGTAGTGGATTTTAGAGGCAATGTTCCGGTCGCCCATATGTATCGCCGAGGCCTTGATGACCCGGAATCAGCAGAAGATATTCCGCTGGCCGGACTTCCAATTACCACCGATCAAATGAAGTCGGCGCTAGACCGATTTTATGAAGCATCCTTGCGCACCCCATTCCTAATTACGGAGGCGCATGGTCAACGTGTTTGGAAGGACGCCGGGGCTGGCACACCCGAATCTCGCCCCGAGGAAAGGATCCAGGGTCGGCTGGTAGACCTGTTAAGAGGCGCATTTCCGCATCACGATCTAAGAGGCGAGCCTCGGACGCCAGACGGCCGCGCAGATATCGTTGTCTCCAGAAAGACGATATCTATCGACAGCTTGCCAGCCGTAGTGACGGAATGGGTGCTAGAGCTAAAGGCACTCGCAGATATGACTACAAATGGCACTCCATCGAATGCCAACCACCCCGAAGCAGTTCGCTCTGCGCTTGAGCAAGCTCTAGCATATCAGGCTCAGCTCAATGGCGTTAAAGCTGCGGTCTGCTGCTACGACATGAGAGGCGATGACGAAGGTGATGCTGTCTGCTTCGCCCATATTGCGGCGGATGCGGCAACGAATCAGGTGCCCCTTTGGCGTTGGTACCTGTTCCGCGATACCGCAGAGTCGCGTGCGGCGCGCGGCTATCTCACACCCGCACCAACGTAATCAGCGTCTCTGCAAGCTGCTCGCGCCCGCCCTGCTGAGGTGACGCGCGCATCGAACGGAAAGGCTCCTCGCCGGCGACCTCGAAGCCACCGGCTAGCGCCAGCTCGTTGAGGATTTGAGCAACCGGCACCAACACGCCGGCATACTGACTATCACCCACTACCATGTAGGCTCGGCCGCCTGGAATGAGCCCCCCGTAGAGCTTAGTCAGGATGACGTTCATGTCGGCGAAGTAGGCCGACACCATTGCCGGGATATCCTGATCCCAGAGCTTCGCCCGCACACCATCAAGCTCAGACGCCACCCGCTCCAAAGTCGATGATTCAAGCACAGGCGCATCGAAGGATCGCTTGATCTGCACATGGCTCCGGAGTGTGGAAAGGCGCAGCTCGCGGTTTTCAGCACTGCTCCCCAGGTAGCCGCATACCCATAGCTCGACGTTGTACACGTCCGTGTAGTCGAAGGAGTTTGGGTACGGGGGAGAGAAGACGGTGAGGTCATAGCCCGCATTGGTCGGGATCAGCTCGCGAGCGTCGCCTCGGAGCACCTGGTACCCCTTGCCCAGCCGGTTCTCGTAGCGGCGTATCTCATAGATCGCCTTGATGACGGCGTGTGAGAAGGCAGCGTCGACTGCATCTGGACCTGGTTGCCGCTTCTCCCAGTCACGGCGATAGCGACGACCCTTCCCACTCACGACCACATTGCTGATCGACAGTGAGATGGCGCCAAGCAGCACTAACATGAGCCGGCGGTTGGCCGGGTCCGCGACCTTCCGAATGGCAGCACGAATGGAAGCGATGCGCGATGCTACTGGACGCGAGAAAATGTACCGATTGCTTACGCCGGGCTCAACGAAGGTCGCAGGAGCACCGGGGAACGGCTCGGCGTACTCGCGGTAGCGGCACTTAATCACCTCGCTGAAATCCGCCACTAGTTGGTCGGCATCATATGACGACAGCTTGGCCTCGATGAGGTCAGCCAGGAACGGATTAACCTCAATGGTAGTAGGGGACACGCCAAGGAACTGGCAGGCCAGTGCAGTGGTTCCGCTCCCCCCGAAGGGATCGATGCAGGACGTGACCGGACGGCCAAGAGCGCGGCTGGTCTCTTCGTAGGCTTGTCCGATCAGCTCCGGAGCAAAAGCTTCTTTGAAGTTTCGCCAACCCTGGAACGCTGCACGGTCGGTGCCGATGTTGGTAGACAGATGGAGCGGTCTGCGACCATCAAGCCAGTCGTCAAAGGTAACTGCTTCTGCGGCGGTCATCGCGGCTGGCTGTTCATAGTAGGGCTCCTGATCGCCGCATTTGGCCGGTTATAGCCGCGTTTTGTCACGCCAGCAACCAATTATGCCGCGTCTGGCGATGTAATCCTACTCAGCAGGTATGACGGCCACCTCCACTCGTGGGCGCCTCTTATCGATAGCTAACTCACCGCTGAAGCCGGCACCATGCCCGTGTCAGCCCCTTTTCATCCGGCAGCATCTACTAAACAGTCATCAATGAAACTCTTGGTCAAGGCGACATTGTCGATGTCCTTGCGCTGGTCCTTCGAGAACCACGTGTATGTGTTGCGTGCCGGATAGGAAGTGAAAGGCTGCGACCTGGCCACCCTCGCCTCCTGCACTACTCGTTCGGTCTCGGTGCACTTGATACTAGCACTCTTCATGCGATACCGTTGGAAGGAGGTGGTATGGGTGTTGAGCTCGGCTAACTTTCCTTCGATAGTGAACTTCAATCAGCCATTGTATCAGAGCTCAGGAAAACCCCGCCGGAAATGCAGGCATCTTCTTGAAGATGTGTGCCACTTTCCGCTTCAGAACAGATACACCGTTTGTCACATGCGGTGCCTATCCCTACTCTCTTTAACTTCGGGTTCACGATGTTCGCCTTGGGGGCAGGCGACGCCGCTAGCGCCATTCTGAATGGCGACAGCGGCTACCGCTTCAAGCGCCGCCTTTGTCGTATCTCAGTGGGGAATGCTTAAGCGGCCTTGTAGTGCCCCTGGCCGGTAGTGATTTTGCCTTCCTTCTTAAGCGCGGCGACGGCATTGCTGATGCTCTGCTCGCGCGACTTCTCAGTAGCATCCATTGCCTTGAGCAAGTCCTGACGGCTGATGCCATCCGGTCTCCTCTTGATGGCAGCGAGAACGTCGTCCCGCACGCCAGTGCGGCGGGTACCAGTGGCGAAGGCCTTGCGGGTGACCCTAGGGGCCTTACCGCCCACCACGTTCCCGGGGTTAAAGTAGTTCTCGATGCGCTCGAGCTTGCCGTCGATAGCGGCCAGCTCTTCGTCGATGGCCGCGCGGCGTGCCATCACCTCCTCACGCTGCTTCGTGAGGCCGTCCTTGGCCCTCATCATGAAAGCGTCCGGGTCGATATCATCCTTGAGCTTTTTCGCAGCAGGTGTGTCGGACATAGATAGCCTCCTGAGCTTGTGTGTCACTCATAAACCCGCACCATTTCACTAACAAGCGCGCAGGGCGGAACTACTATGCGGTTTACCTTGCAAGGAATATCTCTATCCATCGCAACGAGAAGTTCGAAGTAGCCCTCCACTCAGCAAGCGGCTGCTGGTGAAGCATATATCTGCGCCGACCGCTCAGGCCGGCTTTGGGTACCGCGTCCGTAGAATTCCACTTTCCAGAACAAGCAAGTTGCCAAAGAATGTCCGCATCGGGCGCAAAGCAGTCATCAACATCGCGTCTATGATTTTGTGGCTTGTCGCTAGGTTCAGGCGCTCCCGAGTTCGCAGCACAGTGTCCAGGCGAGCGACCTCTCGGGGTCCCCATCGTCTGGATGAGTGCCGGCTGGGCATCGCATTTCGGGCTCCAGCCACAACGCCAGCACCTGTGCCTTCGCGCGAATACCGAGCAAACTTGTCGCAGGGTGTGTCGCCATCAAACGCATGATCGCCCCCTGCCTTGCAGCGATTGCACCGAGCCTGACGTCGACCTGCCGTGTGTACTCCACGTGCTTCTGGCTGAAATGGGGTTCCTGCAGGCGCTCCTCCTCCAGCGCCAGCGACGCAAACTCGCGGGCAAGCTCCAGGAGGAGAGCATCCGTCTCTCCGCCCTGTACCTGCTGAACCCTTGGTCTTTCCGCGATGGCATCGCCGCCCGTGGCAACCGCATGCCCCATCCCTGCCAGCATGGCCATCGCCATGCCCGCCCTCCGCGACATCTCCGCCATAGGAATCTAGGCGTGGATGAGGGAGCGCGGGTACGGCAAATAGCGCGCAGCCTGCGGGACCAGAATAGCCTCCAGCCACGGGACGGGCAGGATCGCCACCCTCCCGGTCTTCCCTCGCCTCGTGATAACCTGCTGCTCAGCCTGTGGCATGGGGATCTCCTTGCCTGGGTCAGGCCGGGCGTTGGTGCTCGAACACCGCGTCCGGCCGCACGCCTCGCGTGCGGGGCCCATGCACCGATACTGACGCGTCGCCAGTCAAGCCGCAGCTTGCGAGGTCATGCCGATTGAGTTGACGCCTCCATCGGAAGGAACCGGGCCCACTGGGCCCGGTCGACGCAGATCACTCCCCCTCGACCACCGGCGCCCCCGAGCACAGCCCGCCACCCGGCAGTTTGTCCCAGGCGTCCTTGTGCGGCATCGCATCCGACCAATTGAACCCCGACCAATTCGCCGCCTGGTTCGGCCGAGCCTCCCGATAGGCCTTGGTCAGGGCTACCGCCTCCTCCTGCGACAGCACAAAAAACTGGTCCGGCTTTCGCCCATTGCCGCCCGGCGGCACCAGCGCCAGCACATAGAAGAGATCCTTCTGCGGCGCCTTGTCCTTCACCAGCCACACGCCTGGTGCCGCCATCCCCTTCACGTCGATCTTGAAGGCCTCACCACCCGGCGTCCCCGCCAGCAGATCGTAATCCGGCGTGTGGCTGCCCTGGGTGAAAGCCACCGTGTAGCCGCGGCGAGAGAGTTCGGCGGCGACCAGGAACTCGGCGGTCCACTTGCTGCCATGGTTCTTCCGGGGAAGCCGTCCGCGCGCTGCCGGCCCTGTGGCCTCGACGCTGGGAGCGAGGTCTTCGGCGACATCAGTATTCGTGGTGAGCGAGGTCATAGGGTCTCCTGCAGAATGTTACTTATAGGATGCATGACCGAGCCAAGTCGTCTCTCAAGCTGCCATCTGGCTCGGCCCGTGAGAGAGCATTTGCCTTCCTATGCCCGCAGCAGTCGAGTCTAAATGAGACTCATCGTCTGTAGAGAATATCAGCCATCCAACGCCCCTTACGGGCATGGACATCCGGCGCCGCGTGGGCCGAAATCTGCATCGTTTCCGCGAGGAGCGCGGCTTCAGCCAGGAGGAGCTCGCCTTCGAGGCGGAGCTGCATCGCACCTATATCAGCGGTGTCGAGCGCGGGGTGCGGAACCCGACGATCGAAGTGCTGGCCAAGATCGCATCGGCCCTCGGCGTCCTGCCGCATCAGCTGCTGGAGCCGCCCCCTGCTGGAGCACCGCGTCCCGGTCGGACGCGTCGGCGTAGCCGCGCGCCTGAGCCATCAGAGTAGGCAGCGCCGGCGTCGCGGATCTGCAGCCTTCAGTCTAATGCCCCGCTGCGACGTGACCTCCAAGGTGCCGGAGTATGACCTCCATACCCGTCCAGATTTTGGGGGTAGGCGTGTCACGAGGTACTAGACATTGATTCCGCCATTCGGCATCTTCTGCGGTGAAGTACCCTGCTGACTCGATATGAGATGTCGGCAGAGCGTAGGTTGGCCGCTTATGCCCACAGTACTTCCCGCGTGCGGGCACGCTCAAGGCATCCTGCCGAGAGCCGGTTTGCCGTGATGGTCTTTTGAAATTGGCGCTCACCCATAGCGCTGATCGAGAGATTGATCATGGCAAAGCCCTCGTCTCGGGGCCGTGCGGCGCATGCTGTACGCTCCGTCTCTCAAGCTAATCGCGATATCCGTGTCGCTGATCAGGTTGTCCTTAGGTCGCTAAGCGACTTGCGCCTGAATCCGCATAACGCGCGGACGCACAGCAAAAACCAGATCGGGCAGCTCGCCGCCTCCATCCGTGAGTTCGGCTTCACGCAGCCCATCCTCATCGACGAGCACAACGTCATCCTGGCCGGCCACGGACGCCACGCGGCAGCCAAGCGCCTGGGTATGACCGAGGTGCCCACCATCTGCATCTCCGGCCTATCCATGGCGCAGCAGCGTGCCTTGCTGCTGGCCGACAACAAAATCGCCGCGAATGCCGGATGGGACCGCGAAATCCTCATCGAAGAGCTCGAGGCGTTGTCGATCGAACTGCCAGAGCTCGAGATCGATCTGGGGATCACGGGTTTCGAGCCGGATGAGGTCGAGGCCATGCTGGCCGCGCCGCGCAAGGGCCGCCCGGCACCTGAGGATCTTCCGCCGCCCCCAGAACCGTTTCCGGTCTCCCGCCTGGGCGACCTTTGGCTACTCGGCAAGCACCGGCTGCTCCACGGGGACGCTCGCAGCGCGGACGACATGGCGCGCCTCATGCAGGGCGACGTCGCCACCATGATCCTGACCGACCCGCCCTACAACGTGGAGGTCAACGGCCATGTCCGCGGCCGAGGCCAGCATCGCTTCGAGGAGTTTGCCTTCGCCAGCGGCGAGATGACCGCGAAGGAATTCACCACCTTCCTCGACATCTGCATCGCCAACATGGCCGGCCATCTACGCGATGGCGGCCTCGGCTACTTCTTCATGGACTGGCGCCATCTGCCCGAGCTGCACGCCGCGGCCATGGCGCATTTCACCGAGCAAAAGAACCTCATCGTCTGGGACAAGCGGACCGCCGGCCAAGGCTCCTTCTACCGCAGCCAGCATGAGCTGTGCGCCATCTTCAAGGCCAGTAACGCGCCGCATGTCAACAACATCGGCCTCGGCAAGCACCGTCCCACCCGCTCCAACATCTGGTCCTATGCCGGGGTGTCGGGCTTCCGACAGGGGCGGGCCGAAGAGCTGGCCATGCACCCCACCGTCAAGCCGCTGGCCATGATGGCGGACGCCATCATCGATGCCACGCGCAAGGGCGAGACCGTACTGGATCCCTTCTTGGGGTCGGGCACCACCCTCATGGCGGCCGAGCACACCGGCAGGCAGTGCTGCGGCATGGAGTACGACGCCCGATACGTGGATGTCGCCATTCGCCGCTGGCAGACCTTCACCGGCCAGGAAGCGGTGCTGGCGGGCGACGGGCGCACCTGGCGCGAGGTGCGTGAGGCACGCCGCACCGAAGCAGAAGCCTCCGCTGCACAGCCCGCTGAACCTCATTCCCCCATTCGCCCCGTGGTCCCGCGGGTGCGGATTCTGCCGCCGCATCTGCGGACGCCCGCCGGCGGCAGCTCCCCCCAACCCCTGGATAGGCTGCAGCACCAAGCTGCGCGTCAGTGACCTCCATCCCGATCTTAAGGACACGAAACATGGCTAGGGTCAGGACCCATTGATATGAGCGTCGCGATCTGATTCAGGCTCCGCGAGGAGACCGGGATGAGCGACCTGTTTTGGCTAACGGATGAGCAGATGGAGCGGCTGCGGCCGTTCTTTCCGAAGA
>NZ_JAAABL010000002.1 GCF_009900765.1 Rhodovarius lipocyclicus
TGACCACCGTGCCCGCCTGGTCATTCGTGCTGGCCGCCGTGTTGCTCATCGAACGCGCCGTCGCCTCCAGCTCCGTCGAGGCGGAGGACAGCATGCCCGTCAGCTCGCCGATCTGGCCCTCGAAGCCACGCACCAGGCCCGCCAGATGCTCCGCACGGCGTTCCTTCACCTGGCGCTCCGCCTCCTGCGCGGCGGACAGGCGGTCGGCCTCCGCCGAGCGTTCCCGCAGCTTGCCGACGGCGCGCGCCATCTCGCCCAGCTCATCGGGGCGGTCGGTGCCGGGCACGGTCACGTCCAGCGCGCCGTCGGCGATGTGGCCCACGGTGTCGGTCAGCGCGCGCATCGGCTGCACCAGCCGCCGCAGCAGGAACCACAGGCTGCCCAGGATCAGCAGGCTGGTGACGGCCAGCAGGCCCAGCGCGCCCAGCAGCATCAGCCCCGCCTGGCGGGTGTTGGCCGCGACCAGCGCCACCGCCTCATCCAGCGCGGCGTCGCGCATGTCGAGCAGGGCGGCCTGGGCCGGCGCGCTCCAGCGGCGGATCTCGTTGCTGGTCTGGCTCCAGCTTCCCGCGGGCGCCGCCCGGCCGATATGCGGCGCGGCGGGCGCGATCAGCGTCGTCAGGCGGGAGTACAGCTCCTCGCTCTTCGCCGTATAGGCGCTGGCCGCCGCCTGCAGGCGCGGGTTGGCGCCCAGCACCGCGATCAGCCGCCGCACCGTGTCGGATGCCTGGGCCATATGGCCCAGATTGGCCAGGGCGGCGTTGAATTCCGGCCAGGCGATGGGCCGGCCGTCGATCCAGCGGAACAGCAGCACGGTGGCGCGCCCTGAACGGTCCCGGTGGTCCATCACGGAGGAGGAGATCTCGATCAACGGCGTGGCACCGGGCTGGCTGACGGCGAGCACCCGCGCGATCCGCGCGGCTGGATCGACCAGCTTGCCCGCCAGTTCGTTGCGTGCCTGGGCCAGATCGGCCGAGAGCCGCTGGTCGCGCTGGTCCACCGGGCGGGCGAAGGCTTCATCCGCGCGCTGGCGCAGGCCGGACAGTTCGCGCGCGATCTGGGTGGGGATGGCCACGCTGTCCGCCCCCAGGGAGGAAGCCGGCATGATCTCGGCCAGCCTGGCCAGCAGCCGGTCGGCATTGGGGCGCGGGGCGCGCAGCACCGGCAGGTCGGGCGCCGGGTTGCTCATGGAACTGGTGTATTGGCCCACTTCCAGGATCAGCACGGTTTGGGCCCGCTGCAGCACGCTGATGGCTTCCGTATCCACCGAGGCCTGCCGCGCGGCCCGCCAGGTGTCGAAAGCGTGGCCGGCCGCGAAGAGGGATGCCAGCACCCCAGGCAAACCAACCGCGCAAAAACCGGCAAGGAAGAGAGTCCGAATTCTCATCGGCAAGGGCCTCCGCAATGGATCGGCTTCCTGGATAGCGGCCCGTTATGAAGAGGAGATAAAGCGCCCGCATGAAAAGGCGAATGGCGCGCCATTGCGCAAAAGCCGCGCCTGCTCCGTCATCGAGCGGGCAAGATGGCCGTCTTGGCCAAAAATGTAGTATGAAGATATGTAGTTTGCGGATTTATGTAGGATATAAAGCTGCGTCCCGCCTTCTCCGACGGGCGTCACCCTCCCGCAGGAGCATGCCGCCATGCAGCGCCGCACTTTCCATATCCAGATGGGCGCGGCCCTTGCCGCCTCGGTCTTCGCCGCCCCCGCCCGCGCGGCCAGCCTGCCGGCGTTGATCAACCTGGTGGTGCCCTTCTCCTCCGGTGGCGGCGCGGACCAGTTGGCGCGGGACTTCGCGGAGGCCGCCGGCCTGCGCGACAGCACCATCGTGGTGGACAACAAGCCGGGCGCCAACGGCGCCATCGCCACCCGCCAGGTGGCGCGGCAGCGGCCGGATGGCACCACCATCCTGCTCGGCACCTCCAGCACCCAGGCGCTGGGGCCCTTGTTCCAGAACGCCGCGGCCGACCCGGTGAACGAGTTGGCCCCCATCACCCTGCTGGCCGAAACCGCCAATGCCTTGGCTGTCTCGGCCGACGCGCCCTGGCGCACGCTGGAGGAATTCCTGGCCGCCGCCCGGCGCGGCGCCCTGACCTATGGCACCTTCGGCACCGGTTCCTCCGCGCATCTGTACGGGGTTGTGCTTGCTTCCGGCGCGGGGGTGGAGCTGGAGCACGTGCCCTATCGCGGCTCCAGCCAGGCGATGGCCGACCTGCTGGGCGGGCATGTGCAGGCCGTGTTCCTGACCACCAGCGCGCTGGATGGCCAGGCGCGCGCCGGGCGGGTGCGCGTGCTGGCCGTGACCGGCGGCCGCCGCACCGGGCTGTTCCCCGATGTGCCCACCTTCGCCGAGCACGGCATCCGCGACCTCGATTTCAACGGCTGGTTCGCGCTGTTCGGCCCCAAGGGGCTGGACGCGGAGGTGACGGAGCGCTTCGCGCGGATCAGCGCCGAGCTTGGCCGCAATACCGCCTTCACCCAACGCATGGCCCAGCAGGGCTACGACTGGGTGGGCTCCACCCCCGCGCAGCTGGAGGCCGAGCACCGCCGCTCGGTCAGCCTCTATCGCCGCATCCTGGCCGCCAACCCGATCACGCCCTGAGCACCATGCGCGAAACCGTGCCCGATGAGGCCTCCCCCCTGCGTAAGGAGGCGGAGGACGAGCTGCGGCGGATGATCCTGTCCGGCCGTTTCGCCCCTGGTGAGCGGATGAAGGAACGCGAACTGGTGGAGCTGCTGGGCATCAGCCGCACCTCCATGCGTGAGGCGCTGCGGCGCATCGAAGCCGAGGGCCTGATCACGTTGGAGCTCAACCGCGGCCCCGCCGTCACCCGCGTCACCTATGAGCAGGCCGAGGAGATTTACGAGGTCCGCAGCAGCCTGGAGGCGCAGGCCTGCGCGGGCTTCGCGCTGCGGGCCTCCAGCGCCGACGTGGCGCGGCTGCGCCAGGCGCATGAGGCCCTGCGTGTGGCCTCGGCCGCGGGCGATGTGGAGGGCGTGCTGGCCGGCAGCGATGCTTTCTACGGTGCCATCCTGCGCGGTGGCGGCAACAGCGTGCTGCGGGACATGCTGCGGCAATTGCAGAACCGCGTGGTGTTCCTGCGCCGCACCTCGCTGTCCGAAGCCGGGCGCATGCCCGAGACCTTCATCGAGTTGACCGCGATTTTCGAGGCGCTGCTGGCCCGCGACGAGCAGGGGGCGGCCAAGGCCTCCATCCATCATGTGCGGCAGGCGAGCCGTGTGGCGCTGCGCGCGATCCGGCGGAAGGACGCGACCGCCGGATAGGACCGCACGGGGGGAACGGGCCGGCGCCGCGTGAAGCGGCGCTGGGGCGCGGTCAACCCCGCCCCAGCGTCCGCTTCACCAGCGCATACCCCTGCTCCTGGTGAAACCGCACCGCGGGTTCCGAGAAATCATAGTCGCGCGACGACGCCTCCCCATCGCGCCCGTCGCGGACGAAGCGGGTGATCTCCATCCCCACCCCGTCGCCCATCCGCTGGATGTATTGCGGCCATTGCCGCACCCGCGCCCGCACCGCCGGGCCCGCCAAGTCCAGGATGTTCTCCACCAGCTCCCGGTACGCGCCGGTTAGCTCCTGCAACCGCACATCGCTGCGCACCCGCTCGGCGTAGAGGATCTCATCCCGCCGGGCCAGCACCTCCATCATGTTGCGCGGCAGGGCGCGTTCGCCGGCGAACAGGTCCACGATGAACACCCGCTTGCCGTCCGGCCCGCAGCGATCCATCACGATATCCAGCGGCGAGTTGCTGATCACCCCGCCATCCCAATAGGCATTGCCGCCGATCTCGGTCCAGGCGAAGCCCGGCGGCAGGCTGCCACTGGCCAGGATGTGGTCCGGCGTCAGGTCATCGACATAGCTGTCGAACACCTCCAGCCGGCCGGTCGCCACATTCACCGCCCCCACCAGCAGCCGCACCGGGCTGGCCCGCAGCTTCGGGAAGTCCACATAGCGCGCGATCAGCTCCCGCATCGGGGCGGTGTCGTAGAAGCTGGTCCAGCTTCCCGGCAGTGTCATCTCGCCCCCCGGCATCCAGCGCGGGCGGAAGAAATTCGGCACGCCGAAGGCCAGGATCTGCGCGGAGGCGAAGGCGCTCGCGGCCTCCGGCGGCAGCCAGCAGGGCACCTGCACCGCCAGCTCCGACCAGAAGGATTCCAGCGCCGCCGTGGCGCTGCGCGGGTTGCCCGCCACGATCGCCCCGTTCAGCGCCCCGATGGAAATGCCGGCCACGATGTCGGGGAAGACCTTCTCCTCCTCCATCGCCTTCACCACCCCGCATTCATAGGCGCCCAGCGCCCCGCCGCCCTGCAGCACCAGTACGGTCTGGGTGTGGATGCGGTTCAGCGCGAAATCCGGGTCCCGCAGCTTGGCCTCGGCGGCCTCCAGGTTCACGCGGTAGCGGATCAGCCCTTCCGCCGCGCGGGTTTCCTCCACCGGCCGGCCGATGGAGAACAGCGCCCGCGGCACCTGGTCCTTCAGATAGAACAGCGCGAAGGACTTCTCCTCCAGCGAGCCGCGCGGCACGCGCTCCAGCGCGCCCTCCGGCATGCCCAGCATGCTGAAGGTGAAGGCGCCCATGTAGCAGTAGAAATAGGAAATCTCGTCATAGCGCCGCGCCTGGCCCAGCATGTTGCGCGCCGCCAGCCGGCCCTGCTTCACCGCATTGTCCCAATGCTCGATATGCCGGCGGCAGGCGAAGACCGGGTCCTGGAAGCTGGTCACGTCCCCCGCCGCGAACACGCCCGGCGCGCTGGCCCGCAGCTGGTCGTCCACCACCACCAGCCCGCGGTCGAGCGCGAGGCCGCTGTCCCGCAGGAACTCCGTCGCCGGGGCCACGCCCACGCTGACCATCAGCAGGTCGCAGGGCAGATGCCGGCCGGTGGTGGTGACCACGCCGCGCACATGATCCTCGCCCTGGATGGTGGTCACGCTTTCGCCCAGCAGCAGGGCGATGCCGCGTGCCTCGGCCTGCTGGCGGGCATAGTCGGAGATCTCGGGCGCATCGACATGGCGCAGCAGCAGGCCGCCCATCTCCACCACCGTCACCGCCATTCCCAGCTCCGCCAGGGTCATGGCGATTTCCATGCCCAGGAAGCTGCCGCCCAGCACCACGGCCTGTTTCGCGCCCGCCGCGATCTCCCGCCGCACCGCCTCCAGCTCCGCCCAATGGCGCAGGTGATGGATGCCGGGCAGGCTCTCGCCCGGCAGGCCCAGCGCGCGCGGATGCGCGCCGGTGGCGACCAGCAGCTGGCCATAGCGCAGCTGCTCCCCCGCATCGGTCGTGACCAGGCGCTGGGCCGTGTCCAGCGCCACGGCGCGGGTGTTCAGCGCCAGCTCGATCTTGTGCTCGCGATAGAAGGCCTCAGTGTGCAGCAGGGCCGGAGCCGCGCCCAGTAGGCCCTGCTTGGAGAGCATGGGCCGTTGATACGGCGCCACACCCTCCGCCGACAGCATCAGGATGGTGCCGGTGGCGCCCTCCAGGCGCAGGGTCTCGGCGGCGGTGGCGGAGGCCGCGCCCCCGCCCAGCAGCAGATACTCCACATCACGCGGGGGCATGCGGCTTTCCGTTCCGGGTGCGGGGATCAGTTGCCGCCCGGGTCCCAGGCCGGCGGCCGGCGGCCCCAGTAATAGGGCTGCGGCCGCGGCTGCGGCGCATAGCGCGGTGCCTCACGATAGCCCCGCCCGTAATAGCCGGGCGGCGGGGGCGCCACGCAGCCCGCGATCAGCACCGCCAGGGCCAGGGCCAGCAACGCGCGCATCAGCGGCCCGTCCCCACGAAGGTGGAGAGGCCGCCGCCGATGCTGATCGTGGGGCCATAGGCGCCGGTGCGGCCCTGCCGATCTCCCTCATCCGGGGGCGGCGGGGCCGCGCAGGCGGCCAGGGCCAGCAGCAAGGGCAACAGAATGCGCATAGCCGATGATATGCGCGCCCCACCCCCTCAGGGCAAGGCAATCCCCCGCCCGGCATAGAAGCGCGCGAAATCCGCCACCCCCAGCCGCGCATCCCGCCGCGTGGCCACCGTATCGCCGGAGGGGTTGTGGAAGCGCAGCCGCCCCTGCCGGTCCTGCCCGAAGACCAGCACCAGATGCCCGCCGCGCCGGGGCGGCTCACGCCCAGGCCAGCGGATCCAGGGATGGACGGAGGCGATGAACATCCCGCCCCCCGCCAGCAGCGCGGGAATCCCCTCCGCCGGCACATCCACCAGCACCCGGGCCGGAATGCCCTGGCTGGCCAGCCAGGCCACGGCACCGGCATAGATCAGGCCCTTGATGTCGCCGTCAGGGGCCTCGACGTAACCCCCATGGGCCTGCACGGCACGGCGCAGGGCGTGAATGCTCTCCTGCCGGCCGCGCGCGGCCAACGCCATGCGCAGGCAGGCCATGCCGCACAGATGCTCGGCCCAGCGGGCATATTCATCGAGCGTTTCGGCGCCGGAAGCGGCCCAGCCCGGGTCCGTGGCCGGGGAACGGCCCGCGAGGAAAGCGCGGATCAGCGCCGGGGATTCCCATTGGGCGAAATAAGGGGGTGAGGGCATCGGTCGCGTCTACCACTTGGGGGCGTGGTCCGAGAGGGGCTTTGCCCCCCTCGGGCTCCCCCCACCAAAGGCCGAAAGGCCCTTGGAACCCATCTATTGGCGCTTCACCTTGGCAGGCCGGGCGCCATTTTTATGATAAAATTCAATGGGAAACACCTTGCCACGGTGTGGTGCCAAACTGATGGGGTGCAGGGGCCTTTCGGCTCCTGCCGGGGGTCCAGGGGGCAGCGCCCCCTGGTAGCCACTTGTCCAGGGGGCAGCGCCCCCTGGCCTGATCACCCATTCAGGTGGCACGCGCTGAGATGCCCCGGCGCGATTTCCTTCAGGGCCGGCCGTTCCAGCTTGCACCGGTCCATCGCGTGCGGGCAGCGCGGGTGGAAGTGGCAGCCTGACGGCGGGTTGAGGGGCGAGGGGATTTCCCCCTTCACCGCCGTGAAGGCCCGCTTGCGGCTTTCGATGCGCGGCACGGAGGCCAGCAGCGACTGGGTGTAGGGGTGGTTGGCGTGCTGGAAGATTTCTTCCGTCGGCGCCTGTTCCACCACCCGGCCCAGATACATGATCACCACCCGGTCGCTCAGGTGTTCCACCACGCCCAGATCGTGGGAGATGAACAGGTAGGTCAGGTCCAGCTGCCGGCGCAGGTCCATGAACAGGTTCAGCACCTGCGCCTGGATCGACACGTCGAGTGCCGCCACCGCCTCGTCGCAGACGATGAATTCCGGCTGCACGGCCAGCGCGCGGGCGATGCCGATGCGCTGGCGCTGCCCGCCCGAGAACTGGTGCGGGTAGCGCGACTTGAAGGCCGGATCGAGGCCCGCGCGGCGCATCTGCTCATCCACATAGGTGCCGAAATTGGCCCGCGTGGTCAGCCCATGCACCAGCGGCGCCTCGCCCACGATCTTGTCCACCTTCATGCGCGGGTTCAGCGACGCATAGGGGTCCTGGAAGATCATCTGGGTGGCGAGCTTGGCCTTCTTCGCCTCCTCCGGCGTCATGTGGCGCAGGTTCTTGCCGCGCCAGTACACCTCGCCATCGCTGGTGGGCATGATGCCGGCGGCCATGCGGCCCAGGGTGGATTTGCCGCAGCCGGATTCACCGACCAGGCCCACCACCTCACCCTTGCGCACCGAAAGGTCCACGCCATCGACGGCGTGCACCACTTCCTCGCGCATCGGGAAGCCGGCCTTCTTCAGCACGCGGCCCGCCAGGTCCAGCTTCTTCTCGAACCGGCGGGAGATGCCGCGCAGTTCCATGATGAATTCGCTCATGCTTCCGCTCCCTGATGGGGGTGGACGCAGCGGGCGAGGTGCCCGGGCGAGAGTTCGGCAAGGTCGGGCATGGTCTCGCAGGCCGCATCGGCGCGGGTGCAGCGCGTTTTGAACGCGCAGCCCGCGGGCAGGGAGAGCAGGGAGGGCGTCATGCCCGGGATCTGCCGCAGCGGCTCACCGCGCTTGTTGCGGCTGGGCACGGAGCCGATGAGGCCGTGGGTGTAGGGGTGATAGGGGCCGTCGAGCACCGTATTCACCTCGCCCTGTTCCACCACCCGGCCGGCGTACATCACCGCGATCTCGTCCGCGAGGCCCGCCACCACCGACAGGTCATGCGTGATCCAGACCAGGCTGGTGCCGAGGTTGGTGGCGAGCTTCTGCACCTCCGCCAGGATCTGGCCCTGGATGGTCACGTCGAGCGCCGTGGTGGGCTCGTCGGCCACGATCAGGTCGGGGCGGTGCAGCAGGGCGATGGCGATCGCCACGCGCTGGCGCATACCGCCCGAGAACTGGTGCGGATAGGATTTCAGCCGCTCATCGGGGCTGGGGATGCCCACCATGCCCAGCGCGTCGCGGGACCGCTGGCGCGCTTCCTCCCGCGAGCAATTGTCGTGGGCCAGCACCGTCTCGATCATCTGGGTATCGACGCGCAGGACCGGGTTCAGCGTCATCATCGGGTCCTGGAAGATCATGGCGATGCGGTTGCCGCGCAGGCGGCGCAGCTCCTCCTCGCCGAGGCCCACGATGTTCTGGCCCTTGAAGCGGATCTCGCCCGAGACGATGCGCCCCGGCGGGTCCACCAGCCCCAGGATGGAAAAGCCGGTGACGGTCTTGCCCGAGCCCGATTCG
This sequence comes from Rhodovarius lipocyclicus, assembly GCF_009900765.1. Classification (GTDB taxonomy): domain Bacteria; phylum Pseudomonadota; class Alphaproteobacteria; order Acetobacterales; family Acetobacteraceae; genus Rhodovarius; species Rhodovarius lipocyclicus. The sequence continues at coordinate 8,670 of NZ_JAAABL010000002.1, forward strand.
CCCACCAGCCCCAGCACCTTGCCGCGCCCGATGGAGAAGGAGACGCCATCCACCGCCTTCACCACGCCGGCGCGGGTGAAGAAGTGGGTGCAGAGGTTTTTGACTTCGAGGGTGTTCATCTTACTTCTTCAACCTCGGGTTCAGCACGTCTCGCAGCTGGTCGCCGACCAGGTTGATCGACACGATGGTGATCAGCAGCGCGATGCCCGGATAGAAGCTGATCCAGTACTTGCCCGAGAGCATGTACTCATACCCGTTGGAGATCAGCAGCCCCAGCGAGGGCTCCGTGATCGGCACGCCGAGGCCGAGGAAGGACAGCGTGGCCTCCAGCGCGATGGCGCGGGCGATCTGCATGGTGCCCACCACGATCAGCGGCGGCAGGCAGTTCGGCAGCAGGTGCCCGAACAGGATGCGGCGCGGCGGCAGGGCCAGACAGCGCGCGGCCTCGATGTATTCGCGCTGGCGTTCCACCAGCGCGTTGCCGCGCACGGTGCGGGCGTAATAGGCCCATTCGACCACCACGATGGCGAACACCACGTTGAAGATGCCCTTGCCCAGGAAGGCAAGGATCATCAGCGCCGCCAGGATGGCCGGGAAGGAGAGCTGGAGATCGACGAGGCGCATGATCAGCGTGTCGGTCTTGCCGCCGACATAGGCGGCCAGCAGGCCGAGCGTGGCGCCCACGGCCGCCGCGATGACGGCCGACCCCACGCCCACCACCAGGGAGATGCGCAGCCCGTACATGATGCCCGAGAGCATGTCGCGGCCCTGGTCATCGGTGCCCAGCCAATGGGTGATGCCGGAACCGCCGACGCTGCCCGGCTCCAGCCGGCCGTCCATGATGTCCAGCACCGCCAGGTCATAGGGGTCCTGCGGGGCGATCAGCGGCGCCAGCAGCGCCACCAGAACGATGATGGTGAACACCACCAGCCCCAGCACGGCGAGCTTGGAGGCGAAGAATTCGGAGACGAAACGCTGGAAGGGCGTTTCCACCCGGGGTGCGGTTGTCGCGCTCATGCCTTGCCCTCCAGCCGCACGCGCGGATCCAGCAGCGTGTAGACGATGTCCACCACCAGGTTGATGATGATGAACATCAGCACGATCATCATCAGATAGGCGACGATCACGGGCCGATCGAGCACGTTGATGCTGTCGATGATCAGCTTGCCCATGCCCGGCCAGGCGAAGACGCTCTCGGTGACGACCGAGAAGGCGATGGTGCCGCCCAGCTCCAGCCCCAGCACCGTCACCACCGGGATCATGATATTCTTGAACACATGCACGAAGGTGATGCGGAAGGGCGTCAGCCCCTTGGCGCGGGCGAACTTCACGTAGTCCATCAGCATCGTCTCCCGCACGCCGGCGCGGGTCAGGCGGATGACCAGGCTGATCTTGAACAGGGACAGGTTGATGGCCGGCAGCAGGATATGCGCCAGCCCGTCGGCGGTCAGGAAGGACCAGCGCGTGCCGAACAGCAGCGCGGTTTCGCCGCGGCCGGTGCTGGGCAGCCAGCCCAGCTGCACGGCGAACAGCATGATCAGCATCAGGCCCACCCAGAAGCTGGGCAGCGAGAAGCCCAGGATGCTGCCGGCCATGATGGTCTTGCTGAGCCGCCCCTCCGGCTTCAGCCCGGCATAGAGGCCGAGCGGCAGGCCGATCAGGATGGAGATGAACATGGAGCCGAAGGCCAGCTCCAACGTCGCGGGCATGCGTTGCAGGATCAGCTGGATGGCGGGTTCGTTGAACACGAAGCTGCGCCCCAGGTCGCCTTGCAGCGCGCGCCCCACGAACACCGCGTATTGCTGCCACAGCGGCAGGTCCAGGCCGAGGGCGCGGACGGCGCGCTCACGCTCCTCCTGGTCCGCGTCCGGCGAGATCAAGATCTCCACGGGGTCGCCCACCGCGTAGACGCCGAGGAACACAAGCAGGCTCATGGCGACCAGCACGAAGCCGGATTGCATGAGCCGTCGGAGGAGGTAAAGCGCCATGTTATCCTACTTGGGTAAGCGGCCCGCTGGTCCGCCTCCCCCGGGGGCCGGGAGAGGCGGGCAGGGCGCTAGTTCGCCGGACGGACGTCCTGCGCGCGGGTTAGTTCATCCGCGCGCGGGGTGACGGTGAAGCCGCGACGCGCGGCCCAGACATTGGTCTGGATATGCAGCGGAATGACCGCCACATCGTCCAGCGCCATGCGTTCCAGCGCGATCAGCTGCTGCTCACGCGAAGCGGGGTCGAGGTTTTGCGAGGATGCAGCGAGGCCCGCATCCAGCTGCGGGTTGCAGTAGCGCCCGCGGTTGCTGGCACCGAGGCCGGTGTCGCGGTTGAAGCAGGCGATCAGATTGCGCAGCGGGTGGCTGCCATCGGGGTTCATGCCCCAGCCCAGCAGGAAGGCCGAGAATTCCTGCCGGCCGGCGCGGCCCACGAAGGTGGCCCAGGTCTGGGCCTCCACCGCCGTGCGCACGCCCGCGCGCGTCCACATCTGGCCGATGGCCTGGATGATGCGCGCATCGTTCGGATAGCGGTCGTTCGGCCCATGCAGGGTGATGCGGAAGCCGTTGGGATAGCCGGCCTCGGCCAGCAGGCGGCGCGCGCCCTCCGTGTCGAAGCGCGGCACCGGATAGCCGGGGATGTGGCTGTGGATGCCCTGGGCCAGGAACTGGCCGGTGGCGGTGGCGCTGCCTTCCATCACGCGCTCGACGATGGCGGGGCGGTCGATCGCCATCGACAGGGCCCGGCGCACCCGCAGGTCCTTCAGCGGGTTGCGGGGCAGGGGCCGGCCGTCATTGTCGGTGATGAAGGGGCTGCCGTCCTCGCGCATGTGGTCGAGCGAGAGGTAAATCATGCGCAGGCCCGTGATCTCCTGCAGGGAGACACGGTTGTCGCGGCGCAGCCGCGCGATGTCGGCCGTCGGCACCTGGTCGATCACGTCCACATCGCCGGCCAGCAGCGCGGCGGTGCGGGCGCTGTCGTTGGTGATCATGCGGTAGGCCACGCGGGCGAAGGCCGGGCGCTCACCGAAATACTGGTCGTTGCGCTCCAGCTCGATACGGTCGCCGTTGGCGTGGCGCACCATGCGGAAGGGGCCGGTGCCGACCGCCAGCTCGCCGGAGTTGAAGCGCTCCGTGGTGGCGCCTTCATGCGTCTCGCGGTCGAGGATGAAGATGTTGGTCATATCCATCGGCAGCAGCGGGTACGGCGTGGCCGTGTGCAGGCGGATGGTCAAGGGGTCCACCACCTCGACGCGCGTGATCGGGCGCACGAAGGTGGTGAAGGAGGCCGGGCTGTTCGGCACATTGGGGATGCGGGCCAGCGTGAAGGCCACGTCATCCGCCGTGAACTCGCGGCCGTTGTGGAAGCGGATGCCCGGGCGCAGCTTGAATTCCCACACGGTGGGCTCGACCGCCGTCCAGCTCAGCGCCAGGCCCGGCTGCATGCGCGCCAGGTTGTCGGTCTCGACCAGGCGCGAATAGATCATGCTGGCCGCCGCGTTGTTCGGCGACAGCTGGTGATAGTGCGGGTCCAGGCTGGTCACCGGCGCACCCACGGCCATGGTCAGATTCTGGGCGTGCGCGGCACCAATACCCGCAGCCAGCGCCAGCCCTATGGCAGCCGCTTTCCAAAGCATCCCCGTCTCCCTGATGACGAATTTGTCACGCGCTCCTAGCAGCTTGTCCATCTGGCCGCTAGGTAAGGGGGCATTGCATCAGGCCCCGGGGGGCTCGGCAATGCCTAAACTCAAGGCAGCGCCGAAATCCCGCCGGTTTCCAGCACGGAGCCTCGCCATGACGATTTCCCTCCACCGCCGCGCCCTGGCGCTGGGCGCCACGGGCCTTGCCGCGGCTGCCGCCGGCCAAGCCCGGGCCCAGCAGGCCGCGCTGACCATCGCCACCGGCGGTTCGGTCACCAGCCTGGACCCGCATTACTTCAACGCGGCGCCGAACTCCGCGCTGGCCACGCATTTCTTCGACACCTTCACCCGCCGCACCGCCACCGCGCAGATCGTGCCGAGCCTGGCCGAGAGCTGGCGCGTGGTGGAGCCCACCGTATGGGAATTCAAGCTGCGCGCCGGCGTGAAGTGGCATGACGGCCGCCCCCTGACGCCCGAGGACGTGGTCTTCACCGTCGCCCGCGCGCCGGCGGTGCCGAACAGCCCGGGCGGCTTCGGCGGCTTCCTGCGCAGCATCGCGCGGGTGGAGGTGGTGGACCCCCTGACCCTGCGCTTCCACACCCGCTACCCCAACCCGATCCTGCCGAACGACCTCGCCTCCATCTTCATCATCAGCAAGCATGCCGGTGAGGGTGCCGCGACCGAAGACTATAACAGCGGCAAGGCCGTGATCGGCACCGGCCCCTACAAATTCGTCAGCCACCGCATGGGCGACCGCACGGAGATGGAGCGCAACCCCGACTATTGGGGCGGTCCCCAGCCCTGGGCGCGCGTGACCTATCGCTTCATCGCCAATGACGCGGCGCGCACGGCCGCGCTGATCGCGGGCGACATCGACGTGATCGACCAGGTGGCCAGCAGCGACCTGGCGCGGCTGAAGCGCGACGCCCGCATCCGCGTGGCGGAGACGGAGGGCCTGCGCTGCGTCTATCTGATGCCGGACTACAGCCGCACCGGCCCGGTGCCGGGTGTGACCGACAATGCCGGCACGCCACTGCCCGCCAATCCGTTCCTGGATGTGCGGGTGCGCCAGGCGCTGAACATCGCCATCGGGCGCGACGCGATCGCGGAGCGCATCATGGAAGGCCAGGCCACCGCCACCCGCCAGTGGCTGCCGCCCGGCACCTTCGGCTACGTGGCCGATCTGCGCCCGGGCCCGGCCGATGTGGACGGCGCGAAGCGCCTGCTGGCCGAGGCCGGCTTCCCGCAGGGCTTCAAGCTGGTGCTGACCACGCCGAACGACCGCTTTCCCAACGATTCGCGCATCGCGCAGGCAGTGGCGCAGAACTGGTCGCGCATCGGCGTGCAGACCAGCGTGGACGCGCTGCCCTGGGCCAGCTTCTCCACCCGCAGCGCGCGGCAGGAATTCGCCATGCGGCTGACCAGCTGGGGCAGCTCCCCGGCGGAGGCCAGCTACACCCTGGCCAATATCCTGCATACCTATGACCGGGACCGCCGGACGGGTGCCTCCAACTCCGGCCGGTTCTCCAGCCCGGAGCTGGACGCGATGACCCAGCGCGCCCAGGCCACCATGGACGACGACGACCGCCGCAAGCAGCTGGAGGACGCGGTGCGCTGGGTGGCGAACAACGCGCCCATCATGCCGGTGGTGCAGCTGATGCACAGCTGGGCCAGCAAGCGGAACCTGGTGGTGACGCCGCGCATGGACGAGCGCACGACGGCGCTGGAAGTGCGCCCGGCCTGAGGCCGCTCAGCCGGACATCGTGACGCGGCCGCGATAGCTCGGCCGCTCACGCATCCGGCCATGCCATTCCAGCAGGGCCTCGCAGCCCTCTGGGATGGGCAGCTGCACGATCCCGGCGAACAGCATGCCGCCGATCAGCGCGATGTCCGCCATCGAGAAGGCGTCGCCCGCCACATGGGGCTGCCGCCGCAGCACCCCGTCGAAGTATCGCAGCCCGCGCAGCGCCCGGTCGCGCTGGCGCAGGCCCCATTCCGGGTTCTGGTACAGCTCCACATCCGGCCCCAGCCCCGGGGTGGCGTGGTGGAAATAGACGCTGATGGGGTCCAGCACCTCCAGCTCGGCGCGCTTGTTCATCATGTGGATCATCCCGGCATCACGCGGGGTGGCGCCGGTCAGGGTGGGCGGGCCCGCCAGCGTGTCCAGGTACTGCGTGATGGCCGTGCATTCGGCGATGAAGCTTCCATCCGCCAGTTCCAGCACCGGCAGCGTGCCGGAATAGTTCTTCTCCAGGAATTCCGGCCGCTTGTGATCGCCCTTGTACAGGTCGACCGAGCGGAAGCGCACGCGGTCCGCCAGGCCCTTCTCGGCCAGGGCGATGCGCACCCGCGCGGGGTAGGGGCCGGTGGCCCAGTCGTGGATGGTCATCATGGGGTTGTCTACCTATCACATGGTAGGCAACCGGTAGGGCTTCCTGCTCGGCCTGTCCAGCCCTATCTATCAATTGGTAGGCAAGGGGTGCGGCGATGAGTGCGAGCGCGAAGGAGGCGATCCTGGCCGCGGCCAGGCGGGCGGCGCAGGCGCATGGCTATGGCGGGCTGAACTTCCGCGACCTGGCGGCGGAGGTGGGCATCAAGTCGGCCAGCATCCACTATCACTTCCCCACCAAGGCCGATCTGGGCGCCGCCGTCGCCCAACGATACCGGGAGGACGCGGCCGCCAGCCTCGAAGCCCTGCGCGCGGAGGCGCCCGACGCGCTGGCCGCCCTGCGCCGCTATCCGGAAACCTTCCGCCGCGCCCTGCTGACCGGGAACCGCATGTGCCTGTGCAGCTACCTGGCCGCCGAGCATGACGACCTGCCCGAACCGGTGCTGCGGGAGGTGCTGGCCTTCATGGAGGCGAATGTCGCCTGGCTGGCCAGGCAGTTGGCGGAGGCGGGGGTGGTCCCGGCCAGCCAGGCGGAACCGCGCGCCCGTGCCATGATGGCGGCCATCGCCGGCGCGCAGCTGATGGCGCGCAGCCGGGCGGAGGTGGCCGTCTATGACACGCTGATCGAGGGGTATCGCCAGGCGGGGCTGCTGCCGTAGCCATTGAAAGTATGCGGTAACCAGGCCGCCCTTATCCTTGCGTCGCTTTGCCCGCCGTAAGGAAACGACTCGTGTCCCACACTGCCGCGCCCCGCACCGTCGACGCCGATTCCGGCATGCAGGAGGGCACGATCTTCGTCGATCGCCGGGCCCTGGCCTTCAAGGAGCGCGCGCTGTGCGGCGCGCTGAATGCCCTGTGGAAGGAAAACAGCACCGGCGTGCGGGCGGCGGGCGCCAAGTTCCTGACCGCCCAGCAGCAGGTGATCCTGACCCTGAACGTGGGCGAGCAGACGGAACACCGCACCCTGGGCGCCGCGGAGCTGGCGCCGCTGCTGATCGGCTATTGCATCGGCGCGCGGCTGCCGCTGCCCGCCAGCGCGGTGAAGACCGTGACGGTGAACCCGGGCGGCGTGCTGCTGGATTTCATGCTGGCCTATTCCACTATGCCCCCCTATCGCGGCATGAAGACCCCCAGCGCGCGGGTGCTGGGGGAGTGGACGCGCTAACCCCTTCCCTTGAGGGGGCCGCTTGCCATACATCCTGAAGTTGGGGAAAGCCGGCGCCGGACCGACATGTCGGAATGGAGGCCATACTGCGAGTCTTGCTCGTCGATGCCGAAACGGAACGGGCCGCACGGCTACGCCTGGGCCTGGAGGGCGCGGGCTTCAGCGTCGTGGCCGTCGCGCCGGATGCCGCGCGGTTGACGGAGCTTGTCCGCGCCTCGGGCGCCGACATCATCGTGTGCGACATGGACGACCCCTCACGCGACGCGCTGGAATCCATGCGCGCCCTGCATCGGGATGAGCCGCGGCCGGTGGTGCTGTTCGCCAGCCGCGCCGCGCCGGAGCTGATGGCCGATGCCCTGCAGGCCGGCGTCGCCGCCTATATCACCGAGGGGCTGGACCCCGCCCGGGTGCGCCCGGTGCTGGAGGTGGCGAACCTGCAGTTCAAGGCCTTCCACGCCCTGCGGCAGGAGCTGGCCCAGGCCCGCGCCACGCTGGCCGAGCGCGAGGCGGTGGACAAGGCCAAGCGCCGGATGATGCGCGAGCAGGGCATCAGCGAACCCGAGGCCCACAAGCGCCTGCAGCGCCTGGCGATGGAACGCGGGATGAAGCTGGTGGATGTCTCCCGCAGTATTCTGGCCAAAATATAAGCAAACGGACTGCATATCGCGCATTTCCTGGCTGAATGCTGCAATGCGTGACCCGTATGGAGTCATTTCCACTTGGCATCCCGCGAATTGCCATGCATTGAAGCAGCAAGCGGAGGCCACAATGGCGTGGCCGGTCCACCGCTCCTGATCACCGCGGTCCAAAGGCGGCCCGCCAGCAGCGCTTCCAGCGCGCGGACACCGCCTTGCCAGACGACAGCTCCCTCGATTCCCCCCGTTCCGCGCGCCGTCATGCCGCGCAGGTCACCCGCATCGGCTTCGTGCCGCTGCTGGACGCCGCGCCGCTGCTGGTGGCCGAGGCCCTGGGCCTGTTCGAGGCCGTGGGCCTCAATGTCGCGCTTTCCGCCGAACCCTCCTGGGCGACCCTGCGGGACCGCATCGCCTTCGGCGCCCTGGAGGGCGCGCACATGCTCAGCCCCATGCCCATCGCGCTGGCCGCCGGGCTGGGCGGGGTGCATGCCGACATCACCGTGGCCTGCGGGCTGGGGCGCCAGGGCAATGCCATCACCCTCAGCCCCGCCCTGGCCAGCGCCTTCGCGCAGCGGGGGCCGCAGGCGCTGCGCGGCAGCACGCTCAGCGTGGTGTTCCCCTTCTCCTCCCACAACTACCTGCTGCGCTTCTGGCTGGCGCGGCTGGGGCTGGATGCCGACCGCGACATCCGCCTGACGGTGGTGCCCCCGCCGCAGGTGGCCGCCCACCTGGCCGCCGGGCGCATCGACGGCTTCTGCACCGGGGCGCCCTGGGGCAGCCACGCGGTGGCGCTGGGCGCCGGCCGGGTCATCATGAACACCGGCGACATCTGGCCCGGCCACCCGGAGAAGGTGCTGGGCTTCGACGCCGCCTGGGCCGCCGCGAACCGGGAGGCCGCGATCGGCATCACGGCCGCCACCATCGCCGCCGCCCGCTGGCTGGACGAACCCGAGAACCGCGACGACGCCGTGCGCATCCTGCGCAGCCGCGCCTTCGCGCATCTGGAACCCGAGACCATCGCCAAGGGCCTGGGTTCGGTGGGCCAGCTTTCCTTCCGCGACGCCACCTTCCCCTTCCGGTCCGAGGCCGAATGGTGGCGCGGGCAGATGCTGCGCTGGGGCCACCTGCCGGCCGTGGCCGACAGCGTCGCGCTGCTCGATGCCTGGGACCCCGATCTGTGGCGCGCCGCCGCCGGCCGCATCGGTGAGCCCGAACCCCTTACCCCACCCCAACCGACCCCGCCGCTGGAGTAGCCTCGCATGAACCGTCGCGCCGCCATCCTGTCCATCACCGCGCTGCTGGCCGCAGCCCGGGCCGCCGCGCCGCGCGGCGCCTTCGCGCAAGGGGCCACCACGCCGGAGGTCCGCAAGGCCACCCTCGGCTACATCGCGCTGACCGATTCGGCCCCGTTGATCGTGGCCAAGGAAAAGGGCCTGTTCGCCAAATACGGTATGCCCGATGTGGAGGTGAGCAAGCAGGCCAGCTGGGGCGCCACGCGCGACAACCTGGTCCTCGGCGGGGGTTCCGGCGGGATCGACGGCGCGCATCTGCTGACGCCGATGGCCTATCTGATCCACACCGGCCGCATCGTGCAGAACAACCAGCCGGTGCCGATGGCCCTCCTCGCGCGGCTGAACACCAACGGCCAGGCGATCTCGGTCGCGGCCAAGCATGCCTCCCACGGCGCGAAGCTCGATGCCTCGCCGCTGCGCCGCGTGCTGACCCCCGAAAGCAAGGTCGCGATGACCTTCCGCGGCGGCACGCATGATTTGTGGATCCGCTACTGGCTGGCGGCCGCGGGCATCGACCCGGACCGCGATGTCTCTACCATCGTCGTCCCTCCGCCGCAGATGGTGGCCAACATGCGCGTGGGCACCATGGACGCCTTCTGCGTGGGTGAGCCCTGGAATGCCCAGCTCGTCGCGCAGCGCCTGGGCTACACCGCCGCCATCACCGGTGAGATCTGGAAGAACCACCCGGAGAAGGCCTTCGCCCTGCGCGGCAGCTTCGTGGAGCAGAACCCCCACGCCACCCAGGCCCTGCTGGCCGCCACGATCGAGGCCGCGCAGTGGTGCGACGTGCCCGGCAACAAGGCGGAGCTGGCCAACATCCTGGGCCGCCGTGCCTGGTTCAACGTGCCGCCGGCCGACATCCTGCCGCGCCTGCAGGGCGTGGTGGATTACGGCGATGGCCGCAACATCACGAACCTGGACCTGACGATGAAGTTCTGGCGCGACCACGCCAGCTATCCCTTCCAGTCGCACGACCTGTGGTTCCTGACCGAGGACATCCGCTGGGGCGTGCTGCCGCCCGACACCAACACGCGCGAACTGGTCGCGCAGGTGAACAAGGAAGCGCTGTGGCGCGCGGCGGCCGAGCGCGCGGGCGTCCCGGCCTCCGCCATGCCCGCCGGCACCAGCCGCGGGCCCGAGACCTTCTTCGACGGCAAGGTGTTCGATCCGGAGAACCCGGCGGCCTACCTCGCTTCCCAGCCCATCAAGCGCAGCCCGGGGGCCTGATCCATGAACGTGCAAGCCAAGCCGGTGGCGGCTCCCGCCGCCGTCTCCACCCCCGGGCAGGGCGCCAAGCGCCCGGTGCCGGTCATTCCGCAGGACAGCCGCCTGCGCAAGATCGCGGCGGAGGTGCTGCCGCCTTTGCTGATCCTGGCCGTGCTGCTGGCCGTGTGGGAATTCGCCGGCCGCCAGCCCGGCGCCACCCTGCCCGCGCCCAGCCAGGTCTGGACGCAGAGCTACGACCTGATCGTCAACCCGTTCTATGACAATGGCGGGCTGGACAAGGGCCTGTTCTGGCACCTGTCCGCCAGCCTGACGCGCGTGTTCATGGGCTTTTCCATCGCGGCGGTGGTGGGTATCGCCACCGGCCTGCTGATCGGTACCTCCACCTTCGCCATGCGCGGGCTCGACCCCATCTTCCAGGTGCTGCGCACCATCCCGCCGCTCGCCTGGCTGCCGCTGTCGCTGGCCGCCTTCCGGGAGGCACAGCCGAGCGCCATCTTCGTGATCTTCATCACCTCGGTCTGGCCGATTATCATCAACACCTCCGTCGGCGTGCGGAACGTCCCGCAGGATTACCGCAACGTCGCCGCCGTGATCCGGCTGCGCGGCCCGGCCTACTTCCTGAAGGTCGTCCTGCCGGCGGCCGCCCCCTACATCTTCACCGGTCTGCGCATCGGCATCGGCCTGTCCTGGCTGGCGATCATCGCGGCGGAGATGCTGATCGGCGGCGTGGGCATCGGCTTCTTCGTGTGGGATGCCTGGAACAGCTCCAACCTGACCGACATCATCGTGGCCCTGGTCTATGTGGGCCTTGTGGGCTTCGCGCTGGACCGCCTCGTGGCTCTGGTCGGCCGTCTGGTTACCCGTGGCACCATGGCGAATTGAGGAGACAGACCATGCCCGCATTCCTCGACATTTCCCGCCTGACCATCGCCTTCCCGCGCAGCCCGGTGCCCGTGCTGTCCGATGTGGAACTGGCGATCGAAAAGGGCGAGTTCGTCGCCGTGATCGGCCATTCCGGCTGCGGCAAGTCCACCATGCTGAACGTGGTGGCCGGCCTGCTGGAACCCACGCTGGGCGGCGTCGTGCTGGATGGGCGCGAGATCTCGGGCCCCGGCCCGGACCGCGCCGTGGTGTTCCAGAACCATTCCCTGCTGCCCTGGCTCACCTGCTACGAGAACATCAAGCTGGCGGTGGACCAGACCCTGCGCGGCAGCATGTCCCGCAAGGAACGGCACGAATGGATCCTGCACAACCTGGCCCTGGTGCGCATGACGCATGCCAAGGACAAGCGCCCGCATGAGATCTCGGGCGGCATGAAGCAGCGCATCGGCATCGGCCGGGCGCTCGCCATGAAGCCCAAGGTGCTGCTGATGGACGAGCCCTTCGGCGCGCTGGACGCGCTGACCCGCGCGCATCTGCAGGACCAGGTGATGCAGATCCACGCGGAGCTCGGCATGACCACCATGATGATCACCCACGACGTGGATGAGGCGGTGCTGCTGTCCGACCGCATCGTGATGCTGACCAACGGCCCGAACGCGCATGTGGGAGAGATCCTGCACGTGGACCTGCCCCGCCCGCGTGATCGGCTGGCGCTGGCCAACGACCCGCGCTTCATCAACGCGCGCGCCGCCGTGCTGGAATTCCTGCACGCGCGCCACGCCAACCCGGCGCTGGAAGCGGCCTGACCATGCGCATCCTGGTGATCGGGGCCGGGCCCGCGGGGACACGCGCCGCGGTGCTCGCGGCGGAGCGCGTGCCCGGTGCCTCGGTCACCCTGTTGGGGGCGGAGCCCACCCTGCCTTACGACCGCGTGGCGCTCTCACGCCTGCTGGCGGGAGAGGTGGAGGTTGAGGCGCTGATCACCCACGACCATCAGGCGCTGGCGGCGCGCGGCGTGACCTATCGCCCCGCCACCCGGGTGGTGGCGCTGGACCGCGTGGCGCGGCTGGCCCTCACCCAGCGCAACCAGGTGGTGCCGTATGACCGGCTGATCCTGGCCATGGGGTCCTCCGCCGTGCGGCTGCCGCTGCCGGGCGCGGAGCTGCCGGGCGTCGTCTGCTATCGCGACATGGCCGATGTCCGGCACATGCTGCGCACCGCCCGCGGGCATGGGCGCGCGGTGGTGATCGGCGGCGGGCTGCTGGGGCTGGAAGCGGCGGCGGGCCTCGCGCACCGGGGCATGAAGGTCACGGTGGTGCATGGCACCGCCTGCCTGATGAACCGCCAGATCGACGACCGCGCGGGGCTGCTGCTCTCCGGCCGGCTGGAGCGGCGGGGCATCCGCTTCGCCATGCCCGCCAGCACGGTGGCCATCGAGGGCGAGGACCAGGCGACCGGCGTGCGGCTGGCCGATGGCCGGGTACTGCCGGCGCAGCTGGTGGTGATGGCCGTGGGCATCACCCCCAACACCGCTCTGGCCAAGGAAGCGGGGCTGGAGGTGGGGCGCGGCATCCGCACCGATGCGCGGCTCGTCACCTCCGACCCCGCCATCCAGGCCATCGGCGAATGCGCCGAGGTGGAGGGCGTGTGCGTGGGCCTGGTCGCCCCCGCGCTGGAACAGGCCGAGGCCGCCATCCGCGCCCTGGCCGGCGAGGCCGCCCATTGGTCGCCCCGCGCCGATTCGGCGGCACTCAAGGTCTCGGGCGCCGCGGTGTGGTCGGCGGGCGAGATCGCGGCGCCGGACACCGAGACCCTGACCCTGCTGGACGAGCAGGAGGAATGCTACCGCCGCCTCTCCCTGCGGGACGGGCGGCTGGTGGGGGCGGTGCTGTATGGCGACATCGCCGATGCCGGTTTCTACATGGACCTGATCAAGTGCCGCGCCCCGGTGGGGGACCAGCGCGCGGCGCTGCCCTTCGGCGCGGCCTTCATGAGGGATGCGGCCCTCGGGGAGGCGGCATGACGCGCACCACCTGCCCCTATTGCGGCGTGGGTTGCGGGGTGCTGGCCAGCCCGGGCGCCCCGGTGAAGGGCGACCCCGCCCACCCCGCCAATCGCGGCCGGCTGTGCAGCAAGGGCACCGCCCTGGGCGAGACACTGGCCCACCCCCACCGCCTGCTGCACCCCGAGGTGGACGGCAAGCGCGCGAGCTGGGACGCCGCGCTGGACGCGCTGGCGGAGGGCTTTCGCACCGCCCTCGATACCCATGGGCCGGAAGGGGTGGCGCTGTATGTCTCGGGCCAGTTGCTGACCGAGGATTATTACGCCGCCAACAAGCTGGCCAAGGGCTTCCTGGGCACGGCCAACATCGACAGCAATTCGCGCCTGTGCATGGCCAGCGCCGTGGCGGGGCATCGCCGCGCCTTCGGCGAGGATCTGGTGCCCGGCATCTATGACGACCTGGAACAGGCCGATCTGCTGGTGCTGGTGGGCAGCAACCTGGCCTGGTGCCACCCGGTGCTGTTCCAGCGCATCCAGGCCGCGCGGGCGGGCAAGCGCATCGTGGTGATCGACCCCCGCCGCACCGCCACCTGCGAGGGCGCGGACCTGCATCTGCCGCTGCGCCCGGGCAGCGATGTCGCGCTGTTCAACGGCCTGCTCGCGCATCTGCACGCCGTGGGTTTCTCCGCGCCGGGCATGGAGGCGGCACTGGACGCCGCGCGCGGCCTGGACGTGCCCGCCCTGACCGGTCTCTCGCCCGAGGCCATCGCCACCTTCCACGCCTGGGTCGCCGAGACCCCGCGCACCGTCACGCTGTTCAGCCAGGGGGTGAACCAGTCCTCGGCCGGGGCGGACAAGGCGAATGCCATCATCAACGCGCATCTGCTGCATGGCAGCCTGGGGCGGGCTGGCGGCGGGCCGTTCAGCGTCACCGGCCAGCCCAACGCCATGGGTGGGCGGGAGGTCGGCGCGCTGGCCAACATGCTGGCCGGCCATCTGGAATGGGACCGCCCTGGGGAGGCCGAGGCGCTCTCGGCCTTCTGGCGGGCACCGCGCCTGGCGCCGGGCCCGGGGCTGAAGGCGGTGGAGCTGTTCAACGCCGCCGCCGAGGGCCGCATCGGCGCGCTGTGGGTGATGGCGACCAACCCCGCTGTCTCCCTGCCGGCGGGCCATGCGGTGCGCAGCGCCCTGCGCCGGGTGCCCATGCTGGCTGTCAGCGATTGCGTGGCCGATAGCGACACGGTGGGCATGGCGCGCATCCGCCTGCCGGCGCTGGGCTGGGGCGAGAAGGACGGCACCGTCACCAACAGCGAGCGCGTGATCAGCCGCCAACGCCGCTTCCTGCCCGCCCCCGGAGAGGCCCGGCAGGATTGGTGGATCATCAGCCAACTCGCGGCGCGGCTGGGCTGGGGCGGGCAGTTCGCCTGGAAGGGCCCCGCCGACATCTTCCGCGAGCACGCGGCGCTGACCGGCCTGGCCCGGCCCGCCAACCGGGTGTTCGACATCTCGGGCCTGGCCGAGCTGACCGACGCCGAATACGAGGCGATGGAGCCCACCCGCTGGCCCGTCGCCCGGCGCGGCGAGCAGGGCGGGCGCCTGGCGCCGCCCGCGCGCTTCGTGCCCACCGCCTTCCGCCCGCCCGCGAACCTGCCTGGGGAGGGCCTGCCCTTCATCCTCAACACCGGCCGCCTGCGCGACCAGTGGCACACCATGACGCGCACGGGCCCGGTGCCGCGCCTGATGGCGCATCTGCCCGAGCCCTTCCTGGCCATGCACCCCGCCGACGCCCCCGCCCCCGATGGCGCGCTGGTGCGGGTGGAAGGCACGCAGGGCCAGGCCGTGCTGCGCCTGCGGCACGACACCGGGCAGCGGCGCGGCGAAGTCTTCGCCCCCATGCACTGGACCGAGGCCTTCGCCCACGGCGCGCGGATCAACACCGCCGTGAACCCCGCCGTGGACCCCGTCAGCGGTCAGCCGGAGCTGAAGCACACCCCGGTGGCGGTGGAGCCCTTCGCCTGCCGCTGGCAGGGCTTCGTGCTGGCGCGCCGGCGCCTGGCGCTGCATGCAGCCTGGCAGGCGGTGGTGCCGCTGGAAGGCGGCGTCTGGCGCCATGAGCTGGCGGGCGGCGACCAGGCGGCCCCTCGCTTCGCGGCCTTGCGTGAGGCCTGCGGCGTGCCCGGCGCCAATTGGGTGGTGCTGGAGGATGCGGCCGGCGGCCATTACCGCGCCGCCGCCCTACGCGATGGCCAGTTGCTGGCCGTGGTGTTCCTGGCCCCCGATCACCGGCTGCCCCCGCGCGACTGGCTGGCCGGGCTGTTCGCGGAAACCGCGATCGGCAGCGCCGCCCGCCGCACGATCCTGGCTGGGGCGCCCGCCAGCGGCCCGGCGCCATCCCCCACCATCTGCGTGTGCAACGGTGTTTCCCGCGCGCGGATCGAGGATGCGATCGGCGCGGGCTGCTGTTCCGTGGCCGCCGTGGGCGATGCCACCCAGGCCGGCACCGGCTGCGGCAGTTGCAGGCCGGAGATCGCCGCCCTACTTGCAGAAGCCCGCCAGCCGGAGCCCGCCTGATGCGCCATTACCCCGCCTTTCTGAAGCTGGACGGCCGCACCGTGCTGGTGCTGGGCCATGGCGAGGTGGCCGACCGCAAGGCCGAGCCGCTGCTGGCCGCCGGCGCCGTGCTGCGCCGCGCCGAACGCTTCGCGCCGGAATTGCTGGAGGGCTGCGCCCTGGCCATCGGCGCCGATGCGCCGGAGGCCGATCTGTTCGCGCTGTCCGAAACCGCGCAGGCGCGCGGCATCCCGGTGAACATCGTGGACCGGCCGGAACTCTGCAGCTTCATCATGCCCGCGATCATCGAGCGCGACGACATCACGGTGGCGGTTTCCACCGGCGGCGCCGCCCCCGTGCTGGCCCGCATGCTGCGCCAGCGGATCGAAGCCGCCCTGCCGCCGCTGATCGGCCGGGTGGCGGCGCTCGGCGCCCGGTTCCAGGCCGCCGTGCGCGCGAAGCTGCCGGCCCTGCCGGCCCGCCGCGCCTTTCTGGAGCGCGCCTTCACCGGCCGCCCCGCCGCGCTGGCCCAGGCCGGCCGCCAGGCCGAGGCCGAGGCCGCCTTCGCCGAGGAACTCGAAGCCGCCGAGACCACGCCCCCCGGCATGGTCCACCTGGTCGGCGGCGGCCCCGGCGCGCCCGACCTGCTGACGCTGCGTGCCCTGCGCCTGCTGGGCGAGGCCGATGTGATCGTGCATGACCGGCTGGTGGGCGAGGCCGTGCTGGCCATGGCACGCCGCGACGCGGAGCGCATCTTCGTCGGCAAATCCCGCGCCAACCACTGCCTGCCGCAGGAGGAGATCAACACCCTGCTGGTGCGCCTGGCCCGCCAGGGCAAGCGGGTGGTGCGGCTGAAGGGCGGTGACCCCTTCGTGTTCGGCCGCGGCGGGGAGGAAGCCCAGGAGCTGGCGCGCGAGGGCATCGCCTTCGAAGTGGTGCCGGGCGTGACCGCCGCCTTGGCCTGCGCCGCCCAGGCCGGCATTCCCCTGACCCATCGCGGCGTGGCGCGCGTGCTGACGCTGGTGACCGGCCACACGCGCGAAGGCCGGCTGGACCTGGATTTCGCGGCGCTCGCCCGGCCGGGGCAGACGCTGGCGATCTACATGGGCATCACCACCATGCCCCAATTGCTGGAAGGGCTGACCACCCACGGCCTGCCGGCCCACACCCCCGCCGCGCTGATCGAACAGGGCGGCACGCCGGCGCAGCGCGAATTGCGCGGACCGCTGGAACAGGTGGTGGAACAGGCGCCGGGCTGGGTTGGCAAAGGCCCCGCGCTGCTGGTGATCGGGGAGGCGGTGGGCGAGGCGGTGCGGATGGGCGCGCGGCACGATGCGGCGATGTGCTGATCCGAGAGGGGCTTTGCCCCCCTCGGGCTCCCCCCACCAGGAGCCGAAAGGCCCCTGGACCCCATCGGTTTGGTGCGGGTCTTGGGAGGGTGTTTCTTATTGATTTTAATCATGAAAATGGCGCACCGCCTGCGAGGATGAAGCGCCAATTCATGGGTTCCAAGGGCCTTTCGGCCTTTGGCTGGTCCAGGGCAGAGCCCTGGCCGGGGTCCGGGGGCGGAGCCCCCGGCGCCCTTACAGAAACGCCGCCTGCATCAGTTTCCGCGTATATTCCTCACGCGGGGCGGCGGTCAGGGCTTCGGCTTCGCCTTCCTCCACCATGCGGCCGTCCTTCATCACCATGATCCGGTGCGCCATGGCGCGCACCACACGCAGGTCGTGGGAGATGAACAGATAGGCCAGCCCGTGCTTCGCCTGCAGCCCGCGCAGCAGCTCCACCACCTGTGCCTGCACCGACACATCCAGCGCCGAGGTCGGTTCATCCAGCACCAGGATGCGCGGCTTCAGCACCAGGGCGCGGGCGATGGCGATGCGTTGCCGCTGCCCGCCGGAGAATTCATGCGGGTAGCGTTCCGCCATTTCCGGCGCCAGCCCCACCTCCACCAGCGCCTCGGCCACGCGGGCGTCGCGCTGGGCCTGGGACATATGGGGTTCGTGCACGGCCAGGCCCTCGCCTATGATCTCGCCGGCGGACATGCGCGGCGAGAGGCTGCCATAGGGGTCCTGGAACACGATTTGCATGCGGGCGCGCAGCGGGCGCAGCTCCGTGCGGGACAGGCCCTGGATGGAGCGGCCTTCGAGGCCGATCTCGCCCTGGCTGTCCTCCAGCCGCAGCATGGCCAGGCCCAGCGTGGTCTTGCCGCTGCCGGATTCGCCCACGATGCCCAGCGTCTCACCGGCACGCAGCGCCAGAGAGACGCCATCGACCGCCTTCACCTGCCCCACCACCCGGCGCAGCAGGCCGCGCTTGATGGGGAAATGCACGCGCAGGTCGCGGGCCTGCATCACCACCGGGGCGGCGTCGGGCACCGGGGCGGGGCGGCCGCGCGGCTCGGTGGCCAGCAGCATGCGGGTGTAGGGGTGCTGGGGGTTGGCGAAGACCTCCGCCACGCTGCCCTGTTCCACCACCTGGCCGTCCTTCATCACCACCACGCGGTCGGCCTGGCGGCGGACGATGTGCAGGTCATGCGTGATCAGCAGCATGGCCATGTTCAGGCTCTGCTTCAGCTCGGCCAGCAGGGCCAGGATCTGGGCCTGGATCGTCACGTCCAGCGCGGTGGTGGGTTCGTCCGCGATCAGCAGCTTGGGGTTGTTGGCCAGGGCGGCCGCGATCATCACCCGCTGGCGTTGCCCGCCCGAGAGCTGGTGCGGGAAGGCGCCCAGCCGCTCCGTCATGCCCGGCAGGCCGGCGCGGACCAGGGCGGCCTTCACCTCCGCCTCCAGCGCGGCGCCCGCGACGGGGCGTTGCAGGGTGATCGCCTCGCTCACCTGGCGGCCGATGCTGTGCAGCGGGTTCAGGCTGGTCATGGGCTCCTGGAAGACCATGCCGGCCAGGCCCCCGCGCAGGCGGCGCAGGGTGGCGTTGTCGGCGCGCAGCACCTCCACGCCGTCCAGGGTGATGCGGCCCTCGGGGTTGGTGCCGCCATGGGGCAGCAGGCCCAGGCAGGACAGCGCCGTGACCGATTTGCCGGAGCCGGATTCGCCCACCAGCGCCACCACCTCACCAGGGTTCACGGTGAAGGAGACGCCATGGACCACGGTCTTGCCGCGGAAGGCGACGGAGAGGTTCTCGACGGTCAGCAGGCTCATGCCGGTTGTCCCACTGTCTGGGGGCTTTGCCCGCGCCCTTGGGAAGCCAACATGCCGATCAAGAGCCTCGCCCCCCCAGCTTCCTTGGATCGAACGCGTCGCGCACGGCTTCCCCCACGAAGGTCAGCAGCGACAGCACGCCGCCCAGCACCAGGAAGCCGGTGAAGGCCAGCCAGGGCGCCTGCAGGTTGTTCTTGCCCTGGTTCAGCAGCTCTCCCAGCGAGGGCGAGCCGGGCGGCAGGCCGAAGCCCAGGAAATCCAGCGAGGCCAGCGCCGTGACGGAACCCGACAGGGTGAAGGGCAGGAAGGTCAGCGTGGCCACCATGGCGTTGGGCAGGATGTGGCGGAACATGATGGAGCGGTCCCCCACCCCCAGCGCGCGGGCGGCGCGCACATAGTCCAGGTTGCGGCCGCGCAGGAATTCCGCGCGCACCACCCCGGTCAGGCTCATCCAGGAAAACACCAGCAGGAAGATCAGCAGCGTCCAGAATCCCGGTTGGATCACGCTGGACATGATGATCAGCAGGAACAGCTGCGGCATGCCGGACCAGACCTCGATGAAGCGCTGGAACAGCAGGTCCGTCGTGCCGCCGTAATAGCCCTGCACGGCGCCGGCCGCGATGCCGATGGCGCTGGCGATGATGGTCAATGTGAAGCCGAACAGCACGGAGATGCGGAAGCCATAGATCACCCGCGCCGCGACATCGCGCGCCTGGTCATCGGTGCCCAGCCAGTTGCGGGCGCTGGGCGGGCTGGGCGCGGGGCGGCCCAGGTCGCGCACCACGCTGCCATAGGAATACCGGATGGGCGGCCACAGCGCCCAGCCCTGCTCGGCCACTTGGCGCTGCAATTCGGGGTCGTGCCAATCGGCGTCGGTGGGCAGGCCGTCGGGCAATATGTCGCTTTCGGCATAGTTCACGGCGACGGGGAACAGCCAGTGCCCATCCACCCGCGCGATCAGCGGGCGGTCATTGGCGATGACCTCGGCGCACAGCGTCAGGCCGAACAGCGCCACGAAGATCCACAGCGACCACCAGCCGCGCCGGTTCGCGCGGAAATTGGCCAGGCGCCGTTGCGTCAGCGGGGAGAGCTTCATGCGGGCGTCAGCCGGAAGCCGAGGGTTTCGCGGGGTGCCTCGGCGAGCGCGGCGCGCAGGGCCGCGGCATCGGCATAGGGGCCGCGCAGGCGCAGCGCCTCGCAGGATACGGTCAGTTCCGGCAGCGCGAGCGGCCAGGGGTCCAGCACGGCGTGAAAGGGCGTCACGCGCGTCAGCGTGGGCCCGCCGCAGGGGAAGCTCTCCTTGCCCCAGCACAGCGCCAGCGCGATGGCGTCCACCATGGCCAGCTTCAGGGAGAGGGGGGCGACCTGTTCCTCGGTCACGCCCAGCTGCGCCATCATCGCGGCCCCCCATTCGGGTTCGCGGGCGATGTAGCCCAGCAGGGCGGCGCGGGATTCCGGGCTGGGGTCGCGCAGGATGCCCATGCGGTAGATGTGGCTGCCGTGGCGCAGGATCAGCAGCGCCGCCCACAGCCCCCAATTGGCGAGCGCGAGCCGCACCCCGTTTTCCCACATCGGCACATGCTGGTGCCCGGGCACGGCGTTGAAGGCGAGGGGAAGGCCGGTCTCGGCATCGAATTGCGGCGCCTGCTCCCAGCCCTGCCAGGCCACGTCATGCTGCACGGCGGCGTTGACGATGTGGCTGAAGGGCTCCGGCCGCTCTGCCAGATGCGCCATCAGCGCGCCGGCCATCACGGCATGGGCGGGCTGGGGGGTGGCGAGGGTGCTGCCGTCGGGCTGGGGCCACAGAATCATGCGTCAGCGCCGCCCTTCAAAATCAATACGCGGGTCCACCAGCGTGTAGGTGAAATCGCTGACGATCTGCATCACCAGCCCCAGCAGCGTGAAGAAATACAGCGTGCCGAACATCAGCGGATAGTCGCGGCGGATCGCGGCCTCGAACCCCAGCAGGCCCAGGCCATCCAGCGAGAAGATGATCTCCACCAGCAGCGCGCCGGTGAACAGGATGCCGATGAAGGCCGCGGGAAAGCCCGCGATGATGATCAGCATCGCGTTGCGGAACACATGCCCGTACAGCACGCGCTGTTCCGTGGCCCCCTTGGCCCGCGCGGTCTGGACGTATTGCTTGCCGATCTCCTCCAGGAAGGAGTTCTTGGTCAGCATGGTCAGCCCCGCGAAGCCGCCGATCACCAGCGCCACCGTGGGCAGCACCATGTGCCAGGCATAATCCAGCGCGCGCTGCCAGAACGGCCAGTCCTCGGCGCCCGAACTCAGCAGCCCGCGCAGCGGGAACCATTGCAGGAAGCTGCCGCCGGCGAACAGCACCACCAGCAGCACCGCGAACAGGAAGCCCGGAATGGCATAGCCCACCAGCACGATGGCGGAGGTCCAGAGATCGAAGTTCGACCCGTCCCGCACCGCCTTGCGGATGCCCAGCGGAATGGAGACCAGATAGATGATCAGCGTGGACCACAGCCCGAGCGAGATGGAGACGGGCATCTTCTCCCACACCAGGTCCCACACCGGGCGGTCGCGGAACAGCGAGCGGCCCAGGTCGAAGCGCAGATAGCCCTTCAGCATCTCCCAGAAGCGCACATGGGCAGGCTTGTCGAAGCCGAAGGTGCGCTCGATCTCGCGCACGATGGCGGGGTCCAGGCCGCGGGCGCCGCGATAGGTGCTGGTTTCCGTGCCACTACTGCTGGGGCGGCGCAATTCGCCGGGGCCCTCGCCGGTCAGGCGGCCCATGGTCTGGCCCTCACCGCGCAGTTCCTGGATGGCCTGTTCCACCGGGCCGCCTGGCGCGAATTGCGCGACCGCGAAATTGATCAGGATGATGCCGAACAGCGTCGGCACCAGCAGCAACAGGCGGCGGAGGAGATAAGCGCCCATGGATCAGAGCCCGATCCGTCGAGGCCGGTACGGCCGCTGACGGTGACACGGCCTCTCGGCGTGAGGGTGAGACGCGAACGGGAGTTCGTGGCTCATGCTCAACGGCGCGCCTCGGTCAGGGCGCGATCTTTCGCCGCATCCACCCACCAGCTGGTGGGGAAGCCGGAGCCATAGCGCGGGTTGCGGTCCGGCCGGCCGAAACGGTCCCACCAGGCCAGGCGGAATTCGCGGCTGTGCCAGTTGGGGATGACGAAATGCTGCCACAGCAGCACCCGGTCCAGCGCATGGGTGCGGGCGATCAGCTCCTCGCGGCTGGGCGCGTTGATCACCTGGTCCACCAGCGCGTCGATCACCGGCGAGCAGATGCCCGGCACGTTCTGGCTGCCGTGCTCGTTCGCCTTCTCGCAGCTGAAATAGTCGCGCTGCTCGTTCCCGGGCGAGAGGGACTGGCCCATCACATCCACGGTCATGTCGAAGTCGAAGGCATCCATCCGCACGCGGTACTGCGCGGGGTCCACCGTGCGCACGCTGGCCTCGATGCCCAGGCGCTGCAGCCATTGCACATAGGGCAGGGCCACGCGCTCGAAGGTCGCGCTGTCCAGCAGGATCTCGAAGCGGAATTGCTGGCCCTGCGCGTTCACCAGCTTGCGGTCGCGCACCGTCCAGCCCGCCTGGCGCAACAGGTCCAGCGCGCGGCGCAGCCCCTCTCGGTTGTTGCCGCTGCCATCGGTGGCGGGCAGGCGGAAGGGCTCGGTGAACAGGCGCTCGGGCAGCTGCGCGCGGAACTGGCTCAGGATCTCCAGCTCCCGCCCCTCGGGCAGGCCGGAGGAGGCCAGTTCGCTGTTGGAGAAATAGCTGCTGGTGCGGGCATAGCTGCCGAAGAAGATGTTGGCGTTCAGCCATTCGAAATCGAACACCTGCACCAGCGCTTCCCGCACGCGGGCATCCTGGAACACCGGCCGCCGCAGGTTGAAGGAGAAGGACTGCATGCCGGTCGGGATCTCGTGGCGGATCGCCTCCCGCTTCACCAGGCCGCGGCGGATGGCCGGGAAGTCGTAGCCTGTGGCCCAGTCGCGGGCGACATTCTCCATCCGCGCATCCACCTGGCCGGCCTTGAACGCCTCGAACGCCACGGTGCTGTCGCGGAAATACTCGTATCGGATGGAGCCGAAATTGTTCAGCCCGCGCGCCGTGCCCAGGTTGCGGGCCCAGTAATCCTCCACCCGGCGATAGGTGACGGAGCGCCCGCTTTCGAACCGTTCCAGCTTGTACGGGCCGCTGCCCAGCGGGGCTTCCTGCAAGGGGCGGGAGAAGTCGCGCCCCTCCCACCAATGTTTCGGCAGCACGGGCATCTGGCCCAGCACCTGGGCCAGTTCGCGGTTCTCATTGGTCTTGAAGCGGAAGACGACGCGGCGCTCGCCCTCCGCCCGCACGGATTCCACATCGCCCCAATAGGCGCGGTAGAAAGGCCGGCCCTGGCGGACCAGCGTCTCGAAGGTCCAGACGACATCGGCCGCGGTGATGGGCCGGCCATCATGCCAGCGGGCCTCCGGCCGCAGCTCGAACGCGACACCGAGGCCGTCGGCCGGCAGTTCGATGAAGGCCGCGAGATGGGCGTATTCCGTGCTCGCCTCATCCTGGGCGGAGGAGGTCAGCGTGTCGTACAGGATGCTGGACCCCGCCGCCGGCGCGCCGCGCAGGATATAGGGGTTGAAGCTGTCGAAACTGCCGATGGCCGCGAAGGTGACGTCGCCGCCCTTGGGGGCATCGGGGTTGGCCCAGGCCCAGTGCGGGAAATCGGCGGGCAGCGCCGCCTCGCCCAACAGCGAAATGGCGTGGACGCGCCGGGGGGCGGCACCCTGGGCCAGGGAGGCGGCTGGGGCGATGGCCGGGGCGGCCATGGGGACAGCGAGCAGGGCGCGGCGTTTCATGCTGGAAGAATTGGCCTTTCCGGGGGCGGGGCGCAACCATGGGGTGGGCAGGAAGCGGGAGGGGCGCCGCCCCCAAACCGATGGAAAGTCATTTCCCCCTCAACGGGAGTTTGAGGGCAGAGCCCTCAATCCCCCGCAGAGTGAGGGCTATGCCCTCAATGCCCATGCATCCGCGCCCCGGCGCCTTGCACCGGCAGTTGCACCGTCACGCTGCCGGCGCGTTCGAACACCAGCGTCACCGGCACTTGCGTCCCCTGCTCGAAGGGCTGCTTCAGCCCCATGAACATCAGGTGGAAGCCGCCCGGCTGCAGCGTCACGGCCGTGCCGGCCGGTAGGTCGATCGCTTCCACCGGGCGCATCCGCATCACGTCGCCTTCGCGCAGGTGGGTGTGCAGTTCCACGCGGTTCGCGGCCGGGGAGGAGGCGGAGAGCAGCCGGTCCGCCCCCGCGCTGCGCAGGGTCAGGAAGCCCGCGCCCTGGCCGCCGGCGCGGGCCGCGCGCGTCCAGGGGTTTTCGACGGTGACGGTGGGCGCCTGGGCGAAGGCGCTGCACGGCCCCAGCAGGGCGGCGGCGAGGAGGATGCGGCGGGTGGTCATGGTGTGGTCCTCTCAGAAGCTGGCGTTGGCGGGGCGGTCGCCGCGCGCCTCGATGCGGGCGGCGGCGCGGGCCAGGCGCACGATGTCGGCGGCGGCGCGCATCGGGTCGCCGGTGATGCAATGCTGGCGCAGATCATGCAGCCGCGCGGTCAGCGGCGTCATCTCCCCGTCGCGCGCATGGGGGGCGGCGGCGTCCAGCGCCTCGGTGGCGGCGGACAAGCCCGCTGCGCAGACCTCCGTCATGGCGCGGTCCATTTCCTCCGGGTCGCAGGCGGCGGCGGGGACGGTGGCCAGGGCGGCGAGCGCCGCCACGGTGAACAGGCGTTTCATCAGCGGGCTCCGAGACGCAGAACGGGGGCGGGGCTGCGGGGGCGGGGATTGGCGTCGCTGGGGGTTTCCACCCAATCGCTGCGCACGCCGCCCTCGCAGAATTGCACCACCGGGAAGGCCAGGCTGGTGCCGGGCGCGTCGGGGGTGCGGATCATCAGCACGAACTCATCGTAATGGGCATCCGGCAGGGGGCCGCCCTGCCAGGCGATGGTGGCCGGCGCTTCGCGCGTCAGGCCATGGCCGTTGGAGACCGGGCGCTCCAGCGCGCGGGTGGTGATGGCGATGGTCCAGCCCGGCTTCACCATGGGGCGGGCGGCGACCACGCCCTCCGGCAGGCGGACTTCCACGCCGGTGGTGGCCGCCCCCGCGCAGCCGTGGCCGACGCGGAAGGCGATGCGCTGGTAGCTGGCGGCGGGGGCCTCCGCCAGGTCCAGCACGATATGAGCCCGGGCGGGGGACGGGGCGGGCAGCGCCGCCACGGCCAGCAGGGGCAGGATATAGGCGCGCATGGATCAGTACCTCAGCTGCAGGCCGGCGTAGATGGTGCGGCCATAGCCCGCCTCGAACAGGGCGGAGTTGGGGGAAGCCACCGTGGCGACGGAGGCGGAGGAGATGTAGCGGCGGTCGCCCAGGTTCCGGGCATCCAGGAACACGCCCACCCGCCCGTCGAACAGGTCGGCCCCCGCGCGCAGGCCGAACAGCGTGTAGGGGTTGGTGCGCAGCGTGTTGGCGTTGTCGGCGTAGAAGCCCTCCGGCACCACATCCACGTTCGGCGCGATCCAGAAGCCGCTGGCATGGCGATAGCGCAGCTCGCCGCGCAGCACGTGGCGCGGCACGCCCGGCAGCTGGTTGTTGCGCCAGGACCGGTCGCCGTCGAAATAGAAGTCGTTGAAGGTATAGGTCACCCGGCCCGACAGCGTGTCGTTCTGGCCGATCAGGTTGCGCCCCAGCGTGGCGCCCAGGCCCAGCTCCACGCCACGATGAATGGTGCGGTCCGCGTTCTGCGCGTAGCTGCTGCCGGCCACAGGCCCGACCATCAGCTGAACCTCATCCCGCAGCCAGGAGTGATAGGCCGCGACCTCCCAGTTCAGCACGCCATAGCTGCCGCGAGAGCCGACCTCCACGGTCGCCGCCCGCTGGGCCTTGAGGCGGGAGAAGCCGCCACCCAGCGGCAGGATGCCGGTCAGGTCCGACAGGGTCGGCGGCTCGGTGGACCAGGTCAGGTTGGCATAGGCCTGGGCGGTGGGGGTGATCTGGTACAGGATGCCGACGCGCGGGTTCACCCAGTTCCAGTCGCCGGAACCGCTGCTGGCCGGCGTCAGCAGGTTCCGGCTGGAGCGATAGGCCGAACCTGCCTGCAACCCGGCCACCAGGCCCAGGTTGGGCAGCACGTACAGGGTGTTCTCGAAGAAGCCGTCCGCGGTGCGGGCGCTGTTCTCGGCCGCGTAGGTCTGCGCGCCGCGGCTGCCATAGACGTTCACGTAACGCCGGTCGTTGATCGTGCCCTCGGTGTAGTTCACGCCGAAGGTGGTGACGTTGCGCAGCCCCAGGATGGAGGTCTCGACGGTGCCGCGCGCGAACAGCACCCAATCCACTGTATGGTTGTCCAGCACCTGGAAGATGGGGTGGTTCAGGTGGCGGTCCACGACGCTGGCGCCGACCTCGAAGCGCACGCCCTCCACCGGGCGGATCGAGGTGATGGTCCCGAAGCGGTAGCTCTCGATATTGCGTTGGTAGTTCAGCGCCTCATTGCTGGCGAAGGGGCGCTTCGGCGTGTTCAGCGCGGCTACCCGCGTCACCGAACCCGGAATTTCCTGCCAGATGTTGTTGTAGCTGGCGATGACCCGGGTCTCGACCTGGTCGTTCCAGCGATACACGATATTGCCGTTCAACCGCTGCTGGCGGCCGGAGCTGTGCTGGCGGAAACCGTCATCATAGCCATAGGTGCCGCTGACATAGGCATCCAGCGGGCCGAAGGTGTTGCCGTAGGCCAGCTGGCTGCGCGCGAAGCCATAGCTGCCGCCCTCGGCACGGGCGGTCAGCCCGCGGGAGGAGGTGCCGGTGTTGGTCACGAAATTGACCGCGCCGCCCAGCGTGTTGGCGCCCAGCCAGAAGCCGTTGCCGCCGCGATAGACCTCGGCGCGCTGGTAGGCCAGCGGGTCGATCTCCGCCAGATCGCCACTGCCGTCGGCCTGATTGAAGGGAATGCCGTCCTGGTACACCCGGATGCCGCGCAGGTGGAAGTTGCGGGCGATGCCGGACCCACGGATCGAGAAGCGCGAATCAGAGCCCCATTTCGGCTGGGCGAAAACGCCCGGCGTGTTCTCGAACATCTCGCGCACGCCGGTGTAGCCGGCGATCTCCTGGAACTCCTGCGCGGGTACCACGGTGTTGTTGCCGGGGCTGGACCACAGGCGCAGGCGCGCGGCTTCGTTGGTTTCCACCGCGCCCGCATTGGTCAGGCTGGGGGCGGGGGCGGTGACCTCCACGGTGGGGATGGTGGTCGCGGTCTGGGCGAAGGCACCCGAGACGAGCGCGAATGGCAATGGCGCGGCGAGCAGCGCGCGCTTGAGCGTGAACATATGTGCGTTTCCATCGAGGCATGAACGGGCGCGCGCGGGGTCAGCCGTGCGCGGCGGGTGGGTTCAGCCGATGGATGGTGGAGCCCTGGGTTGGGCGGGTGGCGCGCGCGCCTGGGGCGGCACGGCCTCGGCCGTTGCCGCCGTCCAGGCGATGCCCAGCCGGATCCAGGCCGGGCGCGGCAGCACGGGGGCCGGCACGTCGATGCCCTGCGGCAGCCCGGCGCACAGGGCGCAGAAGCCGTGCATGGCCTGCGCAGCGTCGTCCGGGTCCGCCAGGGAGATGGAGATGCCGCGCCCCTCGCTCTCGGGCCCGCAGATCACGCCATGCAGCGTGTTGGCGCCGACCGCGCCGATGCACAGCGCAGGCGCCAGCACGGCCTGGAGCAGCAGCACCAGGGCCAGAAGCCGCGCGAGAGGGGGCGGGAAGCGCCTCATACCCCGTTGTTACCGGGGCTGGCGCCCCGCTTCAACCGGCGAAGGCGACGGGATGCGGCGGGATCATCCGGCTGGGGCGTTCGGGAAGCTCCCTCCGCGGCGCCAGCTCGTATTCCACTTCCGGCACATAGGTCGCGCATTCCTTGCCGAGCAGGGAGGAGTAGAGCGTGAAGCTCTCCACCGCCACGGGCCGGGCGCGGAACAGGTTGTGCCGTTGCAGATAGGCCGCGATCTTGGCCGGGTCCGCCTGTTCCACCCGCGCCAGCGAGACATGGGGGGCGAAGCGCCGGCGCTCGGCCGACAGCCCCACCCGGCGCAACGCCGTCTCGATCTTGGTCTGCAGGTGGTTCAGGCTGTCGTTGCGCTCCGCCCCGGTCCATAGCGCGCTGGGCCGGCCCATGCGCTCGAACAGCCCCAGGCCGCGCAGGGTCAGCTCGAAGCCGCGGGCGCGGATGCCGGACAGCGCCTCATCCACCTCATCGGCCTTCCAGTTCTGGATCTCTCCGACGAAGCGCAGGGTCAGATGGTAGTTGGCGGGGCGGATCCACTTCGCGCCCGGAATGCCGGTGCCGAGGGTGGAGAGCTCCTGGCGGAGCGTCTCCGGAAGGGACAGGGCGACAAAAAGTCGCAGTGGCATGGCGGCCTCCGTAACCCGATTCGCGCACCGATTGTGCGGTGCGGCGGGGGAGGGATTCAAGAAGAGTTATTGAAAGCGCCGAGAGGGCGCTACCGCACCCCCTCCAGCAGCCGCTCCACGAAGGGCAGGATGCGCTCGATCACGATCGAGACCCCCTGCGGGTTCGGATGGATCCCATCCGCCTGGTTCAGCGCCGGGTTCCCCGCCACCCCATCCAGGAAGAACGGGTACAGGATGGTCCCCGGCCGCGCCGCCGCCAGCTCGGGGAAGATCGCCGCGAATTCCCGCCCGTAATCGGCGCCCAGATTGGGCGGCGCCAGCATGCCCGCCAGCAGCACCGGCAGCCCCCGCTGGCCGAGGCGGTCCAGGATCGCGGCCAGATTGGCCCGCGTGCTGGCGGGCGGCAGGCCGCGCAGCCCGTCATTCGCGCCCAGCTCCAGGATCACGGCCTGCGGGTTTTCCGCCAGCGACCAGTCCAGCCGGGCGAGCCCGCCCGCGCTGGTATCGCCCGAGACCCCGCCATCCAGCACCCGCACCTGGCGGCCCTTCGCGGCCAGCGCCGCCTGCAGGCGCGGCACGAAGCCCTGGCCGGGCGGCAGGCCGTAACCCGCCGTCAAACTGTCCCCCAAGGCCAGCAGCCGCACCGGATTTTGGGCAAAAGCCGCCCCCGGCAACAGACAGAAACCCAGCGCCGCCTTTTGCAGCGCAATGCGCCGCCCATATCCTGTGCCCATGGACATCGCGCAATCCGACCCTTCCGCTGCCGTGCCTGCCGTCATCGAGGCACGCGACCTGACCTTTGAGGTGGCGGGCCCGGCCGGCCGCGTCAACATCCTGAAAGGGGTGGACATGCGGGTGATGCCCGGCGAGGCGGTGGGCATCGTCGGCCCCTCCGGTTCCGGCAAGACATCCCTGCTGATGCTGCTTGCAGGGCTGGACAAGCCCACGACCGGCAGCCTGACGGTCGCGGGGCGCGCGCTGGGCGGCATGAATGAGGACGCGCTGGCCCGCTTCCGGCGGGAGGAAGTGGGCATCGTGTTCCAGTCCTTCCACCTGGTGCCGACCATGACCGCGCTGGAAAACGTGGCGATGCCGCTGGAATTCGCGGGGGACGACACGGCCTTCATCCGCGCGGAGGCCGCGCTGAAGGCGGTGGGCCTCGGCCACCGCGTGCACCATTACCCGGGCCAGCTTTCGGGCGGGGAGCAACAGCGCGTGGCCGTCGCCCGCGCCTTCGTCGCCCTGCCCAGCCTGATCCTGGCCGACGAGCCCACCGGCAACCTCGACCGCGCCACCGGGCAGCAGATCATGGAATTGCTGTTCGGCCTGCGGGAGACCTATGGCACCACCCTGGTGCTGATCACCCATGACCCGGCTTTGGCGGCCCGCTGCGACCGGCAATTCCATATGGAGGACGGCCTGCTGACCGAGCGCGACAGCGTGCCGGTATGAGGAACTGGCTGCTGGGCCTGAAACTGGCGGCGCGGGAGCTGCGGGGCGGCACGCGCGGCCTGCGGGTGGTGCTGGCCTGCCTGGCGCTGGGGGTGGCGGCGATCGCGGCCGTGGGTTCCCTGCGCGCGGGCATCCAGGCCGGCATGCAGGCCGATGGCGCGCGCATCCTGGGCGGGGATTTCGAGGTGCGCGGCGGCTATCAGCCCGTCCCGCCCGAGGTGATCGCCTGGGCCCGCGCGCGCGGCGCCGAACCTTCCCGCGTGCTGATGACGCGGGCGATGCTGGTCGCTGCCTCCGGCGAGCGCACGCTGGTGGAGTTGAAGCTGGTGGACGGCGCCTATCCGCTGTTCGGCGCGCTGGGGCTGGAGCCCGCGGTCGGCATCGCCCCCGGCACGCTGGCGGTGGAACCCGCCGTGATGGAGCGCCTGGGCCTGCGCCTGGGTGAGGAGATGCGCCTGGGCGAGGCCCGGCTGCGCCTGGCCGCCATCATCACCGAGGAACCGGACAAGGTCGCCTCCCCCACCATTTTCGGGCCGCGCGCCATGATCTCGATGGCGGATCTGGAGGCGAGCGGCCTGGCCCAGCCCGGCAGCCTGATCAACCATGAGGTGCGCTTCCGCCTGCCCCCGGGCGCGGATGCCGCGGCCTTCACGCGCGACCTGCGGGCGGCCTTCCCCGGCGCGCCGTGGCGCCTGCGCCTGGCCAGCCAGGCGGAGCCGGGGGTGAACCGCTTCCTGGACCGTGCCGCGAGTTTCCTGACGCTGGCGGGGCTGACGGCGCTGCTGGTGGGCGGCATCGGGGTGGCCACCGGCATCCGCGCCTGGCTGGAGGCGCGTGCCCGCACCATCGCCACCCTGCGCTGCATGGGCGCGCCGGCGGGCGTGATCTTCGCCACCTATCTGTGGCAGGTGCTGGCGCTGGCGGTGCTGGGCATTGCCATCGGGCTGCTGGGGGGCTGGGGGCTGACCGCGCTGGCCGCTCAGGCGCTGAGCGGCGTGCTGCCGGTCCCGCCCTCTCTGCGGCCATACCCGGAACCGTTGGCGCTGGCCGCGCTGTATGGGTTGCTGACCGCGCTGGCCTTCGCCCTGTGGCCGCTGGGCCGCGCGCGGGAGGTGCCGGGCGCCGCCCTGTTCCGGGAGGGCGCGACCACCGCCGCCCGGGGCTGGCCGCGCTGGTGGCTGGTGGCGCTGAACGCGCTGGTGGTGCTGGCCCTGGTCGCGTTGGTGGTGGCGACGGCGGAACAGCCGGTCTTCGCCCTGTGGTTCTGCCTGGGGGCGGCGGGGGCGCTCGCGCTGTTCCGGCTGGGGGCCGCGCTGCTGATGCGGGCCGTGCGCGCCCTGCCGCGCATGCGCCGGCCCGCCTGGCGGCTGGGGCTGGCGAACCTGTACCGCCCCGGCGCGCCCACGCCCATCATGGTGATCGCGCTGGGCATCGGCCTGACCACGCTGACGGCCATCGCGCAGATCCAGGGCAATCTGGCCAGCGCCATCACGGATGAGATGCCGGCGGCCGCGCCCAATTTCTTCTTCATCGACATCCAGCCCAACCAGGTGGAGCAGTTCGAGCGCCTGGTGCGGCAGGAACCCAGCGTGGCCGAGATCCGGCGCGTGCCTTCGTTGCGCGCGCGGATCGTTGCCGTGAACGGCGTGCCGGCCGAGCAAGTGCGCGCCACCCCCGACACCGCCTGGGCGCTGAACGGCGACCGGGGCCTGACCTATACCGGCCCGATGCCCGAGGGCACGCGGCTGGTCGAGGGTGCATGGTGGGCGCCGGACTATCGGGGCGCGCCGCTGGTCTCCTTCGACGCGGTGGTGGCGCGGGGCTGGGGGCTGGGGGTGGGCGGCACCGTCACCGTCAACATCCTGGGCCGGGACGTGACGCTGACAGTGGCCAACCTGCGCCAGGTGGAATGGCGGGGGCTGGGGCTGAACTTCACTATGGTGGCCAGCCCCGGCCTGCTGGAATCGGCGCCGCATACCCACATCGCCACCGTGCGCAACGACCCCGCGCGGGATGTGGCGCTGCTGCGCGCCGTGACGGACGCGCTGCCCAATGTCTCCGGCGTGCGAGTGAGGGAGGCGCTGGAGGCCGTGGGCGCGCTGCTCGGCCGGCTGGGGGCCGCACTGACGGCCACCGGCAGCGTCACCCTGCTGGCGGGCATGCTGGTGCTGGGGGGCGCCGTCGCCGCCGGCCAGCGCCGCCGCGTGCGGGAGGCCGTGGTGCTGAAGACCGTGGGCGCCACGCGCGGGCAGATCCGCTCCGCCTTCCTGGTGGAGTTCGGGGTGCTGGGTGTGGTGTCCGGCCTGCTGGCCGCCGCCGCCGGCACCGCCGCGGCCTGGGGGGTGGTGCGCTTCGTCATGCGGCAGGATTGGGTGTTCCTGCCGGGCGTGCTGGCCGGCACCGTGCTGCTGTGCCTGGGGCTGACGCTGGTGTTCGGCTATGTCGGCACCGCGCTGGCGCTGCGGGTGAAAGCCGCGCCGCTGTTGCGGAATGAGTAAGTTGGCCCGTTCCCCGGGCCAGGTGCTTGCCGGGGCCGCCCGGTAAGCCCACTCTGCGCGTTAATAGGGAATCAGCCCGTATGGGGCGCGGTGCGGAAGCTTCGTGCCGCGCCTCCATGATGAGCGTTGATTCGCATTACACGTTCTCCATATAATAGGGCGAACCGGGGTCGAACCCCCCGTCTGGAAAGGAATATCGAGAGCCATGGCTCTTCAACCCGACTACCGCTACAGCGCGACGCCCGGCTGGGGCCGCGCCTCCGCCGCAGACGCCGCGTCCATCGATGCCGGGCTGCGGAGCTACATGCTGCGCGTCTACAACTGGATGGCCAGCGGCCTGCTGCTGACGGCGATCGTGGCCTATGCCATCGCCTCCATCCCCGAGGTCGCGCAGCTGTTCTACAGCGTGGTGCGCACCCCGCGCGGCCTCGCCGTGGCGCCGACCATTCTGGGCTGGGTCGCCGTCTTCGCGCCGCTCGCTTTCGTGCTGGTGCTGAGCTTCGGCATCAACCGTATGAGCAAGTCCACGGTGCAGGCGCTGTTCTGGCTGTTCGCGATCGCGATGGGCGCCAGCATGTCCAACATCTTCGTGGTCTATACGAAGACGAGCGTGGCCAGCACCTTCTTCGCCACCTCCGGCATGTTCGCGGCCATGAGCCTGTGGGGCTACGCCACGAAGTCCGACCTGACGAAGATGGGCAGCATCATGATGATGGGCTTGTTCGGCATCATCATCGCGTCGCTGATCAACATCTTCCTGCAGAGCCCGGCGCTGGCCTTCGCCGTGTCCATCATCGGCGTGGTGGTGTTCTGCGGCCTGACCGCCTGGGACACCCAGCGGATCAAGTCCGACTACATCGAGTACAGCTATGCCGAAGGCACGGACGAGGCCGCCAAGCGCTCCGTCATGGACGCCCTGGCGCTGTACCTGAACTTCGTGAACCTGTTCCAGCTGATGCTGCAGTTCATGGGCGTGCGCAACCAGGACTAAGCCCTGGCCGCCTTGCCGAAACCATCGGCCCCGGTGGAGGTTCATGCCTCCCCGGGGCTTTTGCTTTCCGGCGGTTCCGGCTATCCTGCCGCGCAGATGCGGGCGTAGTTCAGAGGTAGAACGTCAGCTTCCCAAGCTGAATGTCGTGGGTTCGATTCCCATCGCCCGCTCCATCCCCCTTAGCGCCACAGCGCGGCCAGCGCCGTCACCCCCACCACCGCCAGGCTGGCCCACAGCACCAGCCAGGCCGGGGCCTGCCATTCCGGGTCTGTCACGCGCGCGCCTGGGCCAATGCCGGCGCCAGGGCCGGCAGCAGCACCCCCGCCAGCGCCGCCACGGCGCCCACCACCACCAGCGCGGGTCCAGGCAGCCCGGCGCGCCGCACCGCCAGCGTGCAGCCGCCCAGCGTGCTGTGCAGCACCACCTGCTCGGGCATGGAGGCCGCGGCGATCACCGCCACCGGCGTTTCCAGCGCCAGCCCGCCCTCGATCAGCTTCACGCTCAGTTCATCCAGCTTCGACATGGCCATGAAGGCCGCGATGCTGCCGCCGGTCCGCGCCAGCGCGCCCCAATCCAGCCCGGGCAGCGCGCCCGTCTCGTCATGCGCGGTCACGAAGGTGACGGCGCTGGCCAGCCCGCGCTGGGTCAGCGGAATCCCCGCCGCCGCCGGCGCCGCCAAGCCCGCCGAGACCCCCGGCACCACCCGCCAGGTGATGCCCGCCTCGGCACAGGCCGCCGCTTCCTCTCCACCGCGGCCGAAGATGAACGGGTCGCCGCCCTTCAGCCGCACCACGCGCAGCCCGGCGCGCGCGCCCGCCACCAGCCGGGCATTGATGCGCGGCTGCGGCACCGGGGCCGCACCCTTGCGCTTGCCCACCGCCACGATCTCCGCCCCCGGGCGGACATGGCGCAGCACCGCACGGCCCGACAGCGCGTCATGCAACACCAGGTCAGCCTGGTTCAGCGCCTGCACCGCACGCAAGGTCAGCAACGCCGGGTCGCCAGGCCCGGCACCCACCAGCCAGACCTCGCCCGGGGGGAAATGCGCGCCAGCAAGGGCTGATGGATATTGAACGGACATGAAGCGTATTATGGGGATGGTCGCGCCGTATGGCCAGAGGGCGTGCCGAGAGGGCTCCGCCCCCTCGGGCTCCCCCGCCAGGAGCCGAAAGGCCCCTGGACCCCAGGAGTTTGGAGTGGGTCTTGGAAAGGTGTTTCTTTTTGAAATTTATAATGAAAATGGCGCCTGACCTACCAAGGTCAGCGCCAAACGGTTGGGGTGCAGGGGCCTTTCGGCTCCTGCCGGGGGTCCCCAAAGGGAGGATGATGGCGGCGCCCCTTGGCCTGCGGAGCCACCACGCCCCAAAAATGTGAAATTACCGCCCCAGCTGTTCCACCATGGCGTCTTCCACAGCCGGCCCCGCGTCATAGGCTTCCAGCGCCTGGTCCCGGAACATCGTGTATCCGTCCCCGCCTTTGCGGCTGAAGTCGTTGGTCGCGATCAGATAGGCCCGTTCCATCTCCAGCGGCCGCCAGCGCTCGCCCTCGCGCACTTCCACATCCTGGGCGCGCTGGCCGATCGGTGCCTCCGCCACCAGCCGGTAGCGCAGGCCCGACAGTTGCGGGAAGCGCCCATCCGCGTCCGGCAGGCGCGAGAGGCCGGATTCCAGCGCGTCCTTCACCACATGCCCGCGCAGCACCATGCGGGCGACGGTGTTCTGGAAGGGCAGCATGGTCAGCACGTCGCCCCAGGTGACGGTGCCGCCCGGCAGCCCCGCGCGCATGCCGCCGCCGTTCATCCAGCCGATCTCGGCGCGCGGCACGGCGCGGCGGATGGCCTCGGCGGTCAGTTCGCCCAGTTCGCAGGCTTCCAGCCGGCAGCGGGCCAGGGGCAGTTCGCGCGGCAGGGTGGCGACGGGGCGGTGGCGCCATTCCTCCAGCGGGGCCGCGAGTTCGGCCACCAGGGCGGCCACCTGCGGGTCCTGCGGGATGTCGGCGGTCAGTTCGCGCATCACGCCGCGCGTGGCGGCCACGCGGCCGTCCGGCGCCACGTCCAGGTCCAGCCGGCCCAGATAGCGGCCGTGGCAGCCCGCCTGCACGATGCGCGCGCCGGATTGCTCGACGGGGTAGGGGCCCTCGGCGCCCGGCAGGCCGTTGGCCAGCAGGGTGTGGCTGTGCCCGCCTATGATCACGTCGATGCCCTGCACATCCTCGGCCAGGCGGCGGTCGGCGGTCAGGCCCAGATGGCTGAGGGCGACGACCACGCAGGGCCCCTGGCGCCGGGCCTCGAACACCGCGCGGTCCATGGTTTCCGCCGGGTCGTTGAAGCGCAGGTTCGGCCCGGGTGAGGACAGCCCCGGGGTTTCCGGCGTGGCGAGGCCGACCACCACCACCCGCAGCCCGTCCAGCGTGGCGACGATGCCGGAGCGCAGCTTGCCCGCCAAAGCGGGTTCGGTGCTGGCATCCAGGTTGGCGGCCAGCACGGGGTGGGCCACGCGGTCCACATAGCGGGCCAGGTTTTCCGGGCCATTGTCGAATTCATGGTTGCCCGTGGTCATGGCGGCGGGGCGCAGCAGGGCCTGCACGCGGGCCTCGGCCTCTCCGCGGTAGCGGGTGTAGAACAGGCTGCCCATGAACTGGTCGCCGGCGTCGAGCAGGATGGGCGCGCGGCCCTCGGCGGCCGCGGCCTCCCGCCCCTGGCGGATGGCGGTGGCCAGGCGGGCGGCGCCGCCATAGCAGGGCCGGCCCTCCACGCAGGCGGTGCTGCTGGCGCTGATGGGCTCATGCCGGCTGTGGAAATCGTTCATGTGCAGCAGGCTGATGCGGTGGGCCGCCTGGGCCTGGGCCGGCTGCAGAACGGGGGCCGCCAGCAGCGCCAGGGACTGCCGGCGAGAGACGGAAAACAGGGTGCGACGCGAAACCATGCACCCATCAAGCGCGAGGCGCGGTGCTCACGCAAGTCTTGTGTAACTCTGTGTGAATCCTGTCTTGCCTGCCCTTATCGCGCCGCAATCCTCGGCGCATAACCGACACTCCCGAATACCGGAGACGGTTCGCGATGCAGGTCTATTTGCCCATCGCCGAGATGAGCGTGAATGCCTTTCTGCTGATCGGCATTGGCTTTGGCGTGGGCTGGCTGTCGGGCCTGTTCGGGGTGGGGGGCGGGTTTCTGCTCACACCTTCGCTGTTGCTGCTGGGGGTGCCGGCGCCGGTCGCGGTGGCATCCGGCGCCAACCAGGTGCTGGGGGCCTCCGTCTCGGGGCTGATCGCGCAGTGGCGGCGCGGCAATGTGGATTGGGCGATGGGCGTCGTGCTGGTGGTGGGCGGCCTGATCGGCAGCGCCATCGGCACCCAGTTCTTCGCCTGGCTGCGCAGCCTGGGCCTGGTCGATGCGGTCGTCGCCATCTTCTACATCGTGGTGCTGGGCAGCCTGGGCAGCCTGATGGTGATGGAAAGCGTGCGCGCCATCCTGCGCCGCCGCGCCGCCGTGCCGCGCCGGCTGCACCAGCATTTCTGGATGCACGGGCTGCCGCTGAAGGTGCGGTTCCGCAAGTCGCGCCTGTTCATCTCCGTCATCCCGCCGGCGGTGGTGGGGGTGCTGATCGGCCTGCTCTCGGCCGTGATGGGTGTGGGCGGCGGCTTCATGCTGGTGCCGGCCATGATCTATCTGATCGGCATGCCGACCTCGGTCGTCATCGGCACCTCGCTGTTCCAGATCGTGTGCGTCACGGCCGGTGTCACGGTGCTGGCGGCGGTGCAGATGGGCTCGGTCGATATCGTGCTGACGCTGCTGCTGCTGGTCGGCGGCGTGGTGGGCGCGCAGTTCGGCGCGGCGCTGGGTGGGCGGCTGCGGGGTGAGGAAACCCGCTTCCTGCTCGGCGCGCTGGTGCTGGGGGTGGCGGCACTGCTGGGATGGGGGCTGATCCAGGCGCCGGAGCGCCTGTTCAGCCTGACTTTTGACTGATGCGGCGGCTTCTCCTCCTGCTCGGGCTGCTGGTGGTGGGTGCCGGGCCGCTGGGCGCGCAGACCACCCTGACGCAGCCGCCCTCTGGCCAGCCCCGCATCGCTGTGCCGCTGGAGCCGCCGCTGGCCCCGGCCCGGCCCGCCGCGGCGCCCGAATCGCCGCTGATCGCCCATCTCAGCCAGCAATCGGCCGAGATCTCCACCACCTTCGCCGGTTCCTCCATCTTCGTGTTCGGTTCCTCCGCCGTGCCGCTGGGGCTGGATGGCGCGGATGTGGTGGTGGTGGTGCGCGGCCCGACCGATGCCGTGACGGTGCGCCGCAAGGTCCGCATCCTGGGCATGTGGTTCAACGGCCCCTCCAGCCGGTTCGAGAATGTGCCCGGCTTCTACGGCGTGGCCGGCACCATGCCCGCCTGGCACGTGCTGCCGGAGGAGTTGCGCCGCCAATACGGCATCGGGCTGGACGCGCTGGAGTTCCAGCGCAGCGGCGCCAGCAGCGGCAATTTCCGCCAGGCGCTGGAGGATCTGCGCCGCGAACAGCAATTGTGGCTGGAGGACAGCGCCCCCGTGCGCGTCGAGGCCGGCCGCTTATTTTATGTCCGCCTGCCGCTGCCCGCCACCGTGCCCGCCGGCGACTACGCGGTGGAGGTGATGCTGGTGCGCAACCGCCAGGTGATCGCGCACCAGGAACTGCCCTTTGTCGTGGAGCGCGTGGGCACGGCGGCGACCATCGCGGATGTTTCGCGGGGGCAACCCTTGCTCTACGGTGTGCTGTGCGTGCTGCTGGCGGGGTTCGCCGGCTGGCTCGGCAGCGTGCTGTTCCGGAGAGGTTGAGTGCCCGAAGAAGAGGCCCGCAGGAATCGCGTCTTCCTGGTGGTGGTGGATGACAGCCCCGAACGCGCGGTGGCCCTGCAATACGCGTGCCTGCGCGTGAAGCATTCCGGCGGGCGCGTGGCGCTGCTGCGGGTGCTGGAACCGGCGGGGCAGACGGAATGGGCCGGCATCGGCGCCCTGCTGGCCGAGGAACGCCGCGCCGAGGCCGAACAACTGATGGGCGGCCTGGCCGCCCAGGTGAACGAAATCACGGGCGGGGTGCCGATCATCCTGATCCGCGAAGGCGACCCACGGGAGGAATTGCTGAAACTGCTGGCCGAAGACCCGCGCGTGTCCATCCTGGTGCTGGCGGCGGCAGGCGGGGGCAGCGGGCCCGGGCCGCTGATCTCGGCCCTGGTGGGGCGGCACGCGCACCGGCTGAAAGTGCCGATGACCATCGTGCCGCCGAGCCTGACACAGGAAGATTTGCAGCGGGTGACGTGAAGGCTGGGGAAGGCGCCGCCTTCCCCAGACCCCATCCGCTGGGGAGATAAGATCTCCCCAGGCCCCTGCGAGGAGTTTCGGGTCTACGCTCATCTTATATAATTGATATTATTATGTAAATTTATCGGAAACACGCTCTCAGGACAGGTACTGCCCCCAAACTGATGGAAAGTAATGGGGGAGCTTGAGGGGGAAAGTCATTTCCCCCTCAACGGGAGTTTGAGGGCAGCGCCCTCAACCTTCCACCAACCCCTCCAGCAGCCTCGCCCCAAACCCTGTCGGCGCGCCTTTCGCGGCCAGCGGCGTATCTTCCTCCGCCGTTTCCACCCCGGCGATATCCAGGTGCGCCCAGGCTGTCTCCCCCACGAATTCCTTCAGGAAGGCCGCGGCGTGGCACGCATCCGGCAGCAGCCTGCCGGCCGGGGCGCATTGCAGGATGTCGGCGATATCGCTGTTCAGGTCCTCGCGGTGGGCGGTGCCGATGGGCATGGGCCACAGATATTCGCCCACCACCTCGCCCATCGTCATCAGCGCGTCGCGCAGGGTGGGGTTGTTGCCGAACAGGCCGGCGCGATGGTGGCCCAGCGCGGTCACGATGCTGCCGGTCAGGGTGGCGATATCCACCACGGCGCGCGGGGCGTGCCGGGTGATGGCGTGGTGCAGCGCGTCGGCCAGGGCCAGGCGGCCCTCGGCGTCGGTATCCATCACCTGGATGCTGCGGCCGGAGGCACTGATCAGCACATCCCCGGGGCGATAGGCATCGGCGCCGATGGCGTTCTCGGCCACCGCCAGCACGGCCACGGCGGCACCCGCCGCACCGCGCAGCGCCAGCGCCAGCATGGCCCCGGCGCAGGCGGCGGCCCCGGCCATGTCGGCGCGCATCGCCTCCATCCCCAGGGCGGGCTTGATGGAGATGCCGCCATTGTCGAAGCACAGCCCCTTGCCGACGAAGGCGATGGGCTGGCCCGCGCCCTTCCATTCCAGCGTGACCAGATAGGGGCCGGTGGGCGCGGCCCGCCCCACGGCCGAG
Source organism: Rhodovarius lipocyclicus (assembly GCF_009900765.1). Lineage (GTDB taxonomy): Bacteria > Pseudomonadota > Alphaproteobacteria > Acetobacterales > Acetobacteraceae > Rhodovarius > Rhodovarius lipocyclicus. Next base: position 48,263 of record NZ_JAAABL010000002.1, read on the forward strand.
AGCGCGCCATAGCCGCGCCGCTCCAGCTCCTGCGGGCCGAGCACCGAGACGGTCAGCCCTTCCTCGGCCAGGGCCTTCATCCTCTCGACGAAGTTGGCGGGCGTCAGCCGGTTGGCGGGTTCGGCCACCAGGGCGCGGGCGAACAGATTGCCCGCCACGGCGGCGGCGGCGCGGGGCCACAGGCGGCGCGCTTCCTCCGGCGCGCGGCACAGCACCAGCAGAGCGGGTTTCAAGCAGGTCGGCGCGCCCTTGGGCATGCGCCAGGCGCGCAACGCCGCCCCGGTGGCGATGGCGACGGCCGCATCGGTCGGCCATTCCCGGGCGTCGATTTCCAAGCCCCGGCTGGGTTCGGCCAGCGCGGCCCAGGCGCGCGCGCCGTCCGCCTCGTCGCCCAGGCTGGGGTCCAGCGCGATGGTCTGGCCCTGGGCGTCGAAGCCGTTCTCCAGCCCGATCGCGGCCCGGGCGGAGAAATGCTCCGTCACGGCCGCGAAGCGCACCGTGACGGGCAGGAAGGTGTCAGCCCTCGTAATGGTCGGCCACCAGTCGGTCGAGCAGCCGCACGCCGAAGGCCGTGGCACCCTTGGGCACGGTCGCCGTGTCCTTGCTGGACCAGGCGGTGCCCGCGATGTCCAGGTGCACCCAGGGGCGGCCCTGCACGAAGCGCTGGATGAACTGTGCCGCCGTGATCGACCCGCCCGGCCGGCCGCCGACATTCTTCATGTCCGCGATGTCGGATTTCAGGCCCTTGTCGTAGGCCTCGCCCAGCGGCATCCGCCAGCAGGCCTCGCCGGTGGTGGTGCCCGCTTCCAGCACCTGCGCGGCCAGCGCGTCGTCATTGCTGAACAGGCCCGCGTGCTCGTGGCCGAGCGCGATGATGATGGCGCCCGTCAGCGTGGCCAGATCGACCATCCATTTCGGATCGTACTGCGTGATCGCGTAGTGGATGACATCGGCCAGCACCAGCCGGCCCTCGGCGTCGGTGTTGATCACCTCGATGGTCTGGCCGGAGGCGCTGGTCACCACATCGCCCGGGCGCTGCGCGTTGCCGCTGGGCATGTTCTCCACCAGCCCCACCAGCCCCACCACATCGGCCTTGGCCTTGCGGCCGGCGAGTGCCGCCATCAGCCCGATCACGGTGCCGGCGCCGCCCATGTCCCACTTCATGTCCTCCATGCCGCCGGCGGGCTTGATGGAGATGCCGCCGGTGTCGAAGGTCACGCCCTTGCCGATGAAGCAGATCGGCTTGTCGCCCTTCTTCGGGGTCACGCCCTTCCAGCGCATGGCCACCAGGCGGGCTTCCTGCGCGCTGCCCTGGGCCACGCCCAGCAGCGCGCCCATGCCCAGCTTCTTCATCTCCTTCGGGCCAAGGATCTGCACCTGCACGCCCAGGGCCTCCAGCGCCTTGCAGCGCTCGGCCATCTCGGCCGGGTACAGCACGTTGGGCGGTTCGGAGACGAGGTCGCGCGTCAGGAACACGCCCTCGGCCACGGCCTTGAAGGGGGCGAAGGCGTTCTTGGCGGTGGTGGGGTTGGCCGCGGCCAGGGAGAGCTTGGCGAGCTTCGGCTTGTCCTCCGCCTTCTCGGTGGTGCGGTATTTGTCGAAGCGATAGCTGCGCAGCAGCGCGCCCATCGCCACCCGCACGGCCACCGGGGCGTCCAGCGCGTCGGTGGCGACCAGGGCGGCGGTCTCGCCGCTGATGGCGGGCCAGGCGCTGCCGCCGGCGGCCTCGGCGCCCTCGGGCGTCAATTTGTCCAGCGGGCCGAGGCCGATGGCCACCAGCTTGGTCAGGCCGGGGGCCGGGGCCCAGATGGTCGCGCTCTGGCCCTTGCGGCCCTTGAAGCCCGCTGCATCCAGCGCGCGGGCTATGGCGCCGTCCGCGGCCTCATCCAGGGTTTTCAGCAGGCCCGCGGGCTCCGCGCCCTCGGCCAGCAGCGCAACGATGGCGCCGGCCTTGGGCAGGGCAGGCTTGACGAAGGAGATTTCGAGCATCGGTGCGTCCATGCGGTTGCCGTTACACGCAAGAATAGGCGGGTTTGCGCCGCTGCCTACCCTTGCGCGGCCCGCGGCTTCGGAGCAACGAAAAGGGATGGAGAACGCCCCTGATCTGCTGGAACTGGCTGGGACCCTCGCGCGCGCCGCGGGGCACGCCATCATGGGCGTGCGCGCCCAGGGCTTCACGGTGGACCACAAGCCCGATGCCAGCCCCGTGACCGTGGCCGATACCCTGGCCGAGGCCCTGATCACCGAGGGGCTGGTCCCCACCGGCATCCCCGTGGTGGCGGAGGAAGCGGTGGCGGGCGGCGATTGCCCCGAACCCGCGCCGCTGTTCTGGCTCGTCGATCCGCTGGACGGCACCAAGGAATTCGCCAAGGGCCGCGACGAATTCTGCGTCTGCATCGGGCTGGTGCGCGGCGATGCCCCGGTGCTGGGCGTGCTGTACCTGCCTGTGACGCGGGAATTGTTCGGCGGCATCGTGGCCAGCCGCACCGCCTGGAAGGAGGTGGACGGCACCCGCCGCCCCATCCAGGCCCGCACCCCCCCGCCCGAGGGCCTGCACGTGCTGGACAGCCGCAGCCACGCGAAGCCGGAGGCGCTGGCGAAGATGCTGGCGGGCATGACGGTGGCGGAAAGCCGGCCCATGGGCTCGGCCATGAAATTCGCCCGCGTGGCGGAAGGCGCGGCGGACCTTGCCCCCCGCCCCGGCCCCACCATGGAATGGGACACCGCGGCGGGCCAGGCGGTGCTGGAGGCCGCGGGCGGCCGGGTGACGATGCTGGACGGCGCGCCCCTGCGCTATGGCAAGCCGGGCTATCTGAATTCCGGCTTCATCGGCTGGGGCCGCGCCCCGGCATGACGGTGCTGACGCGGGATATCGAGGAAGCGGCCCGGCTGCTGCGCGCGGGCCAGCTGGTCGCCTTCCCGACCGAGACCGTCTATGGCCTGGGCGGGGATGCCACCGACGACCACGCCGTGGCCGGGATTTTCGAGGCCAAGGGCCGCCCGCATTTCAACCCGCTGATCTGCCATTACCCGGATGCCGAGGCGGCCTTCGCCCATGTGCTGGCCGATGACCGGGCCCGCGCCCTGGCCGCGCAATTCTGGCCCGGCCCGCTGACCATGGTGCTGCGCCGCCACCCGAAATGCCCGGTGGCGCTGCTGGCGGGGGCGGGGCTGGATACGCTGGCGGTGCGCGTGCCCGCCCACCCCGTGGCGCAGGCGCTGCTGCGCGCGGTGGGCCGGCCGGTGGCCGCACCCTCGGCCAACCGCTCCGGCCGCATCAGCCCGACGAGTGCCGCGCATGTGATGGCCGAGCTCTCCGGCCGGATCGCGGCGGTGCTGGAGGGCGGCGATTGCGAGGTGGGGGTGGAAAGCAGCGTGCTGGACCTTTCCAGCGGCGGCGCCGTGCTGCTGCGCCATGGCGGCGTGACGCGGGAGGCGATCGAGGCCGTGATCGGCCGCGTCGGCACCGCCCTGCCCATCACCGCCGCCCCCGCGCCCACGCTGCGCAGCCCGGGGCTGCTGCTCTCCCACTACGCGCCCGGGCTGCCGGTGCGGCTGAACGCCACGGATGTGTCCCCGGATGAGGCGCTGCTGGCCTTCGGCTCGCCGCTGCCGGGGGCGCGCCTGACCTGGAACCTGTCGGAGGGGCAGGACCTGCGGCAGGCCGCCGCCCGGCTGTTCGCCGGGCTGCGCTGGCTGGATGAGGAAGGCACGCGGCTGGGCTGCGTGCGGATCGCCGTGCAGCCCCTGCCCGAGGCCGGGCTGGGGGCCGCCATCAACGACCGGCTGACGCGCGCGGCGGCACCACGGGAATAAGAAAGAAGGGGCGTCCATGACGGAACGACATGTGCCGACAGTCCGGGAATTGTTCCTGGCCTTCCTGCAGATCGGCGGGCTGGCCTTCGGCGGCGCGGTCGCCTTCGCGCGCTCCGTGCTGGTGGACCAGCGCGGCTGGCTGACCGAGCGCGAATATGCCGAGCTGCTGGGGCTGGGCCAGGTGCTGCCGGGGCCGAATGTGGGCAATTTCTCGGTGATCTATGGCCGGCAATGCCGGGGGCTGGCGGGTTCGCTGGCGGCGCTGGGCGGCTTCATCCTGCTGCCGCTGTGCGTGGTGCTGGGGCTGGTGGCGCTGTGGGTGCAGTATGGCCAGAACCCGACCATGGACGCCTTCATGAAGGGGGTGGCCGCCGCCGCCGCCGGGCTCGCCATGGGCTCCGCCCTGAAATCCTTGACCAAGCTGAAACTGCCGCTGGAACAGCTGGCGGCGGTGGCCATCATCTGCGCCCTGGCCGCCTGGTGGCGGGTGCCGCTGGGCTGGATCATCCTGGTCTGCACGCCCATCACCCTGGCGATGGCGCTGTATCGCGGCTGGCAGAAGAGGAAAGCGGCATGAGCCCCTCGCCCTTCGAGATCCTGCTGCAATTCTCCCTGCTTTCCATCCTGGCGGTGGGCGGGGCCAATGCGCTGGCGCCCGAGATGCACCGCCTGCTGGTGGACAGCCTGCATTGGATGGACGACGCCACCTTCATCCAGCTCTATGCGCTGGCGCAGGCGGCGCCGGGGCCGAACATCCTGTCGGCCAGCGTGCTGGGCATGCATCTGGGCGGCTTCCCCGGCATGCTGGCGGCCACGGTGGGCATTCTGGGCCCGGCGGCGGTGATCGCCTTCATGGTCGGCGGTGCGATCGAGCGGCTGAAGAAGGCCTGGTGGATCAAGCCCGCCCAGGCCGGGCTGGTGCCGGTGGCGCTGGGCCTGATGATGGCCAGCGGCGCCATCCTGGGTGAGGCGGCCGCGAGCTTCTGGGCCGCGCCCATCATCACCGTGGCGATGGCGCTGTTCGTGTGGCTGACCAACCGCAACCCGCTGTGGATGCTGCTGGCCGGCGGTGTGGTGGGCGTGCTGGTGGCGGGGTAACCCGCCCGTTCACTCCGGCCGCCGCGCCGTCAGCATCCGGTAGCGCACGCTGCCGTCGCCCAGCAGGGTTTCCAGCGTCATGCCGCCCAGATCGGCCTCGCTGCGATAGCCGAGGCCGAACAGCCGTTTCCACCGCGCTTCCCGCGCGCGGGCGGCGATGCGGGGCGCCAGCTCGGCGGCGGGGCGGTTGAGCGTCAGCGGCGTCAGGTCGCGCTCCGGCCCCGGCACCAGCCCGGCGGCGGTGCAATGGGCCAGCCAGACGGCGCGGCTGGGCGCCACCGGCGCGCGCCAGCAGCGGCGGAAGGTGGCGACGCGGGCCGCGGCCTCCGGCGGCAACCCTTCCTCCGGCATGTCGTCCACGATCGTCAGCCAGCCGCCCGGGGCCAGCTGGGCCGCCAGCGCCGCGATGGTGGCCGCCGGGGTGGGGGAGTGGATCAGGCTCTCGATGCCGTAGATCCAGTCATAGGGGCCGGGCGGCGGCGCGTCGAAACTGCCGACATGCAGCCGCACGGCCTCCCCCAGCCCGCGCGCGGCGGCTTCCTGGTTGCCGCGCCGGACCTGGATGTCCGACAGCGTCACGCCGGTCCAGGCCCCGCCCAGCTTCGGCGCCAGCTCCAGCATGGTGGCGCCGTAGCCGCAGCCGGCATCCAGCACGCGGGGGGCGGCGGGCAGGGGGATGGCCCCGGCCATCAGCCGGTGCACCACGCCGGGGCTGGTCTCGCCGCCATCCGGGTCGCGCAGAGCGCGGTGCACGGGCTGGGCGGCGTTGCCGGTCTCCCCGCGCATCACGCGCATCCATTCCAGCTTGTCGAGCCAGCGGTAATACCGCGCGACGTCGCGGCGGTGGGCCTCGGCGGTCTCCATCAGGCGGGCCGGAAGCGGGCGACGGTCAGGATGTCGCGGGTCATGGCGTCCTCTATCATGGCGCGGCCGCGCGGGGTGCGGGGCAGGGCGATCACGCGGTCGAACCAGGGCCCGCCCATGGCGCGCCCCCGGAACAGGGTGGCCAGCGCCGCGGGCACCGCGCCCTGGCCCTGGCAGCAGGTGCAGGCGGCGGGGTGGGCGGCGCCCTCATCCGGGGTGAACAGCACCAGGGGGGTGCCGGCGGGCAGCCCCTCGGGCGGTTCGGCCTCGGCCAGCAGGGCATAGCCGCCGCCGGGCGGCAGGGCGGGGGTTTCCAGCAGCGTGACGGGCACGCGGGCGTCGATCTTCCAACTCATCGCATAGACATAAGGATATCTTTATGTGATAGAAGGGCTACCCTTCGCATTCCCAGCCTACCATGTGACTGGAACCCATGGACACCATCCTCACCCAGCTTCGCGCGGCGGCAGAGCCCACCCGGCTCCGCCTGCTCGCGCTCTGCGCCCGCGGCGCGCTGTGCGTGAGCGACCTGTGCGACGTGCTCGGCCAGTCCCAGCCGCGCCTGTCCCGCCACCTGAAGCTGCTGGTGGAGGCCGGGCTGCTGGAACGCATCCCCGAGGGCGCCAACGCCTATTTCCAGCTGCCGCGCGATTCCGCCCTGGTGCGCGACATCCTGGCCCGCCTGCCGGAAAACGACCCCCTGCTGGCGCAGGACCGCCGCCAGGCCGCCCGCATCGCGGCGGAGCGTGCGCGCGCCGCCAGCGACGCCTTCCTGCGCGACGGCGCCGATTGGGATGAGATGCGCGCGCTGGACCTGCCGGCGGCCGCGATGGAACAGGCCATGCTGGCCGCCCTGCCGGCCCATGTCGGCCGGGTGCTGGATATCGGCACCGGCACCGGCCGCCTGCTGGAACTGCTGGCCGAACGCGCCGACAGCGCGCTGGGCGTGGATGCGAGCCGCGAGATGCTGGCCCTGGCCCGCGCCCGGCTGGCCGAACGGGGCCTCGCGGCGCGCGCCACCGTGCGCCAGGCGGACATGTACCGCCTGCATTTCGCCGATGGCGCCTTCGACGTCGTGGCCATGCAGATGGTGCTGCACTACGCCGAGGACCCCGCCGCCGCGATCCGGGAGGCCGCCCGCGTGCTGGCCCCCGGGGGCCAGCTGCTGCTGGTGGACCTGGCCGAGCACGACCGCGCCGAGATCATCGCCCGCCACGCCCATCGCTGGCCGGGTTTTTCCGACCAGCAGCTCGATGCCTGGCTGCATGCCGGGGGTTGCGCCATGCGCCGGGTGGAGCGCATCCCGGGGCCGATGTTCGTCGGCCTCTGGCTGGCGGAGCGCCTTCCCGCCTCCACCACCGCCGAACCCGCTTTCGCTCTTTAATCCAGAAAGAACAACGCCATGTCCCGTCCGCATCTGCTCGAAGCGTTGAAGTCCCACGTCCTGCTCTGCGACGGCGGCACGGGCAGCATCGTGCAAGGCATGACGCTGGATATCGAGCGCGACTATTGGGGCAAGGAGAACTGCACGGATGTGCTCGTGCTCTCCCGCCCCGACATGGTGCGGGAGATCCATCGCGGCTACTACGCCGCCGGCGCCGACATGGTGCTGACCAACAGCTTCGGCGGCAGCCCCATTACCCTGGCCGAGTTCGATCTGGGCGACCGCGCCTTCGAGATGAACAAGCTCGCGGTGGAAATCGCGCGGGAGGCGGCGGAGGAATTCACCGATGGCCGCCACCGCTGGGTGGTGGGCGATATCGGCCCGGGCACCAAGCTGCCGAGCCTGGGCCACATCGACTACGACACGTTGGAAGCCGCGCTGACCGTGCAGTGCCGCGGCCTGATCGCGGGCGGCGCCGACGCGCTGCTGACCGAAACCAACCAGGACACGCTGTTCATCAAGGCCGCCGTCAACGCCGCCAAGATCGCGCTGCGCGAAGCGGGCAAGGACATCCCCATCTTCGTGCAGGCGACGGTCGAGACCACGGGCACGCTGCTGGTGGGCCCGGACATCGCCGCCGCCGCCACGGTGGCGCATGCGCTGGATGTGCCGCTGCTGGGCCTGAACTGCGCCACCGGCCCGCAGGAAATGGCCGAACACGTCCGCTTCCTGAGCCAGAACTGGCCCGGCCTGATCTCCGTGCAGCCCAATGCCGGCCTGCCGGAGCTGGTGGACGGCCAGACCTACTACCCGCTCGCCGCCGCCGACATGGCGGTGTGGATGGAACGCTTCGTGATGGAATACGGGGTGAACCTGATCGGCGGCTGCTGCGGCACCAACACCAACCATATCGGCGCGCTGGATGCGATGCTGCGCCGGCTGGGCGGTGCCAACCATCGCCCGGCGCCGGTCGTGCGGAAGTATCACTGGGTGCCGTCGGTGGCCTCGCTGTATGGCGCGACCTCGCTGCGGCAGGAAAACGCCTATTTCTCGATCGGCGAGCGCTGCAACGCCAATGGCTCCAAGGCGTGGCGCGAGCGCCAGGCGGCGCATGACTGGGACGGGTGCCTGGCCATCGGGCGTGAGCAGGTGGCCGAGGGCTCCAACAGCCTGGACATCTGCACGGCCTTCGTCGGGCGCGACGAGATGTCGGAGATGAACGAGGTGATCCGCCGCTTCACCGCCAGCGTGAACGCGCCGCTGGTGATCGACAGCACGGAAACCCCGGTGATCGAGGCCGCGCTGAAGCTGCATGGCGGCAAGCCCATCATCAACTCGATCAATTTCGAGGATGGCGAGGGCCATGCGATCGAGCGCCTGAAGCTGGCCAAGAAATTCGGCACCGCCGTGATCGCGCTGACGATCGACGAGGTGGGCATGGCCAAGACCGCCGAGGACAAGCTGCGCATCGCCACCCGCCTGGTGGAATTCGCCTGCGGCAAGTACGGCCTGCCGCAGTCCGACCTGATGATCGACCCGCTGACCTTCACCATCGCCACCGGCAATGAGGACGACCGCAAGCTGGGGCAATGGACGCTGGAAGGCATCCGCATGATCCGGGACAAGTTCCCGGACATCCAGATCATCCTGGGCCTGTCGAACATTTCCTTCGGCCTGAACCCGGCCGCGCGCCATGTGCTGAACAGCGTGTTCCTGGACCATGCGGTGAAGGCCGGCATGACCGGTGCCATCGTGCATGTGTCGAAGATCAAGCCCCTGCACCTGATCCCGCCCGAGGAGGTGAAGGTCATGGAGGACCTGATCTTCGACCGGCGCGAGGAAGGCTATGACCCGCTGCAGAAGCTGCTGGAGATGTTCGCCGGCCGCAAGGCCGCCGATGCCGTGGCCAAGGTGCGCGCCGAAACCCCCGAAGGCCGCCTGAAGGACCGCATCGTCGATGGCGACCGCAAGGGGCTGGAGGACGACCTGAACGAGGCCCTGGCCAAGGGCATGACCCCGCTGGCCATCATCAACGACGTGCTGCTGGACGGCATGAAGGTGGTGGGCGAGCTGTTCGGCGCGGGCAAGATGCAGCTGCCCTTCGTGCTGCAATCCGCCGAGACGATGAAATCCGCCGTCGCCTTCCTGGAGCCGCTGATGGAGCGCGTGGAAGGCCAGGAGAAGGGCATCATGGTGCTGGCCACGGTGAAGGGCGATGTGCACGACATCGGCAAGAACCTGGTCGATATCATCCTGACCAACAACGGCTACAAGGTGATCAACCTGGGCATCAAGGTGCCCCTGGCGGACATGGTGGCGGCCGCGCGCGAGCATAAGGCCCATGCCATCGGCATGTCCGGCCTGCTGGTGAAATCCACCGTCGTGATGCGCGAGAACCTGGAGGAGATGCAGCGCCAGGGCCTCGACATCCCCGTCATGCTGGGCGGCGCCGCGCTGACGCGCAACTACGTCGAGGATGACTGCGTCCGTGCCTATGGCGGCGAGGCGGGGAATGGCCGCGTGGCCTATGCCCGCGATGCCTTCGATGGCCTCACGCTGATGGACAAGGTGGTCGGCAACGGCTTCGACGACTACCTCTCGGCCATCCAGACTAAGCGCGTGGGCAAGTCCCGCAACGAGAAGCGCACGTTGGGCACGGCCGACCCGCGCGGCTTCCAGCCGGTGGACATCAACTACGCCCAGGGGCGCCGCAAGCGCATCATGGACGGGCTGGCGCCCGTCACGCCGCCCTTCTGGGGGGCGAAGGTGATGGAGGCGGCACCCCGCGCCCTGGTGCCCTTCATCAACGAGCGCAGCCTGTTCCAGTTCCAGTGGGGCTTCCGCAAGCAGGGCCGCAGCCTGGAGGATTTCCTGGGCTGGGCGAAGCAGGAGCTGCGCCCGGTGCTGCGCCGCATGCTGACGCTGACCGAGGAGCAGAACATCCTCAAGCCGCAGGCCATCTACGGCTATTGGAAATGCGCGGGGCAAGGCAACGACGTGGTGCTGTTCGAGGAGGACGGCGTGACCGAGGCCGTCCGCTTCACCATGCCGCGCCAGCCGAAGGAGGATGGCGAGTGCATCGCCGACTTCCTGCGCGACATCGAGGACCCGGTGCGGGACGTGATCGGGCTGCAGGTGGTCACTGTCGGCCAGAAGGCCAGCGACGTGGCGCGGGAGTGGTTCGAGGAGAACCGCTACCAGGATTACCTGTACCTGCACGGCCTGTCGGTGGAGATGGCCGAGGCGATGGCGGAATACGTGCACAAGCGCATCCGCGCCGAGCTGGGCTTCGCCGCCGAGGATGAGCCGGATATCGAGAAGATGCTGGCCCAGGGGTATCGGGGCGGGCGCTATTCCTTCGGCTATCCGGCCTGCCCGAAGCTGGAGGACCAGGAGCCGCTGCTGAAGCTGCTGAAGGCGGACCGCATCGGGGTTTCGATCAGCGACGAGTGGCAGCTGCACCCGGAGCAGTCCACCAGCGCCATCGTGCTGCATCACCCGAAGGCGAAGTACTTCACGGTGTGAGGGGATGCGAGAGGGCGCCGCCCTCTCGCGCTATGCTGGGATCAACCGCTCTCCTAGTCGAGACCCTATCATGAAAATGGCGCCTCACCGGCCAAGGTGAAGCGCCAATTCCTGGGTTCCAAGGGCCTTTCGGCCTTTGGCGGGGAGAGTTCGAGAGGGGCGGCGCCCCTCTCGTTCAGCCGCCCAACCGTTCCAGCACACCCTTTTCCATCACCAGCTTCTCACTGAGGCTGCGCTTGCGCTCGTGCATTTCCTCCAGCACTTCGGGCTTGGCGCGGGCCATGAAGTCGGCGTTGGCCAGCCGGGCCTCGGTGGAGGCGAGGTCCTTTTCCAGCTTCTCGATATCCTTGCGCTTGGCCTTGCTGGCGCCGGCGCGGTCGATGGGCGCGCCCACGTCGATCATGAAGATGTGGCCGCGGAAGGGCATCTGCGCGCAGTGCTCCGAATCTCCGACAGCAGGATCGCGGGTCCCATAAGGCTTGTCTTCTTGCAGCGCCACTTTGGCCAGCCGAGAAATGGCGCCGGCATTGCCTTCGACCAAGCTGGAGAGGGAGGGGCCGGGGTCTTCAAAGGCCCGAGCACCCCGCCAGATCGGCAGCGTCGCCCCCAGCCAGGCCTTGGCATTGGCCGGGTCCAGCTTGGCGAATTCGCCGCGCGTGGCGCGCACTTCCTCGATGAAGGCGATGGCCCAGTCGATGCCGCCGGCGTTCAGGTCCTCGGTCGAGAAGGCGGGCACTTCGGGCCAGGGGGCGGTCACCAGCCCCACGGCGTCGCCATAGCCCAGCTTCTCCCACAGCTCGGCCGTGATGTAGGGCATGACCGGGTGCAGCAGCTTCAGGATGGTGCCCAGCGCGTATTGCGCGGCGCCCTTCACCTGCGCCTGCTCGTCGGTCGCCTCGCCGCCCAGGGTGGGCTTGGCCAGCTCGATGAACCAGTCGCAGAAGGTGCCCCAGGTGAAGGCGTAGGCGCCGTTGGCGTAGTCGTCGAAGCGGAAGCCCTCGATGGCGGCGCTGGCGGCCAGCACGGCGGCATCGGTCTTCTCCAGGATCCAGCGGGCCAGCGGTGCCGTCGCGTCCTCCCGCTTCCAGGCGGGGTCGGGCGCGATGCCGTTCATTTCCAGGAAGCGCGCGGCGTTCCAGATCTTGGTGGCGAAGGCGCGGTAGCCTTCCATCCGCTGCTTCGCCAGCTTGATGTCGCGGCCGGGGCTGGCCAGCGCGCACAGGGTGAAGCGCACGGCGTCGGCGCCATAGGCGTCGATCAGCTCCAGGGGGTCCATCACGTTCCCCTTGGACTTCGACATCTTCTGGCCCTTCTCGTCGCGGACTAGGCCGTGGATGACGACGGTGGAGAAGGGAGCGACGCCGGTGCAGTACTCGCCCATCATCATCATCCGGGCGACCCAGAAGAAGATGATGTCGAAGCCCGTGACCAGCACATTGGTGGGGTAGTGCTTGGCGAGCGCCGGCGTCTGTTCCGGCCAGCCCAGCGTGCTGAACGGCCAGAGTGCCGAGCTGAACCAGGTATCGAGCACATCCGGGTCGCGCGTCAGCGCCACGCCGGGGCCGGCCAGGGCCTGGGCCTCGGCCTCATCGCGGGCGACATAGACCTGGCCATCCGGCGCGTACCAGGCCGGGATCTGGTGCCCCCACCACAGCTGGCGGGAGACGCACCAGGGCTGGATGTCGCGCATCCAGGCGAAGAAGGTATTTTCGAACAGCTTGGGCTCGAACTTCACCCGGCCGGTCTCGACGGCCTCGATCGGGCGCTGGGCCAGGGTGGCGGCATCGACATACCACTGCATGGTCAGGCGCGGCTCGATCGGCACGCCGGAGCGGTCGCCATGCGGCACCTGGTGGGTGTGGGGTTCGACCAGCACCAGGGCCTCGGTCGCCTCCAGCTCGGCCACGATGCGCTTGCGCGCCTCGAAGCGGTCGAGGCCCTCCAGGCTGTTGAGGAAGTCGCTGCCTCGCCCGATCTCGGCCAAGGTCACCCGGCCCTCGGCGTCCAGCATGGTGGGGCTGGCCAGGTTATGGCGCTTGCCCACCTCGAAATCGTTGAAGTCGTGCGCGGGGGTGATCTTCACCGCGCCCGTGCCCTTTTCCGGGTCGGAATAGGCATCGGCCACGATGGGGATGCGCCGGCCGGTGATGGGCAGGATGACGTGCTTGCCGACGAGCGCCGCGTAGCGCTCATCCTCCGGGTGCACGGCCACCGCTGTGTCGGCCAGCATGGTTTCCGGGCGGGTGGTGGCCACCACGATCTCGCCGCCGCCCTCGACCGGGTAGCGGATGTGCCACAGGCTGCCCTTCACCTCCCGGCTCTCGACCTCGAGGTCGGAGATCGCGGTCTGGAACACCGGGTCCCAGTTCACCAGGCGGGTGTCGCGATAGATCAGGCCATCGCGGTGCAGGCGCACGAACACCTCGATGACGGCCTTGGACAGGCCCTCATCCATCGTGAAGCGTTCGCGCGGCCAGTCCACGCTGGCGCCGAGGCGCCGCAGCTGGCGGGTGATGGTGCCGCCGCTCTCGGCCTTCCAGGCCCAGACGCGGCGCAGGAATTCCTCGCGGCCCAGTTCGCGGCGGCCGGGCTGCTGGGTCTGCGCCAGCTGGCGCTCCACCACCATCTGGGTCGCGATGCCGGCGTGGTCGGTGCCGGGCATCCACAGCGTGTCGTCGCCCTTCATGCGGTGGTAGCGCACCATCACGTCCTGCAACGTGTTGTTCAGCGCGTGGCCGATGTGCAGGCTGCCGGTGACGTTGGGCGGCGGGATGACGATGGTGAAGGGCGCGGCCTCCTCCCGCCCTGGCTGGCTGGCGTTGAAGCAGCCGGAGGCTTCCCAGCGCTCATACAGCGCGGTCTCGAAGCTGGCGGGGTCGAAGGTCTTGTCGAGCATGGGGCGTAACTTCCCCTTCGAGGGCGCGCGGTCAAGGGCGGGGGCGGGATGGCTGCCCTGAAACACCCCCTTTGCACCCGCCGCGCCTGCCTTAGGCTGGCCGCATGAAGCTCCTCATCACCCGGGCCGCGCTGGCCGAGGCCGGTTCCCTGCCCCCCGCCGTCGAGCCCATGCTGTACGACCCGGCGCACCCGCCCAGCGGTTTCGACGCGGCCTTCCTGTCGCGTGAGCTGTTCTCGGGCGGGTCCCGGGACGCCCCGCCGCCGGCCTGGCGCATCTTCGTGGAATCGCTGGTGGCGAATCCGGGGCTGCAATGGTTGCAGATCCATTCCGCCGGCGCCGACCGGCCCGTGTACCGGGAGCTGATGGCGCGGGGCGTGCGCGTCACGACCTCGGCCGGGGCGAATGCGGTGGCGGTGGCGCAATCGGCGGTGGCGATGCTGATGGGGCTGTCGCGCGGCCTGCCGGGCTGGGTCGAGGCCCAGGCCGCCCGCCGCTGGTCCCCCGCGAAATTGCCCTTTCCGCCTGACCTGGCGGGGCAGCGTGCCACGGTGGTGGGCATGGGCCCGGTGGGCCAGGAGATCGGCCGCCTGCTGGCCGCCGTGGGGCTGACGGTGCGCGGCCTGTCGCGCAGCGCGCGCGCGGTGCCGCCCGAGGGGTTCGTCAGTGCCGGGGTCTATGCCGATCTGGCGGGGTTGTTGCCGGAGACGGACTGGCTGGTGCTGGCCTGCCCGCTGGCGGAGGCCACGCGCGGCCTGCTGGGGGCCGGGCAGATCGCGGCGCTGCCGAAGGGGGCGGGGCTGGTCAATGTCTCACGCGGGGGCGTGGCGGATGAGGCGGCGGTGCGGGCCGCGCTGGAAAGCGGCCAGCTGATGGGCGCCTATGTGGACGTGTTCAGCCAGGAGCCGTTGCCGCCCGACAGCCCGTGGTGGAGCACGCCGAACACCATCATTTCCTCCCACGCCGCGGGGCCGGCGGCGGGGAACATGATGCGGGCGGCCAGGATCTTCCGGGACAATCTGGACAGGTTCCTGGCGGGCGGGGCGCTGGTGAATGAGGTGCGGTGAGGGGCACCCATGACCCTTCCGCGGCCGCCCGATGTCGCGGCACCCCTTGCCTTCTGCCGCGCACCCCGTTAACCCCCGAAGCCTGTCCGGCCCGCCCGGCGGTGCCCGGATTCCGGGCGGCGCCAGCACGGCCCGGCCGAAGGGTCAGTTTCAGCGCCCGGCATGCGGGGCCAGCCAGGAGATAGAGAGATGAGCGAAGTCGCCGACAAGGTGAAGAAGATCGTGGTGGAGCACCTCGGCGTCGAGGAGAGCAAGGTGACGGAAACCGCCTCCTTCATCGACGACCTGGGCGCCGACAGCCTCGACACGGTCGAGCTGGTGATGGCCTTCGAGGAGGCCTTCGGCGTGGAGATCCCCGACGACGCCGCCGAGAAGATCGGCACCGTCAAGGACGCGATCGACTTCATCGAAAAGCAGAAGGCCGCCTGAAGAGCGGCTGGCCGGGAGTAACGCCTCAGTGTTCGCACAAGGTTTCGCGCCGCGCCGCGTGGTCGTCACCGGCATGGGAATCGTCAGCCCCTTGGGCGTTGGCGCAGATCATGTCTGGGGGCGGCTTGTCGCTGGTGAGAGCGGTATCAGCGCCATTCAGGGCTTCGATGTGAAGGACCTTCCGGCGAAGGTGGCGGGCCAGGTGCCCGCCGGTTCCCGCGCCGACAACCGGTTCGACCCATCGGAATACATCCCGGTCAAGGAACAGAAGAAGATGGACCGCTTCATCCAGCTCGCCTACGCGGCGGCTGTGGAAGCGGTCCAGGACAGCGGCTGGGAGCCGGAGGACGAACCCTCGCGTGAGCGCACGGGCGTCATGATCGGCAGCGGCATCGGCGGGCTGGAAACCATCCAGGAAACCGCGAAGCTGGTGGCCGAAGGCCGCACGCGCCGCATCTCGCCCTTCTTCATCCCGGCCTCGCTGGTGAACCTGGCCTCCGGCCACGTCTCCATCCGCTATGGCTTCAAGGGCCCTAACCATTCGGCCGTGACCGCCTGCGCCACCGGCGTGCATGCCATCGGTGACGCGGCCCGCCTGATCGCCCTGGACGACGCTGACGTGATGGTCGCCGGCGGCGCCGAGGCCGCGATCTGCGAACTGGGCATCGGCGGCTTCTGCGCCGCCCGCGCGCTCTCCACCGCCTTCAACGACACGCCGGCCAAGGCCTCCCGCCCTTGGGACAAGGACCGCGACGGCTTCGTGATGGGTGAGGGATCGGGCGTGCTGGTGCTCGAGGAATACGAGCATGCCAAGGCCCGCGGCGCGAAGATCTACGCCGAGGTCGTGGGCTACGGCATGTCCGGCGACGCCTACCACATCACCTCGCCCTCCGAGACGGGCGACGGCGCCTTCCGCTCCATGCGCAACGCCCTGCGCAGCGCGGGTGTTGCGCCGTCCGAGGTGCAGTACGTGAACGCCCACGGCACCAGCACCCAGGTGGGCGACAACATCGAGCTGAGCGCGGTGGAGCGCCTGTGGGCCGAGGCTGGCAACAAGCTGGCCATGAGCAGCACCAAATCCGCCACCGGCCACCTGCTGGGCGCCGCCGGCGCGATCGAGGCGATCTTCTCGATCCAGGCGATCCGCACCAACACGGCCCCGCCGACGCTGAACCTGGAAGAGCCCTCTCGCGAGACGGTGATCGACCTGGTGGCGAAGGAAGCGCAGAGCCGGAAGATCGACGTGGTGCTGTCCAACAGCTTCGGCTTCGGTGGCACCAACGCTTCGGTGGTGTTCAAGCGGGTCTGATTCGCGTCCGTTTCGATACGGCTGAACGCCGTCCGGGGCATCCCCGGGCGGCGTTTTTGTTAGGTGGCGGCCCCAGGCGGGGCCCGCCGCGCGTCAAAAGATGTTTCCGCAGGAATCAGCCGCGCCCCAGCAGCCTCATCGCGGCCTGGAAGGCGGCCTCCGCATCCAGCTCGCTGGTGTCCAGCAGCTTGGCGTCCTCGGCGGGCTTCAGGGGCGCCACGGCGCGGTTTATGTCCTGCTCGTCACGGGCGCGGATCTCGGCCAGCACGGTCTCGTATTCCGCGGCCTGGCCGCGCCCCTGCAGCTCCAGGAAGCGGCGCCTGGCGCGCACCTCCGGGCTCGCGGTGACGAACAGCTTGGCGTCGGCCTGGGGGAACACCACGGTGCCGATGTCCCGGCCATCCAGCACCGCGCCGTTCTCGGCGCCGAAGCGGCGCTGGAAGTCCAGCAGGGCCGCCCGCACGGCGGGGATGGCGGCGACCGCGCTGGCGGCCCGGTCGGCGTCCGGGCCGCGCAGGTCGGCGCGGGTGGTGTCGGCGGCGGTCAGGGTCTGGGCGGCGCTGGCGGCGGCGGCGGGGTCACGCGGGTCGGCGCCCGCATCCAGCACGCGGCGCCCCACGGCGCGGTACAGCAGCCCGGTGTCGAGGTAGGGCAGCCCCAGCGTGGCGGCCAGCCGGCGGGCCAGCGTGCCCTTGCCGGCGGCGGCCGGGCCATCCACCGCGATGATGGGCGGGCGGCTCACGCCGGCACCACCACATCCGCGCCGGCGGCCCGGTTCATCAGCGCGGCGAAGCCGGGGAAGCTGGTGTCGATGAAGGCGCCGTCGTCCACCGCCATGCCATCCCGCGCCGCCAGGCCCAGCACCAGCCCGGACATGGCGATGCGGTGGTCCATATGGGTCACGACCGTACCGCCCCCCTGCGGGGTGCCGCCCTGCACGATCATGTCATCGCCCTCGATCGCCACGGCCACGCCCGCGGCCTGCAACAGGGCGGCGGTGGCCGACAGGCGGTCGCTTTCCTTCACCCGCAGTTCCTTCAGGCCCAGCATGCGGGTGGGCCCGCGCGCGGCGGCGGCGGCCACCGCCAGGATGGGGTACTCGTCGATCATCGAGGGCGCCCTTTCCGCCGGCACGGTGATGCCGTGCAGCGGGCGGGATTCCACCAGCAGGTCGCCCACGGGCTCCCCGCCCTCCAGGCGCGGGTTCTGCACCACGATGCCCGCGCCCATCTCGTTCAGCGTGTCGAAGATGCCGGCGCGCAGCGGGTTCAGCCCCACATGCTCGATCACGATGCGGCTGCCGGGCACCAGCAGGGCAGCGACGGCCAGGAAGGCGGCGGAGGACGGGTCGCCCGGCACCACCACCGGGGCTGCGGTCAGTTCCGGCTGGCCCACCAGCTCGATCACGCGGCCATGGCCGTGATGGGCCACCCGGACGGTGGCGCCGAAATGGCGCAGCATGTTCTCGGTGTGGTCGCGGGTCGCCTCGGGTTCGATAACGCGGGTGGTGCCGCGCGCGCAGAGGCCCGCCAGCAGGCAGGCCGACTTCACCTGGGCCGAGGCCACCGGCAGCGTGTAGTCCAGCGGCAGGGGCGTCGCGGCGCCCTTCACGGCCAGCGGCAGGCGCCCGCCGTCGCGGTACCAGAACGCGGCGCCGGTGGCCGCCAGCGGGTCCGTCACGCGCTTCATGGGGCGGCGGCGCAGAGAGGCATCGCCGGTCATCACGGCGAAGATCGGGTGGCCCGCCAGCAGCCCGCAGATCAACCGCGCGGCGGTGCCGGAATTGCCCATATCCAGCACGTCCGCGGGTTCGGTCAGGCCGCCGATGCCGCGCCCGGCCACGCGCCAGCTGCCGGGGCCCAGATGCTCCACGCTGGCGCCCAGCAGGCGCATGGCGGCGGCGGTGCGCAGCACATCCTCGCCTTCCAGCAGGCCCTCGATCTCGGTGGTGCCGATGGCCAGCGCACCGAACATCAGCGCGCGGTGGGAAATGGACTTGTCGCCGGCCACCCGGAAATGCCCGGAAAACGGCGATTTGGGCGGCGCGGAGCGCAGGGGGCGGGGTGCTGTGCTGGACGTCATGGCGCAGGTGGTTTGACAGGGGGTTGAGCGCATGGCAATGCGCCGCACCTTCTGTTTCCTCTCATTGGTGAAGGCGACCACCATGGCGAAGCCCGAACTCGGTTCCAAGCGCACCTGTGTGTCCTGCGGCACGAAATTCTACGACCTGGGCCGGCAGCCAGCCCAGTGCCCCAAGTGCGGCACCGAGCAGCCGGCGGAGCAGCCCCGCCTGCGCCGCGCCGCCGCCCCGGTGGATGACAAGCTGAAGAAGCGCGCCGCGACGCCGGAGGCCGAGACCGACGACGTGGAGCTGGACGACGTGGACACCGACGCGGCCGGCCTGGAAGCGGACGAGCTGGAAGACGAGGACGAGGCCATCGAGGCCGAGATCGAGGTGGAAGACACCCGCGACGAAGAGGGCTGAAGCCCTCCCCTTTCGCCGGGTCGCGGCGAACACCCCGGCGGGGTCCGCCAGCCGGGGTGGGGAGGGACTTACCCGTCATGGTTGCAGAGCGCGAGCGGCGCCCCGGAAGGGGGGCGTCGCTTTTTTTGTGGCAGTGGCCGAGATTCAGCCCTATGTTCCCAGGACGTTCCTCGGAATCCGGTGATAAATCTTAAAGAATCTTGTTAATGAGACGTTAGATACACGTAAAAGCTGTGGACTACACACCAATAGGTTGTATTCTTGGGGCACCAGCAACCCAAAAGGGCCCCTCAACCATGCGTATCCTGCTCGCCGAAGATGACCGGACGATTGCCAAGGGCATCAATTTCATCCTGCAGCAATCCCGTATGGTCGTGGACACCGCCGAAACCGGCGCCGAGGCCCTCGAACTCGCCAAGCTCTATGATTACGACGCCATCATCATGGATGTGATGCTGCCCGACGGCGAAGGCTATGAAGTCGTCCGCCGCATCCGCGCGGCGCGCAACAACGCCCCCATCCTGATGCTCTCGGCCCAGACGCGCGCCCAGGCCAAGATCAAGGGCCTGCAGGCCGGCGCCGACGACTACATGGCCAAGCCCTTTGACCAGGATGAGCTGGTGGCCCGCCTGCACGCCATCATCCGCCGCTCCAAGGGCTTCAGCCATTCCCGGCTGGAGGTGAACGGCGTGGTGATGGACCTGGCCGCGCGTGAGGTGCTGGTGAACAGCCAGCCCGTGCCGCTGACCAGCAAGGAATACGCCATCCTGGAACTGCTGGTGCTGCGCCGTGGCGCGGTGCTGTCGAAGGAGAATTTCCTCGACCACCTCTATGGCGGCATCGACGAGCCGGACGCCAAGATCATCGACGTCTTCATCTGCAAGCTGCGCAAGAAGCTGGCCAGCTCCGGGGTGGACAACCTGATCGGCACGGTCTGGGGCCGTGGCTATATCGTGCGCGATACCACGGGCGCCGCGCCGCGCCTGCCGGCCGCGCTGGCCGCCCACAACTTGGCCGAAGCGCGCGTGGCCTGACCCCGCGCGGGCCGGTTCACCGGGCGAGAGGGGCGCGCCCGGTGAATCAGCGGCCCAGCCATTCCTTCAGCCGGGCAGGGGCCTGGCGCATCTCCTCCACCGGGCCGCAATAGCTGAAGCGGACGAACCGCCCGCCGCGCCCGCTGTCGAAATCCACGCCCGGCGTGGCCGCGATGCCCGCATGCTCCAGCATCCGCGCCGCGAACTCCACGCTGTCATTCGTCAGGCGTGAGACATCGCACCACAGGTAGAAGGCGCCATCGGCCGCCGCGATATCGGTGAAGCCCGCCCCGGGCAGGCCCGCCAGCAGGGCGGCGCGGCTTTCGGCATAGCGCGCCTTGTTGCCTTCCAGCTCCTCGCGGCAGTCCATCGCGGCCTCGGCCACCAGCTGGCTGATGTGCGGCGTGCTGATGAACATGTTCTGCGCCAGGCATTCCACCGGGCGCACCAGATCCTCCGGCAGCAGCAGCCAGCCCACGCGCCAGCCGGTCATGGACCAGTATTTGCTGAAGCTGTTCACCACCACGGCGCTGTCGCTGAAGCTGGCGGCGGTGCTCTCGGGCACCGTCCCCCAGGACAGGCCATGGTAGATCTCGTCCGAGATCAGCCGCACGCCGCGCTGGTCGCACCATGCGGCGATGGCGCGCAGTTCCTCCGGCGCCAGCATGGTGCCGGCGGGGTTGCAGGGGCTGGCGACGATCAAGCCATCGGGCAGCGGATCCAGTCTCTCCAGCATGGCGATGCTGGGCTGGAAGCGCGTCTCGGGCCCGGCCGGCAGCAGCACCGGCTCCATGCCGAGCGCGGTCAGGATATTGGCGTAGGGCGGGTAATAGGGGGCGGCCATCGCCACCCGGTCGCCCCGGTCGAAGGCCGCCAGGAAGGCCAGCGGAAACGCGCCGGAGGCCCCCACCGTGACCGCGATGCGGCGCGGGTCCACCGCCTGGCCGTAACGCTCGGCATAGTGCCGGGCGATGCGCTCGCGCAGGCTGGGCAGGCCGAAGGCCTCGGTATAGCCCATGGGCGCGCGGGCGTTCAGGGCCCGCATGGCGGCCTCCACGGCGCCCTGGGGGGCGCCGGTGGCGGGCTGCCCCACCTCCATGCGCAGGATGCCGGGGGCGCCGGGTGGCAGGCTGGCCGCGCGGGCATTGGCGGCGGTGATGACATCCATCACCAGGAAGGGCGGCGCGTGCGCCCCCTTGCCGACCTTCAGCGCCATGTCAGTCCACCGCACCCAGCGCGACGCCCGTGCCGCGCGAGTCGGAGACGGCGGCGCAGGTGGATTGCGAGCCCGGCAGGTAGTTGCGGCAGCCGCCGAACTGGGTGCGGCCCCGGGCGGTGGTGTTCGCGGCCACGGCGTCGGTGGGCGACAGGCGATCCA
The DNA here is from genome assembly GCF_009900765.1 of Rhodovarius lipocyclicus. Taxonomy (GTDB): domain Bacteria; phylum Pseudomonadota; class Alphaproteobacteria; order Acetobacterales; family Acetobacteraceae; genus Rhodovarius; species Rhodovarius lipocyclicus. The sequence continues at coordinate 69,548 of NZ_JAAABL010000002.1, forward strand.
CCTCCAGCGCGTGCAGGGGGGCGGCGACGGCCAGAGGCGCGTCCGCCTGGCCGGAGGCAGCGACGGCCGCGCGCAGCGCGCGGATGTTCGGCGCCCAGGCGATGGCGGCCGACATCAGCGGCGGGTTCACCCGGCCGGTGCCCGGCGCGGCGGCGGCGATGAAGCCCAGCCCCGGCACCATGCGCCCGGTGCCGAACAGGTTGTTCAGCGTGAACACGCAGCTGACGGCGCCGCCGGAGCGGTCGAACACCGCCAGCGCCGTGCTGGCGGGCAGGCTGTCCAGGTTGCCGGCGGGCAGGTCGGCGCGGTCCATCAGGGCCGCAGCGTCGCCTTGCACGCCCGCGCGGGCGGCGGCGGCCACGGCCATGGCGCGGGCCTGGGCGGCCTGCATGCCCTGCCCGGCGCCGAGCGCGCGGAAGGCGGCACCCACCGCCAGCCCGCCATCCAGCGGCAGCAGGGCGATGCGGTCACCGCCGCGCCCGTCGATCACGGTGGCCGGGCCCAGGGCGGGCACGGCGGCGCGCAGCTCGTCCAGGCTCATATGCCCGCCGCCGGCCTGGGGCATGGCATCGGCGATGCGGCGCGCCATGGCGCCCTGGTGCATGTCGGCCACACCCAGGGTGCGCAGCGCGGTGAAGCTGCCGGCCAGCTCGGAATTGGTGAAGCGCTCGCCCACCGGCAGCACATTGCCCTGGCGGGTGAACAGGGCGCGGATCTGCGGATCGCGGAACAACGGCTCCTGCACGGCCTGGATATCGGCCAGCAGCGCGCGGGACATGGTGGTGCCGAAGCGCGCCATCTGCTCGGCCGGGGCGATCAGCTCCTCGAAGGGGCGGCCGCCGGGCATGCGGGTGGTCAGGGCGAACAGGCCGCGCGCCATCAGCGGCACGGCGGCCGGGCGGTCGGCATCGGCCACGCTGCCGGCGCGGGCGCCCGGCATGAAGATCACGGCCTCCGGCGCCTCACGCCGCGGGTGATAGACGAGGCAGGCCCCACCCCCGCCGAGACCGGCGCGGGAGGGCAGGGTGACGCTGAGCACGAAGCCCGCGGCGGCGGCGGCATCGGCGGCGGAGCCACCGGCGCTCAGCACCGCGCGGGCGGCGGCGGCGGCGTTGGGTTCCTCGGCGGCGACACCGCCCAGGAAGCCCGGCACATGCCCCTCACGCCCCGCTGGTGGCAGGTTGGGGCCCGCCAGGAAATCCCGTGCCGTGGAACAGCCAGCGAGGCTGGCGGCGGCCAGCATGGCCAGGAAAGGCGCGCGCTTCTGCTGCATCAGGTCACTGGGCTCCATACGAATATGCCAGCGCCCGGATAGACGCCTTCCAGCCCCCCGGCAACATCGCCGCGCGGAACTTGCGGCCCGGGGGCGGCGTAACAAGGCCGGGAGGCGGTTCTGCCGGGGGTCATCCTGCGCTAACCTGGCCCCCGAGAAAGGAATTCGCATGTCCCTGTCACGCCGCGTCGCCCTGGGGGCGTTCCTGGCCCTGCCGGCCCAGGCCGCCCTCGCCCAGGCCCTGACCGAGGCGCAGCGCGCGGAGGTGCTGGACATCCTGCGCCGCGCCCTGCGCGACGACCCGTCCATTCTGCGCGATGCCCTGGCCTCGCTGGAAACCGCCGACCAGACCGCCCAGGCCGAGGCCGCCCGCCAGGCGCTGGCCAGCAACGCCGACGCCCTGTTCCGCAACCCGGAGGACCCGGTGAAGGGCAACCCCCAGGGCCGCGTGACCATGGTGGAGTTCTTCGACGCCCGCTGCGGCTACTGCAAGGCGATGCACCCCACCATGGAGGAAGCGATCCGCCGCAATTCCCAGCTGCGGGTGGTGCTGAAGGATATCCCGATCCTGGGGCCGAACTCCGTGCTGGCCAGCCGGGCGCTGTTCGCGGCGCAGCGGCAGGGCAAGTACGTCCAGCTGTATGACGCGCTGATGCGCGGCCGCGACGACACCACCGAGGCGGTGCTGCGGCGTGAGGCGGAGCGCCTGGGCGCCGACTGGGCCCGGCTGCGGCGGGACATGGACGACCCCGCGATCATGCGGCGCATCGAGGCGAACGTGAATCTGGCCCGCGCGCTGAACATCCAGGGCACGCCGGCGATGGTGGTGGGCAGCACCATCATCCCCGGCGCCGTCAGCCTGCAGCAGCTTGAGGCGGCGATCGCGGCGGCGGCCTGATCCCGGCGGTCGAGGACTCGACCGCCGGGATCAGTCTTGATCCGCCCTCAGACGCCGGGCGCGGCCATCCGGCCGCTTGGCTTCGCCGGACTGCTCAGCCAGCCTCCAGCACGCTGCGCCCCGGCACCGCCGCCAGCAGGCTTTGCGTGTAGGCGTGGCGGGGGTTGGTGAAGACCTCCGCCACCGGCCCCGCTTCCGCGATGCGGCCGTTCTGCATCACCACCACCTCGTCGCACAGCTGGGCGGCCACGCGCAGGTCGTGGGTGATGAACAGGATGGACAGGCCGAGCCGCCCTTGCAGGTCCCGCAGCAGCTTCAGCACCTGCGCCTGCACCGAGACATCCAGCGCCGAGACCGGTTCGTCGGCCACCAGCACCTCCGGCTTCATGGCCAATGCCCGGGCGATGCCGATGCGCTGGCGCTGCCCGCCTGAGAATTCATGGGGGTAGCGGCGCACCGCCTCCGGCTCCAGCCCCACCAGGGCGAACAGGCGGCGGGCCTCGGCCCAGGCTTCCGCGCTGGAGGTGCCGGCGGCGATCGGGCCCTGCGCCACCTGGGCGCCCACGCTGCGGCGCGGGTTCAGGGAGGCATAGGGGTCCTGGAACACCATCTGCGCCAGGTGGGCGGCCTTCTGCCGGTCCTGCGTCAGCGGCTGGCCCGCGATGCGGATGGTCCCGCCATCCAGGCCCATCAGCCCCACCACGCAGCGCGCCAGCGTCGATTTGCCCGACCCGCTCTCCCCCACGATGCCCAGCGTGGTGCCGCGCTTCAGCGTGGCGGTCACGCCATCCAGCGCCTTCACGGCCTTGCGCCGGCGGAAGATCCCGCGTGAGGCATAGGTCTTGGTCAGCCCCACCAGCTCCAGCACCGCCCCGGTGTCTGGCAGGGGGCGGGTGGGGGGCGCGTTCAGCGGCGGCACGGCGGCCAGCAGCGCCTGGGTATAGGGGTGTTGCGGGCGCAGCAGCACCTCGCCCACCGGGCCTTCCTCCACCACATGGCCCAGCTGCATCACCGCCACGCGGTCCGCGATTTCGGCCACCACGCCGAAATCATGGGTGATGAACAGCACCGCCGTGTTGTGGCGCTGTTGCAGATCCTTGATCAGCTTCAGCACCTGGGCCTGGGTGGTCACGTCCAGGGCGGTGGTGGGCTCGTCGCAGATCAGCAGCTCGGGTTCCAGCGCCAGCGCCATGGCGATCATCACCCGTTGGCGCTGCCCGCCCGAGAGCTCATGCGGGAAGGCGTTCAGCGCGCCGGCGGGGTCGGGCAGCTGCACTTCCTCCAGCGCCGCCAGGGCGCGGGCCAGGGCCTCGCGCTTCGACAGGCCGCGATGGACGATCCACATCTCCGAAAGCTGGCCGCCCACGGTCATCAGCGGGTTCAGCGCCGTCATGGGTTCCTGGAACACCATGGCGATGCGGGCGCCGCGCGTGGCGCGCCACTGCGCGGGCGTTAGCGCCAGCAGGTTGTCCTGGCCGAGGGTGATGGAGCCGCGCTCCACCGCCAGCCCCGGCGCCAGCAGCCCCATCACCGCGCTGGCGGTGACGGATTTGCCGCTGCCGCTCTCGCCCACCACGCACAGGATCTCACCGGGTGCCACGGCCAGGCTGATGCCGGCCAGCGCATGGGTGCGGTCCCCGCCCCGGGGCAGCAGGATGGACAGGTCCTGGATACGCAGGCCGCTCATCGGGGTGCCAGCCGCGGGTTCAGCGCGTCGTTCAGCCCCTGGCCCAGCAGGGACACGCCCAGGATGGCCAGCAGGATCGCCACCCCCGGAATGGCCGAGACATACCACTCCGTCCGCAGCACGCTGCGCCCGAGGCCGATCAGGTTGCCCCAGCTCGGCACGTTCGGGTCCGACAATTGCAGGAAGGCGAGGGAGCTTTCGAGCAGGATCGCCACCGCCATCACGACCGAGGCATAGACGATGACCGGCGGCAGGGCATTGGGCAGAACCTCCCGGAAGATCAGGTGCCAGTCCGGCAGGCCCTGGATGCGCGCGGCATAGACGAATTCCCGCGTGCGGAGCGACAGGAACTCCGCCCGCGTCAGCCGCGCGACCGGCGGCCAGGAGACGAGGCCGATCGCCACCGTCACCACCTCCATCGTCGAGCCGAACACCGCCACCAGCACCAGCAGCAGCAGGAAGTTGGGCAGGGTCTGGAAGGCCTCGGTCAGGCGCATCAGCACCGTGTCGGCCGCGCCGCCATAGAACCCCGCCACCGCCCCGATGCCGATGCCGATCACCACCGCGATGGAGGTGGCGACAAAGCCGATCAGCAGCGAGATCCGCGCGCCATGGAACAGCTGCGCCGCGATGTCGCGGCCCGACGGGTCGGTGCCCAACGGAAAGCGCGGATTGGCGCCGGGCCATTGCAGCGGGCGCCCGGCCAGGCCCAGCGGGTCATTCGGATACAGCAGGGGCGCCGCCAGCCCCATCGCCACCACGGCCAGCACCAGCAGCAGGCCGATGATGGCGGGCGGGCTGCGGAAGAACGCCTTCAGCGCGCGCATGCCCTCAGCCCCCCGACACGATGCGTGGGTCGAGCTTCGCGTAGAGCAGATCGACCAGGAAATTGATGGCGATGACCAGCAGCGCCGAGACGAAGACGATACCCAGCAGCGTGTTCAGGTCCCGCTGCACCACGCTCTCATAGGCCAGCCGCCCGAGGCCCGGCAGGGCGAACACCGTCTCCACCACCACCGATCCGCCCAGCATGGTGCCCGCCTGCAGCCCGATCAGCGTGATCATGGGCAGCATGGCGTTGCGCAGCACGTGGCGCGTCACGATGCGGGTTTCCGTCAGGCCCTTGGCGCGGGCGGTGCGGACGAAATCCAGGCTCAGCACCTCCAGCATCGAGGCGCGCATGATCCGCAGGTAGATGGCCAGGAAGATCAGCCCCAGCGTCAGCGTCGGCAGCACCAGGTGCCGCGCGATGTCGAGCGTCAGGGCCAGGCCCGTCAGCCCCTCCCCGATCTCGTAGAAGCCGCCGGCCGGGAACCATTGCAGGTGCACGCTGAATAGCACGATGGCCATCAGCCCGAACCAGAAGCTGGGCGTGGCATAGAAGATCAGGCCGAGGGTGGAGATCAGCGTGTCCGGCCAGCGGTTCACCCGCCGCGCCGCCAGCACGCCCAGCACCAGCCCGAAGAAGAAGGCGAAGGACAGGGCGGCGGCCATCAGCAGCAGGGTGGCCGGCAGGCGCTCCAGGATCACGGTGGCCACCGGCTTGCCGTAGATGGCCGAAAAGCCCAGGTCGAGCGTGACCAGCCGCAGCAGGTATTGCCCCAGCCGCGCCGCGATCGACAGGTCCAGCCCATAGAAGCGACGCAGATCCTCGGCCAGGGCGGCGTCGCCGCCGCCCATCTGCGCCATCAGCGCGTCCACCGTGTCACCCGGGGCGAGTTGCAGCAGCAGGAACAGCCCGACCAGGATCAGCACCAGCGTGGGCAGCGAGGCGGCGAGCCGCCGCCCCGCGAGGGCCAGCACCCGCATTCAGGAAGCGAGCCAGGTGTCGTGCCAGGAGGAGGAAGCCCAGCGCGGATTGTTCGCCGCGTTGCGCACCCGCTTGTTGAACACCGAGACGAAGATCTGCTCGATCGGCGTCAGGATGGGCACGTCGGTCTGGGCCAGCTTCTGGAACTCGGCGTAGAGGGCGCGGCGGCGGGCGGGGTCCACCTCGGTGGCGGCGTCGTCGATGGTGCGGTCCATCGCGTCGGACTGCCAGCCCCACTGGTTGGTCCAGGGTGCGCCCTTGGGCTGGCCCGAGCGGTACCAGACGGTCGTCGAAACCGCCGGGTCGTTGCGGTACTGGTGCCAGCCGGTCGCCAGGTCGAAGGACCAGTCATTGTAGACGCTGCGCAGGAAGCCCGCGGCGTCCAGCCGCACGATCTCCACCCGGATGCCCACCTGTTGCAGCGATTGCTGGAGATAGGTGGCGAACAGCGAGATGTCCTCGCCCCAGGGCGCCGGCAGCAGCCGGACGGAAAAGCGCACGCCGCCCGCGCCGCGCCGCTGCCCGGCCTCATCCAGCAGGCGGTTGGCCAGCGCCACGTCATAACCGATCTGCGGGATGCCGCTGGTGGGGTAATAGGCGGTGGAAACCGACGGGATCGGCCCCGTGCCCACCTTGGCGAAGGTGCCGAGGAAATTCTCGATGAAGAAGGGGATGTTCAGCGCATGGCCGATCGCCTTGCGCACCCGCACATCCGCCAGCACCGGGTTGCGGTGGTTGAATTCGACCGTGTTGGTGCGGGCGTTGCCCTCGTTGCCCTTGGTCGTCACCTCGAACCGGGCATCGCGCGACAGGCGCTGGAAGTCGGAGATGGCGAGCGAGGAATAGGGGCTGAACAGGATCTGCCCGGCCTCCATCTGCGCCGCCGCCGCCGCGCGGTCGCTGATCACCCGCCACACCACACGGTCGAGGTAGGGCAGCTCGGGGCGCCAGTAATTCGTGTTGCGCTCTGCGATGATGAACTGGCCGCGCTCATACTGCACGAACTTGAAGGGGCCGGTGCCGATGGGCGCGGTGTTGGCCGGGTTCTGCCGGATGTCGCCGGTTTCGTAGATGTGCTTGGGCGAGATGTAGCCCAGGTCCGGCAGGGCGCGCAGCAGCAGGCCCTGGGGCATCGGGCGCTCGTATTTGAAGACGGCCGTGTGGGCGTCGGGCGTTTCGACCGCCGTCAGGAACTGCTGCAGCGTGGTGCCGTAGTTCAGGATCTTCTTCCACATCTCCATCGCCGTGAACGCCACGTCGGCGGAGGTGAAGGGCTTGCCGTCATGCCAGGTGACACCCTGGCGCAGCTTGAAGGTGTGGGTCTTGCCGTCGGGGCTCGATTTCCAGGATTCGGCCAGCACCGGCACCGGGTTGCCGTCATTGTCCAGGTCCACCAGGGCTTCCTGGATCTTGCCGCCGACGATGTAGACGCCGGTGGAGGCCTGGAGCGAGGGGTTCAGGATGCGCTGCTCGGTGGCGAAATGCACCGTCAGCACGCCGCCCTTGCGGGGCGTTTCCTGCGCCATGGCACCGGTGGGGATCATGCCGGCGGCGCCAAGCAGCAGCGTGTCGCGGCGGTTGAGTGCGGTCATGGAGGTCATCCTTCGAAGATCACGGCCGTGCCGGTGGCGAACACGGGCGGCCTGGGCGTCGGGGTCGAGAGGATCATGGCGGCGCCGCCCTCGATGGGCAGGGCCGCCGCCTCACATCGCGCCAATGCCGCGATGGCCGCGCGGGGGGCGAAGCCGATGCCGGCGCGATTGGGTCCGGTGTCCACCACGCGGAACACGCCGTCCTGGCGCACCTCGCCCTCGATCAGCCGGGCCAAGTGGGCGGCGGCCGCATCGGGGGTTTCGGTGGCGACCAGGGCGCGCTTGATGCCCGTCACGCCATTGGGGTGGCGCTGCAATTCCGGCACCCAGACTGCGCCGCGCGTGTGGTGCTGGCAGGCGAAGATGCGCATGCCGCCCGGCGCCTCGTCCCGCGGGTAATGGAAGACGGAAAAACGCGCCTCCGCCTCGCCGCCATCGGGCAAGGGCACGGGGCGGCCGAAATGCACCGGGCCGTTGGTGCCCGACAGGCCCTTGGCGCGCAGCGCGGCGGCGCCCTTCTCGGCATCGGTGGTGGTGAAGGCGGCGCGTTCCAGCCCCTCCCGCCCCGCCAGGAAATCGCGCAGCGCCACATTGTTGGGGGTGGGGTTCACCACGCCCAGCAGCTCCAGGTAATCCTCGCCGAACATCATGGTGTAGTTGCCGCTGCCCATATGGGCGCTGTGCAGGCCCCGGGGCGAGAGCGTGAAGCCCAGCGCCGCCCATTCGGCCGCCGCCGCATCCAGGTCGCGCACGGCGACGACCAGATGGTCGAGGCCGATCAGAGTCTCGAGCATCGTGCTCCCCCACAGAGTGCCCTGATGTTAGGCATCAAAATTGCCGCACCGCAACATGGCAGTCACACAGCCGTGCTGCCGGAGCCCGCAGATTTCCACGGCTTTTGCAGACCGGAAAGCCTCCTCGTTTGTGTCATGCCGAAGACGTTTCCGTTGCAATTCGCATCATACGCTCAGCGTATGGGCATCATGCCTATGCTTGATTGGGAAAACCGAGCAGCCGGGTGCATCTCCCTCCTCACCGGAAGGGCGGCGACGGGTCGCCGCCCATCACACAGGAGACCGAAGATGAACCGCTTTATGATGGCCGCCGCCGCCGCTGTCCTGATGACCTCCACCGCCGCCTTCGCCGAGGAAGCCCCCCGCCTGACCGGCGATTTCGCCAGCCAGCATGTCGAGTACGGCCAGGCCGCGCGCGGCAATGTCGTGGGTGGCGGCTTCGCCATGGTGACGGGCGTGGATGAGGAAGGCCGCCCCGTGATCACCTACGCCGACTCCACCAGCACCCAGCAGGGCCTGGCCGGCAAGGTGCCGGCGGTGGTGAACCAGGCTGGCCGCGACCGCACCATCTGGGTGCCGGCCAACGGCGTGCGGGGCTAACCCCCACAGGCGCGCCATTCCCGGGTTCCATGCCCCGGGGATGGGGGCCTGAAGAACCGGCTCTCCCGCACCGGGAGGGCCGGTTTTTTTATTTGCGCCGGACGATCCAGCCGGTGAACGCGCCCGCCCCGCTGTCGTAGCTGGGCTGGGAGCCGGGGGGCAGCAGGGTGATGTGCACGTCCCCGTCGCCCGGGTCGTTCACCATGGCCCAGGGCAGGCCGCCGATCGTCACCACCTCATCCACCACCACGAAATGGCCGCCGCCGGCCTTCCAGGCGATGTGGACGATCACGGGCGCGCCCGCGCCCACGCCGTCCGCGATCGCCTTGCTGACACCGGCGGGGCCGGCCCAGAACAATTCCCAGGCGCCGCAGCCCAGGCGCTTCAGCACTTCGGGGTGGTTCTTCGCATCGGTGTAGGCGGTGCCGTCATACACGGTGCCGACCACATCGCCGTACACCTTGTAGACGAGCGGCTCGGTCTTCACGGCATAGTCCAGCGCCTGGCGCCCCAGATCGAGACCCATGGAGCCGCCAGCCACGGGCACCACGCTCATCAAGGCACCGGCCGCCATGCCCGCCGCCATCAGTCCTTTTTTCAACTTGAAGTTGATCATCAGGATAGAGGCGATGCCGCAGGAATTCACCTTCTCCTGCTGATGCACCACATGGACGGTGTTGTAGGGCGTGAACCGGATATGCCAGTTCTTCAGACTGCCTTCGGCCATTTCGCCCTCCGCTGTGGCGGCAGGTTATTGGCGCGACGCATGGCAGTGCAAGCGACGATCCGATGGATTTAGATCATCATCCGATCAGATGGAATCATCTGATCGGATAAAGATGATCGTGAAAACAAATAGCTAGAGCGGTTGCCGTGAGCCGGTGCGAACGGAAACCGCTCTAGCCGCCGTGACAAAAAAAGGGCGGCTTCCATTCAAAATGAAGGAAGCCGCCCCCTGAATTGATGAAACTCTATTGGCGGCGCCATGCTGCGCCGCCAGAACATCAGGCCATCGCGCTCTCGGAACGGCGCGCATGCTTCTTGCGCTCATGCGGGTCCAGATAGCGCTTGCGGATGCGGATGGCGGAGGGCGTGACCTCCACCAGCTCGTCTTCCTCGATATAGGCGATGGCCTGTTCCAGGCTCATCTTCCGGGGCGGGATCAGCAGCAGGGCCTCATCCTTGCCGGCGGCACGGATGTTGGTCAGCTTCTTTTCCTTGATCGGGTTCACGTCCAGGTCGTTCTCACGCGAATGCTCGCCGAGGATCATGCCCTCGTACACCTTCACGCCCGGATCGACGAACAGCTGCCCGCGGTCCTGCAGGGCGAACAGCGCGTACTGCACCGCCTCGCCATCGGAGTTGGAGATCAGCGAGCCCTTCACGCGGCCCTCGATGGTCCCGGCCCAGGGCTGATAGCCCAGGAACAGCCGGTTCATCATGCCGGTGCCGCGCGTGTCGGTCATGAACTCGCCGTGGTAGCCGATCAGGCCGCGCGACGGGATGTGGAAGGTCAGGCGCACCTTGCCGCCGCCCGAGGGGCGCATGTCCTGCATCATGCCCTTGCGGCGGGCCAGCTTCTCGACCACCGCGCCGGAGAATTCCTCGTCCACGTCGACGAGCACTTCCTCGAAGGGCTCCTCGCGCTCGCCGGTTTCCTCGTTCTCGCGCGTCAGCACGCGGGGGCGGCCGATGGTCAGTTCGAAGCCCTCGCGGCGCATCGTCTCGATCAGCACGCCCAACTGCAATTCGCCGCGGCCGGCCACCTCGAAGGCGTCCACCTCGTTGGAGACGGTCACCTTGATGGCGACGTTGCCCTCGGTTTCCTTGAACAGACGGTCGCGGATCTGGCGGGAGGTGACCTTCTTGCCCTCGCGGCCGCCCAGCGGGCCGTCATTGATGCGGAAGGTCATGGCCAGCGTCGGCGGATCGACGGGGATGGCGGGCAGCGGCTCGGTCACTTCCGGGGAGCAGATGGTGTCCGGGATCGTGGCGTCCGACAGGCCGGCGATGGCGATGATGTCGCCCGCCTGCACTTCGTCCACCGGCACGCGGTCCAGGCCGGAGAAGGTCATCAGCTTGGTCAGCCGGCCCACTTCCACCTGGCTGCCGTCCTGGCGCAGCACCTTCACGGGCATGTTCACCCGGGCCACGCCCTGTTCCACGCGCCCAGTCAGGATGCGGCCCAGGAAGTTGTCGGCCTCCAGGATGGAGGCGTTCATGGCGAAGGGCTTGCTCGCGTCCACATTGGGCGCGGGCACATGGGACAGGATCAGGTCGAACATGGCCGACAGGTCCTTGCGGGGCCCGTCCATGGTCAGGTCCGCCCAGCCCTGGCGGCCGGAGGCGAACATGGTGTGGAAGTCCAGCTGCTCGTCGGTCGCGCCCAGGGCGGCGAACAGGTCGAACACCTCGTTGTGCACCTCGTCGGCGCGGGCGTCCTGGCGGTCCACCTTGTTGATGACCACGATGGGCTTCAGGCCACGGGCCAGCGCCTTGGTCAGCACGAACTTGGTCTGGGGCAGGGGGCCCTCGGCGGCGTCGCACAGCACGATGGCGCCATCCACCATGGACAGGATGCGCTCGACCTCACCGCCGAAATCGGCGTGGCCTGGCGTGTCCACGATGTTGATCTTCACGCCCTTCCACTCCACGGCCGTGGACTTGGCGAGGATGGTGATGCCGCGCTCGCGCTCCAGGTCGTTGCGGTCCATGGCGCGCTCGGCCACCGCCTGATTGGCGCGGAAGGCGCCCGCCTGCTTCAGCAGATTGTCCACCAGCGTGGTCTTGCCGTGGTCAACGTGCGCGATGATCGCGACATTGCGAATGTTTTGCGGGGCGCTCATGGCGCGGCTCCTTATATCTGGCAGCGCCGCCCAAGGGCGCCGGCGGCCAGCCTCGAGGGGCAGTGGCCAGGCATAAGGGCGGGTCTCGGGCGGCACCGGGCCGCCTTCGCTGCGCCGCACATAGTGAATGCGGCGCCGAAACGCCAGGGGGATTCGGCAAGTGATGGGATGCCATGACGCATGGCACCCCCGCGAAAGGCGCTTCGTATCCCCGCCATCGTCGATTCCGATTGGCAACCCGAGGCCCGTTAGCGCTTTGTTATCGAGGCCAGAGTAGGAGAACGCCGATGTCTCGCCCCCATTCCGCAGGCCGCGCCACCGCCCGGGCGGCCGCACCCACCCTGCTGCCGGCGCTGGTGCTGGGCGGCGGGTTGTTGCTCAGCCTGATCATGATTGTCCACGCCCTGCATATGAACTGAGGCCGCAGGGCTGCATTGCCCTTCTGAATGCTTGTCCGGCCATGCCGGGCGCGAGACACTGGGCAGGTGAACAACCTTTCATCTTTCCTGCGCCAGCGGCTGCGTGGCCCCGCGGCCGGCATCGCGTTGCAGATGTTCGCGCTGGTGCTGTTCGTCTGCATGGACACCACCTTCAAGCTGATGGCGGCGCATCTGCCGGTGCCGCAGTTGGCCTGGGCGCGCTTCCTGGGTTCGGCGATCGCGGTGTGGGGGTTCCTCGCCATTCTGGGCAAGGGCAGCCTGCCTTGGCGGTCCCGCGCGCCGGGGCTGCAGGCGCTGCGCAGCCTGGCGCTGGGCGGTTGCACGCTGTTCTTCGCCTCGGCGCTGCATTTCCTGCCGCTGGCCGATGCCACGGCGGTGAATTTCGCCACCCCCCTGCTGACCGTGGCTGCCGCCGCCCTGTTCCTGGGGGAAAAGGTGATCCCCCGGCGCTGGCTGGGCGTGGTGATCGGGCTGCTGGGGGTGATGCTGGCCATCCGCCCGCCCTTCATCACCGGAGAGGCCCCGCCCCACCCCGCCTATCTGCTGCCGCTGGGCTCGGCCGCCGCCTTCGCGCTGTATGCGGTGCTGACGCGCAAGCTGGCCATGCTGGACGATTCGCGCACCACCATCCTGCATACCGGTCTGGCGGCCACGCTGGTGTTCAGCCTGTTCATGCCCTTCGTCTGGGTGCCGCCCAGCCTGGGGCAATGGGGGGCGATGCTGGCTCTGGGGGTGCTGGGGGGCGCCAGCCACGGCATCATGGTGCTGGCCTATGCCCGCGCGCCGGCCTCCGTGCTCGCGCCGCTGTCCTATTTCCAGCTGATCTGGGCGGGGGTGTCCGGCTGGCTGGTGTTCAACGACGTGCCGGACCGCTGGACGCTGATCGGCGCCAGCATCATCCTGGGCGGGGGCATGATGACCATCTGGCCGGCCCGCCCGCGCGCCCTGCCGGCCGGTGCCATGGCCCAGCAAAAGTGACAGGCATGTTGCTCAGACTGGACACGGCGCCCCCCCGGCGCTAACGCTCCCTTCATTGCCTCCCCTAAGGGAACCACGGCCATTTCCTCGCTCCACCTCTCCCGCGAAGAACGGGACCACCCCCGCGCCGCGCTGGACGCGGCTTCCGTTCGCGATGCCTATCGCCGCTGGGCCGGTATCTACGACGTGGCGTTCGGCGGTGTCTCCGCCATCGGCCGCCGCCGCGCGGTGGAGGTGGTGAACATGCTGCCCGGCAACCGGGTGCTGGAAGTGGGCGTGGGCACCGGCCTCGCCCTGCCGCAATACCGGCGCAACCTGGATGTGGTCGGCATCGACCTGTCCCGCGACATGCTGAAGAAGGCCCGCCAGCGGGTGGAGGGCCAGAAGCTCACCCATGTCCAGGGCCTGCTGGAGATGGATGCCGAGAACATGGCCTTCGCCTCCGGCAGTTTCGACGTGGCGGCGGCGATGTTCGTGGCCTCCGTCGTGCCCGACGCGAAGAAGCTGTATGCCGAGATGTCCCGCGTGGTGCGCCCGGGCGGGCACCTGCTGTTCATGAACCATTTCGCGGCCGAAGGCGGTTTCCGCTGGTGGCTGGAGCGCACGATGGCCCCGCTGTCGCGCGTGCTGGGCTGGCACCCGGATTTCATGGTGACCGACCTGCTGGACCCCGAGACGACCCGGATCGAGGCGCGCGAGGCCTGCCCGCCGTTCGGCCTGTTCACCCTGGTGCGGGTGCGCAACGGCGGCTGAGTCGGGCCCGCCTGACCAGCGCGGCGCCCGCCACCATCAGCCCCGCCAGCACGCCGATGCTGCCCGCCGCGTTCACCGTGACGCCGCCCAGCGCCATCGGCAGCGGCCCGGCCAGCACATAGCCCAGCACCGCCACCCCTGACCCCAGCGCGGCCCCACCCAGCACCTGGCGGAGGTAGCGCCGCGTCAGCAGCCGCATCGCGGCCGCGGGCGCCACCAGCAGCGCCACCACCAGGATGCTGCCCACCGCCTCGAACGCCGCGACCGCGGCGGCGGCGACCAGCAGGTTCAGCGCCGCCTCCAGCCGGCGCACCGGCAGGCCCAGGGCGGCGGCGTAATCGGCGTCGAAGCACAGCAGTTTCAGCGGCCGCCACAATGCCGCGACCGTCAGCCCCGCCAGCGCCGCCACCCCCAGCAGCAGCCACAGCCCATGCGGCAGGGCGGCCAGCGCCACCGGGTCGATCAGGCTGGAAAGCCCCGTGGCCTCGGGCCACAGCAGGGTTTCCATCTGGCCGAACAGCACGCAATCCACGTCCAGATCCACGCTGCGGGCGCCCGTCACCTCCAGCAGCACCAGCCCCAGCGCGAAGAAGCCGGTGAAGACGATGCCGGTGGCGGCCCCGCCCTCCATCCGCGCGCGGGTGCGCAACTGCCCGATCAGCCAGGCGGCCAGCATGGCGGCCAGCCCCGCCCCTAGCAGCACCGGTAGCCCACTGCGCGCGCCGCTGACCGCGAAGCCCAGCACGATGCCCGGCAGCACGGCATGGGTGATGGCATCGCCCAGCAAGGCCTCTCGCCGCAGCACCAGGAAGCTGCCCAGCAGCCCGCACACGCCCCCCGCCAGCAGCGCGGCCAGCAGCGGGGGCAGGTCCAGTTGCAGGAATTCCGTCATCGCCCGCGCACCAGCAGGGCGGAGACGAAGAACGCCACCCCCACCAGCACCACCGCGGCGCCGGTCGGCCAGCCCTCATGCCCCGCAGAGATCATCGCGCCCAGCAGCCCGCTGGCCCCGCCCACGGCGCAGGCGGTGGCGAACATCCCCGGCAGGCGGCGGTTCAGCAGCCGGGCGGTGGCGGCCGGCAGCACCAGCAGCGCCACCACCAGCACCAGCCCCACCGCCGGCAGCCCCGCCACGCAGACCAGCAGGATCAACCCCAGCAGCGCCGCGTCCACCCAGGCCACGCGCAGGCCTTGCAAGGCCGCGAACTCCGCGTCGAAGCACAGCGCCGTCAGGCGCGGGAACAGCGCCAGCACCGCCAGGACGCAGAACAGCGCCAGCGCCCCGGCGGCCCAGGCATCCTCCGCCCGCATGGTCGCGGCCTGGCCCAGGATGAAATGGCTCAGCCCCGCCTGGGCCACGCCCGGCAGCACCTGCACCACCGACAGCCCGACCACCCCCAGCGCGTAAAAGCTGGCCAGCACCACCGCGATCGCCGTGTCTTGCCGGATGATGCGCGTGGCCGAGAGCCCCTGCACCGCCCACAGCCCCAGCCCCCCGGCGACGGTCCCGCCCAGCAGCAAGGGCGGCAGGGCGCGCGGGTCCCACCCCATCAGGGCCGAGACGATCGCCGCCCCCACCACTCCGGGCAGGGCGGCATGGCCCATGGCATCCGCCATCAGCGCCCGGCCGCGCAGCAGCGCGAAGCAGCCCACCGCCCCCGCCGCCACGCCCAGCAGGGCGCAGCCCAGCATCACGATCAGGGTGTTGTGGCTGAGGATCATGCCGCCACGGGCGCGCCGTAGGTTTTCACGATGGTCTCGGGCGTGAAGACCTCCGCGACTGGGCCGGCGGCCACGCTGCGCACGTTCAGCATCAGCGCGTGCTGGAACACATGCGGCACCGAGGCCAGGTCATGATGCACCGCCACCACGCTGCGCCCGCCCTCCACCAGGCGGCGCAGCACGCGGATGATCTCGCGCTCTGTCGCGGCGTCCACGGCGGCCAGGGGTTCGTCCATCAGCAGCAGGTCCGCCTGCTGGGCCAGGCAGCGGGCCAGGAACACGCGCTGCTGCTGCCCGCCGGAAAGCTGGCCGATCGGGCGGTCCGCCAGGTCCTGCAGGCCCACCTCCGCCAGGGCGGCGCGGGCGGCGGCGCGCTCGGCGGCGGGCAGGCGGCCCCACCAGCGGCTGCGCGGCTGGCGGGCCATGCACACCACATCCAGCGCGGTGGCCGGGAAATCCCAATCCACCGACTGCCGCTGCGGCAGATAGCCCACGCGGTGGCGCACGGCATCCAGCGGCTGGCCGAAGAACAGCGCCTCGCCCTCATGCGGGATCAGGCCGAGCGCCGCCTTCAGCAGGGTGGATTTCCCGGCGCCGTTGGGGCCGATGATGGCGACCAGCCCGGACGGGACGGACCAGCTCACGTCCCGGACAGCGAGCTGTTCGCCATAGCGCACCGTCAGGCCGCGCAACTGCATGGGGGCGGTCATGCGGCCAGCCGCCCATGCAGCCCGCCCGGCGGCGCCTCGCCGCCCAGGGCGCGGGCGATGGTGGTGATGTTGTGGTCCAGCATCCCCTCCAGCGTGCCGGCATAGGTGCCAGGCCGCCCCAGCGAATCGGAATAGAGCAGGCCCCCCAGCACCACCCGGTGGCCGCGCGCAGCCGCCCCCTCGATCAGCGCGCGCATGGCGCGGTCGGGCACCGAGGCCTCGGCGAAGACGGCCGGGACGCGGCGCGCGACGATCAACGCCACCAGCTGCTCGATGCGTTGCAGGGAGGCCTCCGACTCGGTGGACAGGCCCTGGATGCTTTCCACCTCGATCCCGTGGCGCCGGCCGAAATAGCCGAAGGCATCATGCGCCGTGACCAGCACGCGGCGGCCGGCGGGCAGCGGGGCCAGGGCGGTGGCGGCGTAGTCGTGCAGGCGGCGCATCCGCGCCTGGTATTCCGCCAGGCGCCCGGCCAGCGGCGCGCCGGGCAGCAGCGGCGCCAGCGCCGGCACCAGGCTGGCCGCGGCCTGTGCCCACAGCAGCGGGTCCATCCATATATGAGGGTCCGCGGCATCGGGGAATTCGGGGGCGAAGCGCAGCTCGGCGCGCGGCAGCGACTCGGCCATGGCCAGCACGCGGCGCCCGGAGCGGGCCAGGCGCTGCAGCACCTCATCCATCCGCCCTTCCAGCCGCAGGCCGTTCAGCACCACCAGGTCGGCGGCCAGCAGCCGGGCCGTGTCGGCGCGGGTGGGGCGATACAGGTGGGGGTCCGTGCCCTCGCCCATCAGGCTTTCCACCTGGGCGGCGGGCAGGGCCAGGGCCGACACGGCATCGGCCAGCATGGCCGTGGTGGCCAGGATGCGCACCCGGCCCTGGGCGCTGGCGGGCCCGGCCAGCAGCGCCCCCGCCAGCGCGCGGCGCGGCAGGCTGGAAGCCCCTATGCCTGAATAGCTATTCACGTCTTCAGATTTTCCCGGATTTTCAAGGACTTGCATTTGAGTGTGAATGCAGAATTCCTGCCCGTCCAGGCGGATCGGCGCTGGACGCGGGCGTCGCAACCACGGATGCTGTGTTACATGCCCCTTCCCGCGCGGATCCCCGAAGACCAGGTTGTCGAACTGGCGGAAATGTTCCGCCTCATGAGCGATCCCACACGGCTGAAGATCATCCTGGCTTGCCTGGATGCTCCGGCGGCGGTGGGGGAAATGGCGGAAAGGCTCGGGATTTCCGGCAGCCTCGTCTCCCACCACCTGCGGCTGCTGCGCGCGGCGCGGCTGTTGCAGGCGGACCGGCGCGGGCGGCAGGTGTTCTATGTGGTTGGCGACCCGCATATCCGCTCCATGCTGGCGGATATGGTGGACCATGTGGCCGAGGGCGACGCCGAGGTGGAGGCCTGAAAAGGGCGTCTCCTGAAACCTCTGACAGTTACAGGCCAATGCCTTGTCCGGCCGCCGCGCTGCGACTATGGTCCGGCCGGAAGCCCTCGTCCTTGATGGGGGTCAAGGCGTGCGCACTTTTGTGGGGACTGTGCCGGTATGCGAAGCGGAATGCGCGGATTGTTTGTCGGGATGATGGCGCTGGCCGCGCTGCTGGTCTCAGGGGCGGCTTTCGCCTCCGAAACCACGCTGGGCGCGCCCGTCCCCTGGGGCATGGGCCTGCAGGCTGCCGGTGGCGTCATCAAGGAACGGATCCATGATCTGAACCAGATGGTGTTCTGGATCATCGTGGTCATCACCATCTTCGTCGGCCTGCTGCTGGCCTGGGTGGTGTTCCGCTACAATGCGAAGTCCAACCCGGTGCCCAGCACCACCAGCCACCACACGGGCCTTGAGATCGCCTGGACCCTGGCGCCGGTGCTGATCCTGCTGGTGATCGCCATCCCGTCCTTCCGCCTCGTCTACTTCGAGGACCGGACGCGTGAGGCCGACATCACCATCCAGGTGCAGGGCCGCCAGTGGTACTGGAACTACGCCTTCCCGGACAATGGCGGCTTCAACTACGACAGCCGCCCGATCGACGCGGCCGACATCCGCGGCGACCAGCTGCGCAACCTGTCGGTGGATGAGCCCCTGGTGATCCCGGCCGGCGCCAATGTGCGCGTCATCACCCAGGGCGTGGACGTGATCCACTCCTTCTTCGTGCCCTCGCTGGGCGTGCAGCGCTACGCTATCCCCGGCCGCACGATCGAGACCTGGTTCCGCGCCGAACGCCCGGGCACCTATTACGGCCAGTGCAACCAGATCTGCGGCGTGAACCACTGGAACATGCCCATCGAGGTCCGCGCCGTGCCGCGCGCCGAATTCGAAACCTGGGTGGCCAGCGCCCGCCAGCGCTTCGCCAGCACCATGCCCGCTTCCGAGCAGGCCGTGGCCGCCGCCCCCGCCGCTCCGGCTGATGCCGGCGCCCTCACCATCGCCGAACTGCGCTAAGAGAAGAGAGGCAAGGGACCATGGCCGACGCCGCCCACGCTGACCATCACGACCACACGCCCGGCTTTGTGTCGCGCTGGTTCTTCAGCACGAACCACAAGGACATCGGCACGCTTTATATCCTGTTCGCGCTGGTTTCCGCGATCGTGGGTATCGGGCTGTCGCTGCTGATGCGCCTGGAGCTCGCGCATCCCGGCATGCAGTATTTCGCCGACGGCCAGATGTGGAACGTCGCGGTCACCGCCCATGGCGTGGTGATGGTGTTCTACGTCGTCATGCCCGCGCTGATCGGTGGCTTCGGCAACTGGTTCGTGCCGATCATGATCGGCGCGCCGGACATGGCCTTCCCTCGCCTGAACAACATCAGCTTCTGGCTGATGGTGCCGGCCCTGGCGCTGACCGTGGCCAGCCTGTTCGTCGGCGGCGCCGGCACGGGCTGGACGCTGTATCCGCCCCTGTCCGACATCCAGTATCAGCCGAGCGCGGGCGTCGACATGGCGCTGTTCGGCCTGCATCTGGCGGGCGCCAGCTCCATCCTGGGCGCGGCCAACTTCATCACCACCATCTTCAACATGCGCGCCCCGGGCATGACGCTGCACAAGATGCCGCTGTTCGTGTGGTCCATGCTGGTCACGGCCTTCCTGCTGCTGCTGTCGGTGCCGGTGCTGGGTGGTGCGATCACCATGCTGATCACGGACCGCAACTTCGGCACGGCCTTCTTCAAGCCGGCCGGCGGCGGTGACCCGGTGCTGTTCCAGCACCTGTTCTGGTTCTTCGGCCACCCCGAAGTGTACATCATGATCCTGCCGGCCTTCGGCATCGTCAGCCACGTGATCTCCACCTTCTCCAAGAAGCCGGTGTTCGGCTACCTGGGCATGGCCTACGCCATGGTGGCCATCGGTGTGGTCGGCTTCATCGTGTGGGCGCACCACATGTACCAGTCGGGCATCAGCGTCGACACGCGCGCCTACTTCATGGCGGCGACGATGGTGATCGCGGTGCCGACGGGCGTGAAGATCTTCTCCTGGATCGCCACCATGTGGGGCGGGTCCATGAAGTTCGACACGCCGATGCTGTTCGCGCTCGGCTTCATCTTCCTGTTCACCGTGGGTGGCGTGACGGGCGTGGTGCTGGCCAATGCCTCCATCACCCAGATCCTGCACAACACCTATTACGTGGTGGCGCACTTCCACTACGTGCTGTCGCTGGGCGCGGTGTTCGGCATCTATGCCGGCATCTACTACTGGCTGGGCAAGATGTCCGGCTATCAGTACCCGGAGACGCTGGGCAAGATTCACTTCTACCTGACCTTCGTCGGCGTGAACCTGACCTTCTTCCCCATGCACTTCCTGGGCAACCAGGGCATGCCGCGCCGCTATCCGGACTATGCCGACGCGCATTCGGGCTGGAACCTGGTGGCCTCGATCGGCAGCTACATCTCCGTCGCCAGCCTGGTGTTCTTCTTCTACGTGCTGTTCGTGACCTTCACGAAGCGCCAGAAGGCGGCCGCCAACCCCTGGGGTGAAGGTGCGACGACGCTGGAGTGGCAGGTGTCCTCCCCGCCGCCGTTCCACACCTTCGAAGAACTGCCCCGGATCCGCTAAGGGCCAAAGATGAGCGACAGCGCCATCATCGAACAGGCGGGGGGGGCTTCGGCCCCCCTCGATTTGTCTCCGGGGTCGGAGGTGCGGGACTGGTTCACGCTGCTGAAGCCGCGTGTGCTGAGCCTCGTCGTCTATACCGGCGTGGCGGGGCTGCTGGTGGCACCCGGGCACATGAACCCGGTGCTGGCCTGCACCGCCATCCTGTGCATCGCGCTGGCCGCGGGTGCGGCGGGCGCCATCAACATGTGGTACGACCGCGACATCGACGCGGTGATGCGCCGCACCGCGAACCGCCCCATCCCGGCCGGGCGGATCGAGGCGGGCTCGGCGCTGGCCTATGGTGTGGCGCTGTCCTTGTTCTCGGTCGTGGTGATGGGGCTGGCCACCAACTGGCTGGCCGCCGGCGTGCTGACCGGCTCCATCCTGTTCTACACCGTGATCTACACGGCCTGGCTGAAGCGCCGCACGCCGCAGAACATCGTCATCGGCGGCGCCGCCGGCGCTTTCCCGCCGCTGATCGGCTGGGTGGCCGCCACGGGCTCCATCAGCGCCGAGCCGCTGATCCTGTTCGCCATCATCTTCTTCTGGACGCCGCCGCATTTCTGGTCGCTCAGCCTGTGGGCGCATGCGGATTACGCCCGGGCCGGCGTGCCCATGCTGCCGGTGGTGGCGGGGCCGCGTGAAACCCGCCGCCAGATCGTGCTGTACACCGTGCTGCTGCTGCCGCTGGCGCCGCTGCCCTGGTTCCTGGGGATGACCGGGCCCGTCTATGGCGTCACCGCCATTGCGCTCGGCCTGTGGTTCCTGCGCCATGCCATCGCCGTGCTGCGCGATGCGCAGGATGAGCGCGGGGCCACCCTGAACAACGACGCCGCCGCGCGCCGCTGCTTCAAATATTCGATTTCCTACCTCTTCATCCTGTTCGGCGTGCTCGTGCTGGACCATCTGGTGCTGACATGAACACGAACGAACAGGAATTCCTCCGCCGCCGGCGGCAGCGCAACTGGGCCATCCTGCTGGCGCTGCTGGGGTTGGTGGTGCTGTTCTATTTCGTCTCCGTTGCCAGGCTGATGCGGACATGACGGCGCCCGACGAACTGCGCCGCCGCAACCGGCGCACCATGCTGACGGCCATGGGCTTCGTGGGCGTCATGACCGGCGTCGCCTTCGCGGCCGTGCCGCTGTACAACTTGTTCTGCCGTGCCACCGGCTTCAACGGCACTCCCATGCTGGGCAGTGCGGCGCCCGGCGCCGCCGAGGGCCCGGCGCTGACCATCCGATTCGTGGCGGCCACGCACCCTGACCTGCCCTGGTCCTTCCGGCCGGAGCAGGTGAGCATGCAGATCCGCCCGGGTGAGGAAGGGGTGGCCTTCTACGCCGCCCGCAACCAGGGCAGCACGCCCGTCACCGGCATCTCGACCTATAACGTGACGCCGGAGGTAGTGGGCCGCTATTTCCACAAGACCGCCTGCTTCTGCTTCACCGAGCAGACGCTGGCGCCGGGGCAGAGCGCGGACATGCCGCTCTCCTTCTGGGTGGACCCGGCGATGTTCCAGGACATCGACACGCGCACCATCCGCACCATCACCGTCTCCTACACCTTCTTCCGCAGCCTGGACGACGCGGAGCGCAGCGGCGCCCTGGCGAATGCGGGCCCGCATGTCGGCCCCGCGCCGGAAGGCATTACCGCGGGCGTGCGCCCCCGAGCCACGCAGTGAGCATCGGGATGCCACGCAGTGAATTTCGTAATCTTGATTCCGGCCGCGTTTGCGTGGACAAAAGGCCGGAAGCTCTCCCGGGGACCCAGGATCGAGAATGGCCAGCACTGTGAACACCGCGACGGGCGCTGAACCCGCCCTGCACAAGCACCCCTACCACCTGGTGGACCCCTCCCCCTGGCCGATGCTGGCCAGCTTCGGGGCGGGCACCCTGCTGCTCGGCATCATCATGTTCGCGCACTACAACATCCACTGGGTGTTGGGCGTGGGCTTCCTGGGCACGGTGATCGTGGCCGCCCTGTGGTGGCGCGACGTCATCAAGGAATCCCGCACGCCGGGCATGCACACCGCCATCGTGCAGATCGGCATGCGCTACGGCATGATGCTGTTCATCGCCTCCGAGGTGATGTTCTTCGTGGCCTTCTTCTGGGCCTATTTCCACTTCGCGCTGTATCCGTCCCATGTGTCGGGTTCCACCGCCGCGCTGTGGCCGCCCGCGGGCATCAAGACCTTCGACCCGTTCAACCTGCCGCTGTTCAACACGCTGCTGCTGCTGCTGTCGGGCTGCACCGTGACCTGGGCGCATTGGGGCGTGCTGCACAATGACCGCAAGGCGCTGATCCAGGGCCTGTCGATCACCGTGGCGCTCGGCCTGCTGTTCAGCTGCGTGCAGGCCTATGAATATTCCCAGGCGCCCTTCGCCTTCAATGGCGGCGGCATCTACTCCTCCACCTTCTTCCTCGCCACCGGCTTCCATGGCTTCCACGTGATCGTGGGCACCGTGTTCCTGGCGGTGTGCCTGGTGCGCGCCATCAAGGGCCACTTCTCCGCCGAGCGGCATTTCGGCTTCGAGGCCGCCGCCTGGTACTGGCACTTCGTGGACGTGGTGTGGCTGTTCCTGTTCGTGTCCATCTACATCTTCGGCGCGGGCGAAATCGCGCATCACTGATATCCGCCCGGCCTGATGGCCGGGCTGCCCGCCCGGCCGGGTAACCCGGCAAGTGGAGCGCAGCATGAATGACCAACCGGAACTGAAAGGGGGGCCCAGCGCCCCCCTTTTGCATTGGCAGCGCATCATCCTGCCCAGCTTCGCGGCCCTGCCGGTGCTGGCCATCCTGCTCGGCCTCGGCCTGTGGCAGATGCGGCGGCTGGAATGGAAGAACGCCATCCTGGACAGCCTGGCCGCCGCCCAGGCCGCCCCCCCGGTGCCTGCCGGCGCCAGCGCCGCGCCCTTCACCCACATCTCCGCCACCGGCCGCTTCCGCCATGACCAGGAGATCATCCTGGGCGCCGAGGTGCGCGGCACCGTGCTGGGCGCCGACCTGATCACCCCGCTGGAGCGCGAGGGCCTGCCGCCCCTGCTGGTCGATCGCGGCTGGGTGCCGCAGACCCGCCAGGGCGTGGAGCGCCCGGAGGGCACCGTCACCGTCACCGGCTGGGCCCGCCCTTCGGAGCGCGGGGGCATGCTCTCGGCCAGCGACAGCCCGGCGACGCGGCAGTTCTTCAACTTCGACATCCCGGCGATGGGGGCGGCACTGGGCATCGCGCCCGCGCCCTTCGGGCTGGTGGTGGTGGGGCAGGGCGCGGCCCGCCCGGCGGGCGTGCTGGGCGCCGGCCCCGCGGCCCATCAGGGCGCCGTGCCCGACCCCGCGCGGGGCTTCCCCCAGCCCGACAACCCGCATCTGGGCTATGCCATCACCTGGTTCAGCCTGGCGCTGGTGTGGTGCGCGGTGTTCGGCGTGTGGGCCTGGCGGCGTATCCGCGACTAGCGGGCTTTGCTACACCACCCCGCATGACCGCCGCCTATGACCGCCTGAAAACCCGCTTCGCCCGCATCGCCGCCCTGGGCGAGGCCAGCGCCATGCTCGGCTGGGATGCCTCGGCCATGATGCCCCCGGGCGGCGGTGCCGCGCGCGGCGAGCAATTGGCCACCATCGCGGGCCTGTGCCATGAGCTGCTGACCGCCCCCGAAGTGGCCGACGACCTGGCTGCCGCCTCCGCCACGGGCGAGTGGGACAGCGCCAACCTCGACCTGATGCGCCGCGCCCACACCCGCGCCACCGCCCTGCCGACCTCGCTGGTCGAGGCGACCACCCGCGCCAATTCCGCCTGCGAGAAGATCTGGCGCGAGGCCCGCCGCACCAGCGATTTCGCCCTGGTCCGCCCGGCGCTGGAGGAGGTGGTGCGCTTGCAGCGCGAAACCGCGACCGCCCTGGCGCCCGCCCTCGGCCTCAGCCCCTATGACGCGCTGATGGACGGCTTCCAGCGCGGCGTCACGGCCGCCGAGGTGGAACCCATCTTCGCGGCCTATGAGACTTTCCTGGCCCATGCCCTGCCGCGCGCCGAGGAGATCCAGGCCCGGCGCGGCCACGCCACCCCGTTGCCCGGCCCCTTCCCGGTCGCCACCCAGCGCGACCTGGCCCGCCGCATGTCCCTGCGCATGGGGCTGGAGGCGGAGCACTCCCGCCTGGACGAATCGCTGCACCCGTTCTGCGGCGGCACGCCGACCGATGTGCGCATCACCACCCGCTATCGTGAGGACGATGCCGCCCAGGCCCTGCTGGGCGTGCTGCATGAGACCGGCCACGCCCTGTATGAGCGCGGCCTGCCCACCGCCTATGCCCTGCAACCGGTCGGCGAGGCCGCCGGCATGGCCGCGCATGAAAGCCAGTCCCTGATCATCGAGATGCAAACCTGCCGCTCCGATGCCTATCTGGCGTTCCTGGGGCGGGAGCTGCACGCGGCCTTCGGCGGCCCCGCCGCGCCCTATGCGGCGGACAATCTCGGCAAGCTCTGGCGCCATGTGGAGCGCGGCTTCATCCGCGTGGACGCCGATGAGATCACCTATCCCGCCCACATCATCCTGCGCTTCCGCATGGAGCGCGCGCTGATCGCGGGCGATCTGGCCGTGGCCGACATCCCCGGCGCCTGGAATGAGGGGCTGCACCGGCTGCTGGGCATCACGCCCCCGGACGACGCGCGCGGTTGCCTGCAGGACATCCACTGGCATGACGGCGCCTTCGGCTATTTCCCCAGCTACACGCTGGGTGCCATGGCCGCCGCCCAGCTGATGCGCGCCGCCCGCCTCGCCATCCCCGACCTCGACACCCGGCTGGAGCAGGGCGACGCCTCCGCCCTGATCGCCTGGCTGCGCACCCATGTGCACAGCCAGGGCAGCCGCCTGGGCTTCCAGGACCTGCTGCGCGCCGCCACCGGCAAGCCGCTGGACCCCGCCGATTTCCAGGCCCACCTCACCGCCCGTTATCTGGACTGACCGATGCGCTACGTTTCCACTCGCGGCCAGGCCGCGCCCCGTGACTTCGAAGGTGTTCTGCTGGCCGGCCTCGCCGAGGATGGCGGGCTGTTCATGCCCGAATCCTGGCCGCAACTGACCGCCGAGGACCTGCGCGCGCTGCGCGGCCTGCCCTATGCCGATGTCGCGGCGCATGTCATCGGCCTGTTCACCGGCGGTACCATCGCCCAGGCCGATCTGCTGGCCATGTGCCGCGACGCCTATGGGCGGTTCGACCACGCCGCCGTGGTGCCGCTGGTGCAGCTCGACACGCGCGTCTTCGCGCTGGAACTGTTTCACGGGCCGACGCTGGCCTTCAAGGACATGGCCTTGCAGCTGCTCGGCCGGCTGTTCGACCATGTGCTGGCCAAGCGGGGCGAGCGCATCGCCATCGTGGGCGCGACCAGCGGCGACACCGGCAGCGCGGCCATCGAGGCCTGCCGCGACCGCGCCGCCGTGGATATCGTGATCCTGCACCCCGAAAACCGCACCAGCGAGGTGCAGCGCCGCCAGATGACCACGGTGCTGTCGCCCAACGTGGCGAACATCGCGCTGCAAGGCAGTTTCGACGATTGCCAGGATGCGGTGAAGGCGATGTTCAACGACGCCGCCTTCCGTGGCGAGATGCATCTGGCCGCCGTGAACAGCATCAACTGGGCCCGCATCGCGGCGCAGATCCCTTACTACATCTACGCCGCCCTTCAGCTGGGCGCGCCGGAGCGCAAGGTCGCCTTCTCCGTCCCCACCGGCAATTTCGGCAATGTGCTGGCGGCTTATGCCGCGCACCGCATGGGCCTGCCGGTGGAGCGCTTCATCATCGGTTCCAACCGCAATGACATCCTGGCCCGCTTCCTGGCCAGCAACGACATGACCATGCGCGCGGTGGAGCCCTCGCTCTCCCCCAGCATGGATATCCAGGTCAGCAGCAATTTCGAGCGCCTGCTGTTCGAACTGCTGGGCCGCGACGCCGCCGCCACCGCCGCGCAGATGAGCCGCTTCCGCGCCGAGGGCCGCATGCCCATCCCCGACGCCGCCTGGAAGCAGGCCCGCGCGCAGTTCCACGGCTTCACCCTGGACGACGCCGGCACGCTGGTGGAAATGCGCCGCCTGCACGCCGAGGCCGGGGGCTACATCGCGGACCCGCACACCGCGGTCGGCACCGCCGCCGCCGCCGCGCATATGCCGCAAGACCAGGCCGTGCCCGTGGTGGTCGCGGCCACCGCACACCCGGCGAAATTCCCGGACGCGGTGCGGGAAGCCCTGGGCATCACACCGCCGCTGCCCGCGCATCTGGCCGACCTGTACCAGCGCGAGGAACGCTTCACCGTGCTGCCGAACAACCTGGATGGGCTGGAAGCCGCCGTGCGGTCGCATGCGCGGCGGAACGCGCCGTAAGACCGGGGGACGCTGCCCCCAAGGCACGGAAAAGACCGAGGGGCTCTGCCCCTCGGGCACCCCGCCAAAGGCCGAAAGGCCCTTGGAACCCATTGATTGGCGCTTCACCTTGGTGGGTGGGGCACCATTTCCATTATAAAATTCAATGGGAAATACCCTGGCAGGACCGGTGCCAAACTGCTGGGAGGGCGAGGGAGGCAAAGCCTCTCTCGGTCTCCCTAAACCCCCGAATCCCGTGCCGCCCCCGCGACGAACCCGCCCAGCGCCCGGTGGAAATCCGGCTCATCCAGCAGGAACGCGTCGTGGCCTTTGTCCGAGGTGATCTCGACGAAGCTGACCCGTGCCGCGGCCGCGTTCATCGCCTGCACCAGCCGCCGGCTTTCCGCCGTGGGGAACAGCCAGTCCGAGGTGAAGGAGCACACGAAGAATCGCGGCCCATCCCCCCGGAAGGCCTTGTGCAGCGCGCCTTCATGTTCCGCCGCCAGGTCGAAGTAATCCATGGCGCGGGTGATGGTCAGGTAGGAATTGGCGTCGAACCGCCGCACGAAGCTGCTGCCCTGGTGGCGGAGGTAGCTTTCCACCTCGAACACGTCCTCCAGGAAGGTGACGGCGTTGGCCCCGCGCAGGCGGCGGCCGAATTTGCGCGTCAGCGCTTCCTCGGACAGATAGGTGATGTGCGCGACCATGCGCGCTACCGCCAGGCCCGTCGCCGGGATGCGCCCTTCGGCCCAGTAGCGCCCGCCGCGATAATCGGGGTCTGCGCGCACGGCGGCGCGGCCGACCTCGTTGAAGGCGATGTTCTGCGCGGAATGGTGGCTGGCGGTGGCGATGGGGGCCACCGCGAACACCGATTCCGGAAAGGTCGCGGCCCATTCCAGCGCCTGCATGCCGCCCATGCTGCCGCCCAGCACGGCCAGCAGCCGGTCGATGCCCAGATGCTCCACCAGCTTCTTCTGGGCGCGCACCATGTCGCGGATGGTGATGGTCGGGAAATCCGTGCCCCAGGGGGTGCCGTCCGCCCGGCGTTCGCGCGGGCCGGAACTGCCCATGCAGCCGCCCAGCACATTGGCGCAGATGACGAAGAAGCGGTCGGTGTCGATCGGCAGGCCAGGGCCCACCAGATTGGCCCACCAGCCGCCCTTGCCCGTCAGGGGCTGGGTTTCGGCCACATACTGGTCGCCGGTCAGCGCATGGCAGATCAGCACGGCGTTGCTGCGCGCGGCGTTCAGCGTGCCATAGCCGCGCCAGGCGACCGTCAGCGGCGCCAGATGCACCCCGCAATCCAGCATCAGCCCCTCCGGAAAGCGGGTGGACTGGTGCTCGATCTCGGGGAAGGGCTGGATCAGGGCTGACATTGTGCTTTCCCGACATAGGCCGGAGCGAGCGGGGCTTCAACCTGGGGCCACCCGGGGCTATTGCTGGGTCCGCATGAATACTCTCGCCAATGTCCGCGCCGAACTCGATGCCATCGACGACGCCCTGCACGACCTGCTGATGCGTCGCGCCGACGTGGTGGCGGGGCTCGCCGCCAGCCGCGCCAAGGCCGGTGGCCCCACCCTGCGCCCGGGGCGGGAGGCCCGCATCCTCCGCCGCCTGCTGGGGCGCCATTCCGGCCCCCTGCCGCGCGCCGCCCTGGTGCGTCTTTGGCGAGAGATGTTCGCCACTTCCATCCGCCAGCAGAACAGCTTCTCCCTCGCGCTGCACGGCGTGGGCGACAGCGTGCCGAAGCTGGTGGCCGAGCATTTCGGCATGGGCATGCCCACGCGCTCCTACTCCACGCCCTCCCAGGCGCTGGCGGCGGTGGGCAATGGGGATGCCGCCATCGCCGTGCTGCCCTTCCCCAGTGAGGCCGATCCGGCGGAGCTGGAGTGGTGGCCCGCGCTGGACGCGCCGCGCCTGGCCGTCGTCGCCCGCCTGCCCTTCTACGCCGAGGGCAACCCCGGCCCCGAGGCGCTGATCGTGGCCCATGGCATGCCGGACCCGTCGGACGACGACCGCTCCCTGCTGCTGGTCGAGGCCGACCCGGAACTGTCGCGCGGGGCCGTGCTGCAGGGCCTGGCCGAGGCCGGGATCACCGCGCGGCTGCTGATCGTGCGCCGCAACGCCGGCCTCTCGCGCTTCCTGTTCGATGCCGATGGCCTGATCGAGCCGGGTGACGCCCGGCTGGCCGCGCCCAATTTCATCCGCACGCGCCTGCTCGGCGCCTACGCCACGCCCATCAGAGGGATTTCCGCATGACCGCCCCCGCGCCCCGCCCCAGCATCCTGTCGATCGAGGCCTACGCGCCGGGCGAGAGCAAGATCCCTGGCGTGAACCGGATCATCAAGCTCTCCTCCAACGAGGGCGCCTTCGGCCCGCCGCCCTCGGCGATGGAGGCGTATATCGCCACCGCCAAGGAGCTGCACCGCTATCCGGATGGCGGCAGCACCGCGCTGCGCAACGCCATCGGCGCGCGCTTCGGCCTCGATCCCGCGCGCATCATCTGCGGCGCCGGCAGCGATGAGATCCTGCTGCACATCATCCAGGCCTATGGCGGCGAAGGCACCGAGCTGGTGATGAGCGCGCATGGCTTCACCATGTACGACATCACCGGCCGCTATGCCGGCTGCCGCGTCATCAAGGTGCCCGAGAAGAACCTGACGGCCGATGTGGATGCCATGCTGGCCGCCGTGGGCCCGCGCACCCGCATCGTCTGCCTGGCCAACCCGAACAACCCCACCGGCAGCCTGCTGCCGCAATCCGAGGTGGAGCGCCTGCAGAAGGGCCTGCCGGAGGATGTGCTGTTCGTGCTCGACGCCGCCTATGCCGAGTATGTGACCGACCCCGATTACGACGCCGGCGCCAAGCTGGTGGACAGCACCAAGAACACCGTGATGACCCGCACCTTCAGCAAGGTGTTCGGCCTGGGCGGCATGCGCGTGGGCTGGGGCTATTTCCCGCAGGGCATCGCCGATGTGATCAACCGCATCCGCGGCCCGTTCAACGTGAACATCGCGGCCCAGGCCGCCGCGGTCGCGGCGCTGTCGGAGCCGGGCTGGATCGAGACCTCCGTCGCGCACAACAATGAATGGCGCGCGAAGCTGAGCGCGGCGCTGGAGGCCTGCGGCGTGAAGGTGTGGCCCAGCCACGGTAACTTCATCCTGGCCGATTTCGCCACCGCCGAGCGCGGCAAGGCCGCCGACGCCGCCCTGCGCGCGCGCGGCCTGATCGTGCGCGCCATGGGCGGCTACGGCCTGCCGCAATGCCTGCGCATCACCATCGGCACGGCAGAGGAATGCACGATGGTGGCCGACGCCATCGCCGCTTTCATGAAGAATGGCTGACACGCTTTTCCAGCGGCTCTGCATCATCGGGCCGGGGCTGATCGGCGGTTCCATCGCGCGCATGGCCCGTGCGCGCGGCGACATCGCGGCCCATATCGTCACCACCGCCAAATCCCAGGCGAGCCGGGAGCGCGTGCGCGAACTCGGCTTCGCCGACACCGTGGCCGAGACCCTGGCCGAGGCGGTGACGGGGGCGGATTGCGTCATCCTGTGCGTGCCCGTGGGCGTCTATGCCGAGGTGATGGCCGAGATCGGCCCGCACCTGGCCCCCGGCGCCATCCTGACGGATGCGGGCAGCACCAAATCCTCCGTCGTGCGGGATGTGCGGCCGCATCTGCCGGCCTATGTGCGCTTCGTGCCCGCCCACCCCATGGCCGGCACCGAGCACAGCGGCCCCGATGCGGGTTTCCCCGAACTGTTCCAGGGGCGCTACTGCATCATCACCCCGCTGGAGGACACGGACCCCGGCGCGCTGGGCAAGGTGCGCGCGATGTGGGAACGCGCGGGCAGCATGATCGAGACCATGGACCCCGCCACCCATGACAAGGTGGTCGCCATGGTCAGCCACCTGCCGCATCTGATCGCCTTCACCATCTGCTCGACGGCGGACGACCTGGCCGAGGAAACCCGTGAGGCGGTGCTGAAATTCGCGGCCTCCGGCTTCCGGGACTTCACGCGTATCGCGGCCAGCGACGTGGACATGTGGCGGGACATCTTCCTGAACAACCGCGACGCGCTGCTGGAAATGCTGGCACGCTTCAGCGAGGACGCGCACGCGCTAGGGCGCGCCGTGCGCTGGGGACAGGCGGACTTCATCGAGGACCGGCTGGCGCGGGGGCGGAAGATCCGGCGCGGGCTGATCGAGCGGAAGCAGGCGTAGAAGGCCGAGGGGCTCTGCCCCTCGGGTACCCCGCAAAGGGCCTTTCGGCTCCTACCAGGAGAGCGCGAGAGGGCGCCGCCCTCTCGCATCGCCCTCAATACATATGCTGCCCGCCATTGATCGACAGCGTGGACCCGGTCACGAAATCCGCGTCATCCGCGGTCAGGAACTTCACCCCGCGCGCGATATCCTCGGCCCGGCCCAGCCGGCCCATGGGGATGCGCGCCACGATCTTTTCCAGCACGTCCGGCGGCACGGCGCGCACCATTTCGGTGTCCACATAGCCGGGGGCGATGGCGTTCACGGTGATGCCGAACTTCGCCCCTTCCTGCGCCAGGGCCTTGGTGAAGCCATGGATGCCCGATTTCGCGGCGGCGTAGTTCACCTGGCCGTACTGCCCGGCCTGGCCGTTGATGGAGCCGATGTTCACGATGCGCCCGAACTTCGCGTGCAGCATCCCGTCCCACAACAGCTTGGACAAATTGTAGCAGGATCCGAGGTTGGTATCGATCACCTCATCCCACATGGTGCGGCTCAGGCGCTTCATGGTGCCGTCGCGGGTGATGCCGGCGTTGTTCACCAGGATCTCGATCGCGCCATGCTCGGCCTCGATGCTTTTCACCGCCGCCGCGCAGGCGTCGAAATCCGAGACATCGAACTTGTAGCAGGGAATGCCGGTACGTTCCGTGAACGCCTTGGCGGCCGCGTCATTGCCCGCGTAGTTCGCCACCACCCGGCGGCCGGAGGCCAGAAGCGCCTCGCTGATCGCGGCGCCGATCCCGCGCTGCCCACCCGTTACCAATGCCAATCTGCTCATCTGCTGCGTCCTCCGTCGCCCCTGGGACAACGTCTCACTCATCGCGGCGCAGCATCAAGAGGCAGGCGCGTGGCAATCGGCAAATCAGCGCTCTAGCGCCGCCGCAGCTGGAACAGCGCCTGTTCGCCGAACAGGTTGGCCAGGCGCGGAAAGCGCCGCCAGGGGGATTTCAGCCCCTCATCATCGGCGGCCATCCATTGTTCCACCACATAGCCGTCCATCTCGCACAGGTCGAAGAAGTCGCGGATGGTGCAGGGGTGGATGTTGGGCGTTTCGAACCAGTGGCGGGACCAGGTCTCGGTCATCGGCATGCGCCCGGTCCACAGCAGCTGCCAGCGCACCAGCCAATGGCCGAAATTGGGGAAGCTGACGATGACGTGCCGGCCGATTCGCGACATCTGCCGCAGCACCTCACGCGGGCGCTCCACCGCCTGCATGGTGCGCGACAGCACGACGAAATCGAAGGCGCCATCGGGGTAGAAGGCCAGGTCGTTGTCGGCATCGCCGTGAATGACCGCGAGGCCCGAGGCCACGGCGCGCGTCACCTGGGCCATGTCGATCTCGATGCCGCGGGCATCGGCGCCCTTGTTGGTGGTCAGGTAATCCAGCAGCGCGCCGTCGCCGCAGCCGATATCCAGCACGCGCGCGCCATGGGGGATCATCTCCGCGATCAGGCGCAGGTCCACACGCATGTTCTTGGCGATGTACTGGATGGGGCCTTCGGGCATGGGCCCTGCATAGAGCAAAACCGCATCCGGGTGTAAGTGGAGGGCCATGATCACGCTCTGCGCCCATCGCGGCGGTGCCCTGCTCTGGCCGGAAAACTCCCTCACCGCCTTCCGCCATTCCCTCGCCCTGCCGGTCGAGGAGGTGGAATGCGACGTGCATCTCTCCTCCGACGGCGTGGTGATGGTCCATCACGACGCGACGCTGGACCGCATGACCGGGGCGACCGGCCCCATCGCCCACCGCACGGCGGCCGAACTCGCGGCCATCCCCATCCGCGGCCTGTCCGAGGGGCTGCCCACCCTGGCCACCCTGCTGGAGCTGGTGGCCCAGAGCGGCAAGCTGCTGCGCCTCGAGATCAAGGCCGACCACGAGAACCGCCACGACCCGCGCCTGCTGGCCGGCGTGCGCGCGGAGCTGGACCGCATCCCGGCCCGCGTGCGCGTCATGTCCTTCCAGCCCGCCACCCTGGCCCCCGGCCTGTTCCCGGACCAGGACCTGCTGATGCGGCCCAGCGACATGGGCTGGCACGATGCGGCCTCCCTGAACGCGGCCGCCGCCGCCTGGCGCTGCAACGGCATCGGCTTCGGCTTCGAGACCACCCTGCTGCCCGAAATCCTGCCCGGCATCGCCGGCATCACCAACATCTGGCGCGCGGATACGGAGGCGGCGCTGACCACCGCCTTCGCCATGCGTCCAGATTCCATCACCACTGATGACCCCGTGCTGGCGCTCAAGCTGCGGGACGGGCTAATGAATTCCCCATGAACGAAGAGCCAGTCCGCGTCACGCGCCTCCCCTCCGGGCTCGTGGTCGTCTCCGAATCCATGCCCCGCGTGGAGACGGTGTCCATCGGCGCCTATGTCGCGGCCGGCACCCGCCACGAAACGGCCGAGGAGAACGGGGTTTCCCACTTCCTCGAACACATGGCCTTCAAGGGCACGGAGCGGCGCGATGCCGCCGCCATCGCGCGTGAGATCGAGAATGTCGGCGGGCAGATCAACGCCTACACCGCGCGCGAGAACACCGCCTATTACTGCAAGGTGCTGAAGGAGGATGTGGGCCTGGCCGCCGACATCATCGGCGACATCCTCAGCCATTCCAGCTTCGTGCCCGAGGAGCTGGAGCGCGAGCGCGGCGTGATCCTGCAGGAGATCGGCCAGGCGAACGACACGCCGGACGATATCGTGTTCGACCATTTCCAGGCCATCGCCTATGGCGACCAGCCCATGGGCCGCCCCACCCTGGGCACCGACACCATCATCAAGGGCATGAAGCGGGAGGCGCTGACGGGCTACATGTCCCGCCACTACGGCCCCTCCAGCATGGTGGTCTCGGCCGCCGGCGCGCTGAGCCATGAGACGCTGCTGGACCTCGCGGGCAAGCATTTCTCCCAGCTGCCCAGCGGCGCGGCGCCCGCCATGGAGCCCGCCCGCTACACCGGCGGCGAGTTCCGCGAGGAACGCGACCTGGACCAGGTGCATGTGGTCCTCGGCTTCGAGGGCGTGTCCTATTCCGACCCGGACACCCATGCGGCCATGTTGCTCTCGGCCCTGCTGGGCGGCGGCATGTCGTCGCGCCTGTTCCAGGAGATCCGGGAGAAGCGCGGCCTCGTCTATTCCATCTACAGCTACACCCAGCCCTTCGCGGATTCCGGCCTGTTCGCCATCTACGCCGGCACTGGCGAGAAGGAAGCGGGTGAGCTGGTGCCCGTGACGCTGGAGGAACTGCGCCGCGTGCAGGGCGACGTGACGCAGGATGAGCTGGACCGCGCCAAGGCGCAGCTCCGCGCCTCCCTGCTCATGAGCCTGGAATCGACCGGCAGCCGCTGCGAGCAGCTGGCGCGCCAGTTGCAGGTGCATGGCCGGGTGATCCGCACGGAGGAGACGAAGGCCAAGATCGCCGCCGTCACCATCGCGGACATCCAGCGCGTGGCCACCCGCATCTTCCGCGGCAAGCCGACGCTGGCCGCCATGGGCCCGGCCGGGCATGTCCCGGGCCTGGGCCACATCACCGAGAAGCTGGCGGCATGAGCAACCTCGACCGGCTGGCGGCTCTGGTCGAGGCCGCCCGCCGCGCGGGGGCCGACGCCGCCGATGCGCTGCTGATCGAAAGCCAGTCCCTGTCGGTCCAGCGGCGCCTGGGCCAGACCGAGCATCTGGAACGCGCGGAATCCACCGATATCGGCCTGCGGGTGTTCCTGGGCGCGCGCAGCGCCGTGGTCAGCAGCAACGCGACGGATGTGGCGGGCTTCGCGGCGCTGGCCGAACGCGCGGTCGCCATGGCGCGCGTGGTGCCTGAGGATCCCTTCGCCGCGATCCCCGAGGCGCGGCCGCTGCCCGCCGTGGCGCTCGATCTGGTGGACCCCACCGAGCCCACCGCCGAGCAGCTGATCGCCCGCGCCTCGATCGCCGAGGAAGCCGCGCTGGCCGTGCCCGGCGTGACCAATTCCGAGGGCGCCGAGGCCGGCTGGAGCCGCAACCGCATCGCGCTGGTCACCAGTCGGGGCTTCGCGGGGGAATATGCCCGCACCGGGCACAGCGTTTCCGCCAGCGCCCTGGCCGGGACGGGCACGGGGATGGAGCGGGACTACGATTATTCCTCCGCCGTGCATCTGGAGGATCTGGAGGACGCGGCCCTGATCGGCCGCCGCGCGGGCGAACAGGCGGTGCGCCGCCTGAACCCGCGCCGGGCCAGCACCGCGCGCATCCCGGTGGTGTATGACCCGCGCGTGGCGGGCAGCCTGCTGGGGCATCTCTCGGCCGCGCTGAACGGGGCGGCGGTGGCGCGCGGCACCTCCTTCCTGAAGGATTCGATGGGCAAGCAGGTGCTGGCCCGGGGCCTGCGCGTGACGGATGACGCGACGCGCCGGCGTGGCCTGCGCAGCCGCCCCTTCGACGGCGAGGGCACCCCCACCGCGCCGCTGGCGCTGGTCGAGGACGGGGTGCTGCGAAGCTGGGTGCTGGATGGCCGCAGCGCGCGCCAGCTGGGCCTGGCCAGCACCGGCCATGCCAGCCGTGGCACCAGCGGCCCGCCGGGCCCGGCCACCACCAATCTGTGGCTCGCCCCCGGCCATGTCACGCCGCGTGAGCTGATGGAGGACATCGCCGAGGGGCTGTACGTGACCGAGATGATCGGCATGGGCGTGAACCCCATCACCGGCGACTACAGCCGGGGTGCCGCGGGCTTCATGATCCGCCACGGCGAACTGGCCGAGCCGGTCAGCGAGATCACCATCGCGGGCAAGCTGCCGGAGATGTTCCTGCACATCACCCCCGCCTGCGACCTGATGTTCAAGCGCGGCACGGACGCGCCGACGCTGCGGGTGGATGGCATGACGTTGGCGGGGCGTTAGTATCCCGCCGCATTTCGGGGGACCCAATGATGCCACCTTTACTGTTGATCGGCTGCGGCAAGATGGGCGGCGCGATGCTGGCCGGCTGGCTGGAGCAGGGGCTGCCGCCCGAAACCGTGGTGGTGGAACCCCATGCGGAGGCGGTCGCGGCCTTCGCCGGCCGGGTGCGCCATGTGGCCAGCATCGCGGAAATCCCGGCCGATTTCGTCCCCGCCGCCGTCATCCTGGCCACCAAGCCGCAGGAGGCACCGAACGCCCTGCCGCAGCTGGCACGGCTGGTGGCGCATGCGCCGGTCTTCGTGTCCATCATGGCGGGCCAGACCGTGGCCGGCATGTGCCGGCTGCTGGGCGGTGACGCCGCCCGCGTGGTGCGCGCCATGCCCAACACCCCCGCCGCCGTGCGCCAGGGCTTCACCGTGGGCTTCG
The DNA here is from genome assembly GCF_009900765.1 of Rhodovarius lipocyclicus. Lineage (GTDB taxonomy): Bacteria > Pseudomonadota > Alphaproteobacteria > Acetobacterales > Acetobacteraceae > Rhodovarius > Rhodovarius lipocyclicus. The sequence continues at coordinate 105,615 of NZ_JAAABL010000002.1, forward strand.
CTGGCCCGGGCGTGACCGCCGAGCAGCGCGCCCTGGCCGACACGCTGCTGCGCGCCGTGGGCGACGCCGCCTGGATCGAGGACGAGGCGCTGATCGACGCCGTCACCGCTGTCTCTGGCGGTGGCCCGGCCTATGTCTTCCTGCTGGTGGAGGTGATGGCCGCCGCCGGCGTCGCCCAGGGCCTGCCGGAGGAGCTGGCCATGCGCATGGCCCGCGCCACGGTCGCCGGCAGCGGCGCCCTGCTGGCCGCCAGCCCGCAGGATGCCGCGACCCTGCGCAAGAACGTGACCAGCCCCAAGGGCACCACCGAACGCGCCCTGGCCGTGCTGATGGATGAGGCCGCCTGGCCCGACATCATGAAGAAGGCGATCGCGGCCGCCACCGCGCGGTCCCGCGAACTGGCGGGGTAGGGCTTTGGCCCAGCCATGAAAAAGGCCCGGCCGCCTCTCGGCGCCGGGCCTTTTTTTGCGGGCCGTGCGGCCTGTTACAGCGGCACGCAGCGATAGACGTTGTCATGGCCCAGGGCGAGCATCGCCATGGTGCCATCCGGGCAGGAGGACTGCTGCCCGCCGGCCGGCGCGATGCCGTTGGACCAGCGCAGGGCCACCTGGCGGTTGCCGGTGCAGACGCGGCGGCCGCGCACGGTGGAGCAGCTGTTGGCCTGCTGGCGGGCGGCCTGGCCGCGCACCGTGGCGGCGTTGGCCGAACCGCGCAGCATGGCAGGCTGGGCGCGCATGTTGCTGGAGGTGGTGGCCACCCGGCGCAGCAGCGGCGAGGCCTGCGGGCCGCGCGCCGCGGTCACGGAACGGCTGGTGCCGCGCGGCGCGGTGGCGCGGGGTGCGGCGGCCCGGGCCACAGCGGCCCGGGGAGCGGCGGCGGCGCGGGGCGCCTGGCGGCTCAGCTGGCTGCGGGCGCCGGCGCCCTGGTCATTGCGGGCGGCGGAAGCTGGCGAGGAAACGGCCACCAGCAATCCGATACCGGCCATCAGCGCGAGGCGCGCGATCGACGTGAAACGCATGGATAAACCCCCCAAGAAAACTCCCACGAGGTGTTTCGCAATATTTCCCACAGCCTGGCAACCCCGAATCGGCGATGTCATCTGGCGAAACCGTGCGAGGCCACCTCATGCATCTGCATGATGCCCCGGCGCTGGGCACGGCCCCCCGGCCATGCCCAAGCCCGCGGCAATGGCTTGGCGTTACTGGCCCTGGGCCAGGGAATAGCCCAGCTTGCCGTTGAAACTGAACAGGTTCTCGGTCTTGCCGATGGAGATCCCGGCCTCGACCAGCCGGCTCTGCAGCGCGATCACATCCTGCGCCGTGCCCGTGCCCGCGAACTCGAAGCGGCCACGGAACTGGTCGGTGCAAAAAGTCTCGGGCAGGCCGTTCGGCCACACCTTGGCGCTGCGGTTGGTGATCAGCGTCAGGGGCAGGGCCTCGGTGGCGGCGGTCTTCAGGATGGCGGCCAGGGCCTCGGTGCCGTCGCGCCATTCCACGAAGATGTCCACGCCCTTCAGCACCTTCTCCTCCGGCACGCGGCGCACCGGGGGCGGCAGGGGCACGGCGCCCTTGCTGGGTTGGCAGGGCTTCAGCTTCTTCGGCACCTCGCCCATGCGGGCGATCACGGCCTGGGTGAAGGCCTTGGTGCCGACCTTCTGCTTCGTCTCGGGGCCGGACATGTCGCCAGTGTGGATGCCGGCCTCGATGGTCGCGGCCCAGGCGTTGAAGGCGCGCGCCGCGGCCTCGCCCTGGCCGGCGAATTGCAGCATCTCCACCCCCGCCAGGAACAGGCCGGAGGGGTTGGCGATGCCCTTGCCCGTGATGTCCGGCGCGGAACCGTGCACCGCCTCGAACATCGCGCCGTGCTCACCGATATTGGCCGAACCAGCGAGGCCCACGGAACCCGCGACCTCGGCCGCGATGTCGCTGACGATGTCGCCATACAGGTTGGGCGTGACCACCACGTCGAACCGCTCGGGGTTCACGGCGATCTTGGCGGCGCCGATGTCCACGATCATGTGGTCATGCGCGATCTCGGGGTATTCGGCCGCAATCTCATCGAAGCAGCGATGGAACATGCCATCGGTCAGCTTCATGATGTTGTCCTTGACCAGGCAGGTCACCTTCTTCCGCCCGGCCAGGCGCGCGAAGTCGAAGGCATAGCGGATCACGCGCTCGCTGCCCGGGCGGGACAGCAGCTTCAGGCACTGCACCACCTCGTCGGTCTGGCGGTGCTCGATGCCGGTGTAGAGGTCTTCCTCATTCTCGCGCACGATCACCAGGTCCATGTCCGGGTGATAGGTGGGCACATAGGGGGCATAGCCGCGCACGGGGCGCACATTGGCGAACAGGCCGAGGCCGGTGCGGATCGTCACGTTCAGGGATTTGTAGCCGCCGCCCTGCGGGGTGGTGATCGGCGCCTTGTACAGCAGCTTGGTGCGGCGGATGGAGGCCCAGGCATCGTCCGTCAGCCCCGAGGTGAAGCCGGCCTTGTAGACCTTCTCGCCGACCTCGATTTCCTCGATCGCCAGCCTGGCGCCCGCGGCTTCCAGAATGGCGAGGGAGGCTTCCATGATCTCGGGGCCGATACCGTCTCCCCGGGCGACCGTGACGGGCGTGGTGCCCGTCTCGGGTTTCAACTGCGCGGGAGAAGGCTGGACCGTCATGCGGAAGCTCCGGGCATATGTTGCGGTGCGTTAGTTGCGCCGCAACAGAGTGAAAGGCAAGCGGGCAGGCGGGCCCGCCCACGCTTCCTGGGCCATAAAGCCTTCGGAGTCCTTGCTGCGCCGCAAAGGCCTCACCGGCCGGGCGCGCCGCCCTTTGCGCGGCGGGATGGCTGCGCGGCTGGGGCTTATGCTTCCGGCGGAATCACATTCGTCCTGAGGCCCTTCAGCAGCACATCCCGCATCGTCTCGGCGCTTTTGCTGCGGATGTCGTCCCAGGCCTCTGGCGTGTGGAAGGCGCTGTGCGGGGTGATCACGAGGCGCCCCTTCAGCCATTCCTCCTTCGCGCGATAGGCGCGCAGCAGGCTGGGGAAGGGCTCGACCGGCGGTTCCACCGGCAGCACATCCAGCCCGGCCCCGGCGATATGGCCGCTGCGCAGCCCGGCCTCCAGCGCGTCCAGGTCCAGGATCGGGCCGCGCGCGGTGTTCACCACCACGGCGCCCGCCGGCAGGTGGCCCAGCGCGTGGGCGTTCACCAGCCCATGGGTTTCCTTCGTCAGCGGGCAATGGATGGACAGCACGTCGGCCTGGGCCATCAGCACCTCCAGGTTCGGCGCGCGGCGGATGCCCAGGGCGCGTTCCACCCCGTTGGGCAGATGCGGGTCGAAGAACACCACGTCGAAGCCGAAGGCCTTGGCCCGCAGCGCGGCGGCGGTGCCGATGCGCCCCAGCCCCAGCACCGCGAAGCGCTGCACCGACATCCGCCGGATCAGCGGCGTGCGGATCACGCCCCAATCCGCCGGCGGGGTCTCGCGCTGGGTTTCGTGATGCAGGAACAGCCCGCGCCGCAGCCCCAGCGCCAGGGAGATGGCGTGATCCGCCACTTCCTCGGTGCCGTAATCGGGCACGTTGCACACGGTGATGCCGCGCCGGGCGCATTCGGCGCGGTCCACTCGGTCATACCCCACGCCCATGCGCACCACGACGCGCAGCTTGGGAAAGCGCGCCAGCTGGTCGCCCGGCACGGCCAGGCGCAGGGTCATCAGCCCCTCGGCCTGGGCGCAGAGCTCGTCCGGCAGTTCCGACAGATGCGAGCGAGCCGAACCGCGCAGGATGCGCGCGCCCGCGCCGAAGATCGGTTCCTCGACATGGTTGTCGGGGTACAGGCCCTCGGGTTCGAGAATGATGGTCATTGTTGTCCTCCCGCCCGCAGAGTGCGGGAGGATGCGGGTGCGGGCAATCGGCGCCTTGTCAGGCAAGCCGGGCGGTCATCCCCTCGGTGCGCGCCCGCACCTCGGGCGGGGCGAGGCAACTCGCCAGTGCCTCCTGGCCCGGGGCGCCCGGCCAGGGGGCCACGCGCATCGGCGGGCTGTGGTTGGCGGGGCAGAACAGGATCGCCTCCTCCGGCCCCACCGACCCCAGCTCCAGGATCGCGCTGGAGCGCGTGAGCAGGAACAGCGGCCGCCCGCCCGGCCCGCGCCGGCGCAGATGGGCGGCCAGCGCCTGCTGCGCCGCCTGGTCCAGCCCCTGTTCCACCAGATCCACCACCAGGGCGGCCGGCCCTTCGGCCTCCAGCCCGGTCAGCAGGGTCAGCAGCGCGTCAGAGGCGGTGGCGCCATCCTCCTCCAGCCAGGCCAGGGCGCGTTCCACCCGCGCGCGCAGGGCGGGGTCGGCGGCCAGCAGCGCCCGCGCGGCCTCCACCGGCCGTTCCAGCCCCAGGAAGGCGGCGCCCGGCAGGGTTTCGGCCAGGCGCCGGGCCAGCCGGGTCTTGCCGCTGCCCAGGGGGCCGGTGATGTAGGTCAGCGGCTTGAGGTCGCGCAGCTCGAACCGCTCGCCGCCCCAGGGCCAGGGCAGGTCGAAGGCCACCGCGATTTCGGCGGCCGGGCGCAACAGGCGGCCCAGTTCGCCGGTGGCCGGGGCCTGGCCCCGCGACAGGCCGGCCCGCAGCGCGCGCACCTTCGCCACGGTTGCGGCCAGGTCGCGCGCCCGGTCCTCCAGCGCCGCCTGGTGCAGGGCCAGGGCGGGCTCCAGCGCCCGCGCATCGCCCGCCAGCACGCGCGCCACCTGCGCCAGGCTGAGGCCGAGCGCGCGCAGCGCCGCGATCTCACCCGCCCGGGCCATCTGTTCGGGGCCATAGGCGCGCCAGCCGGCCTCGCTGCGCGGCGGGGCCAGCAGGCCGCGCTGCTCATACAGCCGCAGCGCCTTGCTGGAGACGCCGAGCCGACGGGCGGCCTCGGCGGGGTTCAGGAACCGGTCGGAAGGGGGCACGAATCACCTCATGGCGGGTTGACCGTGCCGTCTATCGGGCCAGCCCCAGGGGCCGGGTCAAGCCTCAATCCAGCCGGGTGAAGCGCAGCCCCCGCGCGCGGGAGCCATTGACCAGCAGCCCCGTCACCCGCCCGGCCTCGCTGCGGGTGAAGCGCACATCCCACCAATGGTCGAACAGCGCGCCCGGGCTGTGGAAGCGGGCGAAATCCTCGGCCAGCCCCTCGGTGCGGAAGGGGCCGGAGCGGGCGTGCGGGCCCTCCACCGTCCAACGCCCGTCGGGCGCGATGGTCCAGGTCGCGTCCAGGTCGGGGCAGACATAGGTGCCGGGCGCGTCCTCCGGCAGCGGCAGCGGACCGTTGGTGCGGATCAGCGGCGCGGAATGCCCTGCTTCCTCATGCAGCAGGAAGGCCTCCCCATCGCGTTCCAGCGCGAAGTGGATGGTGCCGCGCGCGGAGGCCAGCCGGCCTTCCTCATTGGGCGCGAGCGCGAAGGCGGTGCCGTTCTGCCGCGCCATCGGGCGGCCCTTTTCCACCCACAGGTCGAAGCTGCGGCCGCCGGGGGTGATGTCCTCGGCTATCCAGCTGCCGGTGATGCCGTCCAGGCTGGGCAAAGCGGGGGCGGGGTGCAGCACGCGCTCCAGCGCCGCCTCCAGCATGGATTGCGCGAGTGCCCCGGGGTCCGCCGCGCCGTTGTTGCTGATGACGATCACCGCCACGCCCTGCTGCGGCACGCGCTGGAACGCCGTCTTGAACCCCGGCCACAGCCCCCCGTGGGAGGTGATGGAGACACCGCGCCATGTCTCCACCTGCAACCCGCGGCGATAGGTGTTGGGGGTGCCGTTGGTGAAGGGCAGGGGGGTGACCAGCTGTTCCTCCAGCCCCTGGAAGGCCCCGCCCTCGCAGGCCGCGACCCACAGCGCCAAGTCCTCGATGCCCGAGACCAGCCCGCCCTCGCCGCCCAGCGCGAAGCCGTGCGGCGCGCGGATGAAGCCCGGCCCGCGCCGGACATAGCCAGTGGCCAGCCCGGGCACCGGCACATGCACATCCGGGGTGTGGCGCGTGCGCGTCATGCCGGCGGGGGCGAAGATGCGGGTTTCCAGGAAGGATTCCAGCGTGTCGCCGGTGATCTTCTCCACCACCAGCCCCAGCAGGCGGAAAGCGCTGTTGGAATACAGGAAGCGGCTGCCGGGCTCGAAGTTCAGCCCCGCGCTGCGCGCGATCGCGGCATCCAGCGACCCGCCGGGGATGATGGCCGACAGATCCACCCCGCCGCCGCGCATCAGCTCCAGCATGTCCCGCACGCCGGAGGTGTTGCGCATCAGGTGGTCCAGCGTCACGCGGTCGCCCCAGGCGGGCAGGCCCGGCAGGTGCTGGCTGATGGGGTCGGCGGGGGACAGCTTGCCCTCATTCGCCAGCAGCGTGACAGCCGCGCAGGTAAACTGCTTGGAGACGGAGGCGATGCGGTACAGCGTGCCGCGGGCGGTTTCGGCCTGCCCCTCGATGCTGGCCAGGCCGCCGGCGGCATGGACCACCAACTGGCCGTCCCGCACCAGGCCGATGCTGGCGCCGGGCTTGCCCGCGAAGGGGGCCAGCAATGCTTCCGCGCGGCGCGCCAGCCGCAATTGCCCGAGGTCGGTCATCCCGCTTCTCCTATCGCGCGGCCCAGGCGTGCAGCAGCACGCCCTCGGCCAGCTTGTTCTGCACCGTGTAGTCCGTATCGGCCGCCCCGCCGCGCGCGGGGTCGGTGAACCAGCGCCAGAGGAACAGCCCCTCGATCGCCGGGCGGTCCAGCCGGCGCAGCCAGCGGGCCAGCGCCTCCGCCTGCACGCGCGGGTCGGGCACCGAGGCGCGGTCGCTGGCCGGGTTCATCGCGGCCCCGGCGGCGGAGCGGATGCCGAGCTCCGCCACCCAAATCTTCTTGCGGGTGCGGGCTTCCAGGCGCTCCAGCCGTTCCACCTCCCGCTGCATGGGGGCGGCCCATTCCTGGGGGCGGTCGTCGGGCCCCAGGGGGCGGAAGATGCGCGTGGCCACCGCATCCAGCAGGGGCCAATGGGGGAAGGCCTCGGCTTCCTCGGTGTCGGCCGCGACATAGGTCAGCCGGCCGCGGAAGGCGCCGCGCAGGGCCTGGATCACCTCCCGCCACTCCGGCCGGGCGGTGGCGCCGCGAATCGCCTGGCCGATGGAGAAGGCCTCGGCCCCGGCCTCCTGCGCCAGGCGGGCCAGGGGCAGCAGCGCCTGGGTATAGGCCGCGAACCAGCCCCGCCAGGCGGCGTCGTTCGCGGGGGCGATGGCGCCGGGGGCCGCACCCTGCACCCACAGCTTGGGCTTCACGAAGACGCGCAGCCCCATCTCCCGCGCTTGGCGGATGCCGGCGGCAACCAGGGCGTCGGGCGAGTCGCCCCCGCGCACCACGGCGGTGGCGGCGGGCGATTCCTGCCAGAGGAAGGGCATCACCGCCACGCTGTCCGCCCCCAGCGACTGCATCAGCCGCAGGCTGCGCCGCGAATCGGCGCCGCCCGGCGGGGCCTGCTCGGTGACCGCCAGGTTGAAGCCGCGCCAAGGGCCAGTGGCAGGGCGCGTCTGGGCCAGGGCGGGGACGGGCGCCAGCAGCAGCGGCAGGGCGCGGCGGGGGAACATGACCCCTCTCAATCGAGGAAACGCCGTGGCCGCAGGCCCAGCTGGAACCAGTTGATCATCGAGTAGATGTCATAGACCGGCACGCCCAGCAGCTCCTGCACATCGGCGGCATAGGGGGGCATGTTGGTGCATTCCAGCACCACGGCGCCCAGGTCCGGCACGCGGCGCTTCAGCTCCGCCGCCGCGTCCAGGATATCCTGGCGGGCGAGTTCCACATCCATGTCCTCGCGCGCGGCCTCGATCAGCACGGGGAAGAATTCCACGCCCGTCTCGGTGCCCACGATGGGGGTGTCGAGCGGCACGCCGGCGCCCTTGAGGTGCGCTTCCGTCAGGCCCTTGCTGTTCACGGTGATGATGCCCACCCGCTGGCCGGGCGGCAGGGTGGCCTGCACCCAGGGCACCTGCATCAGGGAGGAGGTGGCGACCGGCACGCCCAGCGCCGCCGCCATCTCCGCCTGGAAGATCGACAGGAAGCCGCAATTCGTCGTGATCCCCTCCGCCCCCAGGGAGATCAGTTCCCGCGCCGCCTCGATGAAATCGTCCAGCAGGCCGCGCGCGCCGCCCACCACCACTTTTTCCGGTGAAGCGCCCTTCACCACCTTGAACAGCACGGGGAAGGGCCAGGTCTGGCCATTGCCCATATCGCCCATAATGCGCGGAAAACGGGCTTCGAGCATCAGGATGCCGAGCGGCGCGCCATAGATGGCCTTGCCGCCGCGGGCGGGTTTCTTGCCGGAGTTCTTCATGCACGGCACTGTGCACGCCATCAGCCGACCGTGGAAGCCGAGGACCCCCCCCCATGCAGCGCCGTGCCCTTCTTACCGCCAGCTCCCTGCTGGCCGCCCCCGCTCTCGCCCCCGAACTCTCCCCCGCCTGGGCGCAGGAGCGTTTCCCCTCCCGCCCCATCACCCTGCTGTCGGGCTTTCCGAACGGGTCGGGCATCGACATCTATGCCCGCCGGATGGCCGAGCCCCTGCAGGGGATTCTCGGGCAGCCCATCGTCATCGACAACCGCTCCGGCGCGGGGGGCAACATCGCCTCCGAATTCGTCGCGAAGGCGCGGCCGGATGGCTACACCCTGCTGTTCGGCACGGCGGGCACCCATGCCATCAACCAGTCCCTGTACCGCACGCTGCCCTTCAACGTGATCGACAGCTTCACGCCCATCACCCATCTGGGCGATGTGCCGAACATCCTGACCACCAGCATCGAGAAGCGGCCCAACCTGCGCGGCTGCCCGGATGTGCTGGCGGCGGGCCGCGCGCGGCCGCAGGCGATCTCCTATGCCTCCACCGGCAATGGCGCCTCCACCCATCTGGCCGGGGCGCAGTTCGCCGCGGCCGCCGGGATCGACGCGCTGCACGTGCCCTATCGCGGCCAGCCCGGGGCGCAGGCCGCGCTGCTGTCGGGCGATGTGGACATCTTCTTCAACCAGTCCGGCCCCGCGCTGGGCGGTATCCGACAGGGGCTGACGCGCGGCCTGGCGGTGACCACCGCCGAGCGCCTGCCCGCCGCGCCGGAAATCCCGACCGTGGCCGAGGCCTGCAACCTGCCGGGCTTCGTCTCCACCACCTGGTACGGCCTGTTCGGCCCGGCGCATATGCCGGCCGAGATCGTGAACACGATCAACACCGCCGTGCAGCGCGTGATCCGCGCGCCGGATTTCGTGCAGTGGCTGGTGCAGAACCAGGCCATCTCGTTGCCGCCCGTCTCCACCCCCGCCGAGTTCGCCGCCATCCAGCGGCGCGACGTGGCCAGCTGGGCCGAGGTCGTGCGCCGATCCGGCGCCTCTGTCGATTGAAGGTCCGTTGATGTGATACCGCCCTGGATCCTGTTCACCGTCTCCGCCGCCGGCTTTCAGACCTGGCGCACCGCCAAGCAGCAGAAGCTGCGCGGCAGACTTTCCGTGAACGGGGCCGGGGTGGTGCGCTACCTCTATGGCGTGCCGGCGGGGTTTCTCATCCTGGGCGGCTATCTGGCGGCGTTCGGCGGGCAGGTGGGGGCCTTCACGCCCCTGTTCCTGCTGCTGTGCATGCTGGGGGGGCTGGGGCAGATCCTGGGCACCAACCTGCTGATCATGAGTTTCGACAGCCGGGGCTTCGCCGTCGGCACCGCCTATTCCAAGACCGAGGCCATCCAGGCCGCCGTCATCGCGCTGCTGTTCCTGGGTGAGTCGCTCTCGCTGCTGTCCTGGGCGGGCATCGCGCTCAGCGTCTGCGGGGTGCTGACCCTGTCCTTCGCGGGCAAGGGCTTTTCCCTGGGCGCCTTTGTCGAGGCCAGCATGCAGCGCGGCGCCTGGCTGGGGGTCTCGGCGGGGTTCTGCTTCGCCATCTGCTCGATCTTCATCAAATCCGCCAATATCGCGCTGGAAGGCGGCGACCCGGTGCTGAAGGCGCTGGTCTGCCTGGTGGTGATCAACGGCATGCAGACCGCCATGCAAGGCGCCTGGCTGCTGTGGCGCGAGCCGGGCGAGGTGCGACGGGTGTTCGCCAGCTGGAAGGATTCGATGTGGGTGGGCGCGCTGTCGGCCAGCGGCTCGGCCTGCTGGTTCTCGGGCTTCGCGCTGGCGCCGGTGGCCATGGTGCGCGCGGTGGGGCAGGTGGAGATCCTGTTCACCCTGCTGGCCAGCCGCTTCTACCTGAAGGAACGGACGACCATGACAGAGCGCGTGGGCGCGCTGATCGTGGTGTCGGGCGTGGTGCTGGTGCTGCTGGGGCGGCGCTAGGGCCGATCGACAATCAAGTTGCGGGTGCGTCTGGCGGTGCTTTTCCACGCCAGCAGCGTCAGAACCCTTGCCAATGCCTCAGCATTGGCGGCGGCTTCTTCCTCCCTGGCGCGAAAAATCCCCGGCCAGCCGCCTCCCGAACCTGATTGTCGATCGGCCCTAGAGCCCGCCCCTGGCCACGCCCGTGTCAGAAGTCGCTGACCCGCCCTTTTCGTTCCCAATCATTGAACCGTGTCGGTTCCGGCCCGCTCGGCCCGCCATCTTCCACCGCCTTGTCCGAGAACGGCCGTTGCGGCCGGTTCAATTTCGTCAGCGGCAGAGAGGGCCGGGGCGCGCCGCGCGGCGCAACCTCCGCCTCGGCGGCGGGTTGGGGATCGGGCTCTTGCTTATCCTGGGTCATGGCCCCCATGTGCCATGCTGTACGCGCGTATCAAGGGGTTGGAGGCATGGGCGGGTATTTTCGCACCTTCGTGTTGCTGGCGATGCTCACCGCGATTTTCGTGGCGGCGGGTTCGGCCATCGGCGGACGGTCGGGCGCCATGGTGGCGCTGGTGGTCGCGGCGGGGATGAACCTGTTCGCCTGGTGGGGCAGCGCCGGCATGGTGCTGCGCATGCACAACGCCCAGCCGCTGACGGAGGCCGACGCCCCGCGCCTGTTCGGCATGGTGCACCAGTTGGCCCAACGCGCCGGCCTGCCCATGCCCGCCCTGTACCTGATCCATGAGGACCAGCCCAACGCCTTCGCCACCGGCCGCGGCCCTTCGGACGCCGCGGTGGCGGTGAATTCCGGCCTGGTGAACATGATGAGCGAGGAACAGGTGGCCGGGGTGGTGGCGCATGAGCTGGCGCACATCAAGCACCGCGACACGCTGGTGATGTCCATCGCGGCCACGCTGTCGGGCGCCATCGGCATGCTGGCGCAGTTCGGCGGCATGTTCGGCAACAGCCGGGACCGGCGGAACGGGGGCTCGGCGATCGCGGCCCTGGCGCTGATGATCCTGGGGCCGATCGCCGCCATGCTGGTGCAGATGGCCATCAGCCGGTCCCGGGAGTACGAGGCCGACCGCGAGGGCGCCGAGATCTGCGGCGACCCCGAATGGCTGGCCAGCGCGCTGGAGCGGCTGGAAAGCTACAAGGACAGTGCCGTGAATGAGGGCGCGGAGGCCAACCCGGCCACGGCGCACATGTTCATCATCAACCCGCTGCACGGGTTTTCCATGCAATCCATCTTCGCCACCCACCCCGCGACGCAGGAGCGCGTGGCACGGCTGCGGATGATGCGGCCCTCTGGCGGGGTGTATCTGGAACACGCATCCCAGGGCGCGCGCGGCCCATGGGGGGGCAAGGGCGGTGGCACGCCGCCAGCCAAGGGCGGCAGCCCCCCGCCCGCCAAGGGCAACAGCCCATGGACCAATCCCGGGGGCGGTAAGCCGCGCTCGCCCTGGGGGTAAGGCGCCGCCCCGGCTTGCGCTGATCAGAACGAAATGCGAACATAAGCGCTGTGCCCAAGGACCGGGCACCGGAAAGGGTTGGGGCTGGGTTGGCCAAGGACAAGCTGCGTTACGTCTGTTCCGCCTGCGGCGCCGTGCACGCGAAGTGGCAGGGCCGCTGCGATGCCTGCGGCGAATGGAACACGATCACCGAGGAAGCGCCGGTGCAGCGCGGCCCCGGCCCCGCCGCCAAGGCCGGCCCCGGCCGTCGCCTGGAATTCGTCGATCTGCAAGGCCAGAGCGAACCCCCGCCCCGCACCCAGACCGGCCTGGCGGAGCTGGACCGCGTGCTGGGCGGCGGCTTCGTCGCCGGGTCCGCCGTGCTGGTGGGCGGTGACCCGGGCATCGGCAAATCCACCATCCTGCTGCAGGCCGCCAGCCGCATCGCCGCCGCCGGCAAGCGCACGCTGTACATCTCGGGCGAGGAAGCGATCGCCCAGGTGCGCCTGCGCGCGCGTCGCCTGGGCCTGCATGAGGCCCCGCTGGCTCTCGCCTCCGCCACCAATCTGAAGGACATCGTGGCGACGCTGGAGGCCGAGCGCGACGCGGCGCTGGTGGTGATCGACAGTATCCAGACCATGTGGCTGGACAGCCTGGATTCCGCCCCCGGCACCGTGGCGCAGGTGCGCTCCTGCTCCGCCGAGCTGATCCGCGTGGCCAAGGCCGCCAATTTCGCGCTGGTGCTGGTGGGCCATGTCACCAAGGAAGGCACGCTGGCCGGCCCCCGCGTGCTGGAGCACATGGTGGATGCCACGCTGTATTTCGAAGGCGATCGCGGCCATCAGTTCCGCATCCTGCGCGCGGTGAAGAACCGCTTCGGCGCCACCGACGAGATCGGCGTGTTCGAGATGACGGAGCGCGGGCTGATGGAGGTCGCTAACCCCTCCGCCCTGTTCCTGGCCGAGCGGCGGGGCAACATCTCCGGCAGCGCCGTCTTCGCGGGGATCGAGGGCACGCGGCCCGTGCTGGTGGAGGTGCAGGCCCTGCTCTCGCCCAGCAATGGCGGGTCGCCGCGCCGCTCCGTGGTGGGGTGGGATGGCGGGCGGCTGTCCATGCTGCTGGCGGTGCTGGAGGCACGCTGCGGCCTCGCCCTCGGCAACAACGATGTCTATCTGAACATCGCGGGCGGCCTGCGCATCGCGGAGCCCGCGGCCGACCTGGCCGTGGCCGCCGCCCTGGCCTCCGCCGCCACCGACCAGCCCACCGACCCTGGCATGGTGTATTTCGGAGAGGTCGGGCTGTCGGGCGAGGTGCGCCAGGTCTCCCAGCCCGAACAGAGGCTGCGGGAGGCCGCGAAGCTGGGCTTCACCGCCGCCACCCTGCCGCGCCGCACCAACCGCAAGGGCAAGCCCGCCGCCGATGCGCTGGGCCTGCATGAAATCGGTCACCTGGCCGATCTGGTGGCGCATTTCGCCGCGAAGACGGTGAAACAGCGTTCCGGTTAGGGGTGGACAACTTGTCAGGACAAGGGTGAAGCTTCGGCATTCCGTGCCGGAGCGAGCCATGACGACCATCCCTGTCCTTGACCTGCAACCCCTGAAGGACGGCGTGCCGGGCGCGCTGGAAAAGCTGGGCGCCGAGCTGCGCCACGCCTTCACCGAGGTCGGTTTCTATTTCGTCCGCAACCACGGCATCCCCGAGGAGCTGCTGGACGCGACCTTCGCCGAGGCCGAGCGCTTCCACGGCCAGCCGCTCGAAGCCAAGCTCTCGGTGAAGATCAACGAGCACAACATGGGCTACATGCCCATGCGCGGTGCCACCACCCGCGTGAACGCGGTGGGCGATGTCGCCCTGCCCAACGCCAATGAGGCGGTGTTCTTCAAGCGCGAGCTGACGCTCGACCACCCGGATGTGAAGGCCGGCCTGCGCTTCCGTGGCCTGAACCAATGGCCCGCCGGCCTGCCCGGCTTCCGGGAGCGCATCCTGGCCGCCTGCGCCGCTTTCGAGGGGCTGGGGATGTCCCTGCTGCCCGTCTATGCCGTGGCGCTGGGCAAGCCGGCCGATTTCTTCGCGCCCTTCTTCAACGACCCGATGTTCACCCTGCGCATGTCCCACTACCCGCAGCAGGAACCCACGGCGCCGGAGAACGAATTCGGCATCGCGCCGCATGTGGACACGTCCTTCATGACGATCCTGGCGCAGAACAAGATCCCCGGCCTGTCGCTGCGCACCACCGAGGGCGACTGGATCGACGCCCCCGCCCCCGAGGGCGCGCTGCTGGTCAATGGCGGCCAGCTGCTGCGCCGCTGGACGGACAACCGCTTCCTGGCCACGCCGCACCGCGTCATCAACCGCTCCGGCAAGGAGCGCTACGCGATCCCGTTCTTCTTCGACGCCAACTACCACGCCGTGATGGCGCCGATCACGGAGGACGGCACGCCCGGCCGCATGCCGCCCATCACCTATGCCGATTTCATGACCGGCTATCAGAAATCCAACTTCCACCACGCGGCGGAAAAGCCGAAATCCGACGAGGGCGTGGAGCTGCAGGGGGTCTGATGCGCATGCTCACGGCCTTTCGACGCGGCCTGCTGGCCGCGTCGCTGCTGCTCGCCCCCCTGGTGGCGCATGCCCAGCCCCAACGCCCCCTGCGCATCGTGCTGGGGCAGGAGCTGGCGGTGCTGGACCCCATCATCAGCACCAACAACGCCACCCGCCAGTTCGGCTACATGGTGTTCGACACGCTGGTCGCCGTGGACAGCCAGGGCCGCTACCGCCCGCAGATGCTGGAGAACTGGCAGGTCAGCGAGGATGGGCTGCGCTACACCTTCCGCCTGCGCGAGGGGCTGCTGTGGCACGACAACACCCCCGTCACCGCCGAGGACTGCATCGCCAGCATCCGCCGCTGGGGCGCGCGGGACGGGCTGGGCCAACTCCTCCTCGCCGCCACCGCCAGCTTGGAGGCGAATGACGCCCGCACCTTCACCCTGACCCTCTCCCGCCCCTTCGGCTTTGTGATCGAGGCGCTGGGCAAGCCCGGCACCATCGTGCCCTTCATGATGCCTGCGCGGATCGCTGCCACCAATCCGAACACCGCCATCACGGAATTCATCGGCAGCGGCCCCTACACCTTCAACCGCGCCGAATGGCGCACCGGCGACCGGGCGATCTTCCGCCGCTTCGCCGGCTATGTCCCCCGCCAGGAACCGGCCGACGGGCTGGCCGGCGGCAAGGTGGTGAACTTCGACACCGCCGAATTCGTCTCCATCACCGATGCCTCCACCCGTGTCGCCGCCCTGCAGGCGAATGAGGTGGACATGCTGGAATTCCTGCCGCCGGACTACGTCGGCAACCTGCGCCGCAGCCGCGGCGTGGTGGTGCGGGGGGTGGGGCAGTTCATGCCCTATGTCAGCCTGAACCACGCCCAGCCGCCCTTCAACAACCCGCTGGTCCGCCAGGCCGCCCAGGCCGCGCTGAACCAGGAGGAGATCATGGCCGGCATGGGCCTGCCGCCCGACCTGACCCTGCGGGACTGCACCAGCATCTTCGCCTGCAACACGCCCTATTTCATCGAGGCGACCCACCCCAACCTGGCCCGCCGCGGGGTGGAGCGCGCGCGCGAACTCCTCCGCCAGGCCGGCTACAACAACGAGCGCGTGGTCTTCCTGCACCCGACCGACTCGGTGAACCTGTCGCCCGTCGCCCAGGTGGCCATCCAGCAGCTGCGCACCGCCGGCTTCAACGTGGAGGAATGGGCCAGCGACTGGGCCAGCGTCGCCGCCCGCCGGCTGAAACGCGAACCCGTGGAACAAGGCGGCTGGAGCGCCGTGACCATCATCTGGCCCAGCATCGATGTGTGGTCGCCCATCACCTTCGCCGGCACGGCCTTCAACTGCCGCAACTACCCGGGCTGGTTCTGCGACGAACCGATGCGCGCCCTGATGGACCGCTACACCGCCACCGCCGACCCGGCCCAACGCCGCGAACTGGCCAGCACCATCCAGAACCGCTTCCATGAGAACGTGAACTTCATCATCGCCGGACAAATGAGCGTGCCCACAGCCTATCGCGCGGAACTGGACGGGGTGGTGCCGTTCGCGTTTCCGATCCCTTGGGGGGTGCGCAGGCGGTGAAGGCGTATGCGGGAAGGGCTCTGCCCTCCCCGCACCCCACCCGCCAGGAGCCGAAAGGCCCCTGGACCCCATCAGTTTAGTTTGGAAGTTGGGAGAGGGGGCGCGACTGGCCTTCCTGCCCGAAGCGCGCTTGGAGCCCCCTCTCCCAACTTCCAAATAATTGGGTTCCAAGGGCCTTTCGGCCTTTGGCGGGGGGAGCGCGAGGGGAGCAGAGCCCCTCTCGCAGTCCGCCCTTACAGCTCCGCGAGCCCCTCCAGGGCCGGGACCGGCGACTGTCCCATCCCGGCCCACAGTCCGCGCGGCACGTAGTGGGCGCGCATGCCGGCGGCCAGGGCGGGCAGGATGTCGTTGTCCACGCGGTCGCCGACATAGGTGATGGCGTGGGGTGGTGCGTCGCAGGCGCGCAGCACTTCCTCGAAGAAGCGCGGGTGGGGTTTCTGCACGCCCCATCCGGCGGAGGTGGCGATGAAATCGGCGCCCAGATCCAGCGCTTCCAGGGCGGGCTGGGCTTCCAGCGGCTGGTTGCCGGCGATGCCGATGCGGATGCCGCGCGCTTTCAGGGCCGCGAAGGCCGGGCGCACATCCGGGTACAGGTCGTGTTCCAGGGGGGCGTCATGGGCCAGCCGGGCCTTGCGGATGGCCATGATGTCGTGGCCGGGCGCCAGGCGCTGCATGGTGTGGCGGTGGGAGAGGCCGGCGCGGATGTCTTCCTTCAGCGCATCCCATAGCGTGTCGTAGGGCACGCCGAGCGCCTCGGCCCAGCCTTGCCACACGCGGGTTTCATCCACGAGCACGCCGCCGACGTCGAAGACGAACCACGGAGTGCTCATGGGGATCACTCCACCGTCATGTCCGGTGCGTCGGGGTGCTTCATGCCCACGGCGTGATAGCCGCTGTCGACATGGTGCACCTCACCGGTCACGCCGCTGGACAGGGGGCTGACGAAGTACAGGCCGGAATTGCCGACTTCCTCCAGGCCCACATTGCGGCGCATCATGCTGTTGTACTGATTCCATTTCAGCATGTAGCTGAAATCGCCGATGCCGCTGGCGGCCAGGGTCTTGATCGGCCCGGCCGAGATGGCGTTCACCCGGATGCCGTCCGCGCCCAGGTCGGCGGCCATGTAGCGCACGCTGGCTTCCAGCGCCGCCTTGGCCACGCCCATTACGTTGTAATGGGGGATCCAGCGCTCGGCGCCGAGGTAGGACAGGGTGAGCAGCGAGCCGCCCGGGTTCATGATCGCAGCCGCCCGCCGCCCGGTGGCGACGAAGGAGTAGCAGGAGATGTCCATCGCCTGCAGGAAGGCATCGCGCGGCGTGTCCAGGTAGCGCCCGCGCAGATATTCCTTGTTGGCGAAGCCGATGGCGTGAACCAAGAAGTCGATCTTGCCCCAGCGCTGTTCCAGCGCGGCGAAGACCTCGTCCATCTGCTCGTCGCTCGACACGTCGCAGGGCAGCAGGAAATCGCTGCCGATGCTGGCGGCCAGCGGGCGGACACGCTTTTCCAGCGCCTCGCCCTGGAAGGTGAAGGCGAGTTCGGCGCCCTGTGCCGCGCAGGCCTGGGCGATGGCCCACGCAATGCTGCGGTGGTTCGCCACCCCCATGATGAGCCCACGGCGCCCCTGCATCAGGGTGCCGGCGGCTGGCGTCGTGCTCGTCGCTTCTTCGGGCATGAGTCCGTGCATGCTGGTTGTTACTGAGCGTTCTGGTGACACAGCCCCCTGGCGCGGGCAAGGCCCAGGTGCATATCTGGCGCCGCCCGGCTATAACCTGCCGGGGCAGAAAGCAGGATGTGTCGATGGCCGAGGAGCCTTACGCCCTTTTCGCGGAATGGATGGCGGAAGCCACCGCAGCGGAACCCAATGACCCCAACGCGATGTGCCTGGCCACCTGCACGCCGGAGGGCCGCCCGAGCGCCCGCATGGTGCTGCTGAAGGGCGTGGATGAGCGGGGTTTCGTCTTCTACACCAACCTTGAGAGCCGCAAGGGCCAGCAATTGGCGGCGAACCCCTTCGCGGCCCTGTGCTTCCACTGGAAATCCCTGCACCGCAGCATCCGCGTGGAGGGCCGGGTGGAGGCCGTGACGGCGGAGGAGGCGGATGCCTATTACGCCAGCCGCGCGCGCGGCAGCCGCATCGGCGCCTGGGCCAGCAAGCAGTCCCGCCCGCTGGAAGGGCGCTGGGCGCTGGAAAAGGCGGTGGCCGAATACACCATGAAGTTCGGCCTGGGCGAGATCCCGCGCCCGCCCCATTGGTCCGGCTTCCGCATCCTGCCGGACCGTATCGAGTTCTGGCGCGACATGCCCTTCCGCCTGCATGAGCGAAAGGTGTTCACCCCGGCCGAGGGCGGCTGGGCCATCGAGGCCCTGTACCCCTGATGGACATTCCCGCCACGCAGAGGGAGGTGGCGGAATTCCTGGCCCGCCTCACCGGACATGGCCTGGTGGAGACCCACATCTCCGCCGTGTTCCTGGCCGGGGAGGAGGTGCTGAAGCTGAAGAAGGCGGTCAGCCTCGGCTTTCTCGATTTCACGGCGCTGAGCGAGCGGGAACGCCTGCTGCGCCATGAATGCGCGATCAACGCGCCCCACGCCCCGGGCCTGTATCTGGGGGTGGAAGCCATCACGCGCGGGCCGGACGGCGCCTTGCGCCTGGGGGGCGAGGGCCCGGCGATCGACTGGGTGCTGCGCATGCGCCGCCTGCCGGCCGATGCCTTCCTGGATGCCCGCCCCTGCCCGGATGCCGCCCTGCTGGAGGCACTGGCCGACGCCGTGGCGGCCATGCATGCCAGCCAGCCGCCGGTGCCCGGCCCCGATCGGCTGCGCCATGTGATCGACGGCAATCTGGATGCGATGCTGGGCGCCGGCATCCCCGAAGGCGAGGCGCGCGCCTGGCACGCGGCGGCGGTGGCCCTGCACACCCGCCTGGCCCCCTGGTGCGACGAACGCGCCGCCGCCGGTTTCCGCCGGCGCTGCCACGGCGACCTGCATCTGGGGAACATCTGCCTGCTGGATGGCCGGCCCGTGCCCTTCGACGCGCTGGAATTCGACGAGGAGCTGGCCAGCATCGACGTGGGCTATGACCTCGCCTTCCTGCTGATGGACCTGGAGCTGCGCCACGGCCGCCCGGCGGCGAACCGGGTGCTGAACCGCTATGTCGCGCGCGGGGGCGATGCCGCGCTGCTGCGGGGCATGCCGTTGTGGCTTTCCCTGCGGGCCGTGATCCGGGCCCATGTGGCGGCCCGGCGCGGGCAGGATTGGCAGGCGCTGTTGCGCGCCGCCATGGCCTGGCTCGACCCGCCCGCGCCGCGGCTGGTGGCCGTGGGCGGCTTGCAGGGCACGGGCAAATCCACCCTGGCCCGCGCTCTGGCGCCCGATCTGGGGCCCGCCCCCGGCGCGCTGGTCCTGCGCAGCGACGACACCCGCAAGCGCCTGGCCGGAGTCGCACCCGAAACCCGGCTCGATGCCGCGCACTACACCGCCGAGGCCAATGCCGCCGTCTTCGCCGAGTTGCGGCGCCTGGCCGGGGTGGCGCTGGATGCGGGCCATGCCGTGGTGCTGGACGCCGTCTTTTCGCGCGAGCCGGAGCGCGAGGCCGTGGCCCGCCTGCATCCCAGCTTCGTCGGCCTGTGGCTGGAGGCACCGCTGGAGGTGCTGCGCGCCCGCGTCGCCGCGCGCCGGGGCGATGCCTCCGACGCCGATGTGCCGGTGCTGGAGGCCAGCGCCGCGCGCGATCCGGGCCGGATTGTCTGGCAGCATATCGACGCATCGACTGGCACGGTGGCCGCGGCGCGCAAGGCGCTGGACTTGCCACCCGTCGCTTCGCCATAACCATCCGCATCACTAATTCAGGGGATTACCACCATGGCTTACCGCCGCATCCTCGTTCCGCTGACCGGTACCGCGGCCGGTGAGGCAGCCCTTGCCACCGCCTTGATGACGGCGCGCATCTGGAACTCCCACATCCATTGCCTGCATGTGCGCGTGGACGCGCGCGACGTGGCACCGCTGGCGGGCGAAGGCCTGTCTGGCGCCATGATCGAGGAAATGATGGCCGCGACCGAGCGCGAAAGCGGGGAACGGGCCGGCCGCGTGCGCGCGATGTTCGAGCGCTTCATCGCCCATGCCGGCCCCCTGACCATGGCCGACAGCGCGGAGACGGCGAACAAGGCCGATGGCGTCACCATCTCCTTCGAATCCATCCCGGGCCGGGAGGAGGATGTGGTGGCCCAGCAGGCGCGCCTGTACGACTTGGCCGTGGTGCCGCACCCCGAGGCCGACAGCGACGTGAGCAGCAGCGATGCGCTGCATGCCGTGCTGTTCGACAGCGGCCGCCCGGTGCTGATCGCCCCCACCCAGCCGCCCGCGACCATCGGCAAGCGCGTGTGCTGCGCCTGGAACGGCACGGCCGAAAGCGCCGCCGCCGTCGATGCCTCGCTGCCCTGGCTGCACCAGGCGGAGGCGCGGCAGGTGCTGTATTCCGACGACTACCAGCGCCGGGGCCCGAAGGTGGAGGGCATCCTGGCCTATCTGCACTGGCACAGCGTGGATGCCGAGGGGAAGCTGTTCAAACCCGTCAGCAAGGATGTGGGCGCCGGCCTGCTGGCCGCCGCGCGGGATTTCGAGGCGGACCTGCTGTGCATGGGCGCCTACAGCCATTCGCGCCTGCGCCAGCTGATCCTGGGCGGCGTGACGCGCCATGTGCTGGAGAATTCGGACATCCCCGTGCTGATGTGCCGGTGATGTAAAGGGGGGGCGCCATCACGGCCATGAATATGGCTGATGGCGCATGCCGCATTGGCCCCGGGCCCGCCCGGCGCCTATCTCGGTTGCAAGCGGGGCGGCCTGAGCGGCCCCCCAAACAGGAGCAACCGCGATGATCGATGTTCGAGCCTTCGGCAGCCTGGGTGGCGCCAATCATGGCTGGCTGAACGCCAAGCACCATTTCTCCTTCGCCGGGTATAACGACCCCAAGCGCGTCCATTGGGGCCAGCTGCGCGTCTGGAACGATGACGAGATCGCGCCGGGCACCGGCTTCGACCCGCATCCGCACCGGGACATGGAAATCATCACCTATGTCCGCGAGGGGGCGATCACCCACCGCGACAGCATGGGCAACACCGGCCGCACCGAGGCCGGCGATGTGCAGGTGATGTCCGCCGGCACCGGCGTGGTCCACAGCGAGTACAATCTGGAACCGGTGAAGACCACGCTGTTCCAGATCTGGATCATTCCCGACCACATGGGCGCCAAGCCCAGCTGGGGCAGCCGCAGCTTTCCCAAGGCGGCGCGCGAGGCGGGCTTCGAAGTGCTGGCCAGCGGCCGCGAAGGCGATGACGGCGCGCTGCGCATCAACGCCAACGCCGCCGTGATGGCCGCGACCCTGCAGCCCGGCCAGGCGCTGGAACAGGAACTGGCCGAAGGGCGCGTGGCCTATCTGGTGGTGGCCAAGGGCCGGGTGACGGTGAACGGCACCGAACTGGGCCCGCGCGATGGCGCGGCGATCAAGGATGAGGCGAAGCTGGAGATCAAGGCCAGCGAAGACGCCGAATTGGTGATGGTGGAAGCCAGCGCGTAAGCGAGGGCGCTGCCCTCGCGCTCCCGCTCGGGGGGAAATGACTTTCCCCCCGAGAACCCCCCATTCCTTTTTGGGAGTTTGGGGGGCGGGAAGCCGATAAGAGGCTTTCAGGTAAATTATATAATGATATCAATTATGTAAAATTGGCGCAGGCCCCAAACTCCTCGCAGGGGCCTGGGGAGATCTTATCTCCCCAGCGGATGGGGGCTGGGGAAGGCAGAGCCTTCCCCAGTCCGCCTTCACCTTGGCAGCCTGCCCACGTCCGGCGCCCCGGGGTTTTGGGCCCGGTGCCGCAGCAGGTGGTCCGCCAGCACGATGGCCAGCATGGCTTCCGCCACCGGCACCGCGCGGATGCCCACGCAGGGGTCGTGCCGGCCTTTGGTGCGCAGTTCGGTGTTTTCGCCATCGCGCGTCACGGTTTGGCGGTGGGTCAGGATGGAGCTGGTGGGTTTCACCGCCATCCGCGCCACGATGGGCTGCCCGGTGGAGATGCCGCCCAGCACGCCGCCCGCGTGGTTGGCCAGGAATTCCACGATGCCGTCCTGGCGCATGCGCATCTCGTCGGCGTTTTCCTCGCCGGTCAGGGCGGCGGAGGCAAAGCCGTCCCCGATCTCGACCCCCTTCACGGCGTTGATGCTCATCAGCGCGGCGGCGATGTCGGCGTCCAGCTTGCCATAGATCGGCGCGCCCAGCCCCGGGGGGGCGCCCTCGGCCACCACCTCGATCACCGCGCCGATGGAGGAACCGGCCTTGCGGATCGCGGAGAGCTTCTCCTCCCACCGGGCGACGGCCGTGGGGTCGGGGCAGAAGAAGGGGTTGCGGTCCACCTCGGCCCAGTCCCACCGGGTGCGGTCCACCGTGTCGGCGCCGAGCGCCACCATGGCGCCGCGGATGCGCACGCCGGCACCCAGCACGAGGCGCGCCACGGCGCCGGCGGCGACCCGCATCGCGGTTTCCCGCGCGCTGGCGCGCCCGCCGCCGCGATAGTCGCGCACGCCGTATTTCCACTCATAGGCGATGTCGGCATGGCCGGGGCGGAAGCTGTTCGCGATCTCCCCGTAATCCTTGCTGCGCTGGTCCTGGTTGTCGATGTGCAGGGCGATGGGGGTGCCGGTGGTCTGGCCCTCGAACACGCCGGACAGGATGCGCACCTGGTCGGGCTCCTGCCGCTGGGTCACGAAGCTGGACTGGCCGGGGCGGCGCTTGTCCAGGAAGGGCTGGATGGCGGCCTCGCTCAGCGCCAGGCCCGGCGGGCAGCCATCCACCACGCAGCCGATCGCCGGCCCATGGCTTTCCCCCCAGGTGGTCACGCGGAACAGATGCCCGAAGCTGTTGTGCGACATGGGGGTTAGATGCCCCGGATCGCGCCGGAACGCTATCCCGGCAGGCAGAAAGGCCCGCCTGGCTGCGCGCCCAGGAAGATGGCGGCGACCAGGCGCGGCACTTCATCCGGGGCGCGGCGCAGGCGGTGGGTTAGCAGCCGGTACCAGGCCATGCCGAACAGCGCGTCTAGCATCAGTTCCGTGTCGGGGTTGGGGCCGATCTCGCCGGCCTCGGCGGCGCGGCGCAGCATGGCCGCGGCGCTGGCGCGGCCGCGTGCCAGCATCTCGTCGCGCAGCATGCGCAGGGCCGCGGGGTCGGCCTGGGCCTCGGCCACGATGCTGCGGAAGGCCTGGCCGGCCGGAGTGTCGCGCCAGAAACACATGATGGATTCCAGCATCGCCGCCATGTCCTCCCGCGCGGAGGCACCGGCAGGCAGTTCGGCCAGGGCTTCGGCCTTGCGGCGTTCGTACACCTCCATCAGCAGGGCGGCCTTGCTGGGCCACCAGCGATAGAGGGTGGGTTTGCCCGCCCCGGCGCGGCGGGCCACGGCCTCCATGCTGACGCCGGCATAGCCCTTTTCGGTCAACAGGGCCTCCGCCGCGTCCAGCACGGCGCTGTGGGTCTCGGGGTTGCGCGTGTTGCCGATGGAGGCGCGGGAAGTGGTCATGGCGGGAGGATAACACGGCCCTTGACGTAACGGAACGGACCGTATAGACAAACGTTACGAGCCGTTCCGTTAAGATAGGAGCTCCCCATGAAGCCCTCCCGTTTGCGTCTCACCCTGGTGCTGGTGTTCGGCGCCTATCCGTTGATCACGTCGCTGCTGTACCTCTGGGCCCCGCTGCTGGCGGGGCGCCCGGCCTGGCAGGTCGCGGCCTTCATCGTGCCGCAGATGGTGGCCGGCATGGTCTGGGTGGTGATCCCGCTGGCCTACAGGCTGTTCGGGCGATTCATCCTGCGGCCGGTATGATTACCGGGCCGGGATGAACATGAACCCCACCGCCGCCACCAGGCACAGCATGGCGGCGATATAGTTCCAGCGGATCGCCTCCCCCAGGAAGGTCACGCTGAACACGGCGAAGACGGCCAGCGTGATCACCTCCTGCATGATCTTCAGCTGCTGGCCGGTGAAGGTGCCATAGCCGAGGCGGTTGGCCGGCACCGCCAGGCAGTATTCGAAGAAGGCGATGCCCCAGCTGAGCACCACCGCCAGCCACAGCGGCCATTGCGGCTGCTTCAGATGCCCATACCAGGCGAAGGTCATCACGATGTTGGAGCCGAGCAGCAGCAGCGGCGTGGTGAAAGTGGCGTTCATGCGATCTCCGGCCAACGGTCCAGCAGCCCGGCCATTGCTTCGAACAGCGCCGCCGCCCGCAGCAGCGCCGCATCCTGATGGAAATGCCCGATCATCTGCAACCCGATCGGCAGCCCGTCGCTGGAAAACCCGCAATTCAGGCTGACCGCCGGGTGGCCCGTCATGTTGAACGGCATGGTCCAGGGGAACCAGTTGGCGCGCACTTCCTCATAGCGCTGGCCGTCGATCTCGATGGGCGCGAACAGGTCCTGGCCGATCGGCAGGGCGGGGCGGGACAGGGTGGGGGTGATGATCAGGTCCGCGTTCCGCAGCATGGCCTGCACGCGGCGGAACAGCGCCGCGCGGTCGAACATCGCCTGCTGGTAGTCGGTGCCGCTGACATGCTTCGCCAAAGCCAGCTGTTGCAACAGGGAGGGCGACATGCGGTTGCCGTCGCGCTCCGCCATCGGGCCGAAGCGGGCGAGCCAGGTGGTGTGGTTGATGGCGCGCCAGATGGGTTCGACATCGAAGCCCTCACCGGAGAATTCCTCCAGCTCCGCGCCCAGGGAGGCCAGATGCGCCTTGGCCTGCCCGAAGGCCGCCAGCACCTCGGCCGCGATGGGCCGGCCCGGGGGTGTCGCGCAGAACAGCACCCGCTTGCCCTTCAGGTCGCCGATGGGCGCCGCCTCGGCCACATAATCCGGCACGGTGCGGCCGATGGACCACGGGTCGCTCTCATGCGGCCCGCCCATCGCCTGCATCATCAGCGCGGTGTCGGCCACGTTGCGCGTCATGGGCGTGACATAGGTGTAGTTGCCGAAGGCGTCCGGCACCTGGCTGTGCGCGATGGCCCCCAGGCTCTGCTTCAGCCCGACCACGCCGTTGCAGGCGGCCGGGATGCGGGTGGAGCCGCCGCCATCGGTCGCCACCGCGATCGGCGAGATCCCCGCCGCCACCGCCGCCGCGGCACCCCCGCTGGACCCGCCGCAGGTGAAATCGGCGCTCCAGGCATTGCGGGTGCGGCCGAACAGTGGCGCGTCGGTCAGGCACTTGGCGCCGAATTCCGGCGTGGTGGTCTTGCCGAAGATGATGGCGCCGGCCGCCCGCAGCCGCGCCACGCTGGCCGCGTCCTCGGTGGGCACATTCTCGGCCAGCAGCAGCGAGCCGAAGCTGGTCCTCATGCCGGCGGTGTTGACGATGTCCTTCACGCTCAGCGGCAGGCCGTGCAGCGGGCCGAGTTCATCGCCCCGCATCACCGCCGCCTCGGCCGCGCGAGCCTGCTCCATCGCCTGTTCGGGCGCCAGGGTGACGAAGCAGTTCAGCACCGGCTGCAACGCCTCCGCCCCCGCCAGCACATCGGCCATCAGCTCGACGGGCGACAGGCGCTTGTCGCGGATCGCGGCGGCCAGCGCGGTGGCCGGCAGGTGGCGCGGGCTCATGCCCGGCGGATGTTCCAGAACACCGGCAGCCCGTCCAGCACGCCCTCCAGGTTGCGGCGATAGGCCGTGAAGCTCTTCTGCTGGCCGAGCGGGATATAGGGCACGTCCTGGAAGGCCTGGGCCTGGATCTCCCGCGCCAGGCGGCGCTGGCCGGCATCGTCGGCGCCGAGCCACTGGGTGCGCAGTTCCTCGATGCGCGGGGATTCGGGCCAGCCGGGCGCGGCATTGGCCCCCGTGCCGCGCAGGAAGGCATGCACCGCCGGGTCGAACATATCGAGGCCCCCCCAGAAAGTGCCGAAGGCGCTCCAGCCGCCCTGCTCGGGCGGGTTCTTGCTGACGCGGCGCTGCACCACCGTGCCCCAGTCCATCTGCTGGTTGTCCACGTTCATGCCCAGGCGCTGGAACAGGTCCGCCGCCACGTCGCTGACGGCCTTCAGGATGGGGATGTTGGTGGTGCTGAGCAGCACGACCTTCTCCCCATTATAGCCAGCGGCGGCCAGCGCCCGGCGGCTGGCGGCAATGTCGCGCGGGCCGGTCAGCACCTCCATGCCGGTATCGCTGGCCATGGGGGTGCCGGGGCAGAAGATGCCCACATCCTTGCGCCACATGTCGGGGTCGGTGCCGGCGACGGCGGTCATGAAATCCGCCTGGTTCACGGCGCCCAGTATGGCGCGGCGGATGGCAGGGTTGTTGAACGGCGCCACGGTGTGGTTCAGGCGCAGCGTGCCGACCAGGCCGGTCGGGTCCACCTCCCGCACCACCACCTGGCGGTTGCGGCGCAGCAGCGGGATCAGGTCGGCCTCGGGCGCCCACCACCAATCGACCTCGCCGGCCGCCAGCGCCGCGGCGGCGGTGCCGGAATCGGGGATGACATGCATCTCCACCCGGTCGAAATTCGCGCGCTTGGGGCCGGCGGTCCATTCGGGCGTGCCGGTTTCGCGCGGCACATACTGCTCGAACCGGCCATAGATCAGCTTGGCGCCCTGCACCTGCTCATTGGCCAGGAAGCGATAGGGGCCGCTGCCCACCATCTCCGTCACGCGGGTGTTGGGGTCGGTCAGGGCCAGGCGCTCGGGCATCATCACGCAGATGTTCGGGCTGGCCTTGCCCAGCGCGTAGGGCAGCAGCGGGAAGGGCGCCTTCAGCCGGAAGCGGATGGTGCGGTCGTCGGGGGCCGAGAGCTCATCCGTCAGGCCCAGCAGCGTCTGGCCGAAGGTGTCCCGCGCGCCCCAGCGGCGGATGCTGGCCACGCAATCCTTGGCCAGCACTGGCTCGCCATCATGGAATTTCAGCCCCGGGCGCAGGCGCAGGGTCCACAGCTTGCCCTCATCCCCGGTGCCGGCCGATTCCAGCATCTGCGGCTGCGGGCGGAACTGGGCGTCCAGGCCGAACAGCGTGTCGAAGACCAGATAGGCGTGGTCGCGCGTCTGGTAGGCGGTGGTCCAGATCGGGTCCAGCACCGGGGTGTCGCCGCGGGGCACGTACTTCACCACCCGGCCGGCCTGCGCCGCCACCAGCGAGGGGGCCGAAACCCCGGCCATCGCCGCCACCATCGCCTGCCTGCGTGTCACGCCCATACGCCCGATCCTCATTCATATTGCGTTGCGGCGCGCAGCATGACGCGGTGGCTGGCGCTGTCCAGGCGGCAACGGCATGCTGGGCCGCATGCGCAGCTATCAATTCCTGACCCTGGACGTCTTCACCACCACCCGGTTCGGCGGCAACCCGCTGGCGGTGTTCCCCGACGCGCGCGGCATGACCGACGCCGAGATGCAGGCGCTCGCCCGCGAGTTCAACTACAGCGAGACTACCTTCGTGCTGCCGCCGGCCCAGCCGGCGCATACGGCTCGCGTGCGCATCTTCACCCCCGCGGCCGAGATGCCCTTCGCCGGCCACCCCAATGTGGGCACCGCCTGGGCGCTGGCCGAGCACGCGCGCTACGGCAAGCTGATCTTCGAGGAAATCGCCGGGCTGGTGCATGTGGAGCTGGCCCATGACGCCGCCGGCGCGCTGACGACCGCCACCATCGCCGCCCCCCAGCCGCTGACCACCTTCGAGCGCTACCCCGCCGAGGCGATCGCACCGCTGGCCGGCCTCGCTCCCGCCGATATCGTGACGGACCGCCACGCCCCCATCCGCGCCAGCGTGGGCAACCCCTTCCTGATCGCGGAGGTAACGCCGGAGGCGCTGGCCCGCGCCCGCCCGGATGCCACCGCCGCCCGCGCCCTGGCGGCGGCCAACCCGCATCTGAACGGCCGCGCCAGCCTGTATGTCTATGCCCAGGATGGGGCGCGCATCCGCACCCGCATGTTCTCCCCGACCGTGGGCGAGGACCCCGCGACCGGCAGCGCCGCCACCCCGCTGGCCGCGCTGCTGCTGGCGCTGTCTGGCGAAAGCCGGGGCGCGTGGGAGATGGTGCAGGGCGTGGAGATGGGCCGCCCCAGCCTGCTGCTGACCACGGCGTATCAGGCGGGGGATGGCATCCGCGCCACGGTGGGCGGGGCCTGCGTGCCGGTGTTCACGGGGCAGGTCGGGCTGGACTGACACGCCGGCCGCGCGGCGTCACGCCGAAGGCCGCGCGATACGCGGCCCCGAAGGCCGGCGCGCTGGCATAGCCCACCCGCGCGGCGACCCGCGCGGGCGCCATCCCCTCCGCCAGCAGGGCCGAGGCCTCGGCCAGCCGCAGCGCCTGCCGCCAGGCCGCGAAGGACAGGCCGGTGTCGCGCGGGAACAGCCGCGCCAGGGTGCGGGCGCTGGCACCCACGGCCTCGCCCCAGCCTTCCAGCGTGCGGGTATCGGCGGGGTTGGCGCGCAGGGCCTCCGCCAGACGGCGCAGCCGGGCGTCCCGCGGGGCGGGCACGCCCAGCGGCAGGGTGGCCGCGCCTGCGATCTCATCCAGGATCAGCGCGGCCAGATGCGCGCCGCGCCCGGCCTCATCCCATTCCATCGGCATGGCGCAGGCGGCCAGGATCAGCTCCCGCAACAGGGGCTGCACCGGCAGGACCGTGGCGGCGGGCGGGCCGGCGCGCGCCGCGTCTTCCCGCAGGAACAGCGCGCGCATGGCCA
This sequence comes from Rhodovarius lipocyclicus, assembly GCF_009900765.1. GTDB lineage: Bacteria > Pseudomonadota > Alphaproteobacteria > Acetobacterales > Acetobacteraceae > Rhodovarius > Rhodovarius lipocyclicus. The sequence continues at coordinate 134,165 of NZ_JAAABL010000002.1, forward strand.
CGGCACCGGCCATGCGCACCCGGTGCGGATGCCCCGCCGGCACCCACAGGGCGCGGTCGGCGGGCACCACATAATCCATCGCCTCCGTCTCCACCCGCATCGCGCCCCGGGTGGCATAGAGCAGCTGGGCGCGGGCGTGGTGATGCAGGCCGGTGTCGTGCCCGCCGGCATAATCGTGCGCATAGCCCGCCAGCGGCCGGTCCACAGCATCCTGGGGGATGTGCTTGCGGATCGCGGCTTGTCTTTCTGCCGACAGGGTTTGGCCGGACGACGCCATGCGGACAGGCTATACCACCCGGCAGAGAGGACCAACGCCCCATGACGCCCGTCACCCGCCAGGTGGTGTTCATCAACGCCGCCCACACCATCACGCATTACGCCCTGCTGATCCTGGCCACGGCCAGCCTGGCCATGGTGTATCAGGAACCCGACCTGTTCGGCGCCGACTACGGCCCCGTCATCACCATGGGCACGGCCATGTTCGTCGTCTATGGCGCGCTGGCGCTGCCCATGGGCTGGCTGCAGGCGCGGCTGGGGCGCAAGGCGCTGATGGTCGCCTTCTATTTCGGCGCCGGAGCGGGAATGGTGCTGGCCGGCCTCGCGCAGTCCGCCTGGATGCTGGGGTTGTGGCTGGGCGTGATGGGGGCGTTCCTGGCCATTTATCACCCGATCGGCACCGCCATCATCGCCGAATGCGGCGGCGACCGCGTGGGCCGCGCCATGGGCATCAACGGCGTGTTCGGCAATCTGGGCGTGGCGCTGGCCCCGCTCGTCACCGGGCTGCTGGCCGCGCAGTTCGGCTGGCGCCTGGCCTTCATCCTGCCCGGCCTGTGCTGCGCCGCCATCGGCGTGCTGTATGCGCGGGAGCCCGCCTTCGACGGCACGCGCCTGCCGGGCGCCAAGCCCTTTCCGCAGATCCCGGCCCCGGTGGTGCGGCGCGCGGTGATGGTGCTGCTGGCGCTGGGGGCCACCAGCGGGCTGGTGTTCAACGCCTTCACCCTGCTGGTGCCCAAGCTGATGGAGGAACGCCTGGCGACCTCCCCGGACCTGCTGCCGCTGATCGCGCTGCTGGCCTTCGCCGCCACCATCTGCGGCGGCATCACCCAGTTCACCGTGGGCAGCATGATCGACCGCCGCACCCTGAAGGGCGTGTTCATGCCCCTGGCCCTGATGCTGGTGCCGGGGCTGCTGGCGCTGTCCTTCCTGCAAGGCTGGGTGGTGCTGCCCGTCTCGGCCATGGTCGCGGCCGCCATCTTCGGCCAGGTGACGGTGAACGAGACGATGATGGCCCGCTACATCGCGCCGCCGCTGCGCGCGAAGCTGTATTCCGTCCGCTTCACCGTGGGCTTCATGGGCGCGGCCCTGGCCTCGCCGCTGATCGGCACGCTGCACCAGGCCACCGGCAGCCTGGCCGTGACCATGCTGGTGCTGGGCGGGATCAGCATGATCACGCTCGCCTGCGCGCTGGCCTTCCCGAACCGCGAGGAGGAGCTGAAGCCCGAGCTCTGGGCCCGGCAGGTGGCGCCGGCGGAGTGAGGATGGTTCCGGGAGGACAGAGCCCTCCCGGAGCGCCCTTCAGGCCATCGCCCCCCGGGCGGCCACCGGCCACAGGCATTCCACCCGCCCCTTGCGCACGCCCACATACCAGTCGTAGCGGTCCACGGTCGGGTCGCAATGGCCGGGGGTCAGGCGCAGCTTCTCGCCCAGGTCGGGGCGGGTGCCGTCGCGCACTTCCAGCTTGCCGTGCTCGTCGGAGGCCCCGGCATAGACCAGCCCCGGCCGTTCCCACACCAGCGGCATGCCGCTGTCCACCGAGACCGCCTTGTGCCCCGCATCCAGCACCGCCACCCCATCGGTGGCCGTGCTCATCACGGTCGAGAGCACGAACAGTGCCTGCTGGAACGGCGGCGCGTCCTCGTTGCGGGCATAGTCGGCATCCATGAAGGCGTAGGAGCCCGCCTGGATTTCCGTATAGACGCCGCTCGCGGCCTCATGCCGGAAGGTGCCGGTGCCGGCGCCGCCCACGATGGGGCAGGCCAGGCCGCGCTGGCGCAGCTGTTCCACCGTGCGGCGGCTGGCGTCCACCGCGGCCTGGATGGCGGCGGCGCGTTCCTCGGGCGGGCGGATGTGCTGGGCGCGGCCGTGATAGGCCTGCAGCCCGCCGAAGATCAGGTGCCTGGAGCCCGCGATGCGCTCGGCCAGCGCCACGGCCGGCGGGCCGGCGGGCACCCCGGCGCGGCCCATGCCCACGTCGATTTCCACCAGCACCTTCATGCGGCGGCCGGCCGCGGCGGCGGCGTCCTCGATCGCCGCGATCTGGCGCTCGTCATCCACGCACAGCCCGACCTCCGCGATGCCGGCCAGCGCAACCAGCCGGGCCAGCTTGCGCGCGCCCACCACCTCATTCGTCACCAGAACATCATGGATGCCGCCCCAGGCCAGGATTTCGGCCTCGGCCACCTTCTGCACGCATTGGCCGACCGCGCCGCGCGCGATCTGCTGCTTCGCAACCACCGGGGATTTATGGGTTTTCGCGTGGGCGCGCAGCTTCGTGCCCGTGGGGGCCAGGGCAGCGGCCATGGCGTCCAGATTGGCCTCGAAGGCGTCCAGGTCCAGAACCAGGGCGGGGGTGTCGATTTCCTGCTCATGCATGCCGGGTTCTGCGGGCGGTGACTGCATCGCTACTCTCCTTCGGATGCGGCAAACTGCACCGATGTTCCCCAGTGATCCAGAGGTGCTCATCATCGGCGCGGGGGCGGCGGGCATCGCCGCGGCCCGGGCCCTGCGCGCGAAAGGCACCAGCTGCCTGGTGCTGGAGGGCGGGCCGCGCCCGGGCGGGCGGGCCCACACCTGCACCACGCTCGGCGCGCCCTTCGACCACGGCGCCACCTGGCTGCACGCCGCCGGCCGCAACCCGATGACGCCCCTGGCCCAGGGCGCGATGAACCATGACGAGGTGCGGGAGCGCCATGTCTGGCTCGGCACCCGCTGGGCGGATGGCGCCGAACTGGCCGCCATCGCCGCCGCCGAGGACCGTTTCGAGGCCGCGCTGGAGGCCGCCCGCACCCAACCCGACCGCCCGGTCTCCGAGATCGCGCCGCGCGGCGGCCCCTGGGACGAGACGGTCATCCATTGGCTCTGCACCCAGATCCAGGCGCGGGAGGCCGAGTATCTCTCGGCCCACGACCAGGCCGACAACGCGCTGGAGGGGCCGAACCTGCTGCTGCCCGGCGGCATCGGCGCGCTGGTGGCCGGGCTTGCCCAGGGCCTGCCGATTCGCCTGAACAGCCGGGTGGAGCGGCTGGACTGGTCCGGCCCCGGCGTGGTGGCGGAGGGCGCCTTCGGCCGCATCCGCGCGGCGCGGGCCATCGTGACGGTTTCCACCGGGGTGCTGGCGGCGGGCGGCATCCGCTTCACGCCCGAGCTGCCGGCCGGCCATCAGCAGGCCATCCATGACCTGCCCATGGCGCTGCTGACGAAATTCGCCTTCCGTTGCCAGGATCGCCTGGGCATCCCGCCCTTCCACACCCTGCGCCGGGCCGCGATGCCCGGCCGGGCGGGGCCGATGGGCTTCATCCTGTGGCCGTTCGGGCGGGACCACCTGTTCGGCTTCGTGGGCGGCGAGCAGGCCTGGGCGCTGTCCCGCCAGTCGCCGGAAGACACGTTGCGCGCGGCGCGGGCGGAACTCGAATCCATCCTGGGCCCGGTGCCGCTGGGGCAGGCGCTGGTGACGGGCTGGGGCACGGACCCGCTGTTCCTGGGCAGCTACAGCCAGGCGCGGCCCGGAGGGGCGGGGGCGCGGGCGGTACTGCGCCAGCCGCTGGGCCCGCTGCGCTTCGCGGGGGAAGCCACGGCGTTGGGCCTGGCGGGCACCGTCGGCGGCGCCTGGGCAGAGGGGGAGGCGGCGGCCTAAACCCCGAACCAGCCATAGAGGCGGGCGAGGGGCGGCCAGGCCTCGGCCAGCGGGGCGTGGAACACGAACAGCCCCGCCACCCCGCCCAGCACCAGCAGGACCGACCCCGCCCAGGCCAGGGGCAAGGCCAGCCCCGGGCCGGGTACCGGTTCGGCGCTGGGAGTGGGGCGCGCGTCGGGCTCGGCCGCCAGTGGGGGAGGGGCCTCGGGTTCCGGCGGCGCGGACGGCGTGGTTTGCGACTCGGCGGCGAGTTCCTCCGCCGGGGGGGCCTCCGGCTCGAACCACCATTCATGGGCGCATTTGGCGCAGCGCATCTGGCGGCCGGCCCCGATCAGATGATCGGGCACCTGATAGGTGGCGGCGCAGGCTGGGCAGGCAATCAGCATCGGGACCCTATGTGCAGTCAGTTTCCATGCCGGGGCAAGCCGGTCTGTGCGGTGCAACCGCCGGTTGGCCCGCGCTTGCCGCCGTCATGGCTTGGCGAATGCGGCCCCCGGCTGGCACAAGGGGGCATGGTGCGCCTCGAGGACATAACACTCAGCTACCGCCGCGGGGAAAATCCAGCCCTGGCCGGGCTGAGCTGCACGCTGGAGGCCGGCAGCTTCACCTGGCTGATGGGCGCCTCGGGGGCGGGGAAATCCTCGCTGCTGAAGCTGCTGCAACTGTCAGTGCGGCCCAGCGCCGGCAAGCTGTTCGTCATGGGCGCGCCGATCCACAGCGCCCGCCGCCAGGCCCTGCCGGGGCTGCGCCGGCGCATCGGCATCGTGTTCCAGGATTTCCGCCTGCTGCCGCACCTGTCGGTGCTGGAAAATGTCGCCCTGCCGCTGCGCATCGCCGGAAGGCGGGAGGCCCAGCTGATGGCCGACGCGCAGGAGATGCTGCGCTGGGTCGGCCTCGGCCACCGGATGGAGGCCCGGCCCGAGGCGCTGTCGGGTGGCGAGCAGCAGCGCGTGGCCCTGGCCCGCGCGGTCGTCGCCCGCCCCGCCTTGCTGCTGGCCGACGAGCCCACCAGCCATCTGGACGAGGCCCAGGCCCGCCGCGTCGTCTCTCTGTTGCAGGAGATGCACCGGATGGGCACCACCGTGGTCGTCGCCACCCACAGTGCCGCGATGACCGAGGAACACCCCGCCCCCATCCTGCGGCTGGAGCACGGGAGGCTGCTGTCCCATGGCTAAGCGCACGCCTGCCCGTGCCAAGGATCCGCTTGGCCTGCGCCGTGCCGTCTCCGGCTGGCTGCTGCCGGGCCTCGTCGCCGCCATGGCGCTGCTGGCCGCCATCGCGCTGGGCGGGGCCGAGGCCGCGGAGGCCCTGGCCCGCCGCTGGGAAGGCGGCGCGGCCGCCGCCATGCTGGTGCAGTTGCCCCAGGGCTCCGACCCCGCGCCGGCCGCCCAGCAGCTGGCCGCCATCCCCGGCGTGGCCGAGGCCACGGCGATGGACCAGGCCCGGCTTTCCGCCCTGCTGCACCCCTGGCTGGGCGATGCCACCGGCCTGCCGCTGCCGGCGATGGTGGAACTGCGCCTGACCAGCACCCGCCAGGCCGAGGCCGTGCAGCAGGCTATCGCGGAGATGTTGCCGGGGGCGGCGGTCGAGGCGCATGGCGTCTGGGTCGCGCGGCTGTCGGCGCTGGCGCGCAGCCTGCAGGCGATGGCCTGGCTGACGCTGGCGCTGGTGGGCGGCCTGGCCGCCGCCATCATCGCGGTGGCCACCCGCGCGGGCATCGCCGCCCGGCGGGATACCATCACCATCCTGCACGACATGGGCGCCACCGATGGCGCGATCTCCCGCCGGTTCGCGGGGCGGGTGGCGTGGCTGGCGGGGTGCGGCGCCTGCTGCGGCCTGGCGGTGGCGCTGCCGCTGCTGTTCGGGCTGGGGCAGTTGGCCTCTCCCCTGCTGGGCGGAGGGCTGGAAATGCCCTGGCCCGCCCTGGCGACGCTGGTGCCCGGTGCCGCGCTGATTGCCTGGGTCACGGCGCAGAGCGCCGTGCGGATGTGGTTGAAAAGGCTTCCCTGAATGCTGTTGCTGCGGTCCATCCTGTTCAATATCGCTTTCTTCGGGGCGACCACGGTGCTGTGCCTGGCCTCGCTGCCGCTGATGCTGGTGCGGCGCCAGGCCTTCATGGGCATGCTGGCCTTCTATGGCCGGCTGGTGGAGGGGCTGCTGGCCACCATCTGCGGCCTGCGCGTGCGGGTGCTGGGGATGGAGAACCTGCCCCCCGGCGCGGTGCTGATCGCCAGCAAGCACCAATCCGCCTTCGACACCGTCTTCTGGCTCAGCCGCCTGCCGGACCCCTGTTATGTGCTGAAGGCCGAATTGCTGAAGATCCCGGTCTGGGGCTGGCTCGCGCGGCATTCGCGCATGGTCGCGGTGGACCGTTCGGCCGGTGCCAGCGCCCTGAAGCAGATGGTGCGCGATGCCGAGGCCGCGGTGGCCGAGGGCCGGCAGATCGTGATCTTCCCCGAAGGCACCCGCACCGCCCCTGGCGAGAAGCTGCCCTATCAGCCCGGCGTCGCGGCGCTGGCCAGCGCGCTGAAACTGCCCCTGGTGCCGGTGGCGACCGACAGCGGCCTGTTCTGGGGCAAGCGCGCCTTCGCCAAGCGGGGCGGCGTGCTGACGGTCTCGATCCTGCCGCCCATTCCCCCCGGCACGCCGCGCGCGGCCCTGATGCGCGGGCTGGAGGAAGCGATCGAGACCGAGACGGCGCGGCTGCTGAACGGCTAGGAGGGGATGCCCTCGCGCGCCTGCCGCCGCATCCAGGACAGAGCCTCCTGCATCGGCATGGGCCGGCCGAGGTAGTAGCCCTGCATCAGCGGGCACCCCAACTCCCGCAGCATCAGCATGTCCGCCTCCGTCTCCACCCCTTCGGCCAGCACCTCGATCCCCAGCGACTGGCTCATGCCCAGGATGGTCTGCACCATCACCTGGTCGCCGGAGGAGCCGGAGATGCCGGTGACGAAGCAGCGGTCGATCTTCAGCCGGTCCACCTGCAACTGCCGCAGGGCGGCCAGCGAGGAATAGCCCACCCCGAAATCGTCGATCGCCAGCCGCACCCCGCCCAGCGACAGGCGCGACAGTTTTCCCTGCACGGCGCGCAGGTCCATCACCGCTTCCTCGGTGATCTCCAGCTCCAGCATGGCGGGCGGCAGGCTCTGCTGCGCCAGCATGCCCAGCACCAGATCATCCAGCGGCAGCTGCGCGATCTCCCGCGGGGAGACGTTCATGGCGACCGTCAGATGATCCAGCCCCATGTCGCGCAGGGCGCGGATCATGGCGCAGGCTTCCTTCAGGATGAAGCGCAGCAGGGCCTCGGACAGGCCGGCCGTGGTGGCGGCCATGATCAGGTCGGGCGGCGAGATCCAGCCATGTCGGGGGTGCCGCCAGCGGATCAGCCCCTCGAATCCGCTCAGGATCCGCCCGCCTTGGCCCATCTGGGGCTGGAACCACAATTGCAGCGTGTTCTCGTTCAGGGCGCGCAGCAGGTCGCGCTCCACGTCGCGGATCTTGTCCAGCCGCAGGCGCAGCGTCTCGTCGAACAGGCAGTGGCGCTTGCGGCCGGCGGCCTTGGCGGCTGTCAGTGCGGCGCTGGCGGCGCCCAGCATCGTGGGCACGTCCTCCTCCAGCCGGCGGTGAATGCCGATGCTGACACCGACGCGAATGCTGTCGCAGGCCGCGAAGGGAACGCCGATGGCGGTGATCAGCCGCTCGGCCAGGGCCTGCGGTTCCTCTTGCAGCAGGCGTGGGTCGAACAGCAGGCCGAACTCGTCGCCGCCCATCCGGCCGATCGCGCTGTGCTCAGGCATCAGCGCGCTCAGCCGGGCGGCCACCTGCCGCAGCAGCGTATCGCCGATGTCGTGGCCGAACATGTCGTTCACGCTCTTGAAGCCGTCCAGGTCCAGCAGCATCAGGCAGAGCGGCGTGGCGGAGGGGGCAGCGCGCCGTTCCAGTTCCTGCAGGAAGCCCTCCCGGTTCAGCAGGCCGGTCAGGGTGTCATGGATGGCGCGCTGGCGCGTCTCCTCCGCCACCTGTTGGGCCAGTTCCGTGGCAGCGCGCAGGGAGAGCGCCATGGCCGTCGCCTCGTTCTTCAGGCGGCTGGAATCGCGGAACACGCCCTCGCTTTCCCGGGTGCTGCGCAGCAGCGCCGCCAGGTACAGCAGGGCGGTGAAGGCCAGGAAGGTGTTGTCGAAGCCGCCGGCATAGAACAGGCACCCGGCCACCGAGAGCAGCGCCGGGGTGATGAAGGCGGCCGGCACCGGGGCATAGGCCGTGCCGTGCACCACCGCCCCGGCCGTGATCCCGCACACCACGATCAGGAAGAACTGCGTCTGCGGCGAGGTATATCTCGCGCAGAGCAGCGGCACCGCCGCCCAGACCAGCCCCGAGACCAGCGCCAGCACCCAGGACAGCCGCAGCAGCTGTTCCACCCGTGCCGAGGCGGCCTGCCGTTCCTGGGGCGCCGCATGGTCCCGCGGGTGCTCGAACCGCGCGCGGCACAGCGCCACCCGCAGACCGTTGGCGACCGAGGACGCGGCGAACCACGCCACCCCGACTTCCGCCGGGCCGTAGCGCAGGGCCATCAGCAGGTTGGCGATGCCCAGGATGACATTGACCGGGATGGAGATCAGCACGCTGCGCCGCACCGCCGCCAGTTGATCGGCGCGGATGAGGTGACGCAGAGAGGGGCACCCCGCATCGCCCTGGGGCGACTCACCTTTCGATGTCGCGGGGTCTTCTGGTTCGTTCATGCGCGACACATGCTGGCGTAGACCTGATGTCGAATTGCAGAAGCCATTGCGCTTATGCAATCCACCGGACATGCCCCGGCGCCAGGGGCCGCCGCAAGCATTCGATGCAGCCGCCTATACCCGAGTCAACCCTTCCGGTATTGCCGTGTAAAGCTGCTTGAGCCTTGAAAGATAAGGCTCCTGCCCCTTTTTGCGGGAACCCTCCACCGGGTCCGCTCGCAACATCGTGTCCGTGCTGTCCACGCTGAAGCGCCGCACCCAGTCCACGCGCGGGTCGCGCAGGGCCGCGACCGCCGCCGCATCGCCGCCGGCGGCCAGCACCGCGCCGCCCAGCACCGCGTCCTCGATGGCCTGTGTCGCCCCCTGGCCCAGCGTGGGCACCATGCCCTGGGCGGCATCGCCCAGCAGCACCACGCGCCCGCCCAGCGTGTGGCGCAGGATGGGGCTTTCCTGCAGCCGGGCCCAATGCGTCTGGCCGGGCATGGCGCGGATCATCCGGCACATCCAGGCCACGGCGGGGCAGGGGGGCGCGTCGGCGGGCTCATACAGGGCGGCCTGGTATCCGGGGGCGCGCCATGCCTCGGGCACCTCGGCTTCCGGCGTGGGAAGCGGCACGCTGCCCGCGACATAGGCGGCGCCCCCGGGCAGGCGGAAGGCCAGCAGCCGGGCATGGCCGTTGAACCATTGCCCGTAGTCGTCCAGCGGCGCGTCCCCGGCATCGGGCACCAGCAGCCGCGTCAGCGCCACGCCGAAGAAGCGGGGGGTGACGGGGCCGGCCGTGATCTCCCGCAAGCGGGAATAGCGGCCGTCGCAGCCCATCAGCAGATCGAAATCGCCCTCGTCGAACAGGGCGCCGTCGGGGCCGCGGAAGATGGGGCGCAGCCGGCCGTCGGCGGCTTTCTCCAGCGCCTCGAACCGGGCGCCGTGGCGTGTCAGAGGGGCGACCGGGGCGCGCAGCACGCGGTACAGCTCCGACCAGCGCAGGCGGATGCCGGGTTCCTCGGCCACGCGCAGCAGGTCGATATCGGCCAGGCGTTCGCCCGCCGCAGTGTCGATGAACCAGCGTTTCCAGGGCAGGGAGGCGGCGCGGACCGCCGCGTGGCGCGCCGGCAGGTACAGGCGCAGCGCCTTCATGGCGTTGGGGCCGATGTTCAAGCCGGTGCCGGCCTCCGCTTCCTCGCCGGCCGCCAGCCGGTCGAAGGCCCGCACGGAAAAGCCGGGCCGCCCGGCCAGCATTTCCGCCGCCAGGCTCCCGGCCACACCCGTGCCGATGATGGCAATCCGCATCCGCTCACTCCACCTGAGGGCGGGCGCGATGCAATTCCGGTGCCATTACGGCACCGGGGGCCGGATCAGCCCCAGAACAGATAGATCACGAGCAGCAGCACGATGGTGGCGATGACGCCCCACTTGGTGGCGGCCATGAAGGCATTCAGCATGCCGGCGCGTTCGGCCAGGATGTCCTGGCTCTTCACCTCGATGAAGTCGTAGTGCGTCTGCTGACCAGCCATATGGAGAGAACCCCTTCCTCGCTGCCTGCTTCCATAGGAAACCGGCGCGGGCGAGGCAAGGGGCCGCTACAGCTTCCAGGCGCGCAGGGCGGCATCCGGGGCGGGCTGGGCGGGCTTTTCGCCGCCGGCCACCGCCGCCAGCACGGCGGGGTACAGGATATGTTCCTGCGCCAGCACCCGGGCGGCCAGCGTATCCTCGGTGTCGCCGGGCAGGATGGGCACGGCGGCCTGGGCCAGGATGGGGCCCTCATCCACGCCGGGGGCCACCCAGTGCACGGTGCAGCCATGCAGGGCCACGCCCGCCTCCAGCGCGCGGGCATGGGTGTCCAGCCCCTTGAAGCTGGGCAGCAGGCTGGGATGGATGTTGATCATCTTCCCCTCCCACCGGCGCACGAAGGGCTCGGTCAGCACGCGCAGGAAGCCCGCGAGCACCACCAGCTCCACGCCGTGCGCTTCCAGCACGGATTGCAGTTCGGCCTCGAATTCCTCTCGCGGGCGGCGGCGGCTTTCGACCACGGCGGTGGCCACGCCCTCGGCGGCGGCGGTCTCCAGGCCACGGGCGTCGGCCTTGTTGGACAGCACCAGCACCGGGCGCGCCGGATAGGCGGGGTCGCGCGCGGCGGCCAGGATCGCGGCCATGTTGCTGCCGCGGCCGGAGATGAGGAGGGCGGTGCGCATGCTGCCTGTGTTCCTTCGTTCAAGCGCCCGGACGGGCGCCGCGGCCAGTGCCGCGAAGCCCAGCGGCCGGATGGCCGCGCCCGGCGTCTGAGGGCGGAAAAATGGCCTGGGGCCCAGGGCCGTTGGCGGCCCGGGGCATCAGAGCCCGATCGGGCCGTCCATGATCACCTCGGCCTCGCCGGTGCCGGGCACCAGGCGGCCGATGCGGTGGGCGGTCTCCCCCGCCTCGGCCAGCAGCGCGATGGCGGCATCCGCCTCGGCCTCGGCCACCACCACCACCATGCCGACGCCGCAGTTGAACACGCGCAGCATCTCGGCCTCGACCACGCCGCCGGCGCGGGCCAGCCAGGAGAAGACGGGCGGGATGGGCCAGGAGCCGCCCTTCACCTCGGCGCCCACGCCCTCGGGCAGCACGCGGGGCAGGTTGCCCGGCAGGCCGCCGCCCGTGATGTGGGCGGCCGCCTTCAGCAGCCCGGCCTTGTGCAGCGCCAGCAGCGGTTTCACGTAGATGCGGGTGGGCACCAGCAGCGCCTCGCCCAGCGTCTTGCCCGCTTCCCAGGGGCAGGGATCGGTCAGGGTTTTGCCCGCCACTTCCAGCACCTTGCGCACCAGCGAGAAGCCGTTGGAATGCACGCCGGAGGCCGCGAGGCCCAGCAGCACGTCGCCGGGCCCCACATCGGGCTTCGGCAGCAGGTTCGCGCGCTCGGCGGCACCCACCGAGAAGCCCGCGAGGTCGTAATCGCCCTTGTGGTACATGCCCGGCATCTCGGCGGTTTCGCCGCCGACCAGGGCGCAGCCCGCGATGTGGCAGCCCTCGGCGATGCCGGCCACCACGTCCCGCGCCTGGGCCACGTCCAGCGCGCCGGTGGCGAAGTAGTCCAGGAAGAACAGGGGCTCGGCGCCCTGCACCACCAGGTCGTTCACGCACATGGCCACCAGGTCGATGCCCACCGTGTCATGCTTGCCAGCGTCGATCGCCAGGCGCAGCTTGGTGCCCACACCGTCGGTCGAGGAGACCAGCACGGGGTCGGAGAAGCCCGCCGCCTTCAGGTCGAACAGCGCGCCGAAGCCGCCGAGGCCGCCCATGACACCGCTGCGATTCGTGCGCTTCGCGTGGGGCTTGATGGCTTCCACCAGCGCGTCGCCCGCGTCGATGTCCACCCCGGCCGCGGCATATGTCAGGCCGTTGTCGCTTGAACTGGTCAGGGCAACCTCCAATACGGTAAGGGCATGTTCAGTGGTTCAGGGGATCCCGATGGCGCCTTTTAATCGCCTCACGCGGCGCGCGATACCTTTCTTGGCGCTGGCGGGGGCGTTGTCCACCGCATGGCTGGGCTATGCCCATGCGCAGGACAACCCGATGCGCCAGACCGGCATCGTGGTGGAAGCGACCGCCGCCGACGCGGTGCAGGCGCGCGAACGCGCCCTGGCCCAGGGCCGGCGCATCGCCTTCCAGCGGATGCAGGCGGCCACCGGCGGCTCGGCCGAGGGCGCGTCGGATCGGCAGATCGAATCGATGATCGCCTCCATGATCATCGAGGAGGAGCGTGTCAGCTCCACCCGCTATGTCGGGCGCATCACGGTGGTGTTCCGGGGCGGCGGCGCGGGCGGGCAGGCGGCGGTGCCGAACCCCATGGCGGGCCAGCCCGCCAGCAGCTTCATCGAGGCCACGGCCGCCTTCGCCGGCATGCCCGAATGGATCAATCTGCGCCGCCGCCTGATGCAGTCGGCGCCGGTGGCCAGCGTGGACATCCTGGCCATCAGCGTGGACAGCGCCCGGCTGCGCCTGGGCCTGCGCATCCCGGAGGCCGAGGCCCCCGGCGCCCTGCAGGCCGCTGGCGTCACGCTGCTGCCCGGCACCATCCCGGGCGAGCCCTGGCGGGTGGGCCTTGGCGGGGGCTGACCCCACCCCGCCGGGGGGTGAATCGCATCGGCTGTTCACCCTGCCGAACATCATAACCCTGGTGCGGCTGGCGGCCGTGCCGGCCACGGTGTGGCTGGTGCTGCACCAGGCCATGGGCTGGGCCTTCATCGTCTTCGCGGCCGCCGGCGTCTCGGATGGGCTGGATGGCTGGATCGCCCGTGCCTGGAACCAGCGCAGCGCCCTGGGCGCCATGCTGGACCCCGTGGCCGACAAGGCGCTGCTGATCAGCATCTATATCGTGCTCGCCATCATGGGCGGCCTGCCGGACTGGCTGGCCATCCTGGTCGTGACGCGGGACGTGTTCATCCTGGGCGGGCTGGCGGTGCTGTGGTTCCTGGGGATTAGACCGCCGATCGCGCCGCTGTATATTTCCAAGGTGAACACCTTCACCCAGATCGCGCTCGCGGGTTTCGCGCTGTTGCAGGCCGGCTTCGGCATGGGGCCCGACTGGGGGCTGCAATTCCTGATCTGGAGCGTGGCGTGCTCCACCCTGGTTTCGGGCGCGGCCTATCTGGCCGGTGGCGCGCGGCTGCTGGCCGCCGGGCCCGGCCAGCCATGAGCCTGACCATGCCGCCCTCCCTGACGCCCCCCGCCCCGGGCCGGGGGCGCCCCCTGCCGCCCGGCCCGCACCACGCCACCCCGCGCCAGCGCCGCAACCTGGTACTGGGGCTGCTGGCGGGGGTGCTGTTCTGCCTGTGGCTGTTCTCGGGCATTCTCACGCCCTTCGTGCTGGCCATCTGCATGGCCTATTTCCTGGATCCGCTGGCGACGCGCATGGCGGGGCTCGGCATTCCGCGCACGCTGTCGGCCGCGCTGCTGGTCGGGCTGATGATGGTGGCGGCGCTGCTGACCGTGCTGCTCGTCTATCCGTTGCTGCTGGTGCAGATCGGCATCCTGCTGACGCGCCTGCCCGCCTATGCCGCCAGCATCGGCGGGCAGGTGCGCGACCTGCTGCTGCATCTGGAGGAAGCCGCGGGACCGGAGGTGGTGGATGCGCGCCTGCGCGAACTCGTCGTCTCCCAGGCCGGGCAGATGGTCAGTTTCCTGGGTACGGCGGCCACTCGGCTCATCGGCGGCGGGCTGGCGCTGTTCAGCGTGTTCACGCTGGTGGTGGTCACGCCCGTGGTCGGTTTCTATCTGCTGCGGGACTGGCCGGGGATCATGCTGCGCATCGAATCCTGGCTGCCGCGCCGCAGCGCCCCCACCCTGCGCCACCTGGCGCTGGAGACCGACCGCGTTTTGGGCGGCTGGTTCCGGGGCCAGCTGATCTGCTGCCTGATCCTGGTGGTGCTCTATGCCGGCGGGCTGTCGCTGGTGGGGCTGGAGCTGGCGCTGATGGTGGGGCTGTTCGCGGGCATCCTGTCCTTCATCCCCTATGTCGGCACCTTCACGGGCTTCGTCACGGCGCTGGTGCTGGCCGCCGCGCAATGGGGCACCTGGTCCGGCATCTGGCCCGTCATCGCGGTGTTCGCCGTGGGGCACATCATCGAGGGCTACATCATCTACCCCCGCCTGCTGGGCGACCGGGTGGAACTGCACGCGGTGTGGGTGATCTTCGCGCTGTTCGCGGGCGGCGTGGCGCTGGGCTTCCTGGGCGTGCTGCTGGCGGTGCCGATTGCCGCGGCCATCGGCGTGCTGGCGCGGTTCTGGATGCGGAAATACCTGGAAAGCCCCCTATACCTGGACCCGCCGCGCTGATCTTCGGCCCTTTTGGCCGGTTGGCAGCGCCGCCACACAAGATTACACAGCGCAACATGCGACGGTGACCCGCAAGGGTTGAAACGGGAACGCGAGAAGGGGCCCCTGGCCCCCAGTCCGCGGCTGCCCCCGCAACTGTAAGCGGCGTTTGCCGCCCCATCAGCCATTGCCGCGCCCGTTGGGGCGCAGGCGAGAAGGCGGGGCGGCCGGTGGAACCCCCACCAGCCCGCGAGCCAGGAGACCGGCCGGCGCAGAGTTGTCCTGCAGGCATCCGGGCGGGGAGCACCGGTGCCACGGAAGGGGTTTGCCCCAGACCGTCTAGCGGGTGCGACGACGCCTCAGCCCCCGTTCCGGCCATGCCGGGGCGGGATCGTCCACACCTGTCCGGAGCATCGCCCGATGCGTCGTGTTCTTCTCCTGGGTTCCACCGCCCTCGGCCTGTCCAGTGTCCTTGGGGCCGGCCCGGCCCTGGCCCAGATCGCCCTGCCCGATACCGTCATCACCGCCACCCGCGTGGCGACCGATGCGGAGCGCGTGCCGGTCGCCACCACCACCATCACCCGCCAGGATATCGAGGAGCGCGGCTACCAGTCCCTCTCCGAGGCGCTGGCCACCGTGCCCGGCCTGCGCCTGGTGCCGCAGGGCGGCCCCGGCACCCTGACCAGCGGCTTCTTCCGCGGCGCCAATTCCCGCCATGTGCAGGTGCTGCTGGATGGCGTTCCGCTGAATGATTCGGCCGATCCCAACGGCGCCTTCAACTTCGGATCCTTCATGCTGGCCGGCATCGAGCGCATCGAGGTGCTGCGCGGCCCCGCCAGCTCGCTCTATGGCTCCAACGCCATCGGCGGCGTGGTGAACATCGTCACGCGCCGCGCCCCCACGGGCAAGGCGGCGGAGGTGTTCGGCTCCATCGCCGGCGGCACCCAGCGCACCCTGCGCGCGGATGGCGGCGTGGCGGGCACGGTCGGCGCCTTCGACTACCTGTTCGCCGCCCAGACCCTCTCGACCGAGGGCTTCAACATCACCCCGCAGCGCTTCACCTCCAGCCGGGGCGAGCGCGACGGCTATCGCGGCACGGCGGCGCTGGCGCGCCTGGGCTATCAGGTGAACCCCGATACCCGCATCGAGGGCACGATGCGCTGGCAGCAGGCCAATTACGGCCTGGACCGCTTCCTGGCCGACGACCCGAACTACAGCGCCGAGGACCGCCGCTGGTCCGGCCAGGTGCGGGCCGAGACGCGGCTGCTCGACGGGCTTTGGACCACGGGCCTGCGGGTGGGCTACACCGACGACCGCCGCCGCGCCGTGAACCTGCCGGACCAGTATTCCGCCAGCCGTACCGACGACCTGTATCGCGGCAGCCGGACCTTCGTGGATTGGGGCAACCAGGTGCGCCTGCCGGCGATCGGCGGCGTGGCCAATGACGGGCTGGTCAGCTTCGGCGTGAACTGGCAGCAGGAAACCAGCAACACCGCCTTCGGCAGCGTGCCCTTCCGCGGCGTCATCAACCGCAGCCAGGACAGCGCGGCGGGCTATGTCGCCGTGCAGTACCGCGCGCTGAACCGGCTGGATGTGTCGGCCGGCGGCCGGGTCGATTCCGTCGCGGGCTTCGGTGAGACGCCGACCTATCGCCTGGGCGTGGTGTACCACCTGCCGGAGGCCAACACCCGGCTGCGGGCGGCCATCGGCAGCGGCTTTGCGGCCCCCAGCCTGTTCCAGCGCTATGGCGTGCAGGGCACCTTCCGCGGCAACCCCGATCTGCGGCCCGAGCGCAGCACGAGCTGGGAATTCGGCGCGGATGTGGACGTGCCGGGCTTTGGCAATCCGCGCCTGGTCACGGCGGGCTTCACCTATTTCAACAGCCACTTCCGTGACCTGATCAACAGCAACGCAACCTTCACCAGCTACACCAACGTGGCGCGCGCCAATATCGAGGGGGCCGAGTTCTCGGTGACCGGCCGCATTGCCCCCTGGCTGGAAGGCCGCGTCGGCTACACGCTGACCCGCGCCTTCGACAGCACGACCGACAAGCAGCTGTTGCGCCGGCCGCAGGATGTGGTGGCGCTGTCCGCGCGCATCCAGCCGATCCAGCGGCTGGTGATCGCGCCGGAACTGCTGCTGACAGGCCGCGCGGCGGATTACGTGTACACGAACAGCGGCGCTTCCTCCCGCCGGACCAACACGCCGGGCGGGACCACGGCGAACCTGACCGTCACCTATCAGGCGATGGACCAGGTGAGCCTGTTCCTGGAAGCGCGGAACCTGGGCAACAGCCGGTACGAGCCGACCAGCGGCTATGTGACCCCGGGCCGCAGCGTGCTGTTCGGCACGCGCTTCGCGCTGTGACCCTGGTCTGAGAGGGGTGTGCCCCTCTCAGGCTTTCCCTGGCCGTGCCCCATGGGCCGGCCGGGGTTTTACCCCTTGCCCATCGGCACGCCTTCCGGCGCCCCGGAGCCCGCGCGGTAGCGATGGGTGCTGGCGCCATAGGCCACCACCTGCCCATCCTCGCCCTTCACCTCGCTGCGCGCGAAATAGACATTGCGCCCGGCGGTCACGAGCCGGCCCTCGGCGGTCAGCAGCGTGCCGATCGCGGCCTGGCCGGTGAAGCGGCAATCCAGGTCCAGCGTCACGCCGCGCCGCACATGGCCCGGCACCCCGCACCACAGCCCGGCGAAGGCGCCCGCCTGGTCCAGCAGGGACAGCGCCACGCCGCCATGGGCGATGCCGCTGCGGTTCGCGTGCTGGGGGCCCAGGCGGCATTGCAGCCGCACATAGCCCTCCGACCACTCCATCACCTCGATGCCCAGCAGGTCGTGGTAGGGGGAATGGGTGGTGGCGTGGAAATCCGCGTCGTTCACAGCGTGGCGGTCCGGCCCATGTCCAGGAACTTCTCCCGCCGGCGGATGCGCAGGGAGGCACCGTCCAGCGCCAGCAGCGGCTCCAGCGCGGCGGCGACGGCATTGCCCACGGCGTCCATCGCGGCTTCCCGGGCGCGGTGGGCGCCGCCCATCGGCTCGGGCACCACCGTGTCCACCAGGTTCAGCTTCTTCAGGTCGTCTGCGGTCAGGCGCAGGGCCTCGGCGGCGGTGCTGGCCTGGGCCGCGTCGCGCCACAGGATGGAGGCGCAGCCCTCCGGGCTGATCACCGAATAGATCGCGTGCTCCAGCATCAGCACCCGGTCGGCGGCGGCCAGCGCGATGGCGCCGCCGGAACCGCCCTCACCGATGATGGTGGCCACGAAGGGCACGGGGGCTTCGAGCCCTGCCTCGATGGAGCGCGCGATGGCCTCCGCCTGGCCGCGCGCCTCGGCCTCGATGCCGGGGAAGGCGCCGGAGGTATCGACGAAGGACAGGATGGGCAGGCCGAAGCGGCCGGCGAGTTCCATGATGCGGCGGGCCTTGCGATAGCCCTCCGGCTTGGCCATGCCGAAATTGTGCTTCACGCGGGTTTCGGTGTCGTGGCCCTTCTCGGTGCCCAGCACGGCCACGGCCCGGCCACGGAACCGGCCGATGCCGCCGATGACGGCGGCATCGTCGGCGAAGGCGCGGTCGCCGGCCAGGGGCGTGAAGCCCTGGATCAGGTGGGCCACGTAATCCAGCGCCTTGGGGCGCTCGGGGTGGCGGGCCACCTGGGCCTTCTGCCAGGGCGTCAGCTTGGCATAGGTCGCGGCGAGGAGTTTCTGCGCCTTGTCCTGCAGGCGTCCGACCTCCTCGGCCACATCGATGCCGCCGGCATCGGTGGTCCGCCGCAACTCCTCCACCTTGCCCGCCAGCTCGGCGAGGGGCTTCTCGAATTCGAGGAAATGACTCATGCGCGCCGGGTATCAGTTTTTGGCGCGCCGCGCCATGCCATGGTGGCGGGGGAAGGCTGTGGCATGTGCTTGCATCATAAATTCATGTTGCGTCGCACAAAATGCTTTGACGTCATCTGAATGAACGGCTAGAAAACTGAACCGTTTCGTTCGGAGGAAGCCCCATGCCCACACCCCACGAAGAGTTCATGAAGATGTTCGGTGAGTTCCGCATGCCCGCCATGCCGGATTTCCAGGCCCTGGCCGAAGCCCAGCGCAAGAACATCGAGGCCATCGCGGCCGCCAACAAGATCGCGATCGAGGGTGCGCAGGCCGTGGCCCGCCGTCAGATCGAGATCCTGCAATCCTCCGTCTCCGAGATCAGCGACGCGGTGCAGACCGTGACGCGTGAGGAGAGCCCGACGGGTAAGGTCGCCCGCCAGACGGATCTCATCAAGTCCAGCTACGAGAAGGCCGTTTCCAACGTGAAGGAA
Organism: Rhodovarius lipocyclicus; assembly: GCF_009900765.1. Taxonomy (GTDB): domain Bacteria; phylum Pseudomonadota; class Alphaproteobacteria; order Acetobacterales; family Acetobacteraceae; genus Rhodovarius; species Rhodovarius lipocyclicus. The sequence goes on from NZ_JAAABL010000002.1 coordinate 152,912, forward strand.
CTGACGGACCTGATGCAGAAGTCCAACACCGAGGCGCTGGGCCTGCTGAACGCCCGTTTCAGCGCGGCGCTGGACGAAATGAAGACGGCCGTTTCCAAGGGCTGAACAGACGCGGCTTTCCGTGGATTTTGGGCGGGCCCCCCGGGGCCCGCTTTTTTTGTGCCCGGGCCCTGGCCATTCCCCACCCCGGAGGCCGGCAAGGGCGCCGGAAAGCATCCTGGGGGGCGGGGGGTGTTCCCGGCATTACCTCTGTAACAAAGGGGGGCATCCAGGCCGGATTCCTGCCTACCCCCGGGGGGGACGCGAAAAATATTCGGCAGGGGGGACAAAGCCCCTTGCAAGGGGGGGGCAGGCCGCGTATCTGCCGCCTCGAAGACGCAGTACGCACGTGCCTCTGGCCCCAGGCCCACGGAGCTCGGCCCGCAATATGGCCCTGCCACCGCGGCGCAAGGTTTACGCAACGACGTCAAGCGTTCTGGCAACCCCGACCGGTTCAACCCGGGCGGTTCTCTCTTGGTCGCTGGTTCGTTCGACCGTTCGTCAACTTGGGCCTTCCGGTCATACCCGGCTGGTTCCGCAATGGAATTGGGGGTGGTGCGATGACCCAGAAGGTCGCTCGCTATCTCGCTGAGATGTCGCCCGCTACACCGTGCCTCGTCATGGACGTGGACCGCGTGGAGGGTAACTTCCGGCGCCTGCAGGGTGCGCTGCCGAACGCGCGCATCTATTACGCCGTGAAGGCCAACCCGGCCGCCCCGATCCTGGAGCGGCTGACGGGTCTTGGCTCCTTCTTCGATGCCGCTTCCTGGCAGGAAGTGCAGATGTGCCTGGCCGCCGGCGCGGCTGCCGAGCATGTCAGCTACGGCAACACTATCAAGAAGGAGCGCGACATCGCGGCGGCCTTCGCGGCCGGTGTGCGCATGTTCGCCTTCGACAGCGAGCCGGAGCTTCGCAAGATCGCGCGTGCCGCCCCGGGCAGCCGCGTCTATTGCCGCATCTTCGTCGAGAACGAAGGTGCGGAATGGCCGCTGTCCAAGAAGTTCGGCTGCGAAGTCGATATGGCGAAGCGCCTGATGGTGCTGGCCGGCGATCTGGGGCTGGATGCCTATGGCATCTCCTTCCATGTCGGCAGCCAGCAGACCTCCGCCGCGCCGTACCGCTCCGCGATCGCCAAGGTCGCCACCGTGTTCACGGATCTGGCCGCGGCCGGCGTGAAGCTGCGCATGGTGAACCTCGGCGGTGGCTACCCTGTCCGCTACAAGTCCGAAGTGCCTGAGATCCAGGAGATCGGCGAAGCCGTGATGGGTGCCTTCGCCGAGCATTTCGGCAATGACCTGCCCGAGATCGTGATCGAGCCCGGCCGCTTCCTGGTGGCCGATGCCGGCACCGTCTGCACGGAAGTGGTGCTCGTTTCCCGCAAGGGCGAGAACGACCCGGTGCGCTGGGTGTACCTGGACATTGGCCGTTTCGGCGGCCTGGCCGAGACCGAGGGCGAGGCCATCCGCTACACGCTGCGCACGCCGCGTGATGGCGAGGCCGAGGGCCCGGTGACCATCGCCGGCCCCACCTGCGACAGCGTGGACACGCTGTACGAGAAGTCGAACTACCGGCTGCCCTTGGGCCTGACGGACGGCGACCGCATCGAGATCCTCTCGACCGGCGCCTATGTCACCACCTATGCCAGCCAGAAGTTCAACGGCTTCGCGCCGCTGGAAGAACACTACATCTGATGCCTGTGGCCCGCGGGGGCCACGGAGACCGGATGCTGTAAGCCGATCACCCATCGGGGCTTGTGCGCCGTCCTGGCTTTGCCGGGGCGTGCCCGGCTTGGCGGGGAGGGAGCCGCTTGGCGGCCCTTCCCTGGCCACGGGCTGTGCCAGTTCGCGATGGGTTGCAAGGGGCCGGCGGCGCGTGGGATTCCATGCTGCCACCGGCCCCTCTGCATTTCTGGGTCCCGCATTTTTCGGGAACGAAATTTCCTTTCCAGAACCACCTAGGCAAGATAGAGTACGGTCATGGACGAGATTGACCGAAAGATTGCCATTGCGGTGCAGTATGACGGCGCCGCGGGCCTCGCCGAGTTGGCGAAGATCGCGGGGCTCTCGGTCTCCGCCACCGCGGAGCGGCAGAAGCGCCTTGAGGAGCGCGGCGTGATCCGTGGCTGGCATGCGGCGCTGGACCCGGTGCTGGTCGGCTGCCCTTTGCTGGCCTTCGTGCGGCTGGCGCTGAAGCCGGGCAGTGGCGAGGCCGCCTTCCGCGCCTCGATGCAGGAGCATGAGGCGGTGCTGGAATGCCACCACATGACCGGCAACTGGTCCTATCTGCTGAAGCTGCGCTTTCCGGACATGGCGGGGCTGGAGGCCTTCGTCACCGCCGAGTTGCGCAGCCTGGCGGGGCTGGAGCGGCTGGCGGTGGATGTGGCGCTGTCCTCGGTGAAGGAGACCCGGCTGCTGCCGGTGGCCCCGGTTTCCGAGGACGAGGATCACTGAGGGAGGCCGAAGCCTCCCTTTGTTATTTTACAGGGTAGCGCCCTGGGCGCGCCAGAATGCCTCGGCGGCGGGGTGCCAGGGCACGCCGGCGGCGGCGGTCTTCTGCACGGCCAGGGTGAAATCCCGCGCGGCGGAATGCACGCGGGCCCAGTCCTCCCGGTTCTGCCACATCACGTCCAGGATCTTGCGGACGGTATCCGCCGGCATGTCCTCACGCACCGCGATGATGTTGGCGACCGAGAGCTGGCGATTCGGCGTGGTCTGGCCCGGATAGGTGCCGGCCGGGATCTCCTCGGCGAAATAGACCGGGCCGTTCTTCTCCACGATGCGCGCGGCCAGATCCGCGTGGTCGATCAGCACCAGCTGCGTGCCGGGCGTCGCCGCCAGGTCGGTGATCGCGCTGGTCGGCACGCCGGAGACGAAGAAATAGGCGTCGATCTTGCCGTCGCGGATCGCCGCCGTACTCTCGGCCGGGGAAAGCCGTTCACGGCCGCGGAAATCGCGGTTCAGATCCAGCCCGGCGGCCTCGATCACGCGCTGGGCGAACAGCTCCGTGGCCGATTGCGGGGCGCCGGTGGAGATCCGCTTGCCCTTCAGATCCGCCATCGTGCGGATGTTGCGGTCGGCGGTCGTCACGATCTGCATGCGGTTGGTGTAGAGCACCGCGATGGCGCGGGTAGGCACCACCCGGCCGCGGAACTGCCCGGCGCCACGGACGGAATCGACCGCCGCATCCACCTGGCCGAACACGATCTGCGCGCGGTTGGCGCCCAGCAGCTGGAAATTGGCGGTGGAGCCGGCCGTCACCTCGGCCGTCGCGGCCGAGCCCGGGATGGCGCGGGTGATGTAGTTCGCCAGCGCCCCGCCCAGCGGATAGTACACGCCGCCCGTGGTGCCGGTGGCGATGGAGAATTGCAGGTTCTGGGCCTGGGCGTGGCCGATGAAGGGCAGGGCGAGGCCGGCACCCAGCAGGGCACGGCGCGGCGCGGTGATGGAACGCTTCATGGTTATTTCCTCCGGCGCGACAGGCGCCTTTCTTGAGAAAAGTTTAGGCATGGGTCTGTCCGGTTGAAAGCCCTTTCCTGGGGTTGATTCGTATCAAGGCGCGGCGGCGCCAGCCCCGCCATGATCCCCCGAGATCCCGAGGAGGTTTCCGATGAACGCTATGCCGAAGGCAAAGGAGCTGATGACGCGCAGCGTCATCGCCATCAGCCCCGATATGAGTGTCGATGCCGTCGCCCGGCTGCTGGCCGGGCGCGGCATTTCCGCCGCCCCCGTGCTGGACAAGGCCGGCCATGTGCTGGGCGTGGTGACGGAGGCGGACCTGATCGCCCGCCTGGCCGGGCTGAAGGACCCTCCGATCGGCTTCTTCCGCAGCCTGTTCACGGACCCCGAGGCACGGGCCGAACGCTATGCCCGCACCCATGGCGTCACCGCCCGTGACATCATGACGGAGGGCGCCATCTTCGTCGGCCCGGATGCGACCGCCGATGAGATCGCCCATCTGATGGAAGAAAAGCACATCCGCCGCGTGCTGGTGCTGGAGGATGGCAAGCTGCTCGGCATCGTCTCCCGCGCTGATCTGCTGCGGGCGCTGGTCGATCCTGTGACCATCCCGCAGGAACTGCCGGATGCCGAGATCCGTGAGGCGGTGCTGACCGCCATGAAGCGTGAGCCCTGGGCCAACGGCTTCTACACCACCGTACAGGTGGAGGAGGGCGTGGTCCGTTTCGAGGGCTTCGTGCAGCATGAGGGCATTCGCCGTGGCCTGCAGGTGCTGGCCATGAACGTGCCGGGCGTGCGCGCCGTGCTGGACAACACCCAGCCGATGCCCGCGGGGATGATGGCCGCCGTCTAACCCACCCGCAGCAAGGCCGGGCCCTGGCGTTTCAGCCAGGTCTCGGCGGCGCGGCGGTGGGGTGTCAGGCGTTCCACATGCGCCCAGAAGCGGGGCGAGTGGTTCAGTTCGCGCAGATGCGCCACCTCATGCGCCACCACGTAGTCCAACACCCAGTCCGGTGCCATCACCAGCCGCCAGGAAAAGGCGAGCGTGCCATCCGGCGCGCAGCTGCCCCAGCGGCTGCTGGTATCCTTCACCCGCACGGCGCGGGGGCGCACGCCCAGCGCTTCGGCATGCACGGGCGTGCGCAGCCGGATGCGCCGGGCGGCCTCCGAGCGCAGGAAATCCTGGATGCGGCGGGGCAGGAATTCGATCCCCCCAGTCACCACCAGCCGGCCATCCTCGATCGCCACGCCGCCCCTGCGGTCGGGGGCGTGCACGATCTCATGCGGGATGTCGCCGATGGGCAGGCTGGCGCCGGGTTCCAGCCGTTGCGCGGGCGCCAGCGCCGCCAGGCGCTGCAGCACCCAGCCGGCATGCTGCTGCAGCAGCGACATGCCGGTGCGGCGCGCGACCCGTGGTGGCAGCGTGACCACCACCGCTGCCTCACGCGGGTCGATCTTGATGGAAACCCGCCGGGCGCGGGCCGAACGCTTCCATTGCACCGCGCAGGGCGCTGGTGCGGCGAAGGGGTTGGGCTGGAGGAGGATGGTCTCCGATTCGACCGTATCCATGGGGGTGTCCTGCCGGAATCACGGTCCGGCGTCCAGAGAATGATCATTTCCGCGTGGGCATGCCCGATGGCGCCGCAGCCATGCCCAGATGGGGTGTGAGGCGTGAATCCTCAGCACTTCAAGGCGCCTTGACCCAGCCCTATTTGCAGCGCATCGGCTGCATCAAGCCGGCATTCCGGCAAAGAACCCAACAACTGGCGAAATGATCCACATTTGCTCACGCTCCGTATCATTCCCTGCCTGGATGTGAAGGAAGGCCGCGTCGTCAAAGGCGTGAACTTCGTGGATCTGCGCGACGCGGGCGACCCGGTTGAGCAGGCGACTGCCTATGGCGCCCAGGGCGCCGATGAGGTCACCTTCCTCGACATCGGCGCCACGCATGAGAACCGGGACACGATGCTCGACGTCGTCTCCCGCACCGCGGCCAGCCTGTTCATCCCGCTGACCGTGGGGGGCGGCGTGCGCAGCGTGGAGGATGTCCGCCGGCTGTTGCTGGCCGGGGCCGACAAGGCCAGCATCAATTCCGCCGCCGTGGCCGAGCCCGAGCTGGTGGGCCGCGCGGCCGAGGCCTTCGGCAGCCAGTGCATCGTGGTGGCGATCGACGCCAAGCAGGTCTCGCCCGGCCGGTGGGAGATCTTCACCCATGGCGGCCGCAAGCCCACCGGCATCGACGCGGTGGCATGGTCGGAGCGTATGGCCGAACTCGGCGCCGGGGAGTTGCTCGTCACCTCCATGGACCGGGACGGCACCAAGAAGGGTTTCGACCTGGAGCTGCTGCGGGAGATCCGCAAGCGTGTGCGCCTGCCGCTGGTGGCCAGCGGCGGCGTGGGGTCGCTCGAACATTTCGTGGAAGGCGCGGAGGCCGGAGCCACCGGGCTGCTGGCCGCCAGCGTGTTCCATGACGGGGTATATCGTATCGCACAGGCCAAGGCGGCTCTCGCCGCCGCCGGCTGGCCCGTGCGACCTGAGGAAAGGGCGCTGTAGATGGCCAAACCGAGCAAGCCGAGGGCCAAGGCCGTCAAGGCCACGAAGCCCGTGAAGGCTGTGAAGCCTGTGAAGCCCGTGAAGAAGAAGGCGTCGCTGCCCTTGCCGGCCGGCATCGAGGCCCCCCAGGCCAAGCCGCCCAAGCGCGTGCGCCGGGCGGAATCCTCTCCTCTGGCCAGCTTCGAGCCCAGCGCCGCCGGCGCCACGCCCGAGGTGCTGGACCGGCTGTGGAACGTGATCGAGCAGCGCCGCCTGGCCGGTGACGTGGAGGCCTCGCACTCCGCCCGCCTGCTGGCGCGCGGCACCGCCAAGGTCGCCCAAAAGCTGGGCGAGGAAGCGGTGGAATGCGTGATCGAGGCCGTGGCCGGCAACCGCTCGGCCACCATCGCCGAGAGCGCGGATGTGCTGTACCACCTGCTGGTCGTCTGGGTGGATGCCGGCATCAACCCCGCCGAGGTGTGGAGCGAGCTGCACCGGCGCGAGGGCATTTCCGGCATCGCCGAGAAGGCGTCCCGCCCCAAGGTGCTGGTGAAGCTGGCCAACACCAAGAAGCTGCCCTGAAAGAAGAAACCGGAGGAAGCCCATGCCCGTGAACGGCCTGCCGCCCTATGACACGAACAACATCTTCGCCCGCATCCTGCGCGGCGAGATCCCGTGCAAGAAGGTGCTGGAGACCGAATACGCGCTGGCCTTCCACGATATCGCGCCCCAGGCGCCCACCCATATCCTGATCATTCCCAAGGGCGCCTACGTCTCGGCCAGCGATTTCAATACGCAGGCGAGCCCCGAGGAAATGGCTGGGCTGTGGCGCGCCGTGGCCGAGGTGGCCAAGCCGCTGGAGGCCACCGGCTATCGCATCATCTGCAACATGGGTGTGGATGCCGGGCAGGAAGTGCCGCACTTCCATGTGCATGTGCTGGGTGGCCGCCCGCTGGGTGTGATGGTCGCCAAGCCGGCATGAATCGCACGGGGGGCTTGCAACGGCCCCGCCAAGGGCGGATGTGACGGCGATGACGAGTACAGCCCTTGCTGAAGCCCGCCTCGCGCTCGATGCCGTGGGAAAATTGCCGGACGCCGAGATCGATATCGGCGCCGCGGCGTTGCAATTCGCCCGCATCGACGCGCCGGAGGCCGATTGGACCGCCGCGCGGGACATGCTCTCGGCTATCGCGCGTGAAACGGTGGCGCAAGCCACGGCGGAGGCCGATGCCGGCGATGCCGAGGCCCGCCGCCAGGTTCTGGCCCAGGTGCTGCACGGGCATTTCGGCCTGGAAGGCGACGCCGAAAGCTATGACGACCTGGAAAACGCCAACCTGATCCATGTGCTGGACCGCTGCCGGGGCCTGCCGGTGGCCCTCGGCGTGCTGTGGCTGCATGCGGCCGAGGCCGCGGGCTGGGAGGCCTATGGCGTCGATTTCCCGGGCCATTTCCTGGTGGCGCTGCGCGGCGAGACCCAGCCCGTGCTGGTGGATGTGTTCCACGGAGGCGCGAAGCTGGAGGCACCGGAACTGCGCGCCCTGATCAAGCGGCTGGAAGGCGAGAAGGCCGAGTTGAAGCCCGGCATGCTGGCCGCCATGCCGCGCCGCGCCGTGCTGCTGCGCCTGCAGAACAACATCAAGCTGCGCCGCCTGCGGGTGGGCGATGTGGCCTCCGCCCTCGCCTGTGCCGAGGACATGCTGCGCATCGCCCCCGACCATGCTGGGCTGTGGCGGGAAGTGGGGCTGATGAACCAGCGGCTGGAACGCATCAGCGCCGCCCTAGTGGCTTTGGAGCGCGCGCTGGAACTGGCCCCCGAGGACAAGCGCACCCGCAGCCTGATCGACGAACTGCGCAACCGGCTGAACTGAAGGGGGCCTTCCCCAACCCCCTCGGCCCTGGCAAGCATGCGGCGAACGGTTTTCACCGCCAGGCCTTTTGGGGGATCACCCATGTCACTGCGCGTTGCGGTCCAGATGGACCCGATCGAGAGCATCAACATCGACGGCGACAGCACCTTCGCCATGATGCTGGAAGCCCAGAAGCGCGGCCATATGCTGTGGCACTATCACGTGCGCAACCTGTCGCTGCGGGCCGGCCGCGTGGTGGCCTGGGGCCACCCGGTGGAGGTGCGGCGCGAGAAGGGCAACCATTTCACCCTGGGCGCCCCGGTCGAACTGGACCTGGGCACGGATGTGGACGTGGTGCTGATGCGCCAGGACCCGCCCTTCGACATGGCCTATATCACCGCCACCCACATCCTGGAGCACATCCACCCCAAGACCCTGGTGGTGAATGACCCGGCCCATGTGCGCAACGCCCCGGAAAAGCTGTTCGTCACGCACTTCCCGGAGCTGATGCCCGAGACCCTGATCACGACCAACATGGCTGAGATCGGCAGGTTCCGCGCCAAGCACGGCGACATCATCGTGAAGCCGCTGTTCGGCAATGGCGGCGCCGGCGTGTTCCATCTGAAGCCCGAGGACCCGAACCTGGGCGCGCTGATGGAAATGTTCACCGAGCGCTCGCGCGAGCCGGTGATGGTGCAGCAATACCTGCCCGCCGTGCGCCAGGGCGACAAGCGGGTCATTCTGATCGATGGCGAGGTGCTGGGCGCCATCAACCGCGTGCCAGCGGCCGGCGAGGCCCGCAGCAACATGCATGTCGGCGGCCGCCCCGAACCCACCACCCTGACCGACCGCGAGCGCGAGATCTGCGCCCGCATCGGTCCGGCCCTGCGGGAGCGCGGGCTGATCTTCGTCGGCATCGACGTGATCGGCGGCTACCTGACGGAGATCAACGTGACCTCCCCCACCGGCCTGCAGGAGCTGGCGCGTTTCGACGGCATCCAGCTGGAACGCAACATCTGGGACGTGATCGAGGCGAAGCGGGCTTAACCCCCGCACCCCTTGACGCTGGCCCTCCGGGAGCGCACCTCCGCCCCCGGAGGGCCATACGGAGAAGACGATGCGCCTAGTCACCACAGCCTTGTTCGCCGCGGCCTTGGCCGCTGGCATCACCCCCGTCGCCCGAGCCCAGGAGGCGGGGGATGCGGAAGCCGGCCGCCGGGTGTTCGCCCAGTGCCGCGCCTGCCATCTGATCGACAACAGCACCCGCAACGGGGTGGGGCCGAACCTCTACGAGATCTGGGGCCGCCGCGCGGGCCTGCGTGAGGGCTTCCGCTACTCCGCCAACCTGCAGGAACGCGCCGCCGCCGGGCTGACCTGGGATGAGGCGACCCTGCGTGCCTATGTGGCGAACCCCAAGGCGGTGCTGCCCCAGGGTTCCATGACCTTCGCCGGCCTGCGGAACCCGGAGCAGATCAACAACCTGATGGCCTATCTGCAGGAAGCCACCCGGCCCCAGCCGTAAGCCGCCGCTACCCCAGATGCCGGGCCAGGAATTCCAGGCTCCGGCTCTGGGCCAGCGCGTAGTCCGGGGCGGAGTAGCTGGCGCGCTCGTCGCAGCCGAAGCCATGCAGGGCGCCCGGATAGACGAACACTTCCACCCCAGGCTGCGCGGCGCGGATGGCCTCCACATCGCTCAGCGGGATGGAGCTGTCCTTCTCGCCGAAATGCAGTTGCACGGGGCAGCCCGCCACTTCCTCCTTCGCGGCGGCGATGCCGCCGCCATACCAGCCCACGCTGGCCGAGAAGGCGGCGCTGCGCGTGGCGCCATGCCAGGCGACGGTGCCGCCCCAGCAATAGCCGATGATGCCCCGCTTCACCCCGGCCGGCAGGGCGCCGGCGGCGGCCAGCACATCCAGCAGCGTGCTGCCGGCATCGATGCCCGCCCGCAGGTCGCGGCCGCGCGCCACGTCATCGGGCGTATAGCCCAGGGAGACGCCGCGTTCCTTGCGGTCGAACAAGGCGGGGGCGATCACGGCATAGCCCTCGGCCGCGAAGCGGTCCGCCACGTTGCGGATGTGGCTGTTCACGCCGAAAATCTCCTGCACCACGACCAGCGCGCGTTTCGCACTGGCAGGGCCGGCCACATAGGCGCTGAGCTGATGGCCATCGGCGGCGGTGATGGTGATGTCCGGCATGGTGGGCTCCCTCGGTGACCGCTATGCTGCGAACGTGACCGAGATTTTCAACCTCAACAAGCTGCGCAAGGCGCGCGCGAAGCAGGATGCGGAGCGTGAAGCCGCGGCCAACCGCGTGGCCTTCGGCCGCACCCGCGCCGAGAAGCAGGCCGACCGCGAGGCCGAGGCGCGCCGCGCCCGGATGCTGGACGGCCGCCGCCTGGACGACACGCCCGACAAGAGCTGAACATGCCCGTCATCCGCCATATCCTGCCGGGCTTTCCGCCCAGCGCCTCGCCTTCTCCGCATGCGACGGAGGTGGATGGCTTCGTTTATCTCACCGGCCAGTTCCCGCGTGACCTCGATGCGCCCGACGCCCCGTTCCCGGAGGGCATCACGGCACAGACGCAGGCCACGCTGCGCAACATGGCGCGCGTGCTCAAGGCGCTGGGGCTGGGGTGGGAGAACCTGGTCTCCATGCGCGTGTTCCTGACGGATTTCGCGCGGGACTATGAGGCGATGAATGCCGCCTATGGCGGCATCATTCCGGTGGATTGCCGGCCGGTGCGCACCTGTGTGGGCGTCACGGCGCTGGTGCGCGGCGCGTTGATCGAAATGGATTGCGTGGCCAGGCGATAGGGAAGGGGGGCCGCCCCTTCCCCTGCCGGTTCAGCCCTTCTTGGCCAGATAGGCGTCGAAGAACGGCGTGCGGCGCAGGATGCGGTTTTCCATCTTCACCAGCACATCGGCCTCGGCCGCGGCTTTCACATATTCGCCCCATTTCGGGTCGGCGGCCATGGCGTTGCGGCGGCGCTCGCGGTCACCCTGGTCGGTGTAGCCCCACTGGTGGACCACGGTGTTCAGCGCGCCTTCCACCGTCGTGTACCAGCCCAGGCAGTTTTCCAGATACTGGAGCTGCAGCGGCCAGGCTTTTTCCTCATAGATTTTGAGGAAGACAGGCAGCTTGTTCGGCTTGCAGGTGTAGATGCGCAGATCGACGATCATCGGGTATCCCCCCTCTGGCCCGGTGGCCCGGGCATTACGACCCGCGCATCCTTGTCCCGGTTCTACTGGATGTCCACGGGCACCAGGTCCTGGAACCAGGACTGCACGCTGGTGAAGCCGCGCACCCGGCGGCTCATCGCGCGCGGGTTCAGGTCATGCACGATGTAGAGCCAGGGGGGATTGTCCACGAGGCGCGCATGCGCCTCGGCGTAGGCGGCATTCGCCTCCGCCGGGGTGCGCGCGGCTTCCAGCCGGGCGAAGGCGGCCTCGAAGGCGTCATCCTGCCATTGCGGCCAGTTGAAGCCATTGGGCGGCCGGAAGGCATTGAGGAAATAGCGCGCCATCACCGACGGGTCGGAGGACGGGCTGGACGGGTTCAACGACTGCACGTTCTGGATCACCGCGCCGCCCGGCGGCGTGCGGGTGGCCACGAGCAGGTTGGACCAGTCCGTCACCTCGAAGCTGACATTCACGCCGCAGGCCTCGCGCAGGTTCTGCTGCATGTATTCGTTCATGGGCAGCGGCAGCATCTGGCCGGAGCCCGAGGCACTGATCATCACCCGGAAGCTCAGCGGGCGCTGGGCGTTGTACCCGGCTTCAGCCAGCAGGGCGCGGCCGCGCGCGGGGTCGAAGCGATAGCGGTTCTGCGGGGTGCCGAAGTTCGGGTCATTCGGCTTCAGCCAGCCCACGGAGGGCTCGGCCGTGCCGGCCAACAGCTGCACCAACCCGTCGCGGTCCACGCAATAGTTCAATGCTTGGCGGACCCGCACATCCCGGAAGGGCGTGTTGTCACCACCCATCTGGAAGAACCAGGGCCAGACATGCGGGTAGCTGCCCGTGGTGATCTGGAAGCCCGCCGAACGCAGGGACTGGATGGAATCGGGCGGCGGCACCTCGATCCAGTCCACCTGGCCGGAGCGCAGCGCGGCGAGGCGGGTGTTCGCCTCGGGGATCGGCAGCAGCACGATGCGGTCCAGCCGCGCCCGGCGGGAGGTGTCCCAATAGCCGTCGAAGCGGGAGAGTTCCACCGACTGGCGCGGCACGAAGCGGGTGATGCGGAACGGGCCGGTGCCAGCACCGCCGGCGGCGGCGACGCGCGCCCAGTCCCGTCCCGCCGCATCAAAGCTCTGTGGCGAGGTGAACAGGATATAGACCGCCATATAGGGGAAGTAGCTGGCCACCCGGCTGGTGGTCATTTCGATCGTGCGGTCGTCGATCTTCCGATAGCTTTCAAGGATCGTCACGCGGGCGCGGGTGATACCGCTGCCGCCGGCCTCGAACTGTGGCGAGTCATTGCGGAAGTAGCGATCGAGGTTCCAGATCACAGCATCCGCGTTGAACGGCGTGCCATCATGGAAGTTCACGCCCTGGCGCAGGGTGAAGCGCCAGATGCGCGGGTTGGCCGTGTCCTGCTCCCAGCTCTCGGCCAGGCCTGGGCGCAGCGTGGCGGGGCGCGATGCGTCCGTCAGGTCCCACAGGGCCAGCGCCTCGAAGATCGGGTAACCCAGGAAGCGCATGCCTTCGAAGCCGTTGTTCGGCATGCCGGTGGTCGTCGGCACGTCCGAGGCCGTCATGGCGATGCGCAGCGTGCGCTGCTGTGCCTGCGCTGGGGCGCTGACGAGGCCGAGAAGCGCGAGGCTGGCCAGGGCCATCCTTCGTGTCCCGCTATGGAGGAGATGTCTCGTGGCGGAGGTGAAGGATAGCTTCATGGCAGAGCCCTTTCTGCGTGATGTTTCCTCGGGAAAAAAAGGGGGAGGGCCTGCGCCCTCCCCCGGTCCGGCTACTGGAGTTCGACCGTCGTCAGGTCGACGAACCAGCTCTGCGGGCTGACGAAGCCGCGCACCCGGCGGCTCATCGCGCGCGGGTTCAGGTCATGCACGATCCACAGCCAGGGGGCGTCATCCACCACCCGCTCATTCAGGGTGCGCATCAGGGTGGCAATGCGTGCCGGGTCCGTGGCGGTCTCCAGCTCGCTGAAGGCGGTATCGAAGGCCGCGTCGCGCCAATGGCCGGCGTTGGAACCGCGCGGCGTGAAGTTCGCCGAGTAGAACCAGCGCCCCATCTGCGCCGCGTCAGAGGAGACGAGGCTGATGTTCAGAGCATCGGCATTGAGCCAAGCGGGCTGCGTCGGTTCGGCACGCAGGCCGCCCAGCAGCGTGTTCCACTCCACCACCTCATAGTTCACGCGGACGCCGCAATGTTCCTGCAGCTGCTGCTGCAGATACTCGTTCATCGGCAGCGGCAGCATCTGGCCGGAGCCGCTGTTGGAAATGCCGATGCGCAGCGTCAGCGGGCGCTGGGCGTTATAGCCGGCTTCGGCCAGCAGGGCGCGGCCGCGGGCGGCATCCAGCCGGTAGCGGTTCTGCGGCGAGCCGAAATTGGGGTCGTTCGGCTTGAAGAAGCCCACGGAGGGCTCCGCCGTGCCGTTCAGCATCTGCACCATGCCGTCGCGGTCGAAGCAGTAGTTCAGCGCCTGGCGCACCCGCACATCGGCCACCGGGCTGTTGGGTCGGCCGGCGGCGAACACCCAGGGCCAGACATGCGGATAGCTGCCCGTGGTGATCTGGAAGCCCGCCGAACGCAGGGACTGAAGGGCATCGGGCGGCGGCACCTCGATCCAGTCCACCTGGCCGGAACGCAGGGCGGCGAGGCGGGTTGTCGCCTCAGGCATCGGCAGCAGCTGCACGCGGTCCACCTTCGGGCGGCGGGCCGGGTTCCAGTAGGTGTCGTTGCGCGACAGCTCGACCGACTGGCGTGGCACGAAGCGGGTGATGCGGAAGGGGCCGGTGCCGGCGGCGCCCGTGGCGGCGACGCGCGCCCAGTCGCGGCCCGCGGCTTCCCAGCTCTGCGGTGAGGAGAACAGGATCAGCGTGGCCAGATAGGGGAAGTAGGAGACAGGCCGGGCGGTGGTGATTTCCACCGTGCGGTCGTCGATCTTGCGGTAGCCCTCGATGCCCGCGACGCGGCCGCGCGCGATGGCGGCGGTGCCGGCATCGAATTGCGGGGCATCGTTGCGGAAGAAGCGGTCCATGTTCCAGATCACAGCGTCGGCCGTGAAGGGCGTGCCGTCATGGAAGGTCACGCCCTGGCGCAGGGTGAAGCGCCAGGCGCGGGGGTTGGCCGGGTCCTGGGCCCAGCTCTCGGCCAGGCCGGGGCGCAGGCCCGCCGGGCGGGAGGCATCGCTCAGGTCCCAATCCACCAGCGGCTCGAAGATCGGGTAGCCGAGGAAGCGCATCCCCTCATAGCCCTGGGTCGGCATGCCGGTGGTGGTCGGCACATCGGCCGCGGTCATGGCGATGCGCAGAACGCGCGGCTGCTGGGCCTGCGCCGGGGCGGCGGCCAGCAGGGCGCCGACCAGTGCCAGCGCGGCACCGAATTTCTTTTGCATACTGTCTACACTCCAAACTCTACCCCACCATGCAACCAATCCGGACCATGCCGGGGCAACAGGTAATTCCGGTAATTCAGTAAGGTGCGGCAGCGCTCTGCCTGCGGAGTGGGCGAAGGCCCTTCGGGCAGAGCGGCCAGGATGCAGGCCAGCCTCGGCCCGAGCGTGACATGTCAGCGCCGCCGATGGCGGGCCGTCCACCGGGTGAGGGGCGGAGTGCCCCAGGGGCTTCAGTTCGCCGGAGTCGGCGTGCCGCCGGAATGCCCGGACAGGCAGCGCCGCATGAATTCCTTGCGCGCGTCGCCGGTCAGGTTGTTCGTGCGCGCGTCGGTGTTGCACTGGCGCATGCGCTGCTGCTGCGCGGCTTGGGCCTCGGTGGGTTGGCGGGCTGGGCGGGTCTCGGCCACCGCGGGCGAAGCCAGGGCCAGCATGGCCGGAATCAGAAGCAGCGCGCGCATCCCACAACCTCCTGTTGGTGGTGGCAGGATGCGATACAACTTCGTGCCGTTCAATCCGCCCGGATGTTGGCGGCCCGGATCACATCGGCCCAGCGCGCCCGGTCCTCCTGGATCAGGCGGCGGAAACCGGCGGGGCCGTCGAAGATGATCTCCATCGCGTTCTCGGCCATGCGGCGCCGGAAATCCGGATGCTCCGCCACCTGGCGCAGGGCGATTTCCCAGGATTGCAGCACCTGCTCGGACATGCCGCCGGGCCCTGCTACGCCGAACCAGCTGCGCACCTCGAAGCCAGGCAGGGTGGCGGCGATCAATGGCAGGTCCGGCATCAGCGGGCTGGGGCGCGCCGCGCCGTAAGCCAAGGGCCGCAAGCCTCCGTCGCGGATCTGGCCCAGGAATTCCGGCATGTTGCCGAACATCATGTCCACCCGTCCCGCCGTGATCTCCAGAATGGCGGGCGCGCCGCCGCGGAAGGGGACATGCAGCATCTCCACCCCCGCCGCGCGCTGGAACATCGCGCCCGCCAGATGCTGGGAACTGCCATTGCCGGTGCTGGCATAGCTGAGCCGGCCCGGATTGGCGCGGGCGGCGGCGACCACATCCGCCACGCTGCGCAGCGGGCCGTTCGGGCTGACCACCAGCATGTTGTAGACATTGGCGATGCTGGCGATCGGCGTGATGTCGCGATCCACGTCGAAGGGAATGCGCAGGCCGGGGGTCACGGGCATCACCGCCGGCAGGTTCATGGGCACCACAAACACCAGATGCCCGTCCGGATTGCCGCGCGCCACCGCCTCGGCCGCGATCAGGCCGGTGGCGCCGGTGCGGTTCTCCACCACCACGCGCTGGCCGAGCACGGGGGTCAACTGCTCGGCCAGCAGCCGCGCCAGGATGTCGCAGGTGCCGCCCGGGGCGAAGCCGCAGAGCAGCCGCACCTCCCGCTCCGCGCGGAACGGGGCCTGGGCGAAGGCGGGAAAAGCAAGCAGCAATGCCGCCAGCAGGGGGATGATGCGCCTAGACATAGCCGGGGCCCTCGATGGCGGGATGGGCTCGCAGCCAGTCCTCGTCCACTTCCACGCCGATGCCCGGCGTATCGTTGGGCAGTACCGTGCCGTCGGGCCGGATGGACCAGGGCGTGCTGCACATCTCGTCGCGGAACTTGTTGGCGGTGCTGATGTCGGCCTCGAAATACCCGCCATTGTCGATCGCCGCGAGCAGATGGATCGAGGCCGCCTGGTTCACCCCGGTCATGGAGGAATGCGGGTGGAACGGGATCTTGAAGGCGCTGCCCATCGCCGCGATCCGCAGGCATTCCGTGATGCCGCCGGATTTGGACAGATCCCCCTGCCAGATGCGGATCACGCCGTCTTCCAGCACGCGGTTGAATTCATAGCGGGTGAAGTGGTTCTCCCCGGCCGCGAGCGGTGTGCGGCCATATCCCGCCGCCTGGCGATACAGGTGGTGGTCGTAGGCCGGGAAGGGTTCCTCCAGCCACCCGATGGCCAGGGCATCCATCGCCGGCATCACCCGGCGCACATCCTCGATCGTGTAGCCGATATTGGCGTCGGTCAGGATGTCGGCGTCGGGGTAGGCTTTTCGTGTCGCCTCCATGCGAGAGATGTCGGCGGCCACCGTGTCGCCCACGCGCAGTTTCACGGCGCGATAGCCCGCCGCCATGTGCGGCGCCATTTCGGCCAGCAGGGCCGAGGGCTCCTGGTATCCCAGCGCCACGCCACCGGCATAGGCGGGAATGGCGCGCCGCGCGCCGCCCAGCAGCCTGTAGAGCGGCCAGCCGGCCGCCTTGCCGCGAATATCCCACAGCGCCATGTCGATGCCGCTCATGGCCAGCGAGGCGCCGGCGCCCATCCCATGGGAGGCCAGCTGATACTTGTACATCCGTGCCCAGAGGCCGGTGGTGTCCAGCGCGTCCTGCCCCAGCAGCAACTGGCGCAGCGTGGTTTCGATCAGCCGTGCCACGGCGGTATGGGCGCGGCCGTGATGGGCCTCTCCCCAGCCGCTGATGCCGTCCTCCGTGGTGATTTTCACCATGACGGCATCGCGCTTCACCGCCTGGCCGATGCCGAGCTTCGGACCGCCCTTGGGCAACGGAAAGCTGGTTGGATAGGCTTTCACTTCGACGATTTTCATGGGTGCTGACATCCTCCCGGGGGTGGGCCCCCGTTGTTGCGCGCGGCCTTGTGGCCCCGCATTTGCTTAGTCGTTTACCTGGCGGGCAGCGTGGCATCCCATGACCCGGCCTGCAACCAGGAGAAAACGATGGAAGAACCGGCACTGGTGCCCCCCACCATGGAGCAGATCGCGCGCTGGCAAGGCGTGCAACTGCCCAATGCCACGGCACGTCACGGTCTCGGTGAGATGCAGGGGCTGATCGACGCCATGGCGAAGCTGCGCGGCACGATGGTGTTCGAGGACGAGCCCAGCAGCTTCGAAGCCGCCCTGCGCGACTGCAAGGAGCAGGAGGCATGAGCGCCCTCACCTCCCTCTCCATGACCGAGGCCGCGGATGCCGTGGCGCGCGGCGAAGTCACCTCCGAGGCATTGGTCGAGGCCTGCCTGGCCCGCATCGCCGCCCATGATGGCGGCGTGAACGCGGTGATCCGCCTGGATGCCGAGGAAGCCCGCGCAGCGGCCCGCGCTGTCGATCAGGCACGCGCCGCCGGCAAGATCCTGGGGCCCCTGGCCGGCGTGCCGATGATGCACAAGGACATGTATTACCGTGCCGGCAAGGTCAGCACCTGTGGCAGCAAGATCCGCAAGGATTTCGTGCCCAAGGTCACGGCCACCGTGCTGAACCGGCTGGATGATGCCGGCGCCGTGGACATGGGCACGCTGAACATGGCGGAGTTTGCTCAGAACCCCACTGGCCACAACGCGCATTTCGGCCACTGCCACAATCCCTGGAGCCTGCCCTACTGCACCGGTGGTTCTTCCTCGGGTTCGGGTGCGTCGGTGGCGGCGCGTTTCGTGTTCGCCGCGTTGGGTTCGGATACGGGTGGCTCCATCCGCCTGCCGGCGACCATCTGCGGCGTGACCGGGCTGAAGGGCACCCAGACCCGGGTGCCGCGCACCGGCGTGATGCCGCTCTCCTTCTCCGCCGACAATGTGGGCCCGCTGGTGCGCACGGCGCGCGATGCCGCGCGCTTCCTGAAGGTGACGGCCGGGCCCTGCCCGAAGGACCCGACCAGCGCGAAGGAGCCCGTGCCCGATTATGAGGCCGCGCTGACCGGCAGCATCGCCGGGCTGAAGATCGCGGTGGTGGAGGACTGGTTCCTCGACGGGATCGACCCCGAGGTGCTCAAGACCTTCGAGGCGGCGCTCGACGTGCTGAAGGGGCTGGGCGCCAGCGTCACCCGCATCGCCGTGCCGGAGATGGCGGCGATCGGCACCTACACGGCGCTCGTCTCCCGCTCCGAGGGCGCGGCCATCCATGCCAACTGGATGCGCGAATACCCGCAGGACTACGCGGTGCACCTGAACGCCCGGCTCTATGGCGGCTATTCCCTGCCGGCGACCTTCTACATCGAGGCGCTGTCCCGCCGGGGGCCATTGCTGCGGGCGTTCTGCGAGCGGGCGCTGACGCCGTATCACCTGGTCGCCACGCCCACGCTGCGCATCAAGGTGCCGACGCTGGCGGAGACGGACATCGATGTGGACCCCGCCAACTGGGATCGCTTCATGGGCGTCTCGGCGAACACCCGGCCCTTCAACTACCTGGGCCTGCCGACCTTGAGCGTGCCTTGCGGTTTCGACAGCAATGGCCTGCCGATCGGCCTGCAACTCTCTGCCCGGCCCTTTGCCGAGGCACGGGTGCTGCAGGCAGGCGATGCCTTCCAGCGCGTGACGGACTGGCACAAGCGCGAACCGGTCCTGTGACCTGACGGCGAGGGGCCTGGCCCCTCGCCACTTCCGGTACGCCATGTCACGCTATTCCTTACCTCCAGGGAGTTGATGCCGATGGCCGAGTTGGCGCCGGATGCAGAGATCGGGCTGATGCCCGCGACCCAGCTGGCCGCGAAGATCGCGGCCCGCGAGATTTCGCCGGTGGAGGCCACCCAGGCCATCATCGGCCGGATCCAGCGGCTGGACCCGGAACTGGGTGCCTTCGCGCAGCTTGATGCCGAAGGTGCCATGGCCGCGGCCCGGGAGGCCGAGGCGGCGGTGATGCGCGGCGATCCGCTCGGGCCTCTGCATGGCGTGACGGTCAGTATCAAGGATGTGACGGCGGCCAAGGGCCTGATGCTGGAACGCGGGTCGCTGTCGCATCGCGGAGAGATCGCGGCGGCGGATGCCCCGGTGACGGCCCGGTTGCGGGCGGCCGGGGCGATCATCCTCGGCAAGACCACCACCTCCGAATTCGGCTGGACTGCGGTCAGCCGCAGCCCGGCCAGCGGCATCACCCACAACCCCTGGAAGAAAGGGATGAATGCCGGCGCTTCCTCGGCCGGGGCGGCGGCTGCGGCGGGTGCCGGCTTCGGCGCGCTGCACCAGGGCTCGGACGGTGCCGGATCGGTGCGGCTGCCGGGCCATTTCTCGGGGGTGGTAGGGTTCAAGCCCAGCTTCGGCCGGGTGCCCTACGCGCCGCCGGGCAACAATGATTCCATGAGCCATATTGGCCCGTTGACCCGGGATGTGGCCGATACGGCGCTGATGTTCCATGTCATGTCCGGCCATCATCCGCTGGATTTCACCACGCTGGACGGCGTGCTGGATGCCCGGCCGCAGTCCCTGGTGGGCAGCGTGCGTGGCCTGCGCGTGGCCTACAGCCCCGATCTGGGCGTGGCGCGGGTGGACCCGGAAGTGGCCGCGCTGGTCGCCGCCGCCGCCCGGCGCTTCGAGGCGCTGGGCGCGACGGTGGAGCAGGTGCCCACCCCTTGGGCCGCCCCGGGGCCGGAGATCGCGCGCGGCATGTGGGCCGCGCACATGACGGCCTATGCGCATCTGCTGCCGAAATGGGCGGACCAGATGGACCCTGGCCTGGTGGCCTGCATCCGCTCGGCCCTGGATATGAAGGCCGCCGACTACATGACCCTGCGCGCCCGCAAATACCTGTACGCCATGGCCTGTGCCGAATGGTTCCAGGATTGGGACCTGTTGCTGACCCCCGCGGCCTCCGTCGCCGCCTTCCCGGTGGAGCGCCTGGCCCCTGAACATTGGCCGGAACCCGAATGGGATTGGCTGAGCTGGGCGGAGTTCAGCCATCCCTTCAACATGGCGCAGAACCCCGCGATCTCGGTGCCCTGCGGGTTGACGGCCGATGGCCTGCCGGTGGGAGTGCAGATTGTGGGCCGCAAGCTGGATGATCTGGGGGTGCTGCGGGCGGCCCTGGCCTTCGAAGCCGCGGAACCCTGGACGGATTCCCCCGCTCCGGCGGCCTTCGGTTAGGACTATCCACCGTTTCCGGGGGCTTGACTCGGTGTTTGTCCACAGAAATCTGATTCGGCCCCCTTCCCACCGCTTGTGTTCCCCGGCCGCCTTCCCCTACCGTATCTAGTGTCAGGGGAAGCTGAAGGGGGCCACATATGGACTGGACCGTGGAAGCCATCGACCGGCTTCGTGCCCTTTGGTCTGAGGGGCACAGTACTGCCGAGATCGGTCGTCGCATGGGCGTTTCGAAGAATGCGGTAGTGGGCAAGGCGCACCGGCTGAATCTGCCGGCTCGTCCCAGCCCCATCCGCCGTGATGCGGCGATGCCGCCCAAGCCGGCGCCCGCGCGCCGGCACACGCTGCCGCCGTTGCGCGCCGCTCTGCGGGAACCCCCGCCGATCCTGCGCCGGCCTGAGCCGCAGCCGGGCGTGCCCACCGCGGCTACCTCGCCGTTGTCGGTGCCTGTGCGCCCCGTCGCACCGGTGGCCGTGGCCCCGGTGGTGGAGCGCCCCATCGCCCGTGCGCCGCAGCCCGCACCGCGGCCTTTTGGCTCCATGAGCGCCAAGAGCTGCTGCTGGCCGATCGGTGAGCCTGGCACCAAGGGCTTCACCTTCTGCACGGCGGTGTCCATGGCGGGCAAGCCGTATTGCCAGGAGCACGCGGCGATCGCCTATGTCCGCGTGAAGGACAAGCGCGAGGACGCCGCCTGATGCGGCCACTGCCCGAGCGGGGCTACGGCTACGCGCCTGGAGTGTTCCAATACTCCTGTGGTGTGGCCGCCCTGCCGGGCTTCCGGCTGGAGCGTGCCCGCTTTCGCAAGCCGGTGCCGCTGGCCGAGGGCTTTGCCCGGATCAAGGCCCATATGACGGCGCTGGGCGTTCCTCTCACGGCCTTCGCAGCCTGTGAGCTGCGTAGCCCGGCCCCCTTCACCGAGGACGGCTTCGCCGCCTTCAACCGCATCTATGCGGGCACCTTGCAGGAATGGGGTGTCTTCATCGGTGAGGAGAACCCGGTGGCGCGCAGCAATGTCTGCCCTGAGGTTTCCCCGCCCGCTGAGCCGGGCTTTCATGCCTTCACCTACGCGGTGCCGGATGTCTCGGCGGGCACCAGCTTCGTCATCGCCGGCAATGGCGAGGCGAAGGAGGGTGGCGCCACCTATCGCGAAAGCGTCGTGGCCTATGGCGATACCTCGCCGGCCGGGCTTTCCGCGAAATGCGCCCATGTCATGACCGAGATGGAACGCCGGATGCAGACGCTCGGCGTTTGGTACGACACGGCGACGGCGGTGAACCTCTATACGGTGTTCGACCCGCACCCGATCCTGGCACAGGAGATTCTGGGCCGTGGCGCGCCCGCGCTTGGCCTGGAATGGCACTTCTGCCGCCCGCCCATCGAAGGGCTGGACTGGGAGATGGATTGCCGCGGCATCCCCAAGGAATTGGTGCTGTAATCCCGGGGGGGGGAATGGGCGCAACAGGGATCGAACCTGTGACCCCCACCGTGTCAAGGTGGTGCTCTACCGCTGAGCTATGCGCCCGGAATGCGGGCGTGATTAGCGTGGTCCGGCAGGGTGCACAAGGGTGGGGGCGCATATTCCGGTGGTGACATTGTGCATCGGCTGAGGCCAAACTCTCTCCAGCCGATGGATATGAACACCGCCACGCAGGAGCTTCTGGCTCCGCATCCCGCCCTTGCCGCCGACAGCACGGCTTTCAGCCTGTTGCGGCCTGTCCGTGCGCTCAGCCCGGTGATTTTCGCTTCTGCACATTCCGGCCGGGATTACCCCGCCGACTTTGTCGCGGCGGCCCGGCTGGACCCCGTGGCGCTTCGCCGGTCGGAGGATTGTTTCGTCGACCAACTGTTCGCCGCGGCCCCGGAACTGGGGGCGCCCCTGCTGCTGGCGCATTTTCCGCGGGCCTATTGCGATGCCAACCGCGAACCATGGGAACTCGACCCCGCCATGTTCGAGGGCACGTTGCCGCCCTGGGTGAACAGTGCCAGTGCCCGCGTGGGGGCTGGGCTGGGGACCATCGCCCGGGTGGTCTCGACCGGGGAGCCCATCTATCGCGGCAAGCTGCCCTTCGCGGAAGCTGAGGCCCGGGTGCGAGGGTGCTGGCAGCCCTATCACGCGGCGCTGGCGGCGCTGATCGCAGAAACCCGGGCCCAGTTCGGCACCTGCATCCTGATCGACTGCCACTCCATGCCCAGCGCGCCCACGGTGTATGGCCCCCTGCCGGACATGGTGCTGGGGGATGCCCATGGCACCACCTGCGCGCCGCGCATCACGCGCATCGTGGAGCAGTCGCTGGGCGGCTTCGGTTATCGCCTGGCGCGCAATGATCCGTATGCGGGGGGGTATGTCACCCGCCATTACGGCCGCCCGCGAGAGGGCGTGCATGTGCTGCAGCTGGAAATGTCGCGCAAGCTGTACATGGATGAGCAACGCATCGAGCCCAATGCCGGTATGGAGCGCCTGTGCGTGGACATACGGCGGCTGATCGCGGAATTGATCGGGGTGGACTGGGGCTTTCTGCGGTAGCCGGCTGATTCAGCCAGCCAGGGCAGCCCAGAGCATCTTCATTCCCACCAACCCCATGAAGCCGGCAAAGCCGCGCCGCAGCAGTACGGGCGGTAAGCGATGGGCCATCCGGGCGCCCAGCGGAGTGGCGAGAAGGGCCACAGGAAGCACGATCGCCACAACAAGCAGATCGAGGTATCCCACCCCGTAGAGCGGGCGCCCCGGGGCATCCAGCCCCGCCCAGATCAGGCCAAGCGTCGCGGGTGCGGCGATCAATACACCGAAGCCGCTTCCCAGAGCCACCGCAGGTCCGATCGGTGAGCCGAACAGCACCAGGGCCGGCACACCCAAGGTGCCACCGCCCACGCCCATCATGGCGGAAACCCCGCCGACGATGGCCGAGATCAGGGCGCGCCAAGGTTCGGGCGGCAGGGCATGCGCCATATGGGGGTGGGCGCCAGCCAGGCCGAGCCAGCAAGCGACTGCCAGGGCCACGACACCGAATACCGCCTGCAATACGCCGGCGGGCAGCACTGTGGCGCCCCAGCATCCCAGCATCACGCCGGCCAACATGCCCGGTGCCAGAGCCTTCAGCAGCTTCATGTCCAGCGCACCACGTCGCGCATGGGCGATCATGGCCAGCGCCGAAGTGGGCACCGTGACGGCCAGCGCAACGGCCAGAGCCACCTTCATCTGGCTGTCTGGCGTGACGCCTGGCGTCAGCGGCAGCGCGACCATCACAGGTACCAGCACCACACCGACACCCAGGCCGAACAGCCCGGCCAGGAAGCCGCCGGCTGCCCCGGCCAGCGCAAGGGCAGCACCCAGCGCCGCCAGTTCCATCAGGCGAACAGGCTGTAGAACATCCGCGCGCTGGTCACCGCCAGGAAGATGGCGAAGGCCCGCTTCAGCCACAGCGGCGGAATGGTGTGGGCGAGCGTGACGCCCCAGGGCGTGGCGATGATGGAACTCGGCACGATCAGCGCGAAGCCGATCAGGCTCACCCAACCCAGCGAATAGGGCGGGCGCCCTTCGGCGCCGATGCCTGCCAGGATCAGCCCGATCGTGGCGGGCACGGAGATGATCAGACCAAAGGCCGAGGCGGTGGAGACCGCCGCTCGGATCGGCGCACCGAACATGGTCATGATCGGCACGCCCACCGTGCCGCCACCAATGCCCATGACGGCGGAGAAGGTGCCGATCGCCGCCGCGATACCGGCCCGCGGGGCGCCTGTCGGCATCTGGTCGCGCAGGCGGAATTCCGTGCCCGTCAGGCCCATGTTCAGCGCCACCAGCAGCGCCACGCAGGCGAAGATGAAGGACAGGGTCGGCCCCTTCAGCCAAACGGCCAGCCAGGTGCCCACCAGCACGCCCAGGAACATCGGGATGGCCATGCTGCGCAACAGGGACACATCCATGGTGCCCTTGGCGAAATGCTTGCGGGCCGAGATGATGGAGGTGGGAATGATGGTCGCGAGCGAGGTGGCCACAGCGACCTTCATCTGCGTCGCCTCGGGGATGCCCAGCAGAGGCAGTACATAGAACAGCACCGGCACGATCACGATGCCCCCGCCGACACCCAGCAGCCCCGCCAGCACGCCGGAGACGAGCCCCGTCGCCATCATCGCGGCAGCCATGCCCAGCAACCACATCACGCTATGTTCCATAAGGCCCCTGCCTTCGCCACACTGTCCTCACGCGTTACACTCCGCCGCGTGAGGCGCAAGGGACCCGGCCGCTGATTCTCATCACTGATCCCCTCTTCTATGCGCTGGCCATTCCGGCGGTGCTGCTGACCGCCATCGGCAAGGGGGGCTTCGCGGGCGCCGCCGGGGGCGTGGCCGTGCCCGCCATGGCCGTGGTGCTGCCGGTGCCGCAGGCGGCCGCCATTTCCCTCATTCTCCTCTGCGCGATGGACCTGTCCGGGCTGAAGGCCTGGTGGGGGCAATGGGACAAGCGGGAGATGCGCGTGATCGTCCCGGGCGGCATCGTGGGCGTGGGGTTGGGGGCGCTGCTGCTGGGCATCCTGTCGCCGCGCATGGTGGCGGGGCTGCTGGGGGTCATCACCCTCAGCTTCGTGGGCTACCGGCTTTGGGTCACGCGCCGGGGCCTGCCGCCGGCGGAGCCGCATTCGGTGGTGAAGGGGGCGGTCTGCTCCGCCGCGTCCGGCATCACCAGCACCCTGGCCCATGCGGGGGCACCGCCGCTGCAGATCTATATGCTGCCGCGCCGTCTGCCGCGCGCCACCTTCGCCGCCACCAACGTCGTGTTCTTCGGCGTCATCAACTATGTGAAGCTGGTCCCCTATGGCGCTTTGGGGCTGTTCGACTGGACCAATCTTTTCACCTCCATCGCGCTGCTGCCGCTCTGCCCCATCGGCGTGCATCTGGGCATCTGGCTGCAGAAGCGGATCTCGGAGGTCGTGTTCTACCGCATCGTGGTCTGGGCCCTGCTGGCCTCGGGCTGCAAACTGATCTGGGACGGGTTTCTGGCATGAGCGATCGTATTCTCGGTGTCCTGGGCGGCATGGGCCCGCTCGCTTCGGCGGAATTCATGCGCCGCCTGACCCTGCTGACGCCCGCCGCGCGCGATCAGGACCACATCCCCGCCATCCTGGTCAGCGATCCGCGCGTGCCGGACCGCACCGAAGCCCGGTTGCATGGTGGTGAAGACCCGCTGCCCGCCCTGCTGCGCGGCATCCGCGTGCTGGAGGCCGCGGGTTGCGGCGCCATCGCTATCCCCTGCAACACCGCCCATGGCTGGTTCGAGGGCATGGGCGCCGCCACCCCTCTGCCGATCCTGCATATCGTGGACGCGGCGGAGGTCGACCTGCTGCGCCAGGGCGTGCGGCCGGGCCGCATCGGCCTGATGGGCACGGCTGCCACCCTGGCGATGCGGCTGTATCAGGAACGGCTGGAGGCACGGGGCTGGGAATGCCTGGTGCCGACGCCGGAGGAGATGGCGAGCCATGTCTCGCCCGCCATCGCGCAGGTCAAGGCCAATGACGTGGCGGGCGCCTATGCGCCGCTCGCCGAGATCGCGGGCCGGTTGATGGCCCGTGGTGCGCATGCCGTGGTGCTCGGCTGCACCGAGATTCCGCTGGGTGTCGATGCCGGGCCGACCTTGCCCTTCCCGGTCACGGACACGATCGCGGCCCTGGCCCGGGCCGCCATCGGCTGGGCCAGGGGTTAGCTCAGGTCAGATCCAGCAGCAGCGTCTTGGTCGCGATGGCGCCAAGCGCCGCCGCGGCGATCGCCCCACCCGAACCCAGCAGTGGCCGGGCGTAATGGAACGCGACAGCGGCCGCGATGATCGCCCATCCGATCAGGGCTCCGTATTGGAATGCGTCCGGCAGGTTATGGAACATGTCAGCCTCCCATGAAGTTCAGACTACATACGAGAAATTTACTCTGAATTCCATGGGAAACTTCAGGCACCTAGCCGCCGCTTCGCCACGCCGTCGGGGCCGAAATTCGTATCATCCAGCCAGGCCGCGATGCGCGCTCCGGCCGCCGGCCATTCATCTGCCAGGATGCTGAACCAGGCCGTGCTGCGGCTGCGCCCCTTGGTCACCAGCACGTTCCGCAGCGTGCCCTCATAGGTGAAGCCCAGGCGCTGGGCGGCCCGGATGGAGGGCTCGTTCAGCGCGTTGCACTTCCAGGTCAGGCGGCGATAGCCCAGATCCTCCATGGCGTGGCGCATCAGCAGATACATCGCCTCGGTCGCCGCGCGGCTGCGCTGCATGCGCGGGCTGAACCAGATATTGCCCAGTTCGATGGCGGCATCGCCCGGATGCACTTCCATCAGCGTCAGCCATCCATCCGCCGTGCCGGTGCGGTGCGGGCGCACGGCCCAGGCGTAACGATCATGGGCCGCGACGAAACCGCCCAGAAAGCCGCGCATCGCGGAGGCATCCGCGAAGGGGCCATAGCCCAGATAGGTCCAGGAAGCGCCGCTGGCGTCGCTTTGCGCGGCCTGCCACAGCTCCGCCGCGTGGCGCGCATGCAGCGGCTCCAGGTCCACCTGGTGGCCCTTATGGGCGATCCGGGCAGGCAGGGGGCGCGGCAGCGTATCGACCTTGGCGCCGACAGGCGGGTTGCTGCCGGGTTCGGGAGAGGGTGGGTGCAGGATCATGCCGCCATGCTGGCAATGGGTCGAATGACGCACAACCCAGCCCCTGACAGATTGCGGCTTGCGTGCGCCTCGCACCCGCAGCATATCGGAAACCCATGAGCGAAACCGCCACGCAGACCATCCCCGCCGCCTTCTATGGTGAGCGCGTGACCTGGGTCCATCACTGGACCGACAGCCTGTTCAGCTTCCGCTGTACGCGCGACCCGGCGCTGCGGTTCGTGGCCGGGCAGTTCTGCATGATCGGCCTGATGGTGGACGGCAAGCCCCTGACCCGGGCCTATTCCGTCGTCTCGCCGCCCTGGGACGAGGAGTTGGAATTCCTCTCCATCAAGGTCCAGAACGGTCCGCTGACCTCTCGCCTGCAGCACATCAAGGTGGGCGACACGGTGCTGATTGGCCGCAAGCCGGTGGGCACGCTGATCGCCGAGAGCCTGCTGCCGGGCAGGAACCTGTGGATGATGTGCACGGGCACGGGCCTCGCGCCCTTCATGTCCGTGATCCGGGACCCCGACACCTATGACAAGTTCGACCGCGTGATCGTGGCCCATACGGTGCGCAACGTGAACGAACTCGCCTATCGCCAGTACATGACCGAGGAACTGCCGCAGCATGAATTGCTGGGTGAGCTGGCGGCCGAGAAGCTGGTCTATGCCCCGGCTGTGACGCGCGAGCCCTTCCCCTTCCAGGGCCGCATCACCGACCGCATCCGCACCGGCCAGCTCTATACCGACACCGGGCTGGAGCCGCTGGACCCCGCCAAGGACCGCGTGATGCTGTGCGGCAGCGAGGTCTTCAACACGGATATGGAGAAGCTGCTGGAAGAGGCGGGCTTCGAGGAAGGCACCAACAACAAGCCCGGCACCTATGTGCTGGAGAAAGCCTTCGTCACCAAGTGACGGCGGCTTGGCGCGCTACATCGCGTAGCGCGCCAGGGCTGCGGATGCGCAGCCGGTTCAATGGTGCCGCCATGTCAGCTCCTGCGGGGCGGGTTCACGCGGGTCCATCTCCAGCCACTCCCCATTGCCCAGGGAACGGCCGGTGCAGGCCAGGATGAAACCCCAATGGCTGACGACCACCGTGTGGGCCCAATCCTCCCTCGCGGCGAGCTCGGCCCGGAAATCCCGGGCGCGGGCGACCACGCCATGTTCGGGTTCTTCCTCGGCGGGCCACCAGACATCCTCGATATGGTCCAGCGCTACTTCGGGGAACTCCGCGGCCACCATGCGGGCCGGGCGGCCGACATCGCAGGTGAAGGCGTAGCGTTCGCGCACCATCGGCGTCACATGGATGGACAGCCCCAGCCGCCGCGCCAGGGGCAGGGCCGTCTGCAGGGCGCGGGTATAGGGAGAGGCCAGGATGCGCCGGACATCGCGGGAAACCAGCGTCTCGGCGGCGCGTTCAGCCTGCTCATGGCCCAGATCGGTCAGTTTCGGGTCGATAATACCGGGGTCCACCCGGGTGCGGGTGAAATGCAGGTTGAATTCGCTCTGCCCATGGCGCAGCAGGATCATGCTTGGCCCTCCCTTATGCAGCGATAGCGAGCATTGAGCACACTGGTCCAGACGGATGATTGCAGATTGGTCAGCTACTTCCTAAGTAGAGGTGCGGAGAACGGAACCATCATGCAAGGCAGCTTCCCTATCGATCTCATCCTGTTTGGCATGGTGGCGGCCTTTCTGGTGCTGCGGCTGCGCAGTGTGCTGGGCAAGCGGCAGGGCTTCGAGCGCCCGCCGCAGCCTGTTGGCGCCCCCACGCCGGCCGTGGAACGCGATGTGCCGCCCCCGCCCAGCACCAAGGTGCCGCTGTCCGGCCCCGTCGCGCAAACTGTCAGCCGCATTCGCGCCGTGGACCCGGCTTTCGATCCCGCGCACTTCCTGACGGGTGCCGAGGGAGCTTTCCGCATGATCGTGGAGGGCTTCGCGGCCGGTGACCGTGCCACCTTGCGCAACCTGCTGGCCGACGATGTCTATGCCGGCTTCGAGCAGGCGATCACAGAGCGTGAGAACCAGGGCCACACCCAGCGCACCGAATTGCGCAACGTGCAGAGCCTGACCATCGAGGATGCCTCGTTGAACGGCACGCTGGCGGCCATCACGGTGCGTTTCGTGACCGATCAGGTGAACATGACCACCGCCCGCAGCGGGGAGATCGTGACCGGCTCCGATGCGATTACGGAGCTGACGGATGTCTGGACTTTCCAGCGCGATCTCAAGAGTGGTGACCCGGCCTGGAAGCTGGTGGCGACGCGCAGCCTGTAGCGCCGCGCTGTTCCTGGCGGGATGCGCCGGGGGGCTGCCCTTGGGTGCGGTCCCGGTGGGCTCCATCCCCTCCTGGCCCGGCGAGGAACCTGCCCAGGCATTGCCCGCTCTGGCCGCCAATTGCCAGGCCATGGCCGGCATGGCCGATGACGCACCGCTGGGCGGTTCGGGCCCGGGTAGCACCCCGGGGCGGTGGCGCGCCTTCTGTGGCGAACTCGCCACCACCCCGCCCGAGGGGCTGCAACGCCTGATCGAGCGCCGGTTGGTCGCTATCAACCAGGGCGAAGGCCGCATGACCGGCTATTACGAGCCCATGCTGCGTGGCTCTCGCCGGCGCTCCGCCCGCTATCCTGTGCCGTTGCTTCGGCGGCCGGCCCAGCCAGGCAGCCTGCCGGCGCGTGCCGCGATCGAGGCCGGAGCCCTCGCGGGCCAGGGGCTTGAACTGCTCTGGGTGGACAGCGCCGAGGACGCCTTCTTCCTGCAGATACAGGGCAGCGGCCGTGTGGTTCTGGACAGTGGCGAGGTGGTCCGCGTGTCCTACGCCGGGGCGAATGGGCATCCCTATGTTCCGGTCGGGCGGCTGCTGATCGAACGCGGGCTAGTGGCGCGCGAGCAGATGAGCATGCAGGCCATCCGGGCCTGGATGCGCCAGGCGGGGCATCGCGCCGCCATGGCCCTGATGCACGAGAACCCGAGCTACATCTTCTTCCGCGAAGTGCCCGGTGCCTCGCCGGACACGGGGCCGCCCGGCACGCTGGGCGCGCCCCTCACGCCTGGGCGCAGCGTGGCGGTGGACCGGGATTTCGTGCCGCTGGGCGCGCCGGTCTTCCTGCTGCCGCAGGGCGGGCCGGCCCCGCGCATCGCCGCCGCGCAGGATACGGGCGGCGCCATCCGGGGGCAGGCCCGGGCCGACTTCTTCGCGGGCTGGGGCGATGACGCGGGCGAGCAGGTGGGCGCCATGAACCTGCCCCTGCGCCTGTTCGTGCTGGTGCCCCGATAGGGCTTCAGCCCAGCAGCGTGCGCCGGGCCCAATCGGCATCCGCGTCGATGACAGGCGCACAGGCCTCAGCGATGGCCAGCAGCCGGGCATCATCCAGGCGGGGCCCCACGAGTTGTACGCCAACCGGCAGCTCCTTCGGGCCTCGGATGCAGGGGATGCCCACGCAAGGCACATGCAGCAGCGTCCACATGCCGTTGAACACCCAGTCCCCCACCGTGTGCAGGCCCTCCGGGGCTTCGCCAGGTGCCGCGGGCGTCAGCACCACGTCCAGGTCGGCGCCGAACAGGGCGTCGAAGCGCGGGCGGCAGGCATCGGCCAAGTTATAGGCGGCCATGACCTCCGCAGTGGGCAGCTGCGCGCGGTTCAGGGCCTTGTTGAGCAGCGCGGGCGCGAAGGCATCGCCGAAGACCAGGGCTTCCGGCAGGAAGGCGGCGCCGGCCTCATAGTCGCCGATCAGGGTGCGGGCATCCGGCAGCCCGGCGAATTCCACCGGCAGGGTCAGGTCGGTGACGATGGCGCCCGCCTGTTCCAATCGCTGCGCCGCCGCCATCAGGGCAGCCTCGCCGGCCGGTTCGATGCGGGACCACACCGGGCTGCGGCACAGCCCCACGCGCAGCCCGCGCACCGAGGGCGCCTCAGGCACCGCCACGCCATAGGCGCTGGCGACCAGCGCCAGATCGGGCACGGAGCGCCCATACCAGCCAACCGTATCCAAGGTGGCGGAGGAGTTCTTCAACCCCTCGCGACTGACCAGCTGCCAGCTAGGCTTCATGCCGTACAGGTTGCAGAAGCTGGCCGGGCGGATCAGCGAGCCGGCCGTCTGCGTCCCGAAGCTGAGCGGGGTCATGAAATCCCCGACCGCGGCAGCGGAGCCGGAGGAAGAACCGCCCGGCGTGTGCTTCGGGTTGAACGGGTTGGTCGAGAGTGCCTTGCGCCCCGTGGAGGCGAATTCCACCGTATCCGCCTTGCCCAGGATCAGCGCGCCCAGCGCCCGCACCACCGCCACCGCGGCGGCATCCCGGCCGGGCTGGAAATCCTCATAGAGCGGGGAGTTCAGCGTGGTCGGCATGTCCTTGGTGTCGAACACGTCCTTCACGGCGAAGGGTAGGCCGTGCAGCGGGCCCAGCTTCGCGCCGAAGGCCTGGCGCTTGTCCAACTCCCGCGCGCGGCGCAGGGCCAGTTCCGGGTTCAGATACAGGAAGGCGCGGGTCACGGGCTCGCGCTCGGCGATGCGTTCCAGGCAGGAGCGCAGCAGCGCCTCGGCGGTCAGCGCGCCGGCGCGGATCTGGGCGGCGGCTTCGGCGGCGGTCAGGGCATGGGGCTGCATGGCGGGCTCCGGAATTTTCGCGGGTACTCTGCGGCAGGGGCGGGTGGATACAAGAGGGGCAGCCCAGCCCCCTTGCGCCGGTGCGGCGCTTTGGTGCCTATCCTGGCGGCATGCGCATCTGCCAGGTTACCAACGTCGATTTCTCCCTGCGGCACTTCCTGTTGCCGCTGATGCGCGGTGCCCGGGACCGTGGGCATGAGGTGGTGGGGGTGGCCGCCGAGGGGCCGCTGCTGGATGTGCCGCGTGCCGAGGGTTTCCGCATCGTCACCATGCCTTTCGCGCGCAGCCTGAACCCGCTGGCGCAGGGGCGTGCCTTCCTGGCGCTGCGGCATTTCCTGCGGGAGGAGAAATTCGACCTGGTGCATGGGCATATGCCCATCTCCGGCCTGCTGGCGCGGGCGGCGGCGCGCTCCGTGGGCGTGCCGCGCATCGCCTATACCTGCCATGGCTTCCTGTTCAATCAGCCCGGCCCCGCCTGGCGCCGGCACCTGGCCCTGGCGCTGGAGCGCGCGGCGGGGCGCATCACCGATGTCTACATGACCGTCAGTGAGGAAGAGGCCGAGGACGCCCGGCGCCTGGGCATCCACCCCGGGGCCGTGGCAATCGGCAACGGCCGTGACCCCGCGATCTTCCGGCCAGACCCGCAAGCACGCGCCCGCATCCGCGCCGAGCTGGGCGCCGAGGGCCCTGTCATCATGGCCACCGCCCGCCTGGTCCGCCACAAGGGATGGCCCGAACTGCTGGAGGCGATGCGCGAGGTGCCCGCCACGCTCTGGGTGGTCGGCAGCCGGCTGCCCTCGGACCATGGCGACGCGATGGAACGGGAATTCAGCGAGGCGGAACAGGCGCTGGGGCCGCGCCTGAAGCTGCTCGGCTATCGCCATGACGTGCCGGCCCTGCTGGCCGCCGCCGACATCTTCTGCCTGCCGAGCCATTTCGAAGGCCTGCCGATGAGTATCATCGAGGCGATGCTGGCCGGGCTGCCGGTGGTCGCTACCGATATCCGGGGTTCGCGCGAGCAGGTGCGGGAAGGGGTGACCGGGGCCCTGGTGCCAGCGGGACAGGTGGCCCCGCTGGGCGAAGCCCTGGCGCGGCTCGCCCGTGATCCCGCGCTCTGCGCCCGCATGGGGGCGGCCGGGCGCGAGATCGCGCTCGACCGCTATGATGAGGCCCGGGTGGTGGGCCGGACGCTGGATCTGCTGGGGCTTTAACGCCCCACCGCATATCCCTGCATGCCGCGCGGGTTGGCGCCGGCGTGCAACTGGCCATCGGCCTCGCGCCGGGCGCCGGTGAGGCGGCCTTCGGACCAATCGCCGCCACGCTCCACGACATGGCCCTTGGCGGCCAGCGCGGCCTCGGCCTCGGCGCTGTAGCGGCCTTCCAGCACCAGCTTGCCGGGGCGGGCCCCGCGCGGCCAGAAGCTGGAAATCCAGTGCTCCGAATGGAAGGCCGGGGCGTCGATCGCTTCCTGGATGTTCATGCCGTAGCGGTTCATCCGCAGCAGCATCAGTGGCTGCCACTGGTCCTGCTGCTCGCCGCCCGGGGTGCCGAAGCTCATCCAAGGCTTGCCATCCTTCAGCGCCATGGCGGGGCTGAGCGTGGTGCGCGGCCGCTTGCCTGGCGCCAGCGAGTTCGCCAGCCCTTCCTGTAGCCAGAACATCTGGCAGCGGCTGCCCAGGCAGAAACCCAGCCCCGGCACCGCAGGCGAGGATTGCAGCCACCCGGCGGAAGGCGTGGCCGAGACCATGTTCCCCCACTGGTCGATCACATCCACATGGCAGGTGTCGCCCGAGGAGGCGCCGAGCCGCGAGACGGTGGGCTCGCCACTGCCGGCGGCGGCCTTGGCTTCCTGCGCACGGCGCACGGCGTCGGCATAGCTGGGGGCATTCGGCGCGCGGCCATTCGGGCTGCCGGGGCGGAACTCCATCGAGGCCATGTCGGTGATCAGCTTGCGGCGCTCGGCGGCATAGGCCTCGCTCAGCAGCGCTTCCATCGGCACATCGACGAAATCCGGGTCGCCGCACCAGGCTTCGCGGTCCGCGAAGGCCAGCTTCTGGGCCTCGACGAACAGATGCACCAGCTCCGGCCCGTTCGGGTCCAGCGAGGCGAGGTCGAAGCCGCGCAGGATCGCCAGCGTCATCAGCATGGCCGGGCCCTGGCTCCAGGGGCCGCATTTCAGCACGGTGGTCCCGTGGAAATCGACGCTGGCGGGCTTGTCGTAGCTGGCGCGCCAGGTGGCCATGTCCTGCCCGGTCAGCACCGAGGTGTGGCGGCGGCCTGAGGTATCGAGTGCCTCGAAGCTGCGGCCGAAACCGTCGATGGCCTCGGCCACGAAGCCTTCGTACCAGCAGCGGCGCGCGGCCTCGATCTGGGCGATGCGGTCGCCGCCGGCGGCCTCGGCCTCGCGCAGCACGCGCTCATAGGTATCGGCCAGCAGCGGGTTGGCGAACAGCTTGCCGGGCTGCGGCCCGCCATCGCGCAGCCAGAGCTGGGCGGAGGTCGGCCAGGCTTCCTCGAACAGCGGCTTCACCGTGTTCAGCGTGGCCCGCACGCGGCCGACCATATGCGCGCCGCGACGGGCATAGCCGATGGCGTATTCCAGGATCTCGCGCGGCTTCCATGTGCCGTGGTCGCGCAGCATCAGCATCCAGGCGTCGAAGGCGCCGGGGATGGGTGCCGCCAGGAAGCCGGTGCCGGGGATCAGATCGAGGCCCAGATGATCCCGCACATGCGCGATGGTCAGGCCGGCGGGCGCGGGGCCCTGGCCGCAGATCACCTGCTGCTGCCTGATCTTTTCGGAGTGGATGATGATGGGGCAGTCGCCGCCCGGGCCATTCAGGTGGGGTTCCACGATCTGCAGGGTGAAACCGGCGGCGGCGGCGGCGTCGAAGGCATTGCCTCCGCGCTCCAGCACTGCCATGCCGACCTGGCTGGCGATCCAGTGGGTGGAGGCGACGACACCGAAGGTGCCGGCGATCTCTGGGCGGGTGGTGAAGGCCATGGGCGGGATGCTCTCAGGTCAGGAAGGAATCCACCAGGGCCAGGAACCCGTTCGGGTCCTCGGCGTGCACCCAGTGGCCGGTGTCCAGGCTCGCATGCTGGACGAAGGGGAAGAGTTCGGCGATGCGGTCCATGTGCTTCTCGCGCACATAGGCGCTGCGGGTGCCGCGGATAAACAGGGTGGGGCCGGTGTAGCGAGCCCCTTCGGGCGGGGCGAAGGATTCGATGTCCGACATGCCGGCCGCTATTTCCGAGAGGCCCACACGCCAGCGCGGCATGTTGCCGTCGAAAGCGAGGTTCTGCACCAGGAAGGCCCGCACGCCTTCCTCCTCCACCGCTGGGACCAGCTGGGCCGCGGCTTCGCGCCGGGTCATCCCGGGGCGTAGTTCCATCGCCTGCATGGCCGCGACATAGGCGCGGCTGTCGGCCCGATAGCTGGTCGGGGCGATGTCGGCGACGACTAGGCGCTCCACCAGCTCCGGCCGTGTCAGGGCCAGCATCATGGCGATCTTGCCGCCCATGGAATGGCCGATCACCCGGGCCTGCGGAACGCCGTGCGCCGCCAGGGTTTCCGCCACATCGGCTGCCATGGAGGCGTAATCCATGCCGGGCGCATGCGCGCTGGCGCCATGGTTGCGGGCATCGAGGGCCAGCACGCGGAAGCGCTGCCCGAGCCGCTTGGCCAGCCCACCCCAATTCTGCGCTGCGCCGAACAGGCCGTGCAGCAGAACCAGCGGTTCGCCCGTGCCTGTCTCAATCGTGTTGAGGATCATCCCTTCGCCGCCACCATCACGCTTGCCACGATCAGGGCCCCGCCGATGACGAGATCCCACCCCATCGGCTCATGCAACCAGAATGCCGAAAGGCCAAGCCCCAGCACCGGCACCAGCAGAAAGCCAACCGAGGCGGTGACGGCATTCAGCAGCCGCCCGCTCTCGATCACGGCCCAGGTGCCGATCGGTGCGGCCACCAAACCCACAAAGGCGGCGTGCCACATGGCGCCGGGGCCGATGCCGCCCTGCGGTTCCCGGATCAGCGCCGCCACCAGCAGCAATGAGCCTGCGATGGCGAAGCAGAACGGCAGCAGCCGCACCATCGGGGAAACCGGTGGAAAGCGCCGCGTGATCAGGATGGCGAGAGACCAGGAGAGCGATGCCGCCAGCAGCCACAAATGCCCGGCCAGCATGTGGGGGTTCGAGGTGTCCATCGTCCAGGGGTTCAGCATGACCAGCACGCCCAGCGCGGCGAGGCCCACCGCACACCAGCGGCGCGCGGAAACCCGCTCCCCCAGCACCAGCATGGACAAGGGCACCAGCCACATCAGGGTGACGTTGCCCAGAATGGCCGTGCGCGCGGCGCCCACCATGGGCAGGGCGATGTGCGAGGCGAGGAAGAAGCCGGCCAGTTGGAAGCAGGCGATCGCCAGCATGGCGGGAATATCCCCGCGCACCGGCAGTTTGAAACGGCCGATCATCAGCAGCACGGCGGTGCTGCCCAGTGCCGCCAGCCCGGCGCGGGAGGTAGCGAACCACACCGGCGTCGCATCCTGCAGCGCATGTTTCGAGATGGGCCAGACCCCCCCGAACAGCACCACCGAGATCAGGAGAAGCCTGAGGCCCTTGGCCTGGTTCACGCCACGGTCAGCATGATCTTGCCCACATGCGCGCTGCTTTCCATCAGTGCATGCGCCTCCGCCGCGCGTTCCAGCGGCAGCACGGTGTGGATGACGGGCGCCAGGTCCCCTGCCTCCAGCAGGGGCCAGACCTGCTCGGCCAGGTCCATGGCGATGCGGCCCTTCTGCGCGGTGGTGCGCGGCCGCATGGTGCTGCCGGTCACGATCAGCCGGCGCAGCATGATGGGGCGCAGATCGACCTTCTCGGCGATCGCGCCGCCCAGGAAGGCGATGATGACCAGCCTGCCATCCGTGCCCAGGCTGCGTAGGTTGCGCTGGAAATAATCGGCGCCGACCATGTCCAGCACCACGTCGCACAGCTTGCCTTCCGTCAGGCGCTTCACTTCCTCGACGAAATCCTGCTCGCGGTAGTTGATGGCGGCATCGGCGCCGAGCTTCAGGCATTCCGCGCATTTCTCGGCGGAACCCGCCGTGGCGAAGACCCGCGCGCCGAAAGCCTTGGCCAGCATGATGGCCGTGGTGCCGATGCCGGAGGTGCCGCCATGCACCAGCACTGTCTCACCCGCCTTCAGCTTGCCGTGGCCGAACAGGTTGGCCCAGACGGTGAAGAAGGTCTCGGGCAGCGCGGCGGCGCGCACCGCGTCATAGCCCTTGGGCCAGGGCAGGCATTGCGTGCCGGGGGCGGTGCAGTATTCGGCATAGGCGCCGCCATTGGTCAGGGCGCAGACCTTGTCGCCGATCTTCCATTCCCCGGCATCGGGGCCGGTCTCCACCACCGTGCCGGCGCATTCCAGGCCGATGATCGGGCTGGCGCCGGGCGGGGGCGGATAGAGCCCCTTGCGCTGTTGCACATCCGGGCGATTCACGCCCACGGCTTCCACCCGGATCAGCACTTCATCAGGCTTGGCGGTGGGAAGGGGGCCGCGAGCGGGCGCCAGCACCTCGGGCTCACCGCCCGAACCGTAAGTGATAAAGGTCATCTCCGCCGGCAGGGCGGCGCTGGTGCTGGACATGGCTTATCCCTCCGGGATTCTGCGCACACCTCGCCCTGTGATGCTGATATCGTCAAGCCACGCCTTGCCCGCATGCGCGCGGGTTGCGATTGTGCAGGACAGAGATGTTCCGCTCCCGCCGCCGCAATATCCTCGCGTTACTGACCGCGCCAGCATTGGTGCGCGCTCCCTCAGCCCTCGCGCAGGGGGAGACGCGGGCGTTCGATTTTTTCCGCGCCCAGGCGGAGCCGCAGCGCGCCGCGGAGTTGCGGCTGGCGGCGGTCCTGCCCCTCTCCGGGCCCTTCTCCCTGCTGGGCGACGAAACCTGGCGTGGGTTGGAGCTGGCGGCCCAGGCGGCCGAGACCCCCATTCGCCTGACGCGCTTCGACACGCCCGATCCGGCGCAGGCGGTGGCCGAGATCCGCCGCATGCAGGGTGCGGAGAAGCCGCTGGCCATCTTCGGCTCCGTCTCCTCCGCGCTGGCGCTGGCGGCCAGCCAGGCGGCGGATTCGGCGGGCATCATGTTCTTCGAGTTGAACGCCACGGCCGATGCCATCACGGAACGCGGGCTGCGCCAGGTCTGGCGCCTGGGCACTCCGGCGCAGCATTTCGGCGTGGCGGTCGTCGAGGCGCTGAATGGCCCTCTGCGCCAGGCGGCGCATGGGCTGAAGTTGGCCATGCTGGGCGATGGCGGCGGTTCCGCTGAAAGCATCGCCGATGCCGTGCAGACTGCCTTGCAGGGGGCTGGCCTCAATCTGGCCCTGCGGTTTTCCGCCCCCGCCAGCGAGATGGCCGGTGCCGTGCAGCGCCTGCGTGCCGCGGGGGCGGAGGTCCTGCTGCACACCGGGCAGGAAGGCGACATCGCCGCCCTGTTTCGTGTGTTCCGTGAGGTGAATTGGCGCCCGAAGCTGATCCTGGGCTGCGGCGGCGCCCATGCCGTGGAGGATGCGGCCCGTGCCGCCGGGGCCGGCCATGACGGCTGCTGGGTGCTGGATGTGCCGCCCACGCCACCTGCGCACCCGTTCGTGGAGACCTATCGCCGCCGTTATGGCGCGGCGCCGCGTTCCGGGCATTCCCTGGCGGCCTTTAGCGTGACGCAGCCGGTGCTGATGGCGCTGCGCGCGCCGGACCCGCGCGCGGCCGTGGGGGCGCTGGATGAACCCCAGGGCCGCCTGCCCAATGGCTGGGGCATCGGCTTCGATGCCCGGCAGCAGAACACCCGCGCCCGCCCCGTGCTGGCGCGCTGGGAGGATGGGCGCCTCAGCCTGCCCTGATGCCGGCGGCGCGCACGATGGGTTCCCATTTCGCGATCTCCCGTGTCAGGAAATCGGCGGTCGTTTCCGGGGTGGAGCCCTGTACCACCTCGATCGCCAGCTCCGCGAGCCGGTTGGCCACGGCGGGGTTGGCGAGTGCGCGATTGGTGGAGGCATTCGCGGCCTCGATGATCCGCGCGGGCGTGCCCGCGGGCGCCATCAGCATGTGCCACGTATAGGCCTCGTAACCCGCCACGCCTGATTCCTGGAAGGTCGGGATCTCCGGCGCCAAGGGGCTGCGGCGCGGGGTGGAAATGGCCAGGGCCCTGACATCCCCGCGCGCCGCATAGGGCAGGGCGGTCGCCGCCACGTCCAGGATCAGCGGAATACGGCCGGACAGGATCTCCGGCATGGCGGGGGCGGAGCCGCGGAAGGCGATGTGGTTCATGCGCAGCCCGCCCGCCATGTGCAGGAACAGCTCCGTACCCAGATGCACCGCCCCGCCATTGCCGGAGGACGCGTAATCGTACCGTCCCGGATTGGCGCGGATCAGAGCGATGAACTCGCGGAAATCCCGCACGGGCAGGTCCTTGTTCACCAGGGCCATCAGGGGCACCTGGCCCAGCAGCGCCACCGGCGAGAAATCCGCGACCGGATCGAAGGGCAACCTGTCGAACATGGCGCGCAGCACGGCGTGGCCCACCGTGGTGTAGAGTAGGGTCTGGCCGTCCTTGGGTGCCTTGGCCACCATCTCCGTGCCCACCAGCACGCCGGAGCCGGTGCGGTTCTCCACCACGACGCGCTGGGGCAGCTGGCGCGACATCTCCTCGGCGATCAGCCGGGCCGGGATATCCGTGGGCCCGCCAGCGGCGAAAGGCACGATCATGCGCACCGGGGTCTGGGGCCATTCGGCCGTCTGGGCCAGGGCCGGGGATATGGTGCCGGCCCCAAGCCCGGCGAGAAGCGCGCGACGCAGCACGGACATTGCTCCCTGTTCATTTTCGGGGAGCATGAGCCGCGCCATCGGCGAGGTTCAAGCGGAAATGCGTTGGCCTGTCTCGCGGTCGAACACATGCAGCCAGGCGGGGTCGGGGCGCAGCATCAGTTCCCCGCTCTCCGGCACATGGCCCAGCAACTTGGCCGTCAGGGCGGTGCCATCGGCCATGCGGCCGTGGACCACGGTCTCACTGCCCAGCGGCTCCAGCAACTCCACCTGCATGGCGATGCCATCCGGGGCGGGTGCCAAATGCTCCGGCCGGATGCCCAGGGTGACCGATCTGCCCGTGGCGCCGGCGATGGGGGCGGGCAGTGTCAGCTGAATGCCGCCATCCAGCGCCACCACCCCATCCGCCGCCATGATGCCGGGCAGCAGGTTCATCGAGGGGCTGCCGATGAAGCTGGCCACATAGGTGTCCGCCGGCTTGGCCCAGACCTCCATGGGGCTGGCCACCTGGGCGGCGCGGCCCTGGTGCATCACCATCAGGCGGTCGCCCAGCGTCATGGCCTCCACCTGGTCATGGGTGACGAACAGGGATGTGACGCCGAGGCGCCGCTGCAGGCGGCGAATTTCGGCCCGCATGGTCACGCGCAGCTTGGCGTCGAGGTTCGACAGCGGCTCATCGAACAGGAACAGGTGCGGTTCCCGCACGATGGCACGGCCCATGGCCACGCGCTGGCGCTGGCCGCCCGAAAGCTGGCGCGGCTTGCGGTCCAGCAGGTGGCCGATGTCGAGCAGTTTCGCGGCCTCGGCCACGCGGCGTTCGATCTCTGGCTTGGGCAGGCGCCGTATCTTCAGGCCATAGGCCATGTTCTGGAACACGCTCATATGCGGGTAGAGCGCGTAGTTCTGGAACACCATGGCGATGTCGCGCTCGGCGGGTTCCAGCGCGGTCACATCGCGACCGCCGATCAGCACCTGGCCCTCGCTGGCGCTTTCGAGGCCGGAGACGATGCGCAGCAGCGTGGATTTGCCGCAGCCCGAAGCGCCGACGATGACGATCATCTCGCCATCCGCGACTTCCAGGTCGATGCCATGCAGGACCTGGGTGGTGCCGAAACGCTTGGTGATGCCGCGCAGGCTGAGGGTGGCCATCTACTTCTCCGTCTCCACCAGCCCCTTGATGAACCAGCGCTGCATCAGCAGCACCACCCCCACCGGCGGCAGCAGGGCCATCACGGCGGTGGCCATGATGACGTTCCATTCGTTTTGCGAGTCGCCCCCGCCGATCATCTTGGTCAGGCCCACGATGATCGTCTCCAAGCCACGGTCGTTGATGATCAGCAGCGGCCAGAGGTACTGGTTCCAGCCGTAGATGAACAGGATGACGAACAGGGCAGCGATGTTCGTCACCGACAGCGGCAGCACAACGTCCCGGAAGAAGCGCATGGGGCCGGCGCCGTCGATCTTCGCGGCCTCCACGAATTCCGGCGGGATGGTCAGGAAGAATTGCCGGAACAGCAGCGTGGCGGTGGCCGAGGCGATCAGCGGTATGACCAGCCCGGCCATGGTGTTCACCAGGGAAAGGTTCACCATCACCTCGAAGGTCGGGATGATCCGCACCTCCACTGGCAGCATCAAGGTGATGAAGATCGCCCAGAAGCAGATCATCCGGCCGGGGAAACGGAAGAACACGACGGCGAAGGCCGACAGCAGCGAGATCACGATCTTCCCGCCCGCGATCAGCAGCGCCATGGCCAGGGAATTGGCCAGCATGCTGACCGCCGGCGTGCCCATGTAGCGCCCGCCGCCGGCCCCCCAGGCCTGGGCGTAATTCTCCAGCGCATGGGTGCCGGGCAGCAGCGGCACGTCGCCGCGCCCGATGGTGGCGCCATCATGGGTGGAACCGATCAGCGTGATGTAGATGGGGAAGCTGAAGATCAGCACGCCCAGCACCAGCCAGACATGCGGCCAGATGTTGCGCCCCCGCATCAGTAATGCACCCGGCGTTCGATGAAGCGGAACTGCACGAAGGTCAGCGCCACCACCAGCAGCATCAGGATCACGCTCTGCGCCGCCGAAGTGCCGAGGTTCAGGTTCATCACGCCATCGGTATAGGCGCGATAGATCAGGGTTTCCGTCGCCTTGCCCGGGCCGCCCTGGGTCAGGCTGTGGATCACGCCGAAGGTTTCGAAGAAGGCGTAGGTCAGATTCACCACGAGCAGGAAGAAGGCGGTGGGCGAGAGCAGCGGGAAAATGATGGTCCAGAACCGATAGCGCGGGCTGGCGCCGTCGATGGCCGCCGCCTCCAGCACCGATTTCGGGATGGATTGCAGCCCGGCGAGGAAGAAGATGAAGTTGTAGCTGACCTGCTTCCAGGCGCTGGCCAGGATGACCAGCCCCATCGCCTGGCCGCCGTTCAGCTTGTAGTCCCAGGCAATGCCCATGGCGTTCAGCGCCCGGCCGAAGATGCCGATGTTCGGGTGGAACATGAACAGCCACAGCACCGCCGCGACAGCGGGCGCCACGGCATAGGGCCAGACCAGAAGCGTCTTGTAGGTGGTCGCGCCCCGGATGTTCCGGTCCGCCTGCACCGCCAGGAACAGCGCCGAACCGAGCGCCAGCGCCGCCACTGCCGCTGAGAAGAACAGCGTGCGGAAGGCGGCATCCAGCCAGGTGGGATCGGTGACCACCTCGATGAAATTCTCGAACCAGACGAATTCGCTGTTGAGCCCGAAGGCGTCCTCACGCAGCAGCGATTGCCAGATGGCCTGGGCCGCCGGCCAGAAGAAGAAGATGGCCGTGACCAGCAGCTGCGGCGCGAGGAGCAGGTAGGGAACCACCACCCCCTTGAAGATGGCGGATTGGCTCATCAGCCGCGATTCGCCCGCTCGAAGTTGCGCAGCACCACATTGCCGCGCGTGACGGCGTTGTTCAGCGCGGCCTCGGCGGTCTGCTGGCCCTGCAGGGCGCGCTCCATTTCCTCCTGCATGATCACGCGGATCTCGACGAAGCCACCCAGGCGGATGCCGCGGGTGTTGCCCGTCATCTGCCCGCCGCCACGCAGCAATTGCTGGATGGGAATGTCGGCGCCCGGGTTCTGGGCATAGAAGCCGCTGGCGCGCACCTGCTCGAAGGCCTTCTTGGTGACGGGCAGGAAGCCGGTATCGGTGTGCCACTTCGCGGCCACCTCGGTGCTGGCCAGATGCGCGAAGAATTCGGCGATGCCGCGATTTTCGTCCGCGTTGCGGCGGGCGTTGGGGCCACGGTTCATGGCCCAGAAGGCC
The DNA here is from genome assembly GCF_009900765.1 of Rhodovarius lipocyclicus. Taxonomy (GTDB): domain Bacteria; phylum Pseudomonadota; class Alphaproteobacteria; order Acetobacterales; family Acetobacteraceae; genus Rhodovarius; species Rhodovarius lipocyclicus. The sequence goes on from NZ_JAAABL010000002.1 coordinate 195,530, forward strand.
GCGCCACCGATGATGCTGTTGTAGGGGGCGCCCTGCACGTCCGGGCTGTAGGGCAGCATGGCCGCGCCGACATTCGCGGCACCGCCCGGCACTTCCCGCAGGTAACGCGCCCGCGCGCCGGAACTGGCATGGATGATCGCCGCCTGGCCGGAGGCGAATACCGCATCGCCCGCCGAATCGCGGCCGCCCCAGCGGAAGCTGCCCTCGCGGCTCATTTCCATCAGCAGCGCCAGCTGCCGGGTCATGCGCGGGTTGTTCACCTGCAGCACGGTGCCGAGCCCGCCGAAGCCATTCTCCAGCGAGGCCAAGGGCAGGTTGTGGATCGCGCTGAACTGCTCGATCTGGCACCAGGTGGGCCAGGCGGAGGAGAAGGGCATCTCATGCCCGGACGCCTTGATCTTCTGCGCCGCCTCCCGCAGCTCAGCCCAGGTCGCGGGCGGCGCGTCCGGGTTCAGGCCGGCGCGGCGGAACGCCTCCTTATTGTAGAACATGATGGCGGTGCTGCTGTTGAAGGGCATGCCCATCATGCGGCCGTCCGGCAGGCTGTAGTAGCCTTTCACCGCCGGCAGGTAGTCCTCGAAATCAATGCTGACGCCGGTCTCCGACAGCAGCTCATGCACCGGCTTGATGGCGCGGCCGGCGGTGATCATCGTGCCGGTGCCGACCTCGAACATCTGCACGATGTGCGGGGCGGTGCCGGCGCGGAAGGCGGCGATGGCCGCGACCATGGTTTCGGGATAGCCACCCCGATAGCTGGGCACGATACGGAAGCGGGACTGCTTCTGGTTGAAGTCGGCCGTGATTGCTTCCAGAAGGCCGCCCAGCGGCTGGGCCAGCCCATGCCAGAACTGGATCTCGACAGGTCCGCCCTGGGCAAGGGCGGGCGCGCTCAATGTCATGCCTGCGCTGGCGAGGCCGAGTGTGCGGCGCTTCATGAAAACTCTCCCGACTTTTGTTGGCCGCGCGGCCTTAGACCCGCGACATTGCAAAGTTATGACATATTAGCGTCAACTGGGTGAAGCAGCGCCGACGAGTTCCGCATAGAGCTGCGGATCGGTGGCCCCTTCGGTGCCGAAGACCAGCACGCGGCTGTCCGGCCCCAGGCCCAGCGCGCCATCACGGCCTGCCAGCCAGGCCCCGACCAGGCCGGCCACCGCCGATTCGCCCGCCGTAATGCCAAGCCCCGCCAGGGCGCGCATCGCTTCAACCGCGGCCTTGTCCGGCACGGCCATGAAGGCGAAGGCGGCGCGCTCCAGCTCCTGCCAGGCGAGCAGGGAAGGCTCGCCGCAGGCCAGACCGGCCATGAGTGTGGGCAGATCGCCCTCGACCACGGAAAGCGCGCCGGCCTGGGCTGATTTCAGCAGGCAGGCGGCTTCGTCCGGCTCCACCACGATCAGCTTCGCATCCAGGCCCATGCTGCGCAGCTGCACGGAGACAGCGGCTGCCACGCCGCCCACACCACCCTGCACGAACACATGGGTGGGGGGCTGGGGCAGGGCCGCCAGCGCTTCCTCCGCCATGAGGCGATAGCCTTGCATCACGTCGCGCGGCACCTCGGTATAGCCAGGCCAGGAGGTGTCGCTGACCACGTGCCAGCCGTGTTCCGCCGCCGCGCGGGAGGCTTCACGCACCGCATCGTCATAGTTGCCGGGCACTTCCCGCACATCGGCCCCATAGGCTGCGATGGCATCCCGGCGGCCCTGGCTGACCGTATCATGCACATAGATCACACATCGCGCGCCGATGTTCTGCGCCCCCCAGGCGACGGAGCGCCCGTGATTGCCATCCGTGGCGCAGGTGACGGTGATGTCGCCGGCATCCTTCTTCGCCAGCAGTTCCGCGCCTGTGGTGTGGCGGCCGTGCTTGGCCAGCTCCGATACCACCAGGCGCATCACGGCATAGGCGCCCCCCAGCGCCTTGAAGGAGCCGAGGCCGAAGCGTCCGCCTTCATCCTTGTAGTGAAGCGCGGCAAACGGGGCCGGGGGCAGCTCGCGCAGAGGAGTGGGGGCATAGCCGGGCCAGGACGTGATTTCGGCTTTCGCCCGGCGCCAGCCGCCGTCTGGCAGCACGACCACCCCAGGGGTGCCGTGGCGCGGATTGAGAAAGAGGCTGTAAGAATGGTGTCCAATCATGCGCCCATGGTGCGCGCGACAGGCATGAGCCGGGAAGGGGGGGATATGCACATCACGATTCTGGGTGGTGGTGGTTTTCTGGGCCGCAAGCTGGCCGCGCGGTTGGCGCGGGATGGTTCCCTGAGGGGGCAGGCTGTCACAGGGCTGACGTTGTTCGACATCACCACGCCGCAACCGCCCACGGGCGCCGCATTTCCGGTGCGCTGCCTGGCGGGGGACGTGGCGGATGCCGCGGCGGTCGCGCAGGCGGTGCCCGCGGACACGCAGGTCGTGTTCCAATTGGCGGCTGTGGTCAGCGCGGCGGCCGAGGCGGATTTCGATCTGGGGGTGCGGGTGAACCTGCTGGGCAGTCTGGCGCTGATCGACGCGGCGCGGCGTTGCGCGGTGCCGCCTCGCATCGTGTTCACCAGTTCCGTCGCCAGCTTTTCCGGCAGCCAGCAGGCCGAAATGCCCGACGACGCCCGGCAGATGCCACTGAACAGCTATGGCGCCGAAAAGGCCGCCGCCGAGCTGATGCTGCAGGATGCGTCGCGGCGAGGCATGCTGGACGCGGTGAATATCCGCCTGCCCACTGTGATCATCCGGCCCGGGCGGCCGAACAAGGCCGCCTCCAGCTTTGTCTCCGCGATTCTGCGCGAACCGCTGCTGGGCCTGGAAACACCATTGCCGGTGGGTGAGGATTTCGCCCTGTGGGTCAGTTCCCCGCGGGTGGTGGTGGAATGGCTGCTGCACGCAGCCGCCATGGATACGGCGCCGCTCGGTACGGACCGGGGCATCAATCCGCCCGGCCTGACCGTGACTGTGCGAGAGATGCTGGCCGCGCTGTCGCCAGCTGAGCGGGCATTGGTGAAGCAGGAGCCTGACGCGACGGTGGCCGGAATCGTGGGGGGATGGCCCGCCCGTTTCGCTTCCGCACGGGCCCGTCGCCTGGGCTTCCAGGAGCAGGTTGGTCTGCCGGATATTGTGGCCGCGTTTCGCGAAGATGATCTGGCGGCGACCCGCGCTGAGCGCGGGCTTTAAGGCACAAAAAAAGAGGGGAGGCTTTCGCCTCCCCTCCCATACTCGAAGAACTCGCCGAGATTACTTGAGAACGATCTCAACGCGGCGGTTCTGCGGCTCACGCACGCCGTCGGCGGTCGGCACCAGGGGGCGGCTCTCGCCGAACGCCTGGATGACCATCTCGCTGCGGGGCACGCCACGGCGGGCGAGCTCAGCGGCAACCGACTCAGCGCGACGCATGGACAGCGCCTGGTTGTACTGCGGCGTGCCGGAGCGGTCGGCGTGGCCGGACACTTCGATGCGCGTCGAGGACACGGTCGTGCGGGCCGTCGCGGCCTCGGCGATGATCTGGCGCGCGCGATCGGTCAGATCGGCACGGTTCCAGTCAAAGAACACGAGGTAGGTGCGAGCCACGGTCTGCACGGGGGCCGGAGCCACCGGGGCAGCCACGGGCACGGGGCGCGGGGTGTTGAACGCATAACGCAGACCGACGAGGCCGGTGTGGTTATAGTTCGTGCCCTCGGCGCGCACGGCGCGGCCGTTCAGGGTGCCGTTGATCGTCGGCTCCAGGGTGCCCATGAAGCGGTATTCGACGGTCAGGGCCAGGCCGGGGACGACGTCGCCCAGGCCGAAGGCGCCACCGACGATGCCCTGGTAGGCGAACTGGCCGTCCGTGTCGTTCAGGCGCAGGGAAGCGCCCGTCACCGCACCGCGAACATTGCGGTACTGGGACCAGATGTAGCCAACGCCAACGCCCAGGTAGGGGCTGAAGGTGCGCGGGCTGACGCCGAAGCCGGTCAGGTCGAAGTCATACAGGGCGTTGACCATCGCGCCGTACTGATGCACGCCGCCGCCGTTCAGACGCGAGCCACGGAAAGCGTGGTCGATCTGGTTGTAGCGGTAGTTGCCTTCGATCTCAGCGCGGAAGCCGTTGCCGAAGCCCCAGCCGATGCTGCCAACGCCGGCATAGCCGACGCGGGTCTCGGTGCGGTCACGCAGGTTCACACCCGCGCCGCGGAGGCTGTAGTTGCTGTCCTGGCGATAGTTCACGCCAGCGCCGGCACCCACATACAGGCCGGTGATCGGCTGTGCCTGCGCCGCGATCGGCAGCGACAGCATCGTCGCCGCCAGAAGCGCCTTCTTGAGGCTCATTTCATCTCTCCTCGATGCAAACCCAAGCTGATCGCGGTGTGGAGCACCCCACGTTGCAAGGGCCCATCACTGCGTCGCTCAAACATAACGCGATAACGCCACGATGGGCACTACCAGATCGACCATTTCCACACACTGTGACTAAAACACCACAGGGGCGGTCGGACCCCTGTCGCGAAACCTTCTTAGCGCATTGTCCCCTTGGCCCACAACTCATTGGCGTGGCCAAGTTTTCTGCCCTTGCGGACCTCGGTCTTGCCATACCAGTGCGGCACGACATTCTTCTGCGCGAGGAGGGGAGACCAGGCGTTGAAACCCTCTGTCCCCACCAAATTGTGCATCACGACGTCGAAATGACGTTCAGTCGTCCCGAGCGGCAAACCGGCGACAGCGCGAATATGTTGGTCGAATTGACTGCAAGGACATGCGTCCATTGTCCAATGGCCTGAGTTGTGCGGCCTTGGCGCGATCTCGTTGCCCAGGATACGGCCATCCGGCAACGCGAACATTTCCAGGGCCATGACCCCCACGAAGCCTAACGCTTCCGCCAGGCGCGCGGCATAGCCCGTGCAAATATTCGTTTGTTCCGCGCTCAGCCGCGCGGGCAGGATGGATTGGTGCAGGATATGGTGCTGATGGATGTTCTCCACCGGCTCATAGATCGCCAACTCGCCACCCACCCCCCGCGCCAGCACGATCGAGATCTCGCGCTCGAAAGGCACGAAAGCTTCGGCGATCAGCGGGTGCGGGGCCAGATGCTCAAAGGCCGCGATGGCGTCCTCGCGGCTGCGGGCCACGGCCTGCCCCTTGCCGTCATAGCCCATACGGGTGGTCTTGAGGACGAACGGGAAGCCCAGCTTGGCGCAGGCCGTGTCGATATCGGCCAGCGATGAAACCTGTAGCCACTCGGCCACTGTGATGGAGGAGGTCTCCATCCAGGTCTTCTCGGCGATCCGGTCCTGGCAGATCAGGATGGCGTCGATGTTCGGGCGGCAATGCGGCAGGGTCGCCAGATATTCCAGCGTGGCGCGGGGAATATTCTCGAACTCGAAAGTGAGGACATCCACCTTGGCGGCGAATGCCGCGACGGCCTCGATGTCATCAAAGGCCCCGTAAGTGACATCGGCCGCCACCTGGGCGCCGGGCGAATCCTGTTCCACCGAATAGATGTGCGGGCGATAGCCCAGCCGCTCCGCCGCCATGGCGGACATCCGGCCCAGCTGGCCGCCACCCAGAATGCCGATGGTCGAGCCAAGCGGGAGGGGCAGGTTATTGCGGGTCATGCGGAACGCCATCGGTTTGCCGCGCGCGCCAGGCGGCCAGGCGCTGCGCCAGCCCGGAGTCGCCCAGCGCCAGGATGGCCGCGGCCAGCAGGGCGGCATTGATGGCGCCGGCCTTGCCGATGGCCAGCGTGCCCACCGGGATGCCGCCGGGCATCTGCACGATCGACAGCAGGCTATCCATGCCCTTGAGGGCGTGGGACTCGACCGGCACGCCCAGCACCGGCAGGGCGGTCATGCTGGCGGCCATGCCCGGCAGGTGGGCGGCGCCGCCGGCGCCCGCGATCACCACCTTCAGGCCGCGTCCGGCCGCCGACTTGGCGTATTCCACCAGCCGGTCCGGGGTGCGGTGGGCCGAAACGACGCGGGTTTCGAAGGGAACTTCCAACTGCCGCAGCACATTCGCCGCGTGTTCCATGGTCTGCCAGTCAGATGTGCTGCCCATGATGATGCCCACGACAGGGGCATCCGTATCCGTCTTGATCGTCACGCAGAAATATCCGGAAGGAGCTGGCTTTCCAGCCTGGCGATGTCATCCTTGAGGCGAAGCTTACGCTTCTTCAGGCGCTGGATGTGCAATTGGTCCACCACGCCATCGAGACTGCGCATGATGACGGTGTCGAGGTCGCGATGCTCACTGCGAAGCTGGTGCAGCTGGCGCTGCAGACTCTCCCGATCAGCCAACATCATCCAGGCTCCCCTGCGCCACCATGCGGAGTGACACGCATGGATGACAGTGAACAAGTCCTCAAATGAACGGAAGTGGTGGGCGCTCACGGGCTCGAACCGTGGACCCGCTGATTAAGAGTCAGCTGCTCTACCAACTGAGCTAAGCGCCCGTCCGGGGCGCTTTCTACACTGGGATTCACGAATGTCCAGCCCTATCGCCGCACTGAAAAAATTTCCGCGCGCGGGGCAGGCATGCGGAAATATGCGGCGTGCTTCAGCGGCCTAGCTGGCGAATGTCTGGGCCCGCACCAGCCGGGCATAGACGCCATCCGCCTCGATCAGCGAACGGTGGGTGCCGCGCTCCACGATGCGCCCCTGGTCCATCACCAGAATGGTGTCGGCGTTCTGCACGGTGGACAGGCGATGGGCGATCACCAGGCTGGTCCGGCCCTTGCGCAGCCGGCCCAGGGCTTCCTGCACGGCGGCTTCATTGTCGGCATCCAGCGCGCTGGTGGCTTCGTCCAGCAGCAGCACGCGCGGATTGCGCAACAGGGCCCGCGCCAGGGAGATCCTCTGCCGCTGCCCGCCCGAAAGCCGGCCGCCGCCCGAGCCAAGCCGCGTCTTGTAGCCATCCGGCAGGCTGGCGATGAATTCATGCGCCTGGGCGGCGGAGGCGGCCTCGACCACCTCAGCCTCCGTCGCGCCGGGCCGGCCGCACAGGATGTTGGCCAGGGCGGTATCGTCGAAGATCAGGCTGTCCTGCCCGACATAGGCGATGGACAGGCGCAGGCTATCCAGCGTGACCTGCCGCACATCCTGGCCATCCAGCAGGATGTGCCCGCCGCTGGCATCGAACAGGCGTGGCAGCAGCATCAGCGCGGTGGATTTGCCGGCGCCGGAGGGGCCGACCAGGGCCAGGGTGGTGCCAGGCTCCGCCGTGAAGGAGATATCCGCCAGCGCCAGCGGCTCCGATTCGGCGTAGCGGAAATTCACGTCGCGGAACTCGACCCGGCCCGGCCCTTCGGCCAGAGGCGCGGCGCCCGGGGCGGAGTTGATGCGGCGGGGCTCATCGCAGGCCTCGAACACACGGGCCAGGCCCGCCAGCCCCTCCTGCAGCACGGCATTCATCGCGCCCAGCGACCGCACGGGGCGGGAGGCGATGAGCAGCGCGGCCACGAAGCCCGTGAACTCGCCGATCGTGCCGTAGCCCGCGGCCACCCGCCAGCCGACCAGCCCCAGCACGGCGGCCACGGTCAGCCCGCCCAGGGCCTCCAGCACCGGGTCCACCCGGGCGCGGGTCACGGCGATGGCGAACAGGGATTTGCGCAGCTCGCCGAAGGCGCCGAAAGCCCGGCGCTCCTCGATCTCCTCCAGCCCATAGGCGCGGACGACCCGCGCTCCCGCGAAGCTTTCGGTCACCAGCGCCGCTGTCTCACCAATGCGGTCCTGCATGCCGGCGCTGGCGCGCCGGATGCGCTTGCCCAGATTCACGATCGGCCAGGCGGCGATGGGATAGAGCAGGGCCGCCATGGCCGCGAGCTGCCAGTCCAGCCACAGCATGGACCCCACCAGCCCGATCACCGTGAACACGTCCCCCAGCCCATTGAGCGCGCGGGACAGCGCATCGCGGATCACGGTGGCGTCGGTGGTGAAGCGGGAGGCCTGGCGCGCCGGGGCCCAGCGCCCGATCACGTTCAAATCCGCCCGGGTCAGGGCCGAGAACATCTTCTGCTGCAAGGTCTCGATGGCGCGCAGCACGGTGCCGTGCAGCACATACTGCTGCAGATAGAGGAAGGCGCCGCGCAGGCTCGTCACCACGATGATGGTGGGCGGCAGCACCCAGATCACCGAGGCATCGCCCGCCGTGAAGCGGTCGAAGGCCTGCTGGATGACGATGGGATAGAGCGCCGTGATGCCCGCGAGCCCCAGCGTCGCCAGGATCGCCAGCGCGATCCGGGATTTCAGCGGGGAGAGGACTTCCTGCCAGAGGCGGCGGAGCAATGGGAAGGTACCGTGCATGGCAGCCGCCTATCAGGCATGGCCCGGCTTGGCGAGTTCCGCGAGCCGGAGCAGGCAGGCTTCGCGCCCGGCCTCGGCACCCTCGGCCACCCACCAGGCGCGGAGCTGTTGCAGTGTCCGGCCCATCTCCGGCCCGGCGGCGTAGCCCAGCGCCAGCAGATCCCGGCCTTGCAGGGGGAAGACCGGCACCGCGACCTGACCAAGGGCTTCGCGGATATCGGGGGGGGACAGCCCCTCGGCCTCACGCAGCCACAGCCAGGCTTCGGCGTCCGGCTGTGGATCGTGGCCGTTGCGGGCCACGGCCAGCAGGAACAGCCGCATGCCGCGCTTGTCCACGGCGCTGGCGGGGGGCGGGATGTCCCGGCGCCGCAGCAGTTTGAGGCGGGCGGCCTCATCCCCTGAGAATTTCAGCCGGCTGGCGATGGCATGGGCGGGGGCGCCTGGCGGCAGCAGGGCCGCGAAGCGCAGCAGGGCATCGCGCGGAGCCTGGCGCCGGATCAGTTCACGCAACAGGCGCGTGTCCACGGGGGCTGCCTCGGCCAGCAGGGTCGGCCAGACGCCGCTGGCCTGCATGTGTTCCAGCGCGTCGCAAGGGTCGGGGGCTTCCAGCAACCGCTTGAATTCCATCCAGACCCGCTCGACGGAGAGGATGCGCAGCCCGTCCAGATGGCCGGCGATGGCGGCCATGGCCTCGGCATCCGGCGCCCCTCGGCCGTAACGGGCCCAGAACCGGAAGAAGCGCAGGGAGCGCAGGTAATCTTCCCGGATCCGGGTCGCGGCATCGGCGATGAAGCGCACGCGCCCGACCCGCAGATCGGCTTGGCCCTGGAAATAGTCGAACAGATTGCCATGGGCATCCATGCTCATGGCGTTGATGGTGAAGTCCCGCCGCTCCGCGTCCTCACGCCAGTTCCGCGTCCAGGCAACCGAGGCGTGGCGCCCATCCGCCTCCACATCGCGCCGCAGCGTCGTCACTTCGACAGACGTGCCGTGCCGGACCGCGGTGACGGTGCCGTGGTCCAGTCCGGTTTCGAAAATCCGGAAGCCGGCCTGCCGCAGGCGGGTGGTGGCTTCTTCCGGCGGAAAGGCGGAACCCACATCGATGTCATGGATGGGCCGCCCGGCCAGATGGTCCCGCACGGCGCCGCCCACCACGCGGGCGCCGGGCAGGGCGGTCAGCAATTCCCGCACCACGCCTTGGCGCAGCATGGCGGGAAGGCTCAACGCTCCCCTCGCATGGCGGTGGCCAGATTCACCAGAATCGCGGCCGTGGCGCCCCAGATAAAATGTTTTTCATGCGGCCACACCCAGTATTCCCGCATCCGGCCAGACCACATCTTCGATTCGCGGCGCGGGGCGGCGGGGTCCAGGATCATGCTGAGGGGGACCTCGAACACTTCCTCCACCTCGCCGGCTTCCGGCATGACTTCGAAGTCAGGCCGCACCAGCCCCACGATGGGGGTGACGCGATAGCCGGTGCCAGTGATGTGCTCCGGCAGCCGCCCGATTCGCTTCACCAGCTCCCGCGGCAGGCCGATTTCCTCCTGCGCCTCACGTAGCGCGGCCTCGTCCGGGGTTTCTCCCATCTCGATCCGCCCGCCGGGGAAGGCCACCTGCCCGGCATGGCTGGAGAGCGATTTGGTGCGCAATGTCAGCAGGATGGTGGGATCGGGCCGCGTGACCAGGGGCACCAGCACCGCCGCGGGTTTCAGCGATGGCGTCGAGTCGCTGGCGGGCAGATGCTCGCGCTGGAGCAGCGCCGTCAGCGTGGTGGGGTCGAGGTTCAAGCCGCATCCCCAGGCAGATCGTCGATGGGAAAGAACACGCCTTCGCTCCAGACACCCAAGACGGATTTCCCGTCCAGTTCCTCGGAATCGGCCAGTGCGACCATCTCATAGAAGACAGAACGGCTGATCTTGGCCTCCAGCCCCGGCCGCACCGTGACATAAGGGCGGGGCTCGCGGGAGATCGGGCAGATATGGACGCTGATCGGGTGTTCGGCATCCGCCGTGACCATTTGATCGAGATTGGTCCGGAAGCTAAGCGTCTGCTTGCCGTTATCGGCCTTCCAGAACAGTTCGACCGCGATGAAAGGCGCGTCCTCCACGCGGACAAGACCGCGCTCCACCGGCGTTTCCAGCCAGTAGGAACCATCTGCCTCACGCTTCAGTACCGAGGCGAACAGGCAGACCAGTTCTTTGCGGCCGATGGGCGAGCCTTTGTAGAACCAGGTGCCATCGCGCGCGATGAACATGTCCAGGTCGCCGCAATTCCACTTGCCATCGGGCCGCTTCAAGGGCTGCTGCCCGAGCGACGGCAGGCATCCGCCCTGCGGCATGTTGTGAAACGGGTCGGCCAACCTAAAATTCCTACTCAAGCTCGCTGTCTGCGAGCCAATATAGGAAGGACGCCGCCTGGATGGGAGAGCGCACCGACGTGGCTGCAATGGAACAGGCTCTGGACATGGCGTCGCAGGCGGAGGCGATCGCGGATCGGCTCAGCCGGGTGAAGGATGAGGTGGGGCGGGTGATCCTCGGCCAGGATGGTGTGATCGAGCAGGTCACGGTCACCATCCTGTCTGGCGGGCATGTGCTGCTGGTGGGTGTGCCCGGCCTCGGCAAGACCAAGCTGGTGGAGACCCTGGCCACCGTGCTGGGCCTGGATGCCCGTCGCGTGCAGTTCACGCCGGACCTGATGCCGGCCGACATCCTGGGCAGCGAGGTGCTGGAGGAAGGCGCCGATGGCCGGCGCGGTTTCCGCTTCATCAAGGGGCCGGTATTCTGCCAGTTGCTGATGGCGGACGAGATCAACCGTGCCTCTCCGCGCACCCAGTCCGCCCTGTTGCAATCCATGCAGGAGGGCAAGGTGGCCGTGGGCGGCGAGATCATGCCTCTGCCCCGCCCCTTCCACGTTCTGGCCACCCAGAACCCCATCGAGCAGGAAGGCACCTATCCCCTGCCGGAGGCCCAGCTCGACCGCTTCCTGCTGGAGGTGGAGGTGCGCTACCCGGATGAGGCCGCCGAGCGCCAGATGCTGCTGGCCACGACCGGCGCGCAGGAGGCACGGGCCAATCCGGTGCTGTCCGGGCAGGAATTGCTGGCGGCCCAGGCCCTGGTGCGCCGCCTGCCGGTGCCCGACGACGTCGTGACGGCCATCCTGCGCCTGGTGCGCGGCGCGAGGCCGGAGACGGCGGCTTCCCAGCGGTTGGCCTCCAGCCTGTCCTGGGGCCCTGGCCCGCGTGCCGCCCAGGCGCTGATGCTGGCCACCCGCGCCCGCGCCTTGTTTTCCGGCCGGTTGGCGCCGAGCGTGGAGGATGTGCTGGCCCTGGCCGACCCCGTGTTGCGGCATCGCATGGCGCTGACCTTCTCCGCGCGGGCGGATGGTGTGACGATCGCCAGCCTGATCGATGAATTGAAGGCGACCATTGGCTGACCAACTCGCCGCCGCGCAATCCCTCGCGGCCAGGCTTCCGGGCCTGCTGGTGGAGGCCGAGCGGGTGGCCTCCACAGTGATGCAGGGCAGCCACGGGCGCCGGCGCAGCGGCTCGGGCGACAGTTTCTGGCAGTATCGCCCCTTCATGCCTGGTGACCCGGTGAACCGGATCGACTGGCGGCGCTCCGCGCGCTCCGACCGGGTCTCGATCCGGGAGACGGAGTGGGAGGCGGCGCAGACGGTCGTGCTGTGGCTTGATCCGGCTTCCCGGCTGGATTGGCGCAGCCGTGCCGCCCCTGTCACCAAGCGGATGCGGGCGCAGTTGCTGGCGCTGGCGGCCGGTATCCTGCTGCTGCGCGCCGGAGAGCGCGTGCGGCTGGCCGGCGCCGAGCTTCGCAACTTCCAGGGCCGCTCTGCCATCGAGCGGCTGGCTCAGGCTATCCCCACCTATGCGTTCGACCTGGACGCGGCGGTGGTGCCGCGCCACGCACGGTTGCTGCTGATCAGTGATTTCCTGTTCGAGTTGCCCGAGGTGGCGGCGCTGATCGGCCCCGTCGCGGGCCTCGCGCCCCGGCCCGCGCTGGTTCAGGTGCTCGACCCGGCCGAAGCCCAACTTCCCTACGCCGGCCGCATCGAACTGCGTGATGCGGCCGGCGAGCACCGGGAATTGCTGCGCAACGCTTCTTCCGCCGCTGAGACCTATGCCTTGCGCTTCCAGGCGCATCAGGAAGGGCTGCGCCAGGTGGCGACGCATCTGGGCGGCACGCTGGTCACCTGCGGCACGGAGGAGGCGGCCTCTCCCGCGCTGCTGGCCATCTGGCATGCGCTGGCGAGCCAGCGATGAGTTTCGCGGCACCTATCCTGTTGGTGGCGTTGCTTGGCCTGCCGGCGCTGTGGTGGCTGCTGCGCGTGCTGCCGCCGCAACCCCGGCGAGAGGTCTTTCCCACCCTGTTCCTGCTGCGCCGCCTGCCGGTGCAGGAGGAGACGGTGGCGCGCACGCCCTGGTACATCCTGCTGCTGCGTTGCCTGGTGGTGGCGGGGTTCATCATCGGCCTGGCCAACCCGATTCTCGGCTCGCGCGGGGTGGAAACAGCCGATGCCATCCGGCTGCTGGTGCTGGATGATGGCTGGGCCTCGGGGCTCGACTGGTCGGCCCGGCGTGCCCGGGCCCTGGCCGAGGTGGACGCGGCCGGCCGGGATGGGGCCCGGGTGGCCTTGCTGACCACGGCATTCCGCGGGCCGGATCTGCCGCCCATCGTGACGCCGCCCATGCCCGCCCCCGAATTGCGCGCCACGCTGGAGCAATTGCAGCCCAAGCCCTGGCCGCGTGACCATCAGGCCGCGGTCGCGGCCCTGGCCCCGTGGCGCAACCAACAGCGCGATCCGGTACGCGTGACCTATCTGGCGGACGGGTTGGCCGAAGCCGGGTTGATGGACGCCCTGCGTGGTGTTGGCGAAGTCGCTGTCCGTGGTGCCTTCGGCAATCCCCGCCGTATTCTGCTGCCGCCCCGGCAGGAAGGGGAGGCGCTGGTGGTCTCCCTGGCGCAGACACCCTCCCAACTGCCGGCCGAGCGCCGCATTCTGGCCCGCACCGCGGATGGCAGGGCGGTGGGATCGGTCGCCATGCGGCTGGAACGCGGGGTTGAGACCGGCACCGCCTCGCTGCTGCTGCCCTCCGAGATCCGCAACCAGGTCACCAGCATCGAGATCGAAGGGGACACCTCGGCTGGCAGTGTATTCCTGCTCGATGAACGTTTCCGCCGCCGCCCGGTGGGATTGCTGAGCGGCGACGCGCCCGAGGCGCAGACGCCCCTGCTGGGAGAATTCTATTATCTGGAGCGCGCCCTGCAGCCCTTCGCCGAGCTGCGGCGCGGCACGCTGGACAGCCTGCTGGCCCGCTCGCTGTCGGTGCTGTTCATTCCCGACCGCACCATCGGCTCGCCCGCCGATCAGGCCCTGATCGGCGAATGGGTGAACCGGGGCGGTGTGCTGGTGCGTTTCGCGGGCTCCGCCCTGGCGGAACGGCAGGATCCGTTGTTGCCTGTCCGCCTGCGGAATGAGCGCGCGCTGGGCGGCGGGATGAGCTGGGAGCGCCCGCAAGGGCTGGGCTCCTTCCCGGAGAATTCCCCCTTCGCCGGGCTGACGCCGCCCCAGGACGTGACCGTGGAGCGCCAGGTCCTGGCCGACCCGTCACCCAGGCTGACCGAACGCACCTGGGCCCGGCTGACCGATGGCACGCCCCTGATCACCGCCGAGACCCGGGGTGCGGGGCGCATCGTGCTGTTCCATGTGCCGCCCACGGCGGAGTGGTCGAACCTGGCCCTGTCCGGCCTGTTCGTGCGGATGCTGCGGCTGATCGTGGCCCAGGCCAATGGCGCGGGCAACGCCTCGGAGGCCGGAGACATGCCGTTGCCGCCCAACCAGCTGCTCGACGGGTTGGGGCGGCTGGGCCGGCCGTCCGCCACGGTCGCGCCACTGAACGCGGTGGCGCAGCCCGTGCCTTCCCCGCGCAATCCTCCGGGCTGGTACGGCAATGGCAGTCTGGAGAACGGGACGCTGGTGGCACTGAACCTCGGTGGCCAGGTGCAGAAGCTGGAGCCGCTGGTACTGCCGGATGGCCAGCTGGCGCTGGAGCTGAGTGAGGCTGCGCCTGGCCGGGCCTGGGGGCCCTGGCTACTGCTGGGGGCGCTGGGCCTGCTGCTGCTCGACCTGCTGCTTTCGGCGCGGATGCGGGGCCTGCTGGGCCAGATGCGCGTGGCGGCGCTGGGCTGCACCTTGCTGCTGGCCTGTGTCCCGGGGGCGCGGGCACAGGAAGGCGGCTTCGCGAATGCGCCGCGCCTTGCCTATGTGCAGACCGGTGACGCAAGCCTGGACGATACCTTGCGGCGGGGCATGGCGGGGCTGAGCGACTATGTGAATCGCCGGACCTCCGTGACCTTGGCGGAGCCGCAGGGCGTGCAGCCGGGCCAGTCCGACCTGTCCGTGTTTCCTTTGCTCTACTGGGCCGTGACGGCCAACACGCCGGCACCCGATGCCGCGGGCCGTGCGGCACTGAATGCCTTCATGCAGAATGGTGGCATCCTGGTGCTCGACACCCGGGATGAAGGTTCGGGCGAGGGCCAATCGCCCGGTGCCCGCGCGGCGCTGCGCCGGGTCACGGCTGGGCTTGCCGTGCCGGCCCTGGCCCCGGTCGCGGAGGATCATGTGCTCCGGCGGGCCTTCTATCTGTTGAACGATCTGCCGGGCCGCTTCACCGGCGGGGTCGTCTGGGCCGCCCGGGACCAGGACCGGGCCAATGACAGCGTCAGCCCCGTGATCATCGGCGGGCATGACTGGGCCGGGGCCTGGGCGGTGGATGACCGGGGGCAGAACCTGCATGCGGCCATCCCCGGCGGCAGTCGGCAGCGCACCCTGGCCTATCGGTTCGGCGTGAACCTCGTGATCTATGCCCTGACCGGCAACTACAAGGGCGATCAGGTGCATATCCCCGCCATTCTCGAAAGGCTGGGGAATTGACCATGCCGGAACCGCGCCCGTGATCCGCTCCGTCTTCCGCATCGACTTCGCACCGCTGGTGCCGGAATGGACCCTGATGGTTGCGGCCGGGCTGGCCGTTCTGCTGGTCGGCTTCCTGTTATTCCGGCGGGCCGCGGGCACCGGCTATCGGCTGCTGGCCATCGCCGCCTGCCTGCTGGCCCTGTTCAACCCGCGCTGGGTCAGCGAGGTGCGGGAGGAGCGCCCGGATATCGCCCTGATCGTCGTCGATCGCTCCGACAGCACCCGGCTGGTGGCGAACCGCACGGCCGCCATCGACACCGCCCGGCAATGGCTGATGCAGCGGCTGGAGGGGCTGGATCGCCTGGAAACCCGCGTGGTGGAGGTGCCGGAGGAAGGCCAGCAGGGCACGAGACTGCTGCAGGCGGTGGAACTGGCCCTGGCCGAAATCCCCCGCGCCCGCCTGGCTGGCATCGTCGCCATCACCGATGGCCAGGTGCATGACGTGGCGGAGCGGGCCGCCATGTTGTCCGCCCCCTTCCATGTCCTGCTGCCCGGCCAGGCCGGTGAAATCGACCGGCGGCTGCGCCTGGTGGAGGGGCCGAGCTTCGGCATCATCGGCCGCACCGTGGACCTGCGCGTGCTGGCCGAGGATCTAGGCGTGCCGCGCGCCTCCGGCACCGCGCGGATGACGGTGCGCATCGATGGGGGCGCGCCGCGCACGGAAAACCTCCCCCTGGGGCAGGAGCACATCATCTCCGTGCCGATCGAGCGCGGCGGGCCGACCGTGGTCGAGGCGGTGGTGGAGGAGCGGCCCGGCGAGGTCAGCACCGAGAACAACCGCCTGGTCTTTACCGTGAACGGCATCCGCGACCGGCTGCGGGTGCTGTTGGTCAGCGGAGAGCCGCATGCCGGCGAGCGCACCTGGCGGCGCCTGCTGAAATCCGACCCCGGCGTGGATCTGGTGCATTTCACCATCCTGCGCCCGCCGGAAAAGGACGACCTGACGCCGTTGAACGAGTTGGCGCTGATTGCCTTCCCGGTGCGCGAATTGTTTCACGTGAAACTTCGCGAATTCGACCTGATCATTTTCGATCGCTTCTCCAACCGCGGCATCCTGCCGCCGGCCTATCTGCGCAACATCTCGGATTACGTGCGGGCGGGCGGCGCCCTGCTGGTCTCGGTGGGGCCGGAGTTCACCGGCGGCACCAGCCTGTCCAACACGCCGCTGGGGCCCATCCTGCCGGCGCGGCCGCTGCCCGGCGGCCAGGCGTTGCTGGAAGAACCCTACCGGCCGCAGATCTCCGATATCGGCCGCCGGCACCCCGTGACCAGCGATCTGCTGGCAGGCGCCACGCCCAGCTGGGGCCGCTGGTATCGGCTGCTGCGGGCCACGCAGAGCTCCGGCAATGCCGTGATGCAGGCGCCGAACGGCTCCCCTCTTCTGATTCTGGACCGGGTGGGTGAGGGGCGGGTGGCGCTGATGCTGTCGGACCACATCTGGCTGTGGGCGCGCGGGCATGATGGCGGCGGGCCCCATCAGGAGTTGCTGCGCCGCCTGGCGCATTGGCTGATGCGGGAGCCGCAGCTGGAGGAGGAGGAACTGCGTGCCCGCCAGGCTGGCGGTGCCTTGCAGATCGAACACCGCACCCTGCAGGTGCCGGGACCGCGGGAATTCGAGGTCAGCGCCCCCGATGGCACCGTCACGCGCCTGCCGGCGCAGGATGACGGCCATGGTCGCAGCGTGGCGGAGCTGCAGGCCACGGCCCCGGGCATATGGCGTGTCACGGCTGGCCAGCGCGTCGCCTTCGCGGCCGTACCTCCCGGCAATCCGCAGGAATATCAGGATCTGCGCGCCTCGCCGGAACCGCTGCGTCCGGCGATGGCCAATACGGGCGGCGCCTTCCGCTGGGTGGGGGATGGCGCGCAGATGCCGGAATTCCGACGGGTGCCCGCCGGGCGGGCCATGGCGGCCAGCAATGCCGGCGGCTGGCTGGGGCTGCGCCGGAATGAGGATCATCTGGTGACGGAGGTGCGCGCCACCTCCCTGTTGCCCCCCTGGGCCAGCCTGTTGCTGATTGCCGGCTTCACGCTGCTGGCTTGGCGCCGAGAAGGGCGCTAGAAGGTCGCCATGCGTCTTCCTGTCATGCTCTGCGCCCTGGCCGTGATGGCTCCTTCCCTGGCGATGGCCCAAGGCCGTCTTGGCAGCGGCGGGGCGGCGCCTGGTGGCTCCGGGGCATCCGACCCACGGTTGCAGCAGCAGCAGCGGGAACGCCCGCCGGGTCTGCCCGGCCTGCTGGGGCGCCAGGCCCCGGTCATTCCGGCACAGACCCCCGGTTCGTCGATGAACCCGAACGATGCGCTGTTCGATGCCATCTCTCGCGGTGATGTGCCCGCCGCCCGCGATGCCGTGGCTCGTGGTGCCGAGACCAGCGCGCGCAACGCCCTGGGCCTGACCGCGCTCGACTCGGCCGTGGATCAGGGGCGGCCGGAGATGATCTTCTACATCCTGTCCCTGCGCGGCCCCTCCGGGCCTGGCGCCGGTGACGCGCCGGAACCGGGCCGGGCGGCTGCGCCCGCCCGGACGGGCCGTGGCCGTGAGGCCCAGCGCCCTGCCGCCTCCGCGGCTGTTCCCGCGCCCCCGGCCCCTCCGCCGCGTGCGCGGCTCTGGGCGCGCGATGGCGGTGCCGCGCGTGAGGATGTCGGCTTCCTGGGCTTCGATGCCGGGCAGGTCGGCGGGCCGCCGGCGGGAAATCCGGAACGGGAACCCACGCCCGCGCGTCGCCGTCGGGGCTGAGGGAAAAAACTTCCCACGCTTCGGAAAAGGCTTGCGTTGGGAAATCTAATCCCGGTATGTCCGGGGCATGCGCAGTGTCGAAGATATCATCTCCCTTCTCGGTGGCCCTGATGCGGCCGCCCAGCGCCTGAGCCTCGGGACCGAGGCGCTACGAAAGTGGCGCCAGGCCAAGGCCATTCCCGCCAAGCATTGGTCCGCCATCGTCGCGGCCACCGGGCTGGACTTCTCTGAGATGCCGGGGGCCGAGCAGGTTCCCGCCGTCACGGAAGTGCCCGAAGGTGCCACGGCCGCCCTGGTGCTGGCCGATGGCGCGGTGCTCTGGGGCCGTGGCTTCGGTGCCCATGGCACCCAGGTGGCCGAGATCTGCTTCAACACGGGCATGACCGGCTATCAGGAAACCCTGACCGATCCGTCCTATGCCGGGCAGATCATCACCTTCACCTTCCCGCATATCGGCAATGTCGGCACGAATGCCGAGGACGAGGAGGCGACCAACCCCGCCGCCCGTGGCCTGGTCGTGAAGCAGGATGTGACGGAGCCCGCGAACTGGCGCGCCGTGGCCCATCTGGATGGCTGGCTGAAGCGGCATGGCGTGCCCGGCATTTCCGGCGTCGATACCCGCTCGCTCACGGCGCGGATCCGTGACCTGGGCGCGCCCAACGGCGTGCTGCACTTCCCGGAGAACGGCCGTTTCGACATCCCGGCCTTGGTGGCTCAGGCCCGCGAATGGCCGGGGCTGGAGGGCATGGACCTCGCCAAGGACGTGACCACCCGCCAGACCTATCATTGGTCCGGCAGCACCTGGCGCTGGGGTGAGGGCTTCCAGCCCGTCCCCAGCCCGCGTTACCGCGTGGTGGCGGTGGATTACGGCGCCAAGCGCAACATCCTGCGCAGCCTGGTCGAGGTGGGTTGCGACGTGACCGTCGTGCCCGCGACCGCGACCGCCGAGGAAATCCTGCGCCATCAGCCCGATGGCGTCTTCCTGAGCAATGGCCCGGGTGACCCGGCGGCGACCGGCGTCTATGCCGTCCCCGCCATCCGGGAAGTGCTGGAGAAGAAGGTGCCGGTGTTCGGCATCTGCCTGGGGCATCAGCTTCTGGCCCTGTCGCTCGGCGCCAGCACCTACAAGATGGACCGTGGCCATCGCGGCGCGAACCAGCCGGTGAAGGACCTGACGACCGGCAAGGTGGAGATCACCAGCCAGAACCATGGCTTCGCCGTGGATGAGGCTTCGCTGCCCGAAGGCGTGCGCGTGACCCATCGCAGCCTGTTCGACGGTTCCAACGAAGGCATCGCCAGCGATGCGCTGCCCGCCTTTTCGGTGCAGTATCACCCGGAAGCTTCGCCCGGGCCGTCCGACAGCCATTACCTGTTCACCCGCTTCGCGGAGCTGATGGACAAGAATCGCGCGGCCTGAGCGCGCCAAGGACGGGGCCAGGGAAGGAACGCGGCGATGTTCAATCTTGCGGGAACGGTGGCGCTCGTCACCGGCGGGAATGGCGGCATTGGGCTCGGCATGGCCAAGGGGCTGGCCGAGCACGGCGCGCGGGTGGTCATCACCGGCCGCAACCCGACCAAGAACGCCAAGGCGCTGGCGGAACTCCCCGCCGGCAGCATCGCTATCGAACTGGACCTCTCGGCCCCTGGTGCCACGGAGCAACTGGTGGAGAAGGTGCTGGCCGATGCCGGGCGCCTCGACATCCTGATCAACAATGCCGGGATGAACATCCGCAAGCGGCCGGAGGAGATCTCCGACGCCGAATGGGCGACCATCCTGGAGATCAACCTGGGCGCGCTGATGCGGCTGACCCGGGCGGCCTATCCCTCGCTCAAGGCCTCCGGCCGCGGGCGGGTCATCAATATCGGCTCGATCCTGTCGATCTTCGGCGTCCCCTTCTCGCCGGCCTATGGGGCCAGCAAGGGGGCGGTGGTGCAGTATACCAAGTCCCTCGCCTCGGCCTGGGCCGCGGAGGGCATCACGGCCAACACCGTGCTGCCCGGCTGGATCGAGACCGAGCTGACCGACGGTGCCCGCCGCGACGTGCCGGGCCTGTACGACAAGATCCTGTCCCGCACGCCCGTCGGGCGATGGGGCAGGCCCGACGATCTGGCGGCGATCGCCGTCTTCCTGGCCAGTGAGGAAGCACGCTTCGTCACCGGCACGGCCATCCCGGTCGATGGCGGTTTCGCCTCGATGGGCTGAGCCCACACCACATCCGCGCCGGCGCCTTCGCGCCGTTTCCTGAACACTCCTTTCCGGTAGCCCCCATGCCCAAGCGCACAGATATCAAGTCCATCCTCATCATCGGCGCGGGTCCGATCGTGATCGGGCAGGCCTGCGAGTTCGACTACTCCGGCGCCCAGGCCTGCAAGGCGCTCCGAGCGGAGGGCTACCGCGTCATCCTGGTGAACTCCAACCCGGCCACGATCATGACCGATCCCGGCCTGGCGGATGCCACCTATATCGAGCCGATCACCGTCGAGATCGTCGAGAAGATCATCGCCAAGGAGCGCCCGGACGCGCTGCTGCCCACCATGGGCGGGCAGACCGCGCTCAACACCTCCCTGAAGCTGGCCGAGGCCGGCGTGCTGGAGAAGTACGGCTGCGAGCTGATCGGCGCCAAGGCCGAGGTGATCGACAAGGCCGAGGACCGGCAGAAATTCCGCGATGCCATGGCCAAGATCGGCATCGAGAGCCCGGCCAGCGAAATCGCGCACAGCATGGAGCAGGCGCGCGCCGCGCTGAAGATCATCGGCCTGCCCTGCGTGATCCGCCCCTCCTTCACGCTGGGCGGCACGGGTGGCGGCATCGCCTACAACACCGAGGAATTCGAGCAGATCGTGGCCGCCGGTCTCGATGCCTCGATGACCACCGAGGTGCTGATCGAGGAAAGCGTGCTGGGCTGGAAGGAGTATGAGATGGAGGTGGTCCGCGACAGCGCGGACAACTGCATCATCATCTGCTCCATCGAGAATCTGGACCCGATGGGCATCCACACCGGCGACAGCATCACGGTTGCCCCGGCACTGACGCTGACCGATCGCGAATACCAGCGCATGCGCGATGCCTCCATTGCCTGCCTGCGCGAGATCGGCGTGGACACCGGCGGTTCCAACGTGCAGTTCGCGATCAACCCGAAGGATGGTCGCATGACCATCATCGAGATGAACCCGCGCGTCTCCCGCTCCTCCGCGCTGGCCTCCAAGGCCACCGGCTTCCCGATCGCCAAGGTCGCGGCGAAGCTGGCCGTGGGCTACACGCTGGATGAGCTGACGAACGACATCACGCGCGTCACCCCCGCCAGCTTCGAGCCGACCATCGACTATGTGGTCGTGAAGATCCCCCGCTTCACCTTCGAGAAATTCCCCGGCACCCCGGCGCTGCTGACCACCAGCATGAAGTCGGTCGGTGAAGCCATGGCCATCGGCCGCAGCTTCTCCGAGGCCCTGCAGAAGGGCCTGCGCAGCCTGGAGACGGGTTTCTCGGGCCTCGACCCGGTGGAGCGCCCCGGCGATGCCAGCCATGAGGCCTTCCGGGCCGCCCTGGCCCAGCCCGCGCCCAACCGCATCCTGATGGCGGGCGAGGCCCTGCGCGCCGGGCTGACGGTCGAGGAGATCGCCGAGGTCAGCAAGTTCGAGCCCTGGTTCCTGCGTGAGGTGGAGAAGATCATCGCCGCCGAGCGCGATGTGACGGCGCATGGCCTGCCCGGCACCGCGCTGGCCATGCGCAAGCTGAAGGCGCTGGGTTTCTCCGATGTCCAGCTCGCCCGCCTGTCGGGCCGCAAGGAGACGGACGTAACGGCCCTGCGCGCCAAGCTGGGCGTGCTGCCGGTGTACAAGCGCATCGACACCTGCGCCGGCGAATTCGCCTCCGAGACGCCCTACATGTACTCCACCTATGAGGGTGGATTCGATGTGCCGGTCTGCGAATCCCGGCCCACCGGCCGGAAGAAGGTCGCGATCCTGGGCGGCGGTCCGAACCGCATCGGCCAGGGCATCGAGTTCGACTATTGTTGCGTCCATGCCGCCTACGCCCTGAAGGAAGTCGGCATCGAGACCATCATGGTCAACTGCAACCCGGAAACCGTCTCGACCGACCCCGACACTTCCGACCGGCTGTATTTCGAGCCGCTGTTCCATGAGGACGTGCTGGCGATCCTGGAGAAGGAAAAGCAGGACGGCGAGCTGCTGGGCTGCATCGTGCAGTATGGCGGCCAGACGCCGCTGAAGCTCAGCCAGTATCTGTCCAAGGCCGGCATCCCCATCCTGGGCACCAGCGCCGAGGCGATCGACATCGCCGAGGACCGCGAGCGTTTCCAGCAGCTTCTGAAGGGCCTGGGCCTGAAGCAGCCGCAGAACGGCATCGCCCGCAATCTGGATGAAGCGTTGGTCCAGGCTGAGCGCATCGGCTATCCGGTGGTGGTCCGCCCGTCCTATGTGCTGGGCGGCCGGGCGATGGAAATCGCCTATAGCCCCGAGCAGCTCCGTCGCTTCGGCGCCGAGGCCGTGAAGGTCTCGGGCGAGAACCCCATCCTGATCGACCAGTATCTGCAGGACGCCATCGAGGTGGATGTGGACTGCGTCTGCGACCGCGAGGGCAATGTCTATGTGGCCGGCGTGATGGAGCACATCGAGGAAGCCGGCATCCATTCCGGCGACAGCGCCTGCTCCCTGCCGCCCTACTCCCTGCCGCCCGCCATCGTGACGGAGCTGAAGGCCGAGACCGAGGCCATGGCCCGCGCCCTGAAGGTGCAGGGGCTGATGAACGTGCAGTACGCGGTGAAGGACAACGAGATCTACGTGCTGGAGGTGAACCCCCGTGCCTCCCGCACCGTGCCCTTCGTGGCCAAAGCGACCGGTGTGCCGGTAGCCAAGATCGGCGCGCTGATCATGGCCGGCACGCTGCTGTCCGAGTTCAAGCTGGATGACGATGCCGTGCCCCGCCACGTCGCGGTGAAGGAGGCGGTGTTCCCCTTCAACCGCTTCCCGAATGTGGACGTGATCCTGGGCCCCGAGATGAAGTCCACCGGCGAGGTGATGGGCCTCGACCTGTCCTTCGAGCGGGCTTTCCTGAAGTCTCAGCTGGGCGCGGGTGTGAAGCTGCCGGCCTCCGGCACCGCTTTCATCAGCGTGAAGAACAGCGACAAGTCCGCCGCCGTGCAGCTGGCGCGCCGCCTGGTCGATATGGGCTTCGGCCTGCTGGCCACGCGGGGCACCGCCGCGAAGCTTGAGGAAGCGGGCATTCCCTGCGCCCGGGTGAACAAGGTGATGGAAGGCCGCCCGCATTGTGTGGACGCCATCAAGAACGGCGATATCCAGCTGGTGATCAACACCGCCCAAGGCGGGCAGAGCGTGACGGACAGCTTCGATATCCGCCGCAGCGCCCTGACTCAGGCGGTGCCGCACTACACCACTTTGGCCGGTGCGCGTGCTGCGGTGCACGCGATCGCGGCCCTGCGAGCGGGAACCCTTGATGTCGCGCCGCTGCAATCCTACTCTCAAGGGACGTTTTGAGCGGGCGCGCGCAGGTTTCTGACCGCCAACTCCCCTGAATGACCGGTACGGGCGGGCAGGCAACTGGCCGCCCTTTCCCATTGGTGAGAGGTGACAATACAGTGCAGAAGTTCCCGATCACGGCACCGGGGCTCGCGAAGCTCGAGGAAGAGCTGAAGCATTTGCGGGTGGAGGAACGCCCTGCGGTGATCCGCGCCATCGCGGAGGCGCGCGCCCATGGTGACCTTTCTGAGAATGCCGAATACCACGCGGCGCGGGAACGTCAGTCCTTCATCGAAGGCCGGATCGCGGAGCTGGAATCGATCATTCCTTCCTCCGAAGTCATCGACGTTTCCAAGTTTTCCGGGCCCCAGGTGCGCTTCGGCGCCCATGTGACCGTGGTGGACGAAGAGAGCGACGAGGAAAAGACCTATCGCATCGTTGGCCAGTATGAGGCCGACATGAAGACGAACTCGATCTCCCTCACCTCACCCTTGGCCAAGGCGCTGATGGGCAAGAAGGTGGGCGATAGCGTGGAAGTGCCGGCCCCCGGCGGCTCCCGCGCCTATGAGATCGCCGCGGTCTCCTACTGATGAGGCTCGGTCAGTGAACCCGGCGGTGCGGACGGAGCTGAGCCTCGCCGATGTGCGGGCCGCGGCCGCGCGCATCCAGGGGGCCGTGCGGCATACGCCCACCATGGAGATGCCCGCCGTCTCCCGCGTGGCGGGGGCGACGGTCTTTCTGAAGCTGGACAACCTTCAGGCGACGGGGGCCTTCAAGGAACGTGGGGCGGCGAACCGCATCGCCCTGCTGACGGAGCGGGAGCGCGCGGCGGGTGTCGTCGCCATGTCCGCCGGCAACCATGCCCAGGCGGTGGCGCGCCACGCGACGCTGGCGGGTATCCGCGCCGTCATCGTGATGCCGCGTTTCACGCCCGCGACCAAGGTGCTGCGGACCGAGGCCTTCGGCGCCCATGTGGTGCTGCATGGGGAGACCCTGGCCGAAGCCGCCGCCCATGCGCATGAGCTGGCGCTGAAGGAAGGCCTGACCTTCATCCATCCCTACGACGACCCTGCCGTGATCGCCGGCCAGGGCACGCTGGCGCTGGAATTGCTGGAGGACGCGCCGGAGGTGGACATGCTGGTGCTGCCCACCGGCGGCGGCGGCTTGGTGTCGGGCTGCGCTGTCGCCGCGGCGGAGCTGCGCCCGCGGGTGAAGGTGTTCGGGGTCGAGGTCGAGGGCTATCCGGCCATGGCGCAGCGCCTGGCGGGACAGCCGGTGCATGTGGGCGGCCCGACCATCGCCGAGGGCATTGCCGTGCGCGATGTCGGCCAACTTCCGCTGCAATTGCTGCGTGAGCTGGGCGTCGAGGTGCTGGTGGTGCCTGAGCGCGCGGTGGAGCAGGCCATCGCCCTGCTGGCCGAAGGCGCCAAGGTGGTGGCGGAGGGGGCCGGTGCCGCCGGTCTCGCGGCCATCCTGGCCTTCCCGGAGCGGTTCCGGGGCCAGCGCGTCGGCACACCGGTCTGCGGGGGCAATATCGACCCGCGCATCCTGGCCAATGTGCTGCTGCGCAACCTGCTGCGCGACGGCCGCATCCTGCGCCTGCATCTGGATATTCCGGACCGGCCGGGCGTGCTGGCCGATATCGCCACCCGTGTGGCGGCGGCCGGCGGCAACGTGATCGAGGTCAGTCACCAGCGCCTGTTCGCGGCACCCAGCGTGCAGACGGCGGAGCTGGAACTGATGATCGAGGTGCGTGACAACGCCCAGAGCGAGGCCATCATCGCGGCCTTGCAGGCGGGTGACTACGTGGTGCGCCGGGGCTGAGCCCCGGCGCCGCGGCTGCCTACTCGGCGGCCGCCTTCGCCTTTTCCGCCGCGGCGGCCGCGCGCAGCAGTTCCGCGCGCTTTTCCACCAGCTCGACCAGATGGGACACCATGTCCTCGGTGCCGGTGGTGTGGTCCTGCTTGCCGGCGGCATAGACCATGTGGCGGCCAGAGCCGCCGCCGGTCAGGCCGATATCGGTCATCAGCGCCTCACCAGGGCCATTCACCACGCAGCCGATGATGCTGAGCGTGATCGGCTCCACGATATGGGCCAGGCGATCTTCCAGGGTGGCGACGGTCTTGATGACGTCGAAACCCTGCCGCGCGCAGGAGGGGCAGGAGATCACCTTCACGCCGCGATTGCGCAGGTGCAGGGACTTCAGCAGATCCCAGCCGACATGCACCTCTTCCTCGGGCTCCGCGCTGAGGGAGACGCGCACCGTGTCGCCGATGCCGGCCCAGAGCAGGTTGCCCAGGCCGATCGCGGATTTCACGGTACCGGCCCGGCGCCCGCCAGCCTCGGTGATGCCGATATGCAGCGGGTGGTCGCAGGCCTCGGCCAGTTGCTGATAGGCGGCGACGGCCAGGAACACGTCCGAGGCCTTCACGCTGATCTTGAACTCATGGAAATCGTTCTGCAGCAGGTGGTCGGCGTGCCACAGCGCGCTTTCCACCAGCGCATCGGGGTTGGGCTCCCCGTACTTCTCCAGCAGGTGCTTTTCCAGGCTGCCGGCATTCACGCCGATGCGGATGGCACAGCCATAGTCCCGTGCGGCCTTCACCACTTCCTTCACGCGCTCCGGGCTGCCGATATTGCCCGGGTTGATGCGCAGGCAGGCGGCGCCGGCCTTGGCGGCCTCGATGGCGCGCTTGTAGTGGAAGTGGATGTCCGCGACGATCGGCACATTCACCTCGCGCACGATCTCCGCCAGGGCGGCCGTGCTTTCCTCATCGGGGCAGGAGACGCGGACGATATCTACCCCGGCCAGCTCGCTGCGCCGGATCTGGGCGATGGTCGCCGCGGCATCCGAGGTCAGCGTGTTGGTCATGGTCTGGATCGTGATGGGCGCGTCGCCGCCCACGGCCACGGAGCCCACCTGGATCTTGCGGGACTTGCGGCGTTCGATGTGCTGATAGGGACGGTAGCTGCTCATGGCCGGCTCCTTGTGCCGTAGGCAGGAGAGATAGGATGCCCGGGCCGCCAGGCCTAGGCATCGGGTATCACTGCGTCCGGGGGGCGGCGGGTGCCGCCGGGCGGGTGGCAGGCTGCTGCTGCGGCGCGGGTGCCGGGGCAGCGGGTGGGGTCGTGAAGCGGGCGCCGGGCTGCACCAAGCCGGCGCGGAACAGCACGGGGTCCAGCGGGATGGCGCGGCGCGTGCCCTGGCCGGGGGCGAAGCCCGGCTGCTGCTGCCCGTCCACCAGAACCTCGACCCCCGCAACGGACCCGAGGGTCAGCAGCAGGCCTTCGCGGTTGGGCGGTGTCCAGGTTTCACCCGCGCGCATCACGCGCTCCAGCAAGGGGGCTTGCTGGCCCGGGGCGCGCACCTGGGTCCAGACCGGCTGCGTGAAGCGCAAGGTGATGCGGCTGGCATCCGTGGGCGAAGGCGGCGGCGGGGGAGGCGGCGGCGGGGGCGGCACCACGACCGGCACCGGCACCGGCTCCGGCAGCGGCACGGAGGAGCTGGAAGCCGGCGGCGGCGGTTCCGGGGAGGTGCCTTCGCGCGCCGCGCGTTCCAGCCGGGGCGGCACGGGGGGCACCGCGTCCACGGTGCGGTCCCCGCCGCTGCTCCAGCTGTACCAGGCGCCATAGGCCGCGGCGGCCAGCAGAACGCCCACCAGGATGATGGCGCCGGAGGGGATGCCGCGTTCCGGCACCGGCTCCGGGAAGACCAGATCCTGCTTCTTCTGCACCACGGTGCCGATGGTCTCGCGGAAGCGGCGGACGAAATCCTCCGCATCCAGCCCCAGCGACGTGGCGTAGTTGCGTACAAAGCCCAGCGCATAGGCGGGGCTGGGCAGGTCTCTGACCCGCCCTTCCTCCAGCGCCAGCAGATAGACGCGCCGGATGCGAAGCACCGCGCTCATATCCTCGATGGACAATCCGGAGGAGATGCGCGCATCGCGCAACTCCTCTCCCAGCCGGGCGGCATCACCGCTCGGCATGGCTTCGGCTCGCGTGAAGCGTTTCATGGAGAAGGACACACCGGCATGTAGCCCATAGCTCCGATCAGGCGAAAGGGGGTCTCTCCGCGTCTCCGCTATGCGGTGCGGCGGGATAGTGCTTCTTCGGCTTGCTGCAACAGTTCCTGGATGATCTCGCGCACCGGCTGCTCGGCGCCGACCATGCCGACAGACTGACCCGCCATCAGGCTGCCATTCTCCACATCGCCGTCGATCACGGCCTTGCGCAGCGCGCCGGCCCAGAAATGCTCGATCTCAAGCTGGGCCTCGTCCTTGGTCAGTTCTTCCTTGCGGAAGCGATCGATGACGACGGCCTGGTGTTCCATGAAGCGCTGGGTGCCGGCATTGGCCAGCGCGCGCACCGGGATGACCGGGAAGCGCGGGTCGAGCTGGATCGTCGGCATCGCGTCCCGCGCGGAAGCGCGCAGGAAGGCCTTCTTGAAGTTCGGATGCGCCACGCATTCCGTGGCGCAGACGAAGCGGGTGCCGAGCTGCACGCCAGCCGCGCCCATCTCCAGATAGCTCAGGATCGCCTCGCCCCGGCCGATGCCGCCGGCCACGAAGACCGGCACCTCCTTGATATGGGGCAGGATTTCCTGCGCCAGCACATTCAGGGACACCGGGCCGATATGCCCGCCGGCTTCGCTGCCCTCGATGACCAGCGCATCGGCGCCGGAGCGCACCAGCTTCTTGGCCAGCGCCAGGGCGGGGGCGAAGCAGATCACCTTCGCCCCGCCTTCCTTGGCGCGCTTGATGGCCGGGCCGGGCGGAATGCCGCCGGCGAAGACGATCACGGGCACCTTCGCCGCCAGGCACACTTCCACCAGCTCCATCAGCATGGGATGCATGGTGATGAGGTTCACGCCGAAGGGCTTCGTGGTCAGCGCCTGGGTGGCCGAGATTTCCTCGGCCAGACGCGGCGGTTCCATCGCGCCGCAGGCGATCACGCCGAAGGCCCCGGCGTTGGAGAGCGCGGCCACCAGGTGGCGCTCGCTGATCCAGCTCATGGCGCCGCCCAGAATGGCGTATTCAGAGCCCAGGAAACGGGCGCCGCGTTCCATCAGGGTGGCGATGCTGGTCATGGTCAGCCTTCCTCGGCGGCCTTCGCCGCGGGTTCAGGCCCATCGAGCCCATAGGCGGTGTGCAGGGCGCGCACCGCCAGTTCCTTGTACTCGGATGCCACCAGGACGGAGACCTTGATCTCGCTGGTGGAAATCACCTGGATATTGATGCCCTTTTCGCTCAGGGCACGGAACATGGTGGAGGCGACACCCGCGTGGCTGCGCATGCCGATGCCCACCACGGAGATCTTCACCACATTCGGGTCGGTCTGCAGGCTTTCATAACCCAGCGAACCCTTGGCCGCGTCCAGCACTTCCTTGGCGCGGGGCAGGTCGGTGCGGTTCACCGTGAAGGTCATGTCGGTCGTGCCATCGGCGCCGATGTTCTGCACGATCATGTCCACGTTCACATTGGCTTCCGCGAGCGGGCCGAACAGGCTGGCGGCCACGCCGGGCCGGTCGGGCACACGGCGCAGGGTCACCTTCGCGTCGTCGGCCGAATAGGCGATGCCGGAGACAATCAGCTTTTCCACGATCTCGTCCTCATCCACCACGAGGGTGCCAGGCTTGTCTTCGAAACTGCTCACGACCTGCACGCGCACCCGCTGCTTCAGCGCCATCTCGACACTGCGGGTCTGCAGGACCTTCGCGCCCACGCTGGCCAGCTCCAGCATTTCCTCGAAGGAGATGCGGTCCAGCTTGCGGGCGCGGGGAACAATGCGGGGGTCCGTCGTATAGACGCCGTCCACATCGGTGTAGATATCACAACGGTCGGCCTTCAGGGCGGCGGCGAGCGCCACGGCCGACAGATCGCTGCCGCCGCGGCCGAGCGTCGTCACCCGGCCATCCGGCGCCACGCCCTGGAAGCCGGCCACGACCGGCACCTCGCCCTTCTGCATGGAGGCGATCAGCGCTGAGCCGTCGATGCTGTCCACCCGGGCCTTGCCATGCGCGTCATCGGTGCGGATGGGAATCTGCCAGCCCTGCCAGGAACGCGCGGGCACGCCCAGCTTCTGCAGCGCGATGGCCAGCAGGCCGATCGTCACCTGCTCGCCGGTCGCGACCACCGCATCGTATTCCCGCGGATCATGCAGCGGGTCGAGGTCGGTGCACCATTTCACGAGTTGGTTGGTGGTGCCCGACATGGCGGAAACCACGACGGCCACCTCATTCCCGGCGTCGTGCTCGCGTTTCACGCGGTTGGCGACGTTGCGGATACGGTCCAGGTCAGCGACGGATGTTCCGCCGAATTTCATCACGATTCTGGGCATGGTCCCACTGGGGCGTATATGAGGCGGGGCACCCATAACGGCGCGGAGTTGGCCATGCAAGGCACGGTACTGGAAAGTGAGGCCACGAAGTTCAATGCGCTGGCCGGGGAATGGTGGAATCCGCGCGGCCCGATGGCCCCGCTGCACGCCATGAACACCGCCCGTACGCGCTGGGTGCTGGACCGACTGCCCCTGGGGCAGCCCCTGCGTCTGCTGGATATCGGCTGCGGCGCGGGGCTGGCGGCGGAGGCCTTCGCCCGGGCTGGCCTGCAAGTGACCGGCATGGATGCCGCCCCGGACGTGATCGAAGTGGCGCGCCAGCATGCCGAGGCCGGCGGGCTGGAGATCGACTACCGCCACGGCGGCCCGGAGGATCTGGCCGCGGGCACGGCTTTCGACGTGGTGACGGCGCTGGAGGTGATCGAGCATGTCGCCGACAAGCCCTTGTTCCTGGCCAGCCTGCGGCAATTGCTGCCGGTCGGGGGGCAGCTGTTCCTGTCCACCCTGAACCGCACCCGCAAAAGCCTGCTCATCGCGAAATATGGTGCGGAATATGTTTTGCGGCTGCTGCCCGTGGGCACGCATGACTGGCACGAATTCGTGACGCCCGCCGAGCTGAGTCGCCTGGCCCGGGAGGCCGGCTTCGCCGTCGAGGCGATTTCCGGCCTGGGGCCGCGCTTTCCCGACGGCCAGTGGCGGGCTGGCGGCGGCACCTCGGTCAACTACCTGATGGCCTGCCGGGCCGTCTGAAACAGAAACGCCAGTATCCGCCCGTTTGCGGTCTGGCGCGGCGCAGCATGCGGTGCCAATTTCCGCGCCATGCCACACATCGCCGTCGCTCGCCTTTGGTTTGAAGCCAACAGCTTCGCCCCGGAACCTGCCTCGCTGGAGGCCTTCAAGGGGCGGGAATGGATCGCCGGGGATGCGGCCCTCACCACTTATCGCGGCACGGCGACGGAGCTGGGTGGGCTGGAAGCCTTCCTGGCCGAGCGCCCGCATTGGTCGGCCACGGTGCTGCGCTGCACCTCCGCCCAGCCGGGCGGCCCGATGGAGGACCGCGCCTTCGCCACCTGGTGGGAGGAAGTCTCCGCCGGGCTGGCAAGCCGGGAATGGGATGGCGTGTATCTTTCCCTGCACGGCGCCTGCCTGACGGAAAGCGAGCCCGAGGCCGACCTGGCCATCATCCGCATGGTGCGGGGCATTGTCGGGCCGAACACGCCCATCGTCGCCAGTTTCGATTTCCACGCCAATATCTCGCCCGAGCTGGCGGGTTTGCTGGATGGTGCCTCCGCCTATCGCACCTATCCGCACACGGACATGGCGGAATGCGCCAGCCGGGCCCTGCATCTGCTGGAGCGCGCGATCGGCGGTGAGCGGCTGCATGCCAGCATCGTGAAGCTGCCCCAGGTGCTGCACAGCTTCCACATGCGGCACCAGTCCGGCCCCATGGCCGAGGTGTGGGAGATGGCCAAGGCGCTGGAAACGCCCGACCTGCCGGATGTCACCATTTTCGGCGGCTTCGCCTGGGGTGACAGCCCCACGGCCGGGCCCAGCGCCTTCGTCTGGGGCGTGGACCATGCCGAGGCCCGCGCCACGGCCCGCCAACTGACCGATGCCATCAAGTCCCGCTTCCCGCGCTTCGCCGTCAATCTGCCGGACACGAAGGAAGGGCTGGCCCGGGCGCTGGCGGCCCCCGAGGGGCTGGTCGCCTTGCTGGACCCGGCGGACAACCCGCTCTCCGGCGGGGCCTGCGACACACCGGAGCTGCTGCGCACCCTGGTCGATGCGAAGCTGGAGGTGGAGACGGTCTTCGCCTTTCTGCATGACCCCGCGATCGTGGCCGAGGCCACCAAGGCCGGGGAGGGCGCGCCCTTCCGCGCCAGCCTGGCCGGCCGCACCACGCCGGCTTTCGGCCCGCCCGTGCCGTTCGAGGGCGTGGTGGAGAAGCTGACCCATGGCTCCTTCCTGAATGAAGGCCCTATGGAGGCCGGCGCCCCGGTGGACCTCGGGCCCACGGCGGTGCTGCGCACCGGCAAGCTTTCGATCATCGTCACCAGCCGCAAGGAAGCCGCGGTGGATCCGGCCTTTTTCACTCTGCATGGCATCGACCTGACGCGCGTGCGGCTGCTGGCGAACAAGGCCAAGAACCATTTCCGCGCCGCCTTCCAGGGGCGCTGCAGCGCCATCGTGGAGTGCGACGCCCCCGGCCCCGCCGCGCTGGATCTGCTGCGCCTGCCCTTCCGTTACGTGCCGGAGGCCTGGCGCCATCCGGTGGGGTAGTTGGCCCGGCCGCGAACCCTGGTTAACCTCAGGGGCATGAGCGAGACATACACCGTCGGAATCGTGGGCCTCGGGGCCATTGGGTTGCAACTGGCGCGCGCCCTGGATGCGGGCGTGCCCGGGCTGAAGCTGACCGCCGTGGCGGTGCGTGACGCCGAGAAGGCCCGCGCGGCCATGAAGGATTTCAAGGATCGCCCGCTGATCCTGGACATCGCGAAGCTGCCGCGTGAGTGCGACATCATCGTGGAATGCGCTCCTTCCGCCATCTTCGAGGAAGTGGCGCATGCCGCGATCGAGGCTGGATGCGTCTTCATCCCGTCCTCCTGCGGGCAGTTGCTGCCGCGCATGCACCTGGTCGAGCGCGCGAAGGAAACCGGCGCCCGAATCATCGTGCCGACCGGTGCGCTGCTGGGGCTGGACGCCGTGCGCGCCGCCGCCGAGGGCGATGTCGAGAGCGTGACCATCCAGACCCGCAAGCCGCCGATCGGCCTGGAAGGCGCGCCCTATCTGGTCAAGCACAACATCCAGGTGCTGGGCGTCACCGAACCGACCCTGGTGTTCAAGGGCAATGCCTTCGACGCCGCGCAGGGCTTCCCGGCCAATGTGAATGTCGCCGCCGCGCTGGCGATGGCCGGCGTGGGGCCGGAACGCACGATGGTGGAGATCTGGGCCGATCCGGGCGTGACCCGCAACACCCACACCATCAAGGTGGAAGCCGCCGCCGCCCGCCTGACCATGACCATCGAGAACGTGCCGAGCGAGGCGAACCCGCGCACCGGCAAGATCACGGGCCTGTCCATCCTGGCCTGCCTGCGCGGGCTGGTCAGCACGCTGAAGGTGGGCAGCTGAACGGACGCCGCTTGAGGTGCCCTGTCTTTAACGAAAATCCCGGCTGGCGGGCAGCGTGTCCGTCAGCGTCCGGTTCCGGGCCAGTTCCGTATCGGCGGAGAGCTGGTCCAGCAGCCCGGTGCCGTCGATCAGCTTCTGCACGATCAGATGGGTGATCGGCTTTTCCACCGCTTCCTCCATCCGTTCCACCCGGCCCTCGGCGATCAGCAGCCGGGCATTGACCAGGATGTTGAGGTGGCGCGCCGCCACATCCGGATAGACCACCAGATTGGCGGTGCCGGTTTCGTCCTCGATCGTGATGAAGATCACGCCCTTGGCCGAGCCGGGGCGCTGGCGCATCAGCACCAGCCCGGCCACGCGCTTCCGCCGGCCGGCCAGTGCCGCCGTGGTCACGCAGCCCTGCCCGGCCAGGCGCCGGCGCAGCAAGGCCAGGGGATGGCGCCGCAGGCTCAGCCCCGTCACGCTGTAATCCGTCAGGATCGCCTCGCCCTCATCCTCATCCGGCAACAGGGTGGGGGGCTCGGGCATCAGCGGCTGCTCCGCGGCCATGGCGGCCGCTGCCTCCGAGCCCAGGGCCGCGAACAGTGGCAGCCTGCGCGGGGAGCCCGTGCTGCCCCGTGCATCCCAGATGGCATGGCGGCGGGGCGTGTCGGGAAAGGCATCGGCGGCGGCCAGGGCTTCCAGCGCCTCGGCATCCAGGCCTGAGCGCCAGGCCAGATCCTCCACGCCGCCGAAGGGCGCGCCGTTGCGGGATTGCCGCGCGGCCATGACCGACTCGGCGTCCTGCTCCTTCAAGCCCTTCACCAGCCGCATGCCCAGGCGCAGGGCCAGGCCGTTCTGTTCCAGCGAGCAGTCCCATTCGCTGGCGTTCACATCGATGGGCAGCACCGGCACGTCATGCTCGCGCGCGTCGCGGATGATCTGCGCCGGGGCGTAGAAGCCCATGGGCAGGCTGTTCAGCAGCGCGCAGGCGAAGACCGCCGGGTGGTGGCATTTCAGCCAGGCCGAGGCATAGACCAGAAGCGCGAAGCTGGCCGCATGGCTTTCGGGAAAGCCATAGCTGCCGAAGCCCTCGATCTGGGAGAACACCCGCTCGGCGAATTCCCGCACATAGCCGCGCCGGACCATGCCGCCCACCAGCTTCTCCCGGTAGAGGTCCACCGTGCCGCGGCTCTTGAAGGTGGCCATGGCGCGGCGGAGCTGGTCCGCTTCCTCCGGCGAGAAGCCGGCGGCGGTGATGGCCAGCTTCATGGCCTGTTCCTGGAACAGCGGCACGCCCAGCGTGTTTTCCAGCACCTGCCGCAACTCGTCCGGTGGGCCGAATTCCGGGCTGGGTTCCGGGTACTCGGGTTTTTCCAGCCCCTGCCGCCGCCGCAGATAGGGATGCACCATGCCGCCCTGGATCGGCCCCGGCCGCACGATCGCCACCTGGATCACCAGGTCGTAGAACTGTGTGGGCCGCAGCCGGGGCAGCATGTTCATCTGTGCCCGGCTTTCCACCTGGAACACGCCGACGGAGTCGGCCCGGCGCAGCATGGCGTAGGTCTCGGGGCATTCCGGCGGCAGGCTGCGCAGCCCGTGGCGGATATGCCGGTGCTTGGCCAGCAGCGCGAAGGCGCGCCGCAGGCAGGAGAGCATGCCCAGCCCCAGCACATCCACCTTCAGCATGCCCAGCGCGTCGATGTCGTCCTTGTCCCATTCCAGCACGGTGCGGCCATCCATGGTGGCGTTGCCCACCACGGCCAGCTCCACCAGGGGGCCGCGCGTGATGACGAAGCCGCCCACATGGGTGGCGGTGTGACGGGGGAAATCGAGCAGTTCCGTGGCCATCCGCAGCGCATGGGCCAAGGTGGGTTCTTTCAGATCCAACCCTTCCCGCGCTGCCAGATCATGCAGGTCATCCTCCCGCCCCGGGCCCCAGCTGGCCTTGGAGAGCGCCGCCGCGACCTGTTCCGGCAGGCCCATCGCCTTGCCCACCTCTCGGATCGCGCTGCGCGGGCGGTAGCGGATCAGGGTGGCGCAGATGGCCGCGCGTTCGCGCCCGTAGCGCTCATAGAGGTGCTGGATCACCTCCTCGCGCCGCTCATGCTCGAAGTCGATGTCGATATCCGGCGGCTCGCCCCGGCTGGCGGAGATGAAGCGCTCGAACAACAGATTGTGCTTCGCCGGGTCCACAGCGGTGATGCCCAGCACATAGCAGACGGTGGAGTTCGCCGCCGAACCGCGCCCCTGGCACAGGATGTCCTGGGCTTTGGCGAAGCGCACGATCTCATGCACGGTCAGGAAATAGGGCGCGTAGTCCAGCCGGCCGATCAGCTCCAGCTCATGGGCCAGACGCTGCGCGATGTCGGCGGGCGGGCCGGCGGGCCAGCGCTCGGCCACGGCCTCCCGCACCCTCGCTTCCAGGGTCTCCTGCGCGGTGCGGCCGGGGTCGAGCGTTTCCTCCGGGTACTCATAGCGCAGCTGGTCCAGGCAGAAGCCGCGCGTGGCCTCCATGACCCGCAACGTGTTGGCCAGCGCGTCCGGGTAATCGGCGAACAGCTCGGCCATCTGGGCGGGGGATTTCAGGTGGCGCTCGGCGTTGGGCTCCGCGGCCGTGCCCAGGGTTTCGATGGTGCGATGCAGGCGGATCGCGCTCAACACATCGGCCAGGGCATGGCGGGCCGGGTCGTGGTAGCGCACATGGTTGGTGGCCAGCAGCCAGGCGCCGGAGGCCTCGGCGAGGGCTGCGTGACGGGCCAGCCGTGGCCCGTCATCCCCCAGCATGGGGCAGGAGGTGGCGAGGAGCACCGGCAGCGCCAGCCACACGGCACGCGCGCGCCGCAGCGCCGCGAGGTGGGTAGCATCCGGCCGATCGGGCGGGGTAAAGGCCAGCACCCAGCCCTCGGCGGCGGCTAGCATGGCGTCGAGTGCGATCCGCTCCTCGCCTTTGGGGGCGCCCATCCGGGCGCTGGAGAGCAGGGCGGTCAGCCGGCCGTAGCTGGCGCGATCCGTGGGCCAGGCCAGCCATTCCGAACTATCGCTCAGCCGCAGCCGGCAACCGGGGGCGAAGGGCAGCCCCCTGGCCTTTGCCGCGCGATGTGCGCGGACCACGCCGGCCAGCCCATTGGTGTCGCACAGGCCGAAGCCAGCGTGGCCCAGATCGGCGGCGCGTGCGATCAGTTCCTCCGGGTGGGAGGCGCCGTCAAGGAAAGAGAAGTTGGAGCGCGCCGCGACCTCGGCATAGGCGGGCGTGGGGTGGACCAGCCGGAGAAGCATAGCCCTGCATGGCGCAAGAAACCGAACAAATCAAGAACAACGGCAGGGCTGGCGTTACCGGTTGGCAGGGCTTCCGGCAGGCAGCCCTGATTCCAGCACCATGAGTTTCCGCGGCAGGCGCAGCATGCTGCTCGTCACCAGCACGCCGAACACGACCAGGGCGCAGCCCATCAACTCCGGCAGGCGGGGCGCCTCACCCAGCAGCAGCACCGCCACCAGCGTAACGGTCACGGGCGTGAGCGCGGTGACGGCCGTGGTCCGGGCCGCACCCAGATGTTTCAGCGCCAGGGTGAAGATCAGCAGCGCCAGCACCCCCGCCATCACGCCCTGGATCAGCACATGGCGCAGCAGAATGGGGGCGGGGGTTGTCTGGAGCCCTTCCAGCACGCGCCAGCCGGCCAGCGGCAGCAGCAGCGCGACCGACCAGAAGGAAACGAAAGCCGCGGCCTCCAGGCCCGTCAGGCGGCTATAGCGGAAGGCGACGGTATAGACCGACCAGGCCAGCGCGCCGGCCAGCACCAGCAGGTGCCCGCGCCAGCTGCCGCCCAGCAGATCCGTCAGCCCATGCGCCATGATGAGGGTCACACCCAGGGTGATCAGCGCCACGCCCATGATGCGGCCCCGGCTCAGCCGCTCCTTCAGCACAGTGGATGAGAGCAGCGCGATGAACAGCGGCAGGCTGCCGGTCAGCAATGGGCCGGCCTCGGCGGCGGGGGCGTAGTGCAGGCCTTCCAGCACCAGGAACTGATAGGGCAGCCCGGCACAGAGCAGGCCCAGCAATGCAAGCTTCGGTGCCTGCTTCGGGATGATCCGGAAGCGCCACCAGAAGGGAGCCAGCAGCAGCGCTGCTGTCCCGAAGCGCAGGAAAGCCAGCAGCGCGCTGTCCAGATGTCCGTTCTGCATCGCCATGCGGGAGGTGGTGATCCAGGTGGTCCAGACACCGACCGTCATCAGCGCCGCCAGCAAGCCGAGCCGTTGCGGGGCAAGGAGGGCGCTGGGGCGGATGCCGGTCATGCGAGGCCTTACGGATGCGGGCCGGATCGGCGAATGGGGCCGGACCGGCATTGCTGCGACGCAATAATGTTGCGCCCGGGTGTCGGGTTATTCCAAGCGTTCTCTTTCGCGCCGTAGCGTGATGTGAGGTAATGAATTTTTCTGAATCGGGGAACGAGTGCATGTCTGTAACCCTGGACGACACGGATCGCCGAATCCTGACCCTGTTGCAGGAAGACGGTTCCCTGACCGTGAATGAACTGGCCCAGCGCATCGGCATGACACCGCCGCCCTGCTGGCGCCGGGTGAAGCGGCTGAAGGAGACAGGCTGCCTGCGCCGCCAGGTCTGGCTGGTCGATGCGGCGGCGGTCGGGCTGGATGTGACGCTCTACGTCAATGTGCAGCTTGTCGCGCATGACGTGGCTGCGACCACCAGTTTCCGTGAGCAGGTGCGCGCCCTGCCGGAAGTGGTGGAGTGCTATCTGCTGTTGGGCAACAGTGATTCGCTGCTGAAGATCATTGTCCCCAGCATCAAGTATTACGAGACTTTCTTCTACACTCGGCTTTCGCAATTGCCGGGTGTTCGCGCGGTCACCTCCAGCGTGGTGATGACCGAGATCAAGGCGACAACCAGCCTGCCTCTGTAAGCACTGACATGCGGATATCGGGGCGGCGGGATTCGAACCCACGACCTCCTGTACCCAAAACAGGCGCGCTACCAGACTGCGCCACACCCCGGACTCGGGCGCAAACTAGGTGCGCCGAGCCTGGCACGCAAGCGTGTCCCGTTACCGCAAACGCAGGAAGTCGATGTTGTATTTTGTCTTTCCATCTGCACTCGAAAGATCGGCGAGGACTTCGCCGATGACCGAACAGAACTTGTATCCATGCCCTGAGCAGGGGGATGCCAGCACCACCTGCGGATAGGCGGGATGATGGTCCAGGATGAAATGTTCGTCTGGTGTGTTCGTGAAGATACAGCTGCGCAATGCCATGGTCGGCCCATTGCCGGCGGGGAAATAGCGCCCGGCGAAGGCGCGCAGCAGGGCTTCATCCGCCGCATCCACCTCCCGCCGCATCGCCTCGGCGGGCATGCACTCATCCCGATGGTGATAGCGGCCGAACTTGAAGCCGGGCACCTCCACGATGGGAAAGCCGTAATAGCGGCCTTCCTCCACCTCCAGGTTGAAGACAGGGAAGATGTCCGGTTGGAACAGGCTCGGCTTGAGCGGTTGCAGCCAGGCCAGCACCTGGCGCTCCGGCACGGCTTTGCCGACTAGCACGGGGGCGAGGTCCGCCATCCAGGCCCCGGCGGTCAGCACCAGGCGCGCGGCCTGATAACGGCCCTTGTCGGTGCTCACGGTCACGCCCTCGCCGGTGGCACTGGCTTCCCAGCCCAGCACCTGTTCCCGGGCATGGATCTCGGCGCCGGCGGCGTGGGCGGCCATGACATGGGCGATGATGGCTTTCTCGCTCATCACGTAGCCGCCCTCGGGCTGCAGCAGGCCACGATGCGCCGCGGGCAGCCGATAGCCGGGGAAGCGGGTGTTGATCTCCGCCCCGGTCAGAACCTCATGCGGCAGGCCATGCAGTTGGGCGGATTGCAGCGCGCCCTGGAACACCTGGCTGTCCTCCGGCCCCGCGTCCAGGGAGCCATGGGTGTGCAGCACCCGTTGGCCGGTCGCGGCCTCCAGGTCCCGCCACAGCTCATAGGCCCGGCGCAGCAGCGGCACATAGGCCGGGTCCTCGTAGTAGGGTAGGCGGATGATGCGCGTGACGCCGTGGGAGGAACCCATGATGTGCGGGATGTCGAAGCGTTCCAGCCCCAGCACGCGCAAGCCGCGCCGGGCCAGATTCCACAGCGTGGCACTGCCCATGCCGCCCACGCCCACCACGATCACATCATAGGCCATGCCCAGGCTCCTACTCGGCGGCGGCGCGGGGTGCGTTCAGCCCGTCCAGGTAGGCGATGCAGGCATCCGTCGGTTCCACATCGCCGAACTTCGCATCCAGGTCGAACAGGTTCCAGGCCACGGCACCCGGAATCCGGTCGCCCACGCATTCCCGGGCGATGATGGTGCGGAAGCCGTCGGCGATGCCATCGCACACCGTCTCCCGCACGCAGGCGGAGGCGGTGACGCCGGTGACCACGATCGTGTCCACGCCGGCTGCGCGCAGATAGCCGGCCAGATAGGTGCCGTGGAAGGCGCTGGCCCGTTTCTTCAGAAGCACCTGTTCACCGGGAATGGGGGCGATGCGGCTGTCGATGTCCCACAGTTCCGGCTTGCTCTGCTCCACCACCTCGATGGGGATCTTGCGGTGCCACAGCCCCATGTCGGTGTTGGGGTTGTTCATATCCGTCACCTGATAGGCGGTGGTGACATGCACCACGGGCAGCGCGTTGCGGCGGAAGGCCGCCAGCAGCTTCTGGACGTTCGGGATGACCCGGTCGTCGATCTCCTCGCAGGTGAAGGGGTTGCCCGGACGGGTCCAGGCATTGGCCAGGTCCACATTGATCAGTGCCGGACGGCTGCCGAAGCCAATGCGGCGTTGGAAGCCGCGTGCCGCATAGATCTGGCGGGCGCGCTCGAAGGCGGCTTCGAGCGTGGCGTTGAGTTCCTTGTCGAAAATCGGGGTGGTCATGGTCTGGCTCCGGGTTGGTGCTGGAGCATGGCGCGCCGAACCGGGGCTAGAGAAATACTGAATATGGTCTGATTGATGCCAATTGTGGTATCAATCCGCATGCCGCGTTTCGAGCTCCGCCATCTCCGCTGCTTCCTGCGTGTCGCGGAGGAACTGCATTTCAGCCGCGCGGCCGAACGCCTGCACATGGCCCAGCCCGCGCTGAGCCGCACGATCCGGGAATTGGAACGGGAGGTCGGCACGCCTTTGCTGGCCCGTACCACTCGCCAGGTGCAATTGACTGAGGCCGGGCAGGCCTTCCTGAAGGAATGCCAGGCGGGCCTGGCGCAGATCGAACTGGGGGTGGCCAAGGCCCTGCGCGCGGCCCAGGGCACCAGCGGCGAGTTGCGCGTCGCCTATATGGATTTCGCCATCAATGGCCGTTTGCCGGAGCTCGTGCGTCTGTTTCGGGAACGCCACCCCGACATCCGGCTGGAACTGCAATACATGCCTACCAGCCGCCAGCAGGCGGCGCTGCTGGAACGCCGCATCGACATCGGCTTCATGCTCGACGGGCTGAGCAACGAGGTCATGACCAGCTATCCCCTGGCCGAGGACAGCTATGTCGCACTGCTGCCGGCCACTCACCGGCTGGCCAATGTGCCCAGCCTGACCTTGCGGGACCTGGCCCAGGAGCCCTTCGTGCTGGGCACCGGCGAGGATTGGTACGGCTACCGGGAGACGATCTTCGCCATGTGCCGGCAGCGCGGCTTCTTTCCGAACATCATCCAGGAGGCATCGAGCAGCCAGGGCATTTTCGGCCTGGTAGCGGCCGGGGCTGGCGTCAGCATCTATTCCAGCTGCGTGCGCAACGTGCAGCGGCGGGGCATCGCGGTGCGGGAGATGGAGGACGTGCGCGGCACGATCGCCATCCGCGCGGTGTGGGAGAAGGACAGCCCTTCCCCCATCGTCCGGCGTTTCGCGGAGTTCCTGTTCAGCGTGTGGGGGCGCTGAAGATCCGCTGCTCCACCCGGTCACCGGGGCGCAGGTTGAGGCGCTCCGCGGTGCCGGCGGCCAGTTCCAGCGTGGCGCGCACCGGCCCACGGCTGGCGATGGTATCGAGGCTGAGCGGCGTGGTCCGTTCGGCGATGCGCAGGATGCGGCCATCCTGGGTGATGAACACCATGTCCAGGCTGGTGATGGTGTTGCGCATCCACATCATGGATTCGCGCGGCTCGCCCCAGTCGAACAGCATGCCCTCATTGGCGCCGACGCTGGGGCGGAACATCAGCCCGATCATCTGGTGCTGAGGCTCCACAGCCATTTCCACCCGGAAGGCATGGCGCGTTCCATCGCGGGTGATGATGGTCAGCGGCTCCTCCGGCAGTTTGGGTTGCGGGCGGTCCGTGCCTGGCTCGGCTGCGGCGGGGCTGGCCAGGGCCAGAAGGAGGAGGAGGGCGCGGCGCTTCATGCCCTCATCATGCCACGGGCAGCGGATTTTGCAGCAGGGCCAGGGTTTCTTCCTGTAACGGCCCCTGACGTGGAGCATCGGCCAGAGTGGTGAACCAATGCTCTGGCGGGTTGCGGCCGGCGGCGCGATGGAAGGTCAGGGCGCGCAGCACTGCTTCCGCGGGTTCCGGCAGGCGGTCAGGCGGTTCCAGCCCGTTCAGAATGCCCCAGGCGCCGGCCCAGCAACGCGCGACGGACCAGGGATTGTACCCGCCCCCGCCCAGCAGCACGAAACGCGGCGCGGCCCGCATCAGCGCGCGCACCACGGCCCAATGCGCCTGGTTGGACATGCCGAGGCGCGAGAGCGGGTCCTCCAGGATCGCATCGGCGCCGCATTGCAGCATGATGGCCTGGGGGCGCAGGGCATCGACGATGGGCAGGATGCCGTGCTCCAGCACCGCCAGCATGTCCGAGTCGCTGGCGCCTTCGGCCAGGGGGAAGTTGCGGGCCTGGCCGCCGGCGACATCCGCGGCGGCGCCGGTGAAGGGCCAGCGCCTGCCCTCATGCACCGAGACGGTGAAGACCCGGGCCTCGTCATGGAAGGCATCCTGCACGCCGTCGCCATGATGGGCGTCGATATCGACGTAGAGGATGTTGGTCAGCCCCGCATCCAGCCAGCTCAGCAGCCCCAGCACGGCATCGTTCACGTAGCAGAAGCCTGAGGCCCGATCGGCGCGCCCGTGATGGGTGCCGCCCCCCGGCACATGCACGATGCCGCCGCGCGCCACCGTCAGCCGCGCGGCCAGCATCACCCCGCCCGCGCTGGTGGCGGGGCGGCGGAAGATCTCGCGGTACACCGGATTGCCGTCTGCGCCGATGCGGTGGCGGTCACGGTCGGCGGGATCCACGGTCTGGCTGGCCTCGGCGCGCCGCAGGGCCGCGACATACTCCGGCGTGTGGAAGCGGATGAGTTCCTCCACGCTCGCCATCGGGCTGTCCAGGTAGCGCGCCGGGTCCATCCAGCCCAACGCCCGGATCAGGTCCAGCGCGGTGGAGACGCGGGGGATCGCCAACGGGTGCTTGGGCCCGTAGGTGGAGCGGCGATAGATCTCGCTGCCGATCAGGAGCGGGGGCATGGCCATCGATATGCGCCGGAAGGGCGAGCCCGCAACCCCCGGGCGCGGCAGGCGTTCCTGCCGCATGGCACAGGAACGTCTCTTTACCGGTATCGCCAAAGGGGCGGCCCGTCAGGCCGGCAGGCCCTGGGCCTTCATGCTGGCGCTGGGCATCGTTGTTGTGTGGGGCATCACCGGGCCTGTCTTTGGCTATTCGGACACCTGGCAGCTCGTGATCAACACGGGCACCACCATCGTGACGTTCTTGATGGTGTTTCTGATCCAGAATGCCCAGAACCGGGATACCGAGGCTCTGCATATCAAGCTGGATGAGTTGATCCGCGCCACCCATCGGGCGCGGAACAGCTTCATGTCGCTGGAAGACTTGAGCGAGAACGAGCTGGCGCAGATCCGGCGCCAGCTGGAGCAGATGCAGGAGGGCTGCAAACCCGGAGAGGTGCAGCCCGCCGGTTAGATCATCATCTGATCGGATAAAGATGATCGTGAAAACAAATACCTAGAGCGGTTGCCGTGAGCCGGTGCGAACGGAAACCGCTCTGGTGTCCTGATTCCGAAATCCCTCGGATTTCGTTCTCAGGCCACCAGCCTGTGTTTTCAGTGGCCTGCTGATCCGCTGCGTCCGCGGGAGATCCCGCGAACTTCGCGGGCAGGACACTAGCTGCGCTGGGGCATGCCCGTCGGGATCACGGTCTTCACCAGGCTCGCATCCAGCTCCTCGTACTTGTGGTAGCCGATGGTCTCATACAGCTCCGCGCGGGTCTGCATGCGGCCGATGGCGTTGTGGGTGCCGCCCTCGGCCTTGATCTGGTTGTAGAGGCCTTCCATCGCCTTGTTGGCGATGCGCAGGTGCGACACCGGCCAGATCACCATGGAGTAGCCGAAATCCTGGAATTCCTGCGCTGTGAAGAAGGGCGTGCGGCCGAACTCGGTCATGTTCGCCAGCAGCTTCACGCCGGGCATGCGCTTGGCGAACTCGATGAACATCTCACGCGTGGTCAGGGCCTCGGGGAAGATGGCGTCGGCGCCGGCATCCAGATAGCGCTTGGCGCGGTCCACGGCGGCATCCATGCCCTCGCTGGCCACGGCATCGGTGCGGGCGATGATGTACAGGTGCCGGCGGGCCTTGCGGGCGGCGGCGACCTTGGCCGCGAACTCATCCGCGCTGGCCAGCTTCTTGTCGTTCAGGTGGCCGCACTTCTTGGGCAGGTTCTGGTCTTCCAGCTGCACGGCGCCGGCGCCGGCATCCTCGAAGCAGCGGACCATGTGCATGACGTTCAGCGCCTCGCCATAGCCCGTGTCGCCATCCACCAGCGTGGGCAGCATGGAGGCGCGCGCCACCTGGCGGACATGGAAGCACACATCCTCGATGGTGATCATGCCGAGGTCGGGCAGGCCCATGGTGGCCGACATGGCGGCGCCGGACAGGTAGAGGGCCTCGAAGCCCGCCTTCTTCGCCAGCAACGCGGCGATGCCCAGATGCGCGCCGGGCATCTGCAGGATCTGCGGCCGCTCCAGCAGCGCGCGGAAGCGCTCGCCGGCGGGCAGATGGGGCAATTCGTCGCCGATCACATAAGGCATGGTCTCACTCCCTCGGGTTTCATCGGAAGAATAGCAGCGTGACGAGCACGAAGCAGGGCAGCAGGAACAAGGCAGCCCAGCCGCAATAGCCGAAGAAGGAGGGCATGCGCACCCCACCCTCCTCCACGATGGCCTTCACCATGAAGTTGGGGGCGTTCCCGATATAGGAATTGGCCCCCATGAAGACGGAGCCGCAGGAGATGGCGGTCAGCGTCAACGCCCCCTGGCCCATCAGCGCGCCGGCATCGCCTCCGGCCAGGTTGAAGAACACCAGGTAGGTCGGCGCATTGTCCAGGAAGGAAGACAGCGCGCCGGACAGCCAGAAATACACCCACGGGATCGGCGCGCCAGCGGCATCGCTGGTCAGCGCCACCAGCCCGGCAGCGGCCCCGGCAGGGCCCGCTTTCAGAATGGCCAGCACCGGGC
Source organism: Rhodovarius lipocyclicus (assembly GCF_009900765.1). Taxonomy (GTDB): domain Bacteria; phylum Pseudomonadota; class Alphaproteobacteria; order Acetobacterales; family Acetobacteraceae; genus Rhodovarius; species Rhodovarius lipocyclicus. The sequence continues at coordinate 239,928 of NZ_JAAABL010000002.1, forward strand.
CCATGCAGATGAAGATGGCAGCGAACAGCTTGGCCACTTCGGTCATCGCGCCCCAGGTGAAGCCATTGGCCTCCCGCAGGGCGGCGGGGGTGATGGCCACGGAGATTCCGGTGATGGCCAGAAAGGCCAGGATCGCAGCAAGCTGCTGGATCGGCATGGTTTCACCGAACAAGGAGGCGCTGCCCGGCTTCCACGCCCCCTGCATCAGCACCACGGCCACCACCCCCCCGATCAGGGCCAGGTTCACGCCGCCTTCGACACGCAGCGGCTCGGGTTCGGCGGCTGGCGGGGCAGGGCGTTCGCGGGCCCAGGCCCAGCTGTCCAGCGCATAGAACAGTGCCAGCAGGATAACGGCGCAGGTCAGGAACTCCGCCGCCAGATGCTGGGTGGGCCAGAAGAAGGACACCCCGGCCAGAAAGCCCAGATAGAGCGGTGGGTCGCCGATCGGTGTCAGGCTGCCGCCGATATTGCTGACCAGAAAGATGAAGAACACGAAGACGTGCGTCTTGCGCCGGCGAAAGGCATTGGCCCGCAGCACCGGCCGGATCAGCACCATGGAGGCCCCGGTGGTGCCCATGACCGAGGCCAGCACCGTGCCCAGCGCCAGCAGCGCCGTGTTGGTGGCGGGCGTGCCCATCAGCCGGCCGCGCAGCAGCACGCCGCCGCCTGTCGTGTATAGTGCCAGTAGCAGGGCGATGAAGGGGATGAATTCATGTGCCGCGACATGCCGCAATTCGCTCCATGCCGTGGCGGGACCGAAGATCATGGCCATGGGCAGCAGCACCAGCGTGGCCCAGCCGGCAGCGATCTTGCCGTAGTGATGGTGCCAGACCTGACCGGCCAGCAACGGCATCAAGGCTATGGAGAGCAGGATGCCGGCGAAGGGCAGGCCCCAGGCCAGTGAGAGCGCCGCACCATCCAGCTCTGCCGCGCCCTCTGCCGCGCCGGCGGGCGCGGACATGCCCCCGAAGAACAGAAGCATCATGCCAGCCAGGCCGAATCTCATGCCTACCCCTTCCTGCTTCTGACCCCTGTTCCCAGATACGCTGGCCTTGCGGGACTTTCCAGCCAGCTCGCCCCCCCCTAAAACCCAGGTAACCAGCGGAGACATCACTATGGAAATGACCGGCGAGCGCCTGATTCCGGCGCCACGTGAACAGGTCTGGGCCGCGCTGAACGACCCGGAGAAGCTCAAGACCGCCATTCCGGGCTGTGAGGTGGTGGAGAAGCAGAGCGAGACGGACATGACGGCCCGCGTGGCCCTCAAGATCGGTCCGATGGCCGCGCGCTTCACCGGCAAGGTCAAGCTGGAGAATCTGAACCCGCCCGAGAGCTACACCATCACCGGTGAAGGCAATGGCGGCGCCATGGGCTTCGCCAAGGGCGGCGCCGATGTGAAGCTGGAGTCCAAGGGCCCGAGCGAGACCTTGCTCTCCTACCAGGTGAAGGCCCAGGTGGGCGGCAAGATGGCCCAGCTCGGCGCGCGGCTGATCGATGCCACGGCCAAGCAGATGGCCGACCAGTTCTTCGACCGCTTCGCCGCCCAGCTGACGCCCGCCCCGGTGGCGGAAGCGCCGGCCGAGCCCGGCGCGGCCCCGGCCGCCGTGGCGCCCGCCCCGGCCCCGGTCGAGGCTGGCGGTATCTCCATCTTCAGCCTGATCCCGAGCGAGATCGGTGGCCTGCCGCTGCCGGCCTGGATCGGCGGCTTCCTGTTTCTGATCATCCTGTATCTGGTGTTCCTGTCCTCGTGAGCGTCGAGGCCACGGAGGCGCTGCTCGCCTCGCAGGGCTATGTGGCCGACCGCTCCCTGGCCACCGTCGTGCATCTCAGCCTGGCCATGGGCCGCCCCCTGTTCCTGGAGGGCGAGCCCGGCACCGGCAAGACCGAGATCGCGAAGGTGCTGGCCAAGGGGTTGGGCCGGCAGCTGGTGCGGCTGCAATGCTACGATGGGCTGGATATCTCGGCGGCGGCCTATGAATGGAACGCCGCGCGCCAGCTCATGGCCATCCGCATGGCCGAAGGTGGCGAGAAGCCCGACATCTACGCCCGGGAATATCTGCTGGAGCGTCCGCTGCTGTCGGCCATCTCCGGCCCGCCCTCGGTGCTGCTGATCGACGAGCTGGACCGGGCGGATGAGCCTTTCGAGGCTTTCCTGCTGGAGATCCTGGCGGATTTCCAAATCACGGTGCCGGAGCTGGGGACGATCAAGGCGGCAACCCCGCCCGTGGTCATCATCACCTCCAACCGCACGCGGGAGGTGCATGACGCCATCCGCCGCCGCTGCCTGTACCAGTGGGTGGACTACCCCGACGGTGCGCGGGAGCGCGCCATCCTGAAACTCCGCGCGCCCGAGATGCAGGATGCGCTGGCCGATCAGGTGGTGGCCTTCGTGCAGAAGCTGCGCCAGGGGGATTACTTCAAGCTGCCCGGCGTGGCCGAGACCATCGACTGGGCCAAGGCGCTGGAGGCGCTGAACGCCAGGGAGCTGGAACCCACGGTGGTGGATGAAACCCTCGGCGTGCTGCTGAAATACCAGGACGACATCGCCAAGCTGCGCGGTGCCGAGGCGGCGCGGCTGATCGAAGAATCGCGCCCCCCGCAGTGACGGAGGACCGGCGCGCGGAGCTGCGGGCGGCCACGGCCGCTTTTGCCGAGGCGTTGACGCCCCGGCCCAGCCTCACGCCGCCGCCCGGCAAGGCGCTGGCCGCCAATGTGGTGGCCTTCGCCCGCCTGCTGCGCCGGGCGGGCCTGCCCGTGGGCCCGTCGGAGACACTGGCCGCGGCCCGCGCCCTGTCCTTGATCGATATCGGCCAGAAGGCCCAGGTGCGCGCCGCCCTGCGCGCCGTGATGGTGCATCGGCACGAGCACGCCGAGATCTTCGACACCGCCTTCGCCATCTTCTGGCGCGACCCGGAGGCCAGCCGCCACGCCGCCGCCATGGCGATGCTGGAGGGCATGAAGCCCGAGGAGAAGCCGCGCGCCGGCAGCCGCCGTATGGCCGAGGCCATGGCCGGCGATCGCCCGCCGCCCCCGCCCAAGGAACCCGAACAGCCCCCGCCGCTGCAGGATGCCTCGCTGACGGTCAGCGCGCTGGAAAAGCTCCAGACCATGGATTTCGAGGCCATGAGCGCCGCCGAACTGGCCATGGCCCGCGCCGAGATCCGCAAGCTGCGCCTGCCGCTGGATGAACGCCCGACCCGCCGCACCCGGTTGGGCAGCCGGGGAACGCGCATCGACCTGCGCGCCACTTTGCGCCGCGCCCGGCGTTCGGGGGGGGAGATCACCACCCTGGTGCGGGCCCGCCGCATCACCCGCCCGCCGCCGCTGGTGGCCATTTGCGACATTTCCGGCAGCATGGCCCGCTATGCCCAGGTGCTGCTGCATTTCCTGCATGCCGTGACCAATGACCGGGACCGTGTCTCCTGCTTCCTGTTCGGCACGCGCCTGACCAACATCACCCGCCAGTTGAAGCACCGCGATGCCGAGGTCGCCTTCGAGATGGTGGCCAAGCTGGTGCCCGATTGGTCCGGCGGCACCCGGATCGGCGAGGCGTTGGAAAAGTTCAACAAGCTGTGGTCCCGCCGCGTGCTGGGGCAGGGCGCGGTGGTGTTGCTGATCACCGATGGGCTGGACCGGGACGGCGCCGCGGGCCTGGCCGAAGCCACGGAGCGTCTGCAGCAATCCTGCCGCAAGCTGATCTGGCTCAATCCGCTCTTGCGCTATGCGGGTTTCCAGCCGAAATCCCAAGGCATCCGCGCGATGCTGCCACATGTGCATGAGTTCCGTCCGGTCCACAGCCTGGATTCCCTCAAGCAACTGGTGGCCGCTCTCAGCGCGCGAAACAGCGGGAGGACCCGATGAGCGAGGACATTCTCTCCGTCGCCGCCGGCTGGCGTGACGCCGGCGAAGCGGTGGCGATCGCGACGGTGGTGGAAACCTGGGGCTCCAGCCCCCGGCCTCCTGGGTCACGCTTCGCCGTTTCGGAAACCGGCCGCATGGCGGGCAGCGTCTCGGGCGGCTGCATCGAGGGCGCGGTGGCAGAAGCCGCCCGCCAGACCATGCAGAACGGCGCGCCGCAACTGCTGGATTTCGGCATTTCCGATGAGATGGCCTGGGAAGTGGGCCTGGCCTGCGGTGGCAAGCTGAAGGTGTTCGTGGAGAAGCTCGGGTGACACCGGATACCCTTTCGCGTCTGCAGGCGGCCGTTGCGGCCAAGGTTCCGGTGGCGCTTTGCACGCGCCTGTCCGACGGCGCCCAGATCCTGTTCCCTGAGGATGCGGCCGAGCCCGGCCTGGCGGAGGCCGCCGCCGCGGCCCTGGCGGCCGACAAGGCCGCGAACCACGAGGGCTGGTTCATCCACCCCCACAACCCGCCGATGCGCCTGTTCATCGTGGGGGCGGTGCATGCCGGCCAAGCCATGCTGCCGATGGCCGCTGCTCTGGGTTATGCCGTGACCGTCATCGATCCGCGCCGCGCCTTCGCGACGGAGGAACGCCTGCCCGGTGTGGCCATCAGCCATGACTGGCCGGATGAAGCGATGGAAGGCCTGAAGCCCGACACCCGCACCGCCATCGTGACCCTCACGCATGATCCCAAGATCGACGATCCGGCTCTGGATGCCGCGCTGCGTAGCCAGGCCTTCTATATCGGCGCGCTGGGCAGCACCCGCACCCATGCCAAGCGTGTGGCGCGGCTGAAGGAGCTGGGCCATGGCGACGATGCCATCGCCCGCATTCATGCCCCGGTCGGGCTGGATATCCGCGCCGTGACGGCGCCCGAAATCGCGTTGTCGATCATGGCGGAGATCGTGGCGGTGCGCCGCGGATCCCGCCTGGCTGTGCGCTGATGCGTTTCGGCCCCACCCCGCTGGAGGACGCCAAGGGTGCCGTGCTGGCGCACACGCTGCGTGTGCCCGGCCGCGTGCTGAAGAAGGGCACGGTGCTGCAGGAGGACGATATCGAGGCCCTGCGCGCCGCCAATCTGCGGGAAGTGGTCGCCGCCGTGATGGAAGCGGGCGATGTGCCGGAGGACGAGGCCGCCCAGCGCATCGCGGAGGCCCTGATGGCCCCGCTGATCGTGAAGTCCCGCGCCGCGACCGGGCGGGTGAACCTGTTGGCCGATGCCCCAGGGCTGCTGGTGCTGGACACTCAGGCGATCGAGCGCCTGAACGCGCTGGACGAAAGCCTGACCATCGCCACCCTGCCGAACCACAGCCTGGTGACGGCGCGGGAAATGCTGGCGACCATCAAGGTGATCCCTTTCGCTGTTCCGGGGCCCGTGCTGCATGTGGCGGAGGCGATGCTCAAGGCGGTACCGCGCCCGGTGTTCAGCATCGCGCCGCTGCGCCCGCTGAAGGTGGGGCTGGTGATGAGCGAGTTGCCCGGCCAGAAGGAAAGCGCCATGGAGGGCGCGGTCGAGGTCACCCGCGCCCGCGTCGAAGCCCTGAACGGCACCATGCTGCCGGTGGAGCGGGTGAAGCACGAGACACCCGCCATCGCCGATGCCCTGGTCCGGCTGCGCAAGCAGGGGGCCGAGATGTTCCTGATCGCCGGGGCCTCCGCGGTGGTGGATCGGCGCGACGTGGCGCCTGCGGCCATCCAGCGTGCCGGCGGGCGGCTGATCCATTTCGGCATGCCGGTGGACCCCGGCAATCTGCTGTGCCTGGGTGCGATCGGCGATGCGCCGGCGATCGTGCTGCCCGGTTGTGCCAAAAGCCCCAAGCTGAATGGTCTGGACCTACTGCTGCACCGCCTGTTCGCCGGGCTGGAGGTCACGGCCCGCGACGTGATGGGCATGGGCGTGGGTGGCTTGTTGAAGGAAATCAGCGAACGCCCGCTGCCGCGCGACAAGGCGCCGAACACCCCGCCCTCCCCGCACGCGCCCCGCAAGGCGCGGCAAGTGGCGGCCTTGGTGCTGGCGGCCGGACGTTCCCGCCGCATGGCCCCGCTGAACAAGCTGCTGGTCGCGGACGACAAGGGCATCGCCATGGTGACGCGGGTGGTGGACCACGCGCTGGCCAGCCGGGCGCGGCCTGTGATCGTGGTGACAGGGCATGAACGCGACCGGGTGGAGGAAGCCCTCGCTGGCCGCCCGGTGATCTTCGCCCATGCCGAGGATTATGCGCAGGGGCTCTCCGCCAGCCTGAAGACCGGGCTGGCCGCGGTGCCGCCGAATGCCGATGGCGTGCTGGTCTGCCTGGGCGATATGCCGCTGGTGAGCGGCACCATGATGGATCGCCTGCTCTCAGCCTTCGACCCGGAGGAAGGGCGTGCCATCGTGCAGCCCACCTATCGGGGCAAGCAGGGTAACCCCATGCTGTGGAGCAAGGAATTCATCCCCGCCATCATGGAGGTGACCGGCGATGTCGGCGCCCGGCATCTGGTGGGCCTGCATGCGGACCGCGTTGTGGAAGTCGAAATGCCCAATGACGGTGTCTTGCGGGATTTCGATACGACGGAGGCGCTGAGAGGCGCCCCCGGCTTCAGCAAGGTCTGAAGCCCTTCAGGCTGGGCTGGAGCGCACCCTGCGCGCGGCCCGGTTGCGGCGCTTCGTCAGTTCCCGCCGGGCCCAGAGAATGGCGCCCGTCACCAGCAGCCCCATCATCGCCACGGAGGCGATGATGTTCAGGACGCTACCGGTCAGCCCGCCCCAATTGCCTTCATGCAGCACGCGCGGCCAGGCGGTCGGCATGCGGCGCAGGCCCTCCGCCTCGGCGCGATAGATGACGGCGGTCCCGCTATCGTCCAGCACCCGCACCAGCCTCCCACCCCCGATGGGGCGGACAAAATCCAGCCCGTTCATGTCGTGCAGGGCGGCCACCTGCTGCAGCGTGATGGTGACGGGCAGCGGGTTGCCCTGGGCGCGCGGCGGGGGGGGCGTGAAGCTGATGCCGAAAGCTAGGGCCAGGCCCGTCAGCGGGCTGCCCACGACCAGCGGCAGCAGCACCCAGCCTGTCACCTTGTGCCAGCCGGACAGCGTATTCCGCAGCCTCGGCCAACCCAGCAACATTCCCAGCGGTGCTAGTGCGACCATGGCGATGGTGCTCGCCGTGACCAGCCAGCCCAGGTCCAGCAACAGGGTCTCATGCAGGCGGCGCGTGGTGCCGAAGGCGCCGGCCAGCACGCCAGGTGCGGTCGGGGCGGCGGTGGCCAGGCTGTAGGTGGTCATGCTGCCCCTGCGGCCGAGTGCCACTGTGCCGTCATAGCCCTGGATGAAGATGGGGCCGCGGGCGGCCTCGGGCCCCGCTGCATCCAGCACGGCGTTCAGCCGCTCCAGCGTGATGGTGCCGGGGGCTGTGGTCGCCTTCAGGGCGGGTTCCAGGGACAGGAACAGGCCTGTGCCGATCACCAGCAGCAGAGGGAGGGAGAAGGTGAGTGCCACCCAGCGATGCAGGCGCAGGAACAAGGGTCTGGACATAGTCCGCCTGATATTGCGAATGACTATCACTAGCTTATCAGGTGCGGCCTGAGCGTAACATCCCCACCGCCCTACGTAATGGAATGTAACTTATACGGCCCTGCGGGATTTCAGCGCCGCCGCCAGCGTGCCGTCATCCAGCACATCCAGCGCGCCGCCGATGGGCACGCCCTGCGCCAGCCGCGTGATCTGCACGCCGGTAGGGGCCAGGCGTTCCGCCAGCACATGCGCGGTGGCGGCGCCATCCACTGTGGCCGGCAGGGCCAGGATCACTTCCCGCGTCCTGCCTTCCGCGATGCGTGCCAGCAGGGGCTGGATGGACAGATCACCCGGGCCGGTGCCGCCCAGCGCCGAGAGCAGCCCACCCAGCACATGATACAGGCCGTGATGGGCGTGGGCGCGCTCCAGCGCCCAGAGCTCTGCGACGCCCTCCACCACGCAGATCGCATCCTGGTCCCGCGCCGGGTCTGAGCAGATGCGGCAGGGATCGGTGCTGTCCAGATTGCCGCACACCCGGCAGGGCTTCACGGCGGCGGCAGCGGCCGTGAGCGCGTCGGCCAGGGGCAGCATGCGCGCGGCTGGATCTTGCAGCATGCGCAGCACGGCGCGGCGCGCGCTGCGCCGGCCGAGCCCCGGCAGCTTCGCCAGCATGCCGACCAGATGCTCGATGGCATCATGCCTCATCGCCTGGGCGTCAGCCTTCCGGCTGGGCCACGATGCGGTTGATCTCCCAGCCCACCGCCTCGGTGCCCGGTTCGGCGTGCAGCACGATCTGCTGGGTGCGGCGCGGCTCGGCGGCCATATAGACGCTTTCCTCCAGCGCTACGCGGGCGCCGCCGGCCACCAGCCGCCAGCCATGGCCGGAGGGCAGGCGCATCAGCACATGGCTGCCGTCGCCCGACATGCTGGCGGTAACGCCAGGATGCAGGTGAAAGCGCACGGCCCAGGCCAGGGTCTCGGTGCCCCCGCCTGGGAGTTCGATGGAATCCTCGCCGTGCAGGTCGTCCCCGCCCTCGGCCAGATAGAGCTTGCGGCGGTGGATGGCGCCATAAGGCTTGCGGTAGCCGTCATGGGCGATGTCCAGCCAATGGGCGTGGTCGTGCTCCTGGCGGTCCACTTCCACGCGCTCGGGGCGGCGGGCCATGCCGTCCTCCCGCAGCTCGGCGGAGGAAGTGTCGGCCAGCACCAGCGTGGAATGGGCGGCGGTGGAGCGCAGGGCATCCCGCCAACTGCCATCGGTCAGCGGCAGGGCGCCGCAGTTCACGATCAGCCGGTCCCGGCCGACGGACATTTCGAACGAGGAGGTGCCGGCATGGGCGAAGCGGTCCGTGCCGCGCGGCAGGCCGGTCGCCACATCCGGGGCGCGGCCCGGGGGTGGGGCCCCGCAATCCACGATCACCAGCGTGCGGCTGCCCTGCATGCGATGAAAGCCGGTATCGGCCAGCAGCATGGGCGCGCGGCCCCGCGCCTGGCCATGGTGCAGCACCAGGTCCACCAGCGTCGCCGCTTCCTCACGCGTGCCGTTGAACAGGGCCAGCCCGCCATCCTGATGCCGGAAGAAGCGCAGCGCCTGGCAGGCGCGTTCCAGCACCAGGGCCAGCTGCGCCGGGGCATTCACCCCCGCGCCATGCAGCAGGTTCCGGATCTCGATGACATCCTGCACCGCGGCCAGATGCTGGCCGGGGCTGCGCTCCACATGGCCGCCATCAGGGTAGAATTGCCGCTCCAGCTCGCTGGGCAGCAGCCGCAGGGCGCGGCCGAGCCAGCCTTCCTCCTCCAGCGCCACGGCGGCTGCCATGGCGGCCTTGAGCGTGACGAGCGCGCCGCGATGCGCCGCCTCGGCCGGCAGCCCGGCCAGTATGGCCCGGGCATCCTGCGCCAGGCGCTGCATCAGGGCGCGGCGGAAGCCGTCATCGGCGGTGGCCGCCATGAAATCCCAATGGCCGAGCCAGGCCGAGATCCGCGCCCCGGCCACTTCCGGCGCCTGCGCCAGATCCTGGCTCGATCCATTGGCCAGCCAGTCATAGGCCAGATCCCTGGCGCGGACGCGGGCGGCATCCGTGCCGAGCGCCCGCAGATCCCGCAGCCAGGCGAAGCCATGTGCCGCAGCGCGCCACAACAGCGGCCCGTCAGCGGGTGCCCAGCCGATGGAAGGCTGTTCGTCCACTGCCGGCAGCAGGGTGAAGGCGGAGCCAGCGATTTCGAATTCGCCCTGCACGAGGCGCGCGCCGCGCGCGGCTTCTCCGGGCCAGAGATCCTTGAAGGGGCGGGCGGGTGCCTCGGGCACTCGCAGCGGCTTCAGCCCCGCGAGCCAACGCCGTGCGTTGCGGACCAGATCCGGCATGTCAGGCGTTCCCTCCCCCCCTCAGCGCGGTGATCGCCGCGGCGTAATCCTTGGCACCAAACACGGCCGTTCCGGCCACCAGCACATCTGCGCCGGCTTCCAGGCACAAGGGTGCCGTGGTCGCGGTCACACCGCCATCCACCTCCAACGCGATATCCCTGCCGGAGGCTGCGATCATCCTGCGGATGCTGGCGATTTTCGGCAACTGGCTCTGAATGAAGGATTGCCCGCCGAAGCCGGGATTGACCGTCATCACCAGCACCAGGTCCACCAGATCCATCACATGCTCGATGGAACTGGCGGGGGTGGCGGGGCACAGAACCACCCCGGCCTTCTTCCCCAGCTTCCTGATTGCCTGCAGGGAACGGTGCAGATGCGGCCCCGCTTCGACATGCAGCGAGATCACGTCCGCCCCGGCATCGGCGAAGGCTTCCAGATAGGGATCGACCGGCGCGATCATCAGATGCACGTCGAACGGCATGGCCGAGAGCGGGCGCAGCGCCTTCACCAGCGCGGGGCCATAGCTGATGTTGGGCACGAAATGCCCGTCCATGATGTCCAGGTGCAGCCAGTCGGCACCTGCGGCCTCGATGGCGCGCAATTCCTCACCCAGGCGGGTGAAATCGGCGGCGAGCAGGCTGGGGGCGATACGAACGGACATATTACGTGCTGTAGCCCTACGAATGCGCCGGCGGCAACCAGGCGAAGGTCAGTTCATGCTTGTTGTGGGCGCTGTGGAACACCCGGGCATGGGGAATAGCGGCGAAGCTGGCCGCGATCTCATGGTCCGTCCCGCCCTGGAACTTGATGGAGCAGAAGATGCGCCGGGCCTTGCCGGCGGCGATCCAGCGCTCCACCAGCCGCAGCAGCCGGGCCGGATAGCAGATCACGTCGCTGAACAGCCAATCGACGGGCTCTTCCTTCTCCGGGTCCAGGGCGAAGGCGCTGTCCTGCCGCCAGGAGACGCCGGGCATGGCGGCCACATTCGCATCCAGCGGGGCCTTGTCCACGGCTTCGACCTCGGCGCCCAGCTTGGCGATCGCCCAGGTCCAGCCGCCGGGCGAGGCGCCGAGATCCATGCAGCGCTGGCCTGGCTCGGGGTGCTCGCCGATCCGGGTCAGGCCTTCCCACAGCTTCAGATAGGCACGGGAAGGCGGGCCCTCCTTGTCCTCGACGAAGCGCGGTTCGCCGTTCGGGAAGGGGCTGGTGGTGGTGGGCGAGGCCAGGATGAGATCGGGCGATAGCAGCGTCCAGCCGCCCAGATGGCTGGCAGGCGGGGCTTCCGGAAAGGCCAGGGGGGCGGCCTTCACCGGCGGCAGGCGATCGGCGATCAGCGCGGCGCGGCGGTGGTGGAAGGCCGGCAACAGGGCCCAGTTGCGCTGGATCGCGCGCAAGCCATCCGCCGCGGCCTTCACCGAAGGCGCGGGCAGCAGCAAAGGGGCATCCCACACCGCCAAGGCCCAGGCCGCAGGCTGCGCGGGTTCCGAGGACAGCACCAGCCGCCCGTGCGGCACCAGGTGATGAATCCCCTTCAGCCGCAATTCCTCCAGCAACTGTGCTTCGAAACCAGGGGCCGCGACCCAGGCGGTGGCGGGGGCTTCCTCGAAGGGCCAGGGGTTTTCAGGCGGAATGGGGGCCGGCTCGGGCGCTACCTCATGCACCGGGCGCTGCGGCGCGCGACGTTGGCGGTGAAAGGCCGGCATGCTGGGGGCGCGCGGCGCGCGGGGGCCTTCCTCGCCGGTCGGAAAAGCAGGGCGCCCGCGATGGGCAGAGGGCTTCTTGGTACGGGGAGGAGAGCCGGGAGGGCGGGGCATGGGTGCGGCCTGGGCAAAAGACTGAAAGAACGAGGCCGGAACCGGCCGCCTGTGTGCATGGTAACACGACAAAGGCGTAAATGCATGCGGGCGGGTGGCTCAGCGCCGCAGGGCGGCGACACTCACCCAGACCCAGCCCAGCATCATGGCCGTGCCGCCCAGCGGCGCCACCGGGCCCAGTGAGGCACCCGCGAACACCCGGTACAGCACGGCACCGCAGAATAGAACCAGCCCCGCGGCCAGCAGCAGCCCGGCGGCGCCCAGCATCGGCTTGCGCTCGGCCCAAAGGCCCAGGGCCAGCAGGGCGGGGGCATGCCAGCCCGCCAGGGCGGCGACGCTTTCCAGCATCCGGCGCTCCGCCTCGCCGGGGGCGGCGTGGGCGCCCACGGCGGCCACGGCCACCGCCAGCAGGCCGGCGACGCCTGCCAGGGCCGGCAACAGACGGCCCATCAGCGCTTCACCTCGGCCCGGTTGAAGCGGAAATCATGGTTGCAGAACTCGCAGGTCATGGTGATCACGCCTTCCTCTGCCATGTGGTCCAGGTCATCGTCCGGGAAGCCCGCCAGCACGCCCGACAGCCGTGCGCGAGAGCACCGGCAGCCATAGGACAGCGCCCGGGCCCGGTTCAGCATCAGCCCTTCCTCATGGAACAGGCGGTACAGCAGCTCCTCCGAGGGCAGGTCATCATCGAGCATTTCCTCCTCCGTCAGGGTGGAGGCGAGGCTGACGGCGGTGGTCCAGGCATCGTCGGCTTCTTCGTCCGACAACTCATCGATGCCGCCGCCAGCCGCCACGCGTTCCATGATGAAGGCGGTGGCGCGCCAACCATGGGGCGTGCGGGCGCAGGCCAGGCGGACGAAGGCGCGCAACTGCTCGCTGGCGGCGAAATAGGCGTGGGTCATTTCCGCCAGCGTGCCGCCCTCCAGCGCCACGATGCCCTGGTAGCGTTCCATGTCCGCCCCCTGGTCGCAGGTGAAGGCGATGTATCCGCTGCCCAGCAGGGCGCCGGCGCCGGGGCTAGGTTCCACGGAAAGCAGTTCCGACAGCTTCTCCGGCGTCGCGCGGGCATAGCCGCGCAGCTGGCCATCATCGGTGCAATCGGCCACCAGCATCGGCACCACGCCGTCGCCCTTGGCCTGGATGGAGAAACTGCCCTTGTACTTCAGCGCGGCGGCGAGGCCGGCGGTCAGGGCCAGCGCCTCACCCAGCATGCGGCCCACGGCCTCCGGGTGATCGTGGCGGGACAGCAGCGCGTCGGCCAGCGCGCCCAGGCGCACCAGGCGGCCGCGTACGGGCTTCTGGTCCAGATGGAAGGGTTGTACCGCCGTGACCTCCACCAGGTCGGGCACCGGCGGGCGGTCGGTTCGCAGGAAGTCGGGCAGGGGCTCGCTCATGCGCGTGTTGCGCGCATGGCAGCCCGCTTCCGTCAAGGGGCAGATGCACATGCCCCATGTGCGTCAGGCCAGGGCGGCCTCCACGGCATCGCCGAAGCGTTCCACGATCATGCCGATCTCCTCGGCCGTCACGTTATAGGGCGGGGCGAGCAGCACATGATCGCCCTGGCGCCCGTCGATGGTGCCACCCATGGGATAGCAGCCGAGGCCGCGCCGATAGGCCTCGGCACCCACCCTGGCATGCAGCTTCCGCGCCGGGTCGAACACGGCCTTGGTGGCGCGATCGGCCACCAGCTCGATGGCCCAGAACAGGCCGCGGCCGCGGATCTCGCCCACATGGCGGTGGTTGCCCAGGCGCTCGGTCAGGCGCTGTTCCAGCAGCCGGCCCATGGCCTGGGCATTGTCGATCAGCTTCTCGTCCCGGATCACCTGCTGCACCGCCAGCGCCGCCGCGCAGGCCACGGGGTGGGACTGATAGGTGTGGCCGTGCATGAAGCTGCCGGAGCCATCGCGGATCGGCGCGATCACGGCCTCCGTCGCCAGGATGCCGCCGATGGGCTGGTAGCCGCCGCCGAGTCCCTTGGCGATCACCTGGATATCCGGGGTCACCCCCTCCTGCTCCCAGGCGTGCAGCGTGCCGGTGCGGCCCATGCCGGACATCACTTCATCCAGGATCAGCAGCGCGCCATGCCGGTCGCAAACCTCGCGCATCGCCCGGAAATAGCCGGGCAGGGCGGCGACACAGCCGAGCGTGGCACCCACCACGGTCTCGGCGCAGAAGGCCACGACATTCTGCGGCCCGAGGCGCTGGAACTCCGCCTCCAGCTCGGCGGCCAGACGGGCCACATAGTCGGCATCGCTCTCGCCGGCCTCGCGCCCACGATAGGCATAGCAGGCCGAGACATGGCTGAAGGCATCGGTCAGCAGGGGCGCGTAGGGTGCCCGGCGCATCGCATTGCCGCCGGCCGAAAGGGCACCCAGCGTGTTGCCGTGATAGCTCTGCCGGCGCGCGATATAGCGGGTGCGCTGCGGTTCGCCCTTTTCCAGGAAATGCTGGCGCGCCAGCTTGATCGCGGCCTCCATCCCCTCGCTGCCGGAGGACACGAAATAGGCATAGGCCAATCCGCCCGGCTTGTGGCCGACCAGGATGTCGGCCAGGGCCTCGGCGCTTTCGCAGCCGAACAGCGCGGTGTGGGCGTAGGTGAATTTCTCCATCTGCGCGCGCATGGCGTCCAGCACGCGCGGATGGCCATGGCCGAGGCAGGCCACAGCCGCCCCGCCCGAGGCATCCATCACCTTGTGCCCATCCGCCGCCGTCAGCCAGATGCCCTGACCATGCACGGCCACGGGTGGGGCGGCTTTCAGGTTGCGATGAATGAGATGGGACATGGACGATTCCGCTCAGCCTGGGGTCAGAAGACCTACCGTAGCACCCGTCATGCAGCAGGCCAGGGTGGCGGCCCACAGGCTGGGCCAGCCCAGGCGTAGAATATCCGGCCGGCGCTCCGGGCACATCGCGTTCATGCCCCCCAGCATGATCCCCAGCGAGCCGATATTGGTGAAGCCGCACAGCGCATAGGTCAGGATCAGCCGCGACCGCTCCGACAGCCCAGCGCCCCCCGACTGCGCCAGGTTGAGATAGGAGACGAACTCATTGATCACCGTCTTCACGCCCAGCGAGGCCGCGACGATGCCGCTTTCCGCCCAGGGCACGCCCATTAGCAGCGCCAGCGGCCGGAATGCCCAGGCGGCGATACCCTGCAGGGTGATGCCCAGCAGGGGCTCCAGTGCCATGTTCACCAAGGCCACCAGGGCCACGAACACGATGAGGGAGGCCATGATCCCCAGCAGCAGTTGCAGGCCGTCCTGCGTGCCCTGCACCAGCGCCTCCATACTGGAGGTGTAGAGCGGAAGCGCCATCTGGCCTTCGCCATCCGTGGGGGCTTCGGTCGCGGGGCGCATCAGCAGGGCCGCCATGACGGAGGCCGGGGCCGCGATGATCGACGCCGCCAGCAACTGCCCCGCCGCATCAGGCACGACCGCGGAGATCATGGTGGCATAGACCACCAGCATGTTGCCGGAGATGGTGGCCAGCCCCGCCACCATCACCACGAACAGCTCCGACAGGGTCAGCCGCCCGAGCCAGGCGCGGATGAGCAAGGGGGCCTCGACCATACCGACGAAGACGTTGGCGGCGACCGAAAACCCCGCCGCGCCGCCTAGCCCGAAGCTGCGCCGCAGGCCGTGCGCCATCAGCCCCACGATGAAGGGCAGCACCCGCCAATGGTACAGCAGCGCGGACAGCGCACCGACCAGCAGCACCAGAGGCAGGGCCTGGAAGAACAGCACGAAGCTGGCCCCGGGCGCGGTTTCCTGAAAGGGCAGCGGCGCCCCCCCCAGATAGCCGAACACGAGCGACGTGCCGGCCTGCGTGGCGCGCGCCAGGGCGGAAACGCCATCGCCGATCGTGGAGAATACCGCCCGAACAGGCGGCACATACAGGATCAGGATCCCCAGGATCACCTGCCCGCCAATGCCGGCCACCAGCACCTGCCACCGCACGCCGCGCCGGAACCCGCCCGAGGCCCAGGCCAGCAGGCACAGCCCGAGCAGCCCGAGGGCCGATTGCAACTGGCTCATGCGTCGTCCTCGTCGTCCTGGGGGTCGTCATCCACGGCCAAAAGGGCGCGAGCCGTTTCATCAGGCATCGATTCGACGCCGCGCAGCTTGCGGGCGATGGCGCGGGTGCGCGTCTGCGCCCGGCCGATGGTGTTGGAAACGGTGCCCACCTGCTTGCCCAGGCTGGTCAGCACCTCGTCCATTTTCTGCATTTCGTTCTTGGTGGCGGCGAGCAGGTCCTTCACGCCCTCCGCGTTCTTGGACAGCGCCAGGTTCACATAGCCGAGCTGAATGGTGCGCAGCATGGCCGGCAGCAGGCTGGGGCCCAGGATCAGCACCCGCTGCTCGCGCCCCACATTGTCGATCAGACCGGGGATGCGCGCGACCTCGGCGTAGAGGCTCTCTGTAGGTAGATAGAGCACCGCGAAATCCGTGGTGGCGGGCGGGCAGATATATTTGCTGGAGATCTTCTGCGCCTCGCCGCGCACCCGGTTTTCCAGGCCGCGCCGGGCCGCGGCCTCGGCGACCGGGTCCGCCGCCTCCCAGGCCGCCAGCAGGCGCTCGTAATCCTCGACCGGGAATTTCGCATCCACCGGGAGCAGCACTTTGCCATCCTGGCCGGAGGGCATGATGATCGCGAATTCCACCGCGTCGGCGCTGCCTTCCCGCACCTTGGCATTCGTCTCGAAGGCGCCAGGGGGCAGGATATCCTCCAGCAGGGCCTTCACCTGGGCCTCGCCCCAGCCCCCGCGTGTCTTCACATTGCCGAACAGGCGCTTGATGTCGCCGATCTGGGCGGTGACGGCCTGCACGTCGCCCATCGCCTTCTGCACGGCGGTGAACTGGTCGATCACGCGGTTGAAGCTCTCGTTCATCTGCTTCTCGACCGCGCTTTGCAGCTGCTCGTTCACGCTTTTCTGGATTTCCGCGAGCTTGCTCTCATTGCCCTCGCGCAGCTCCTTCAGGCGGGCGTCCATCAGGTCCCGGGTGCGGGTCATTTCCTCGGCCAGGGCGGCGGCCTGCTTGCCCACGCCCTCGGCGAGCGTGGTGCGCACGGCTTCCAGCGCCTGCTTGGCCTCGGCGGTGTTGGTGGCCTGGTCGCGGCGTAGGTTTGCGGCCTGCTCGGCGGCCTGTTCGCGCGCGGTGGCCAGGGATTGCAGCAGGGATTTCTCCTGCGCCGAGAGCAGCTTGGCCTGCTCCACGGCGAAGGCACTGATCTCGCGGGAGAGTTCGGGCAGGCGCTGGGCCAGCTCGGCGCGCAGTTCGGCGGGCATGGCGCCCAGGGCGGCGGCCAGCCGCTCCTGCGCGGCCTGGGCGCCGGCATCGGGCGCGGGTTTCTTCAGCCACAACAGAATGACGCCCAGCAGCAACAGCAGCTGGGCGCCCAGAATCGCGATCATCTCGCCGCTCATCGTCAGACCCCTCGGAAGGGGCCTGCGATTCGCGGCCCCCGGTTCAGTGGCGGAAGTGTCGCATCCCGGTGAACACCATGGCGAGGCCCGCTTCGTCGGCGGCGGCGATCACTTCGTTGTCGCGCATCGACCCGCCAGGCTGGATCACGGCGGTGGCGCCGGCGGCGGCGGCGGCCTGCAGGCCATCCGCGAAGGGGAAGAAGGCATCGGAGGCCACCACGGCACCCACGGCCAGCGGGGTGTCGAGGCCCGCGGCCTTCGCGGCCTCACCGCTCTTCCAGGCGGCGATGCGGCTGCTGTCCACGCGGCTCATCTGCCCGGCGCCGATGCCGACGGTGGCACCATCCTTGGCGTAGATGATGGCGTTGGACTTCACATGCTTGCCGACGCGGAAGGCGAAGATCAGGTCCGACAGCTCCGCCTCGGTGGGGGCGCGCTTGGTCACCACCTTCAGTGTCTCGCGGCTTACGCGGCCGGAATCGCGGCCCTGGGCCAGGAAGCCGCCGCCGACGGAGCGGAAGGTCATGCCGCCCGCCGCCGGGTCAGGCAGGCCGCCGGTCAGCAGCAGGCGCAGGTTCTTCTTGCGGGCGAAGGCGGCGATGGCGTCGTCATCGGCCTCCGGGGCGATCACCACCTCGGTGAAGATGCTGGCGATCTTCTCGGCGGTGGCGAGGTCGAGCCGGCGGTTGACCGCCACGATGCCGCCGAAGGCGCTGACCGGGTCGCAGCGCAGCGCCAGGTCCCAGGCTTCGGTCAGGCTGGCGCCCTCGGCCACGCCACAGGGGTTGGCGTGCTTGACGATGACCACGGTCGGCTTCTCGAACTCCGCCACGCATTCGAAGGCGGCGTCCGTGTCGTTCAGGTTGTTGTAGGACAGCTCCTTGCCCTGCACCTGGCGGGCGGTGGAGATGCCGGGGCGGTTGGTGCCATCCAGGTAGAAGCCGGCCTTCTGGTGCGGGTTCTCGCCATAGCGCAGGGTCTGCGCCAGCTGCCCGGCGAAGGCCAGGCGCGGCGGGAATTCCTGCCCGAGCTGCTGGGCGAACCAGGAGGAGATGGCGGCGTCATAGGCCGCGGTGCGCGCATAGGCGGCGGCGGCGAATTCCCGGCGCATTTCGGTGGTGGTGCCGCCCGCTTCCATGATGCGGGCCATCTGCGCTGGTTCGGTCACCACGGCCACATGGGCGTGGTTCTTGGCCGCCGAGCGGATCATCGCCGGGCCGCCGATGTCGATGTTCTCGATGCAATCGTCGAATTCGGCACCCCGGGCCACGGTGGCCTCGAACGGGTACAGGTTGACGGCCACCAGGTCGATCGGCGCGATGGCGTGCTGCGCCATCTGGGCCAGATGCTCCGGCAGGTCACGCCGGCCCAGGATGCCGCCATGCACCTGCGGCACCAGCGTCTTCACCCGGCCGTCGAGGATTTCCGGGAAACCGGTGTGCTCGCTGACATCCTTCACCGGGATGCCGGCCTCACGCAGCGCTTTGGCGGTGCCGCCGGTCGAGAGGATTTCCGCCCCCTGCGCGGCCAGGAAGCGGCCGAATTCGAGCAGGCCGGTCTTGTCCGAGACGGACAGCAAAGCGCGGCGGATGGGGAGGATGTCGGTCATTGGCGGGTCCCTGCGACTTCGGGGGCCTTCAACACCCAAAGCGCGCCAAGGTCCAGCGCCGCCCGCTCATGGCAGGCAGCGCCCCTGCAGGGATCAGCCGGCGGCGAGCGCCTGGGCGAAGATCGCGGGGTCGGCATTGCCGCCGCTGATGACCACCCCGATGACATCGCCTTTCACCTTGCCGGCCAGCACGGCGGCGAGCGCCACGGAGCCGCCGGGCTCCACGACGATCTTCAGGTGCTCGAAGGCGAAGCGCATGGCGGCGAAGACTTCCTCCGGCGTCACGTACACGCCGCCCGCCACGCGCGGCGCGTTGACGGCGAAGGTGATCTCGCCGGGCTGCTTGGAGAGCAGGGCATCGCACAACCCCGCCCCCTTGCCGTCATTGGCGATGCGGCTGCCGGCGCGCAGGCTTTGGCCGTAATCGTCCCAGCCTTCGGGCTCCACGGCCCAGACCTGGGCGTTCGGCAGGCGCTCCGCCATCACCAGGGAGCAGCCGCCGAGCAGCCCGCCGCCGCCGGTGCACACCGCGAGGGTGTCGAGGGTCAGGCCCTCGGCCTCCGCGTCGTCCAGCAGTTCCAGCGCCAGCGTGCCCTGGCCCGCGATCACGTCCTGGTGGTCGAAAGGCGGGATCACCGTGGCGCCGCGCTCGGCGGCCAGCGAGCGGGCCAGCTCGTCGCGGTCCACCCCATGCCGGTCGAAGGGCACCACCTCGGCGCCCCAGCGCCTAGTGGCGCGCACCTTGATCGAGGGTGCGTCGGCCGGCATGGCGATGGTGGCGGGCATGCCCAACGCGGCCGCCGCGCAGGCCACGGCCTGGCCGTGATTGCCCGAGGAATGCGTCACCACACCCCCCGCGCGCGCCGATTCCGGCAGGCGCAGCGCGGCATTGGTGGCGCCCCGCAGCTTGAAGCTGCCCGTCCGCTGCAGCGGCTCGGGCTTCACCAGCACGGTGGCGCCCACGGCCGCGTCCAGCGCCGGGTGCCGCAGCATGGGTGTGTGCCGGATATGGGGCGCGATCCGCTCGGCCGCGGCCAGCACATCGGCGTAGGAGGGCAGGGCCATCAGTTGAACCTTTTCGGGTCGAGCATCGGCACGGCCTCCGCCACATCGGCATCGGGCGCCGCGCCACGGATCTGAGAGGCGATCAGCCGGCCAGCGGCCGGCGCGGTCTGGATGCCGTAGCCGCCCTGGCCGCACATCCAGAAGAATCCGGGCTGGCGGCCCGGGCCGATCACCAGGGAGCGGTCCGGCGCGAAGGTGCGCAGGCCGGCCCAGCTGTGCTCGATGCGCTTCACCTCGATGATCATGCCCTGCTGCATGCGGTCCACGGCGATGGCCACGTCCAGCTCATCCGGCTGGGCGTCGCAGGGCTCGCTGTCGGTTTCGTCGGCGGGGCTGAGCATCAGCTTGCTGCGGGCCTCGGGCCGGACATACCAGGTGTGGCTGGCGTCATCGACCAGCGGCCAGCCATGCACGTCGAAGGGGCCGGGGTCGATGATGACGCCGGTGCGGCGCTTGGGCTGCAGCCCGACCTTGGGCTCGCCCGCCAGGGCGGCGACTTCATCGCCCCAGGCCCCGGCGGCGTCCACGATCACGGGCGCCACGAACACGGCGCCGGCGCTGGTTTCGGCATGCCACAGCCCGGCTTCGCGCCAGATGCGGGAGGCCCGGTTGCGCAGGGCGATGGTGCCGCCCAGATGCTTCAGCCGGCGCAGATAGCCCTGGTGCAGCGCGGCCACTTCCATGTCGAAGCAGTCGGTTTCCAGGGCGGCGGCGGCGACATAGCCATCGCGCAGGGCCGGCACCAGCTCCTTGGCGCGGGCGGGGCTGATCTCCTCGATCACCGCGCCGCCCTTCACCAGGTCATGCAGCACATGCACCTGGTCGGCCGGGGCGATATGCATCACCGGCCGGTCGGAGGCGAGCGGGGTTTCCGTGAAGCCCTCGGGCGGGGCCTGGAAGAATTCCTTGGAGGCCGCGGTCAGGATGCGCACATCGGTGGCGCCATAGTTGCGGATCCAGATGGCGGCGCTGCGGCCGGTGGTGTGATAACCGGCCGAGTCTTCCATCTCCAGCAAAGCCACCTTGTGGGTTTCGGCCAGATTCGCCGCCGCGGTGGCGCCGGACATGCCGGCACCCACCACGATCGCATCCACACGCTGCGTGTCCATCACCAAATATCCTTGCATCTGCCGCATCCTCACGGCGCCGCCTGCATAGAACGGGCGGAGCCATGACGCAGCGTCATGCGAAGCCTCCATCACCCGGGCCGGAAGCGCAACTGCCCCCCAGCCATGCAGGCTGCCGTCAGGGCAGGCTGCGCAGATAGGCGATCGGCTCCGTGTCCCTGGTGCAACCGCCGCAATCGTTGCAACGTCCATTCAGCCAAATCACGAATGACGAGGAAACGAGACGTATGGCCGCGACTGACATCCATATCCCCGCCCCGGTTCTGGAGGGTGTGATCGACCACATCTTCCGTGCGGCGGGCTGCTCGGAGAAGGAAAGCGCGCGCATCGCGAGCCATCTGCTGGGGGCGAACCTGGCCGGCCATGACAGCCACGGCGTGGTCCGCGTGCCGCGCTATGTGGAGTGGCTGGAGGCAGGCTTCGTGCTGAAGGGGCAACAGGCCAGCATCATCTCTGACGGCGGGGCCTTCGTGCTGTTCGACGGCCATTTCGGTTTCGGCCAGACGGTGGCGGAACAGGCCACGCAATTCGCCATCGCGCGGGCGCTCGAAACTGGCTCCTGCATCATGGGGCTGCGCAATGCGGGGCATATCGGGCGAGTGGGCGACTATTCGGAGATGGCGCTGCGTGCCGGGCTGATCGCCATCAACTTCGTCAATGTCGGCGGCAGCGTGCTGGTGGCCCCGTTCGGCGGCACGGAACGTCGGTTTTCCACGGCGCCGATCAGCGTGGGCGTGCCACTGCCCGATGGGCCGGTGCTGCTGGATTTCGCAACCTCCTTCGTGGCGGAAGGCAAGGTGCTGGTGGCCAGCAATGGCGGCAAGGCCCTGCCGGAAGGCGCGCTGATCGAGCCGGATGGGCGTCTCTCGGCCGATCCGCACACGCTGTATGGGCACTATGAGGCGGTGGGTCCGCGCAATGCCTCGCTGGGCCAGGGTGCGATCCGGGCCTTCGGCGACCACAAGGGCTCCGGCCTGGCCTTGATCTGCGAATTGCTGGCGGGCGCGTTGACGGGCAGCGCCACCTCCGGCCCGGTGAAGGAGCGCGGGCGGATCACCAACGGCATGCTGTCCATCCTGCTCTCGCCCCGGCATTTCGGCGATGTGGCGGCCTTCGAGGCGGCGGGCCGGAACTATGTGGAATGGGTGAAGGCCTGCCATCCGGCCGATCCTGCCTCTCCGGTGCTCATCCCTGGTGAGCCGGAGGCGAAACGCCGTGCCGAACGGCTTGCGCATGGCGTGCCGCTGCCGCAGGAAGCCTGGGCGAATATCAGGGCCACGGCCGTGAGGCTGGGCGTGACCATACCGGAGGGCCTGTGAGCCAACTTGCCACTCTTCCCCGTTACCAGGCGCTGGCCGCGGCGCGTGAACGCATCCTGACCGGCGCTGCCCGGCGCGTGCCGGCTGCCGCCATGGCTTCCCAGGCGCGGGCCATGGGGCTGTGGGGCGGCAAGGAGCCGATCTTCGGCCATGACGCGCAGCTGGGGCTGCTGCTGGACCTGGCGGTGTTCGCCCCGGTGGGTGACCACACCCCGGCGCTGGAGCGCGAAGTGCGCGCCAGCGCACCCGCGGAAGGCAGCGAGCATGCGGAGGTGCTGGCCGCCGCCCAGCAGGCACGCTTCACCCTGTTCCATCTGGGTGCCCCGGCGCCGCAGGGTGGCATCCATGCCATGGACATCCTGCGCGGCACGCCGTTGCTGCTGTGGGATGCGGTGCTGGAACGCGAGGAATTCCAGGGCTGTGCCTTCGCCGGCCGCCTGATGCAACTGGGCGAGGCGGAGATGACCTGCGGCGCCACGGCCCCCGTGACCGACGATGTGCTGCAGATGGTGCTGGGCTTCCCGGTGCCGGAAGCCCCCGCGCCCAGCCACCTGCCGGCGCTGACCCCGCCCAGCGACGAGGATCTGGCTTCCCTGCGTGAACAGGCGAAGCAGCCAGATTTCACCGTGCGCCTGTACCGGGCCGCATTGAACCTGGGCCTGCTGGGGCCTTTGCCGAAGCGCTGAGGCGCTACTGCGCGGGCTGGGGCACGCCGCTGCCAGGCGATGAGCCCCGCCCGTAAAGCTGCATGGCCCGGCGTTCAAAGGCTCGGACCATCATCTGCACGGCCTCGTTGAACACCAGGCCGATGGTGGCTTTCAGCAGCGGGCTGCGGAACTCGAAATCCACGAAGAAATCCACCTCCGTGCCCTGCGGATGCGGGTTGAAGCGCCAGTTGTTGTTCAGATAGCGGAAGGGGCCGTTCAGATAGCGCACCTTCACTTCCTGCGGACTGTTCAGTGTGACCTCACTGCGGAACGTCTCCCGGAACACCTTGAAGCCGATCGTCATGTCCGCGATCAGCTGCGTGTCGGTGCTGCTGATCACCCGGGTGCCCACGCACCAGGGCAGGAATTCCGGATAGCGCCGGACATCCGCCACCAGGGCATACATTTGCTCCGGCGTGTACCGCAGCACCTTCTTCTGCGCGTGGGTCGGCATCAGCCCTGGCCGAGGCGCTCGAGGCGGGCCGCCTTCAGCGCGGCGAAGTCGCGGTCCGCATGATAGGAGCTGCGAGTCAGCGGGGTGGAGGAGACCAGCAGGAAGCCCTTGCCGCGCGCCGTCTTGGCGTATTCGTCGAACTCCGCGGGCTCCACGAAGCGGGCGACGGCGGCGTGCTTCACGCTGGGCTGCAGGTACTGGCCGATGGTCAGGAAATCCACATCGGCGCTGCGCAGGTCGTCCATCACCTGCTGCACCTCCATCTTCTCCTCACCCAGCCCGGCCATCAGGCCGGATTTGGTGAAGATGGTGGGGTCCAGGCGCTTCACCTCATCCAGCAGGCGCAGAGAGTGGAAATAGCGCGCCCCGGGGCGGATGGTGGGGTAGAGGCGCGGCACGGTTTCCAGATTGTGGTTGAACACATCGGGCCGTGCCTCGACCACCACCTCCAGGGCGCCATCCTTGCGCAGGAAGTCGGGGGTCAGGATCTCGATCGTCGTCTCGGGCGCCGCGGCGCGGGTGGCGCGGATGACGCGGGCGAAGTGCTCCGCGCCGCCATCCTTCAGGTCATCGCGGTCCACGCTGGTGATGACCACATGGCGCAGGCCCAGCTTGGCCACGGCATCGGCCACGCGGTTCGGCTCATCGGCATCCAGCGGCGCCGGCAGGCCGGTGGTCACGTTGCAGAAGGCGCAGGCGCGGGTGCAGATCTCGCCCATGATCATCATGGTGGCGTGGCGCTGGGACCAGCACTCGCCGATATTCGGGCAGGCGGCTTCCTCGCACACCGTCACCAGCTTGTTGGCGCGCATCAGGTCCCGCGTCTCGGCATAGACGGGGTGCGTGGGCGCCTTCACCCGGATCCAGGCGGGTTTGCGCTGGATCGGGTTGTCCGGCCGGTGGGCCTTCTCGGGGTGGCGGGCAGCCCCGGCAGCGGGGCTGCCGCTGCCGTGACGGATTTCGATGCGCGTGGCCATGGCTGGGATATAGCCCCGCACCCTCCCTTCCGGGAGGGGGCGTTTCACATGTGAATCACGCGACCATAGGCATCCAGCACGGATTCATGCATGGATTCGCTGATGGTCGGATGCGGGAAGACCGTGTGCATCAACTCGGCCTCGGTCGATTCCAGGGTGCGGGCGACGACATAGCCCTGGATCATCTCCGTCACCTCGGGGCCGACCATATGGGCGCCGAGCAATTCGCCGGTCTTGGCGTCGAACACGGTCTTCACCAGGCCCTCGGGCTCACCCATCGCGATGGCCTTGCCATTGCCGATGAAGGGGAAGCGGCCCACGCGCACCTCATGTCCGGCTTCCTTGGCCTTCGCCTCGGTCAGGCCCACGGAGGCGACCTGCGGCCGGCAATAGGTGCAGCCGGGGATGTTCAGCGTATTCATGGCGTGCGGATGCAGGCCGGCGATGGCCTCCACGCAGATCACGCCTTCATGGCTGGCTTTGTGGGCCAGCCAGGGCGGGCCGGCGATGTCACCGATGGCATAGACGCCGGGCTCGCCCGTGCGGCCATAGGCGTCGATCTCGATATGGGTGCGATCGACCTTCACCTTGGTACCTTCGAGGCCGAGGTTCTCGACATTGCCCACGATGCCAACGGCGGAGATCAGCTTGTCGGCCTTGATCTCCTGCACCTTGCCGTTCGCCTCGACGATGGCGGTGACACCGCCGCCTTCCTTGCGCACGCCCTGCAGCCGGGCGCCGGTGATCACCTGCATGCCCTGCTTTTCGAAGGATTTGCGCACGAAGGCCGAGATCTCGGCATCCTCGACCGGCAGGATGCGGTCCATCACCTCAACCAGCGTCACTTTGGCGCCCATGTTCAGGTAGAAGCTGGCGAATTCGCTGCCGATCGCGCCGCTGCCCATCACGATGATGGATTTCGGCAGCGCGTCGGGCACCATCGCCTCGCGGTAGGACCAGATCAGCTTGCCGTCCGGCTCCAGCCCCGGCAGCACGCGGGCGCGGGCGCCGGTGGCCAGGATGATGTGCTTGGCGGCGATGTCAGCCACCGGCTTGCCGTCCTTGGTGACGGCCAGCTTGCCGGGGCCAGCCAGCGCGCCATGCCCGTCGAACACCGTAACCTTGTTTTTCTTTAGCAGGTGCTTCACGCCGCCCGAGAGCTGCCCGGCCACGCCGCGGCTGCGTTGTACGACCTTCTTGAAGTCGAAGCGCACATTGTCGGCCGCGAAGCCATAGGCATCCAGGCTGTGCAGCAGGTGGTTGATCTCGCTGGCGCGCAGCAGGGCCTTGGTGGGGATGCAGCCCCAGTTGAGACAGATGCCGCCCAGATGCTCGCGCTCGACCAGCGCGACCTTCATCTTCAGCTGCGCGGCGCGGATCGCGGCGACATAGCCACCCGGGCCACCGCCCACCACGACGACATCGAACTGTTCTGCCATGTGACTCTCCTCAGGCGGCCAACGCGCGCAGCGCGTCGCCGGTCAATCTCTGGTCGGTCCAACCTTGCTGGGGTTCCGCGCCGATCTGTCCGTAGAAGTCGATCGACGGCGTGTTCCAGTCGAGAACATTCCATTCCAGCGCGCCGTAGCCACCCTGCACGGTGATGCGGGCCAGCTCCTTCAGCAGCGCCAGGCCATAACCCTTGCCGCGATGCTCGGGCTGGACGAACAAATCCTCGAGCCACAGCCCACGCTTGCCCGCGAAGGTCAGGACGATGGGGTAGTAGAGCGCAAGGCCGACCGCCTCGCCCTCCACTTCCAGCAGCAGGGCGGAGCAGGCGCCGCTGTCCAGCAGGGCCGCGATATCGGCCGTGCTGGCGAGGAACTTGTCCTCAAGCTTCTCATAGACGGCCAGCGCCCGGATCAGGGCGTGGACCGCCCCGGCATCCGCCGCGCTGGCCTGCCGGATGCTCACAGCATCAGGCTCAGCGGGTCTTCGACGACGCGCTTGAAGGCGGCCAGCCATTCGGCGGCCAGCGAACCGTCGATCACGCGATGGTCCACCGAAAGCTGGCAGGTCATCACGGTGGCGATGGCCAGCGCGCCGTTCTTCACCACGGGGCGCTGCTCACCCGCGCCCACGGCCAGGATGCCGGCCTGGGGCGGGTTGATGATGGCCGCGAAGTCCTTCACGCCATACATGCCCATGTTGGAGATGCTGAAGCAGCCGCCCTGGAACTCCTCGGGCTTCAACTTGCCGGACTTCGCGCGCGCACCCAGGTCCTTCATCTCGTTCGAGATGGCGGCCAGGCCCTTCACATCGGCGCCCTTCACGATGGGGGTGATCAACCCATCGGGAATGGCGACGGCGACCGAAATGTCGATCTCGTCGTAGCGAAGGATCGCGTCCTCGGTCCAACTCGCGGCCACGCCGGGGATGCGGCGCAGCGTGACGGCGGCGGCCTTGATGATCAGGTCGTTCACCGAGAGCTTGTAGGCGCCGGGGCCTTCCTTGGGCGAGCGGGCGTTCAACTTGGCCCGCAGGTCCAGCAGCGCGTCCAGCTCGATATCCATCGCCACGTAGAAATGCGGGATGGTCGCCTTGGATTCCGACAGGCGGCGGGCGATCACCTTGCGCATCGTGCTGTTGGGCACGGGCGTGATGGCGGCGCCCACGGGAAGCGGGGCGGGCTTCGGCGCCGGCGGCGCGGCCACGGGGGCGGAAGCGGCCAGGGGGGCGGGCGCCGGTGCCTTGGCGGGGCTGGAGAGCTGAGCCTCCACATCCGCCTTCACGATGCGCCCATTCGGGCCGCTGCCGGAGAGCTTGCCCAGGTCGATACCGGCCTGCTGCGCCATCCGCTTCGCAAGCGGAGACGCCACCACGCGATCACCCGTGGCGGCCGGGGCGGGGGCGGCCGCTTTGGGGGCGGCAGTGGCAGGAGCCTCAGGCGCTGCCACAGCGGCGGCCGGCTTCGGCGCCGGGGCAGGCGCCGCGCCGGAGACGCTCTCGCCTTCCTCCACCAGCACCGCGATCGGGTCGTTCACCTTCACATTGGCCGTGCCACCGGGCACCAGGATCTTGCCGAGGATGCCCTCATCCACGGCTTCCACTTCCATGGTGGCCTTGTCGGTTTCGATCTCGGCGATGATGTCGCCGGCCTTCACCTTGTCGCCCTCATTCTTCAGCCAGCGCGCCAGCGTGCCTTCCGTCATGGTCGGCGACAGCGCGGGCATCAGGATATTGGTGGCCATGTTGCTTCCCCCTTACCGGTACGTCACACGCTTGGCGGCTTCCACCACATCGTCAACCTGCGGCAGGGCGAGTTTCTCCAGATTCGCGGCGTAGGGCATCGGGACATCCTTGCCCGCCACGCGCGCCGGCGGGGCATCCAGCCAGTCGAAGGCACCTTCGATCACCTGCATCGCCACCTCGCCGCCGATGCCGGAGAAGGCCCAGCCTTCCTCGACCGTCACCAGGCGGTTGGTCTTCTTCACGCTGGCGATCACCGTGTCGATGTCCAGCGGGCGGATGCTGCGCAGGTTGATCACCTCGGCGCTGATGCCTTGCTCGGCCAGCTTCTCGGCGGCCTGCATGGCCATGCCGACCGAGATCGAGAAGCCTACCAGCGTCACATCCGTGCCGGCGCGCTCCACCTTCGCCTTGCCGATGGGCAGGACGAAGTTCTCGTCCTCCGGCACCTCGAAGCTGTGGCCGTAGAGGATCTCGTTTTCCAGGAAGATCACCGGGTTCGGGTCCTGGATGGCTGCGCGCAACAGGCCCTTCGCATCGGCGGCCGACCATGGGGCCAGGACCTTCAGGCCAGGCACATGCGCGTACCAGCTGGCGTAGCACTGGCTGTGCTGCGCGCCCACGCGCGCCGCCGCGCCGTTGGGGCCGCGGAACACGATGGGGCAGCCCAGCTGGCCGCCCGACATGTACAGCGTCTTGGCGGCGGAATTGATGATGTGGTCGATGGCCTGCATCGAGAAGTTGAAGGTCATGAACTCCACGATGGGCTTCAGGCCTTCGAAGGCGGCACCCACGGCCATGCCGGTGAAGCCGTGCTCGGTGATGGGCATGTCGATCACGCGGCGCGCGCCGAACTCGTCCAGCAGGCCCTGGCTGATCTTGTAGGCGCCCTGATACTGGGCGACTTCCTCGCCCATCAGGAACACCTTGTCGTCGGCGCGCATCTCGGCCGCCATGGCGTCGCGCAGGGCCTCGCGCACGGTCTGGGTCTTGGTCGGGCCCCAGTCCTTTTCCTCGCTCACGGGCGCGGCCACGGGGGCCGTGACGACCACGGGGGCGGCGAAGGGCGCGGGTGCCTCGGCGGCCTTGGCCGGCGCGGGGGCGGCAGCGCCGCCGGCGCCACCATCCAGCTCCGCGATCGCGCTGTTCACGGCGACATTCTCGGTGCCTTCGGGCACCAGGATCTTGGTCAGCGTGCCTTCATCGACAGCTTCCACCTCCATGGTGGCCTTGTCGGTCTCGATCTCGGCGATCACGTCGCCGGACTTCACGCTGTCACCTTCCTTCTTGAGCCAGCGGGCCAGCTTGCCCTCGGTCATGGTCGGCGACAGGGCCGGCATCAGGATTTCCACACCCATCTCAGCGGGCCTCCACCAGCACATCGGTCCAGAGTTCGGCGGGATCGGGCTCGGGCGAGCTCTGCGCGAAATCGGCGCTGTCCTGCACGATGGCCTTCACTTCGTCGTCGATCTTCTTCAGGTCCGCCTCGGTCACGCCGTCATCCAGCAGGATGCGGCGGAGGTTCTCGATGCAGTCGCGCTGTTCGCGCATCTTCTGCACTTCTTCACGCGTGCGGTACTTCGCGGGGTCGGACATGGAATGGCCGCGATAGCGGTAGGTCTGCATTTCCAGCAGATAGGGGCCGTGCCCGCCACGGCAGTACTGCACGGCGCGCTGGGCGGCGGCGGCCACGGCCTGCACGTCCATGCCGTCCACCTGCTCGCCCGGAATGCCCCAGGGGGAGCCGTTCTTGCTCAGGTCATGGCTGGCGGTGGCGCGCTCGACGCTGGTGCCCATGCCGTATTTGTTGTTCTCGATGATGAAGATGCAGGGCAGCTTCAGCAGGGCCGCGAGGTTCAGGCTTTCGAACACCTGGCCCTGGTTGGCCGCACCGTCGCCGAAATAGGCAGTGGAGACGTGGTCATTCTCCCGGTACCAGTTGGCGAAGGCGAGGCCGATGCCCAGCGACACCTGCGCGCCCACGATGCCATGGCCGCCGAAGAAGCTCTTCTCGCGGCTGAACATGTGCATGCTGCCGCCCTTGCCCTTGGAGTAGCCCCCGACGCGGCCGGTCAGCTCCGCCATCACGCCGCGCGCTTCCATGCCGCAGGCCAGCATATGGCCGTGATCGCGATAGGAGGTGATAACTTGGTCGCCTGGCTTCAGCTGGCTCTGGATACCCACCACCACGGCTTCCTGGCCGATATACAGGTGGCAGAAGCCGCCGATCAGCCCCATGCCGTACAGCTGGCCCGCCTTCTCCTCGAAGCGACGGATCAACAGCATGTCGCGGTAGCAGGAGGTGAGCTGTGGGAGGTTCAGGACAGGGGCATTGTCGCCCTTGCCCCCTTTCCGTGCAGCTTTCGTGGCGGGTGCGGCCTTGGCCATGGGGAGCCTCCTCAGTGCCCCATGGATTTACGCGCGCGACCGCGCTGCCACAAGGGCGCAGATTGCCGGAAAGCCTTATGTTGCAACGCAAAAAGTGCAATTAACCGAAATTCGGTTAATCATCATTTTCTCAGTAAAGGCGCTGCCCGGGGCCGTAAGGGATAACGATATCCTGGGGTTCCGCGAGGTTCAGCAGCGCCCGGCTGCGTTCCTCCAGTTGGTCCCGATCCAGCGCATCGTTGCGCAGGCCCGCCACGCGGCGCTGCATCGCTGAAAGCTCGCCCTGGGCGGCCGCGAGCTGCCGGCGGGCATCCTGAATGTCCTGCTGCCGCTCCTCACGCGCGAGCGTGCCGCGATCACCATGGATGCTGTGCCAGACAAAATAGCTGGCCAGGGCGGCAAAGAACAGGAAGGGGACGGTCGCCTTCACCCGTCGCTTCAGAGCGCGCCAGAACCCCATACCTGCCAATCCCCCAACCCCAAAAAGCCACAGCCCGGGCCCCCACCCAGGCTGCAACCCCCACTTGTATTATAAAGAAACAGTCCGTGGGGCGCGTGGCAAGCCAATTCGCGCCCCAGGGCCTGATTTCATTCAGCCACGCAGGATGGAGCGGCCGGCGTAGCGGGCGGTGGAGCCCAGTTCGCGCTCGATGCGGATCAGGCGGTTGTACTTCGCCAGACGGTCCGAGCGGCTCAGCGAGCCGGTCTTGATCTGACCGCAATTGGTCGCCACGGCCAGATCGGCGATGGTGTTGTCCTCGGTTTCGCCCGAGCGGTGGCTCATCACGGCCGTGTAGCTGGCGCGATGGGCCATCTCGACGGCTTCCAGCGTCTCGGACAGCGAGCCGATCTGGTTCACCTTCACCAAGATGGAGTTGGCGGTCTTGGCCTTGATGCCCTCGGCCAGGCGCTTGCTGTTGGTCACGAACAGGTCGTCGCCCACCAGCTGCACCTTGCCGCCCAGCTTGTCGGTCAGCAGCTTCCAGCCAGCCCAGTCATCCTCGGACATGCCGTCCTCGATGGAGATGATCGGCCACTTCGCGCACAGCGCCGCCAGGTAATCCACCATGCCGCCGGCATCGAGCGTCTTGCCCTCGCCTTCGAGCTTGTAGAGGCCATCGTGGTAGAATTCGGTGGAGGCGCAGTCGAGGGCGAACATCACGTCCTCGCCCAGCTTGTGGCCTGTCTTCTCGCAAGCCTTGGCGATGAAGGCGAGCGCCTCGTCCGCGGAGCCGATATTGGGGGCGAAGCCGCCCTCGTCGCCCACATTGGTGTTGTGGCCGGCGTCATGCAGCGCCTTCTTCAGGGCCGCGAAGATCTCGGCGCCGATGCGGATGGCGTCGGAGCAGCTCTCCGCGCCCACCGGCATGATCATGAATTCCTGGATGTCGATGGGGTTGTCGGCATGCTTGCCGCCATTGATGATGTTCATCATCGGCACCGGCAGGGTGCGGGCGAAGGCGCCGCCGACGTAGCGGTACAGCGGCAGGCCGTGTTCCTGCGCGGCGGCCTTGGCCACGGCCAGGCTGACGGCCAGGATGGCGTTGGCGCCCAGGCGCGCCTTGTTCGGCGTGCCGTCCAGTTCCAGCATGATCTCGTCGATCAGCAGCTGCTCGGAGGCTTCCATGCCGACCAGGGCTTCCGCGATCTCGCCCTCGATGTTGGCGACCGCCTTCAGCACGCCCTTGCCGCCGTAGCGGGACTTGTCGCCATCGCGCAGCTCCACCGCCTCATGCGCGCCGGTCGAGGCGCCGGAGGGGACGATCGCGGTGCCGCTGGCACCGGAGCTGAGCAGCACCTCGGCTTCGACCGTGGGGTTGCCCCGGCTGTCGAGGACTTCGTTGGCGATGATGGTCTCGATGGCGGCCATAACGGTCTCCCTGGCTGGCTGGGGTTCCGATAGGGCGCGGCGGCCATTCCGGCAAGCGGGCAAGAGGCCCGGTTGTGGAGCACAAACGAAAACCGCCGGCTTCCTGATGGAAACCGGCGGCTGTTCGACCAGAAATGAAGGTCTGGTTACTCGGCGGCCTGGGCCACCTCCGCCATCGGGCGGGGCAGGTACTTGGCGTATTCCTTGGGCACGATGTGCCAGAAATGCTCCCGCGCCTCGGCCCAGTCGTTCAGCAGCCGGGCCGCGAAGCGGCTGCCGGTTTCGTGCACATGGCGTTCCACCAGCTTCTTCAGCTCGGCTTCCCAATGCGGGGAGGCCAGGCGGCTCCAGAGCAGCGTGTCCGCGTTGATCCGCTTCTCGAAGGTGTTGTCGGCGTCATAGACGAAGGCCTGGCCGCCGGTGAAGCCGGCGCCGAAATTGTCGCCTACCGCACCCAGGATCACGATGGTGCCGCCCGTCATGTATTCGCAGGCATTGGCACCGGTGCCCTCGACCACGGCGGTGGCGCCGGAATTGCGCACCGCGAAGCGCTCACCCGCCTGGCCGGCCGCGAACAGCTCGCCAGCCGTCGCACCATACAGGCAGGTGTTGCCGATGATCGTGTTCTCGTTCCACACCAGGGTGGAGGAGGGCGCCGGCCGCACGACGATCTCGCCGCCCGACAGGCCCTTGCCCACATAGTCGTTGGCGTCGCCGAACACTTCCAGCTTCAGGCCGCGCACCGCGAAGGCACCCAGCGACTGGCCGGCCGTGCCGCGCAGCCGCACGGTCAGATGGGCCGGCTGCAGGCCGGACATGCCGAATTGCCGGGTGATCATGGCGCTGGTCTTGGTGCCGATGGCGCGGTGCGTGTTCCGGATGTTGTAGGCGAGCTGCATCTTCTCGCCCCGCTGGAACAGCGGCGCCGCGTCGCGGATCATGTCAGCGTCCAGCGTCTCCGGCACCTCGTTGCGGCCTTCCAGCGCGCAATAGCTGGGGTAGGGGCCGGCATCGACCTTCACCAGCAGCGGGTTCAGGTCCAGGTCGTCCAGATCCTCGGCGCCGCGGCTGACCTGCTTCAGCAGGTCGGTGCGGCCGATCACGTCCGTCAGGCGCCGGAAGCCGAGCGAGGCCAGGATTTCCCGCACCTCCTCCGCCACGAAGCTGAACAGCGCGATCACCTTCTCGGGCGTGCCTTCGAACTTCTGGCGCAGGGCCTCATCCTGGCTGCACACGCCGACGGGGCAGGTGTTGCTGTGGCACTGGCGCACCATGATGCAGCCCATCGCGACGAGCGACGCGGTGCCGATGCCGAACTCCTCGGCGCCCAGCATGGCGGCGATCACCACGTCACGGCCGGTCTTGATGCCGCCATCGGTGCGCAGCTTCACGCGGTGGCGCAGCCGGTTCAGCTGCAGCACTTGATGGGTCTCGGACAGGCCCATTTCCCACGGCAGGCCGGCATACTTGATGCTGGTGATCGGGCTGGCGCCCGTGCCGCCGGAATGGCCCGACACCATGATGGCGTCTGCCTTCGCCTTCGCCACGCCGGCCGCGATGGTGCCGATGCCGCTGCGCGACACCAGCTTCACGCACACCGTCGCATCCGGGTTGATCTGCTTCAGGTCGTAGATGAGCTGCGCCAGATCCTCGATCGAGTAGATATCGTGATGCGGCGGCGGGGAGATCAGTGTCACGCCCGGGGTGGAGTGGCGCAGCTTGGCGATCAGCTCCGTCACCTTGAAGCCGGGCAGCTGCCCGCCCTCGCCGGGCTTGGCGCCCTGGGCGACCTTGATCTCGATCTCGCGGCAGTTGTTCAGGTATTCGGCCGTGACGCCGAAGCGGCCCGAAGCGATCTGCTTGATGGCGCTGTTCGCGTTGTCGCCATTGGCGCGCGGGCGGGCGCGGGCGGGGTCCTCGCCGCCTTCGCCGCTGTCGCTGCGGGCGCCGATGCGGTTCATCGCGATGGACAACGTCTCATGCGCCTCGGGGCTCAGCGCACCCAGCGAGATGCCAGGCGCCAGCAGGCGCTTGCGGATCTCGGTGATGCTCTCGACTTCCTCCAGCGCGATGGGCTTCAGCCCGGCGGAGCGGAAATCCAGCAGGTCACGGATGGCGACCAGATGCTGGCGCCGCACGCCCTCCGAGTAGCGCTTGAACATCTGGTAGCTGTCGGTGGCCACGGCCTCCTGCAGCAGATGGATCAGCGGGCCGTCGAAGGCGTGCGCCTCACCACGCCGGCGCAGCTTGTGCTGGCCGCCGACGGGCAGGGCGATCACATCCGCGTCCCAGGCCTTGGCATGCAGGGCCAGGACCCGGCGCGCGATGCCCGACAGGCCGATGCCGGAGATGCGGCTGGGCACGCCGGGGAAGAACTCGTTCACCAGTGCGCGGGACAGGCCGATCGCCTCGAAATTCATGCCGCCGCGATAGGAGGAGATGACGGAGATGCCCATCTTGGACATCACCTTCAGCAGCCCCTTGTCCACCGCCTTCTTGTAGCGGTTCACCGCTTCCTCAAGGCTGATGGAGCCGAACAGGCCCCGGGCGTGGCGGTCGGCGATGCTCTCCTGCGCCAGATAAGCGTTGATGGAGGTGGCACCCGCACCGATCAGCACCGCGAAGCAATGCACGTCCAGGCATTCCGCCACGCGCACGTTCAGGCTGGTGAAGGTGCGCAGGCTGGTCTTCACCAGATGCGTGTGCACCCCGCCCACCGCCAGGATCATTGGGATGGCCGCGCGTTCCGGCCCCTGATGCTCGTCGGTCAGGATGATGTGCACGGCACCCGCGCGCACCCCTTCCTCCGCTTCACGCCGGATGCGGTCGATGGCGGCGCGCAGGCCGGCCTCGCCCTCGGCGACGGCGAAGGTGCAGTCCACCTCCACGGCGCTGGTGCCCATGTAGCTGCGCATGGTCTGGAACTGCGCGGTGGTCAGCACCGGGCTTTCCAGCATCAGCATGTCGCACTGCTCGGGGTTCTCATCCAGGATGTTGCCCAGATTGCCCAGCCGCGTGCGCAGGGTCATCACCCGGGTTTCGCGCAGGCTGTCGATGGGCGGGTTGGTCACCTGGCTGAAGGTCTGCCGGAAATAATGCTGCAGGCCCCGGTATTGAGAGGACAGCACCGCGATGGGCGTGTCGTCGCCCATGCTGCCGATCGCTTCGGAGGCATCCTCCACCATCGGATGCAGGATGTGCTCCAGCTCCTCCATGGTGGTGCCGACCGCGAGCTGCCGGCGGCGCAGTTCCGAGCTCTGGAAGCCGCGGGGCTCGTGCTGGTCCTTCTTCACCAGCTCGTCGATCTGCGTGGTGCGCTCCACCCACTTGCCGAAGGGGCGGCGGTTGGCCAGCTCGTCCTTCAGCTCCCAGTCCAGCAGCATGCGACCGCTGTCCAGGTCCACGCCGATGCACTGACCGGGGCCGACGCGGCCCTTCGTGGTGATCAGGTCCTCTGGCACCTTCACCATGCCGGTTTCGCTGCCGACGATCAGCATCGCGTCCTTGGTCACGGTGAAGCGCATCGGCCGCAGGCCGTTGCGGTCCATGCCGCCCACGACCCAACGACCATCGGTCGCGCAGAGCGCGGCCGGCCCGTCCCACGGCTCCATCACCGCGTTGCAGTACAGGAACAGGTCATGGTGCAGCGGTGACATGGTGGCGTTGTTGCCGAGGGATTCCGGCATCAGCATCGCCTTGGCCATCGGCGCGTCACGCCCGCCGCGCACCAGCAGCTCGAACACGTTGTCCAGGCAGGCGGTGTCGCTGTTGCCGGCCTGGATGACGGGCTTGATGTCCTCCATGAACGGGTCGAGCAGCGCATGGGCCAGGCGCGTCTCGTGCGCCTTCATCCAGTTCACATTGCCATGCAGCGTGTTGATCTCGCCATTGTGCGCGATCATGCGGAAGGGCTGCGCCAGCCGCCAGGTGGGGAAGGTGTTGGTGGAATAGCGCTGGTGATAGATCGCGAAGCGGCTGACGAAGCGCTCGTCCTGCAGGTCCGGGTAGAAGGTCGAGAGGTCCTCGGCCAGGAACATGCCCTTGTAGACGATCGAACGGCAGGAGAGGGAGCAGAGATACAGCTCCGGGATCTGGGCCGTGATCGCCTGCTTCTCGATCCGGCGGCGGATCACATACAGGTCGCGCTCATAGATGTCGTCCTCGACCGCGGTCGGGGAGTAGATCAGGATCTGCTCGATCTCGGGCCGGGTCGCGTTGGCCTTCTCGCCGATGACGGAGACGTCGATCGGCACCTGGCGCCAGCCATAGATGGCATAGCCCGCGTGCAGGATCTCGGTCTCGACGATCTGGCGGCAGCGCTCCTGCGCGCCGAAATCGGTCTTGGGCAGGAAGACCATGCCCACGCCGATGCGGCCGGGCTTCACGGTATCGCCGCCATTGCGGACGACTTCCATGAAGAATTCCTGCGGGATTTCCACGTGGATGCCCGCGCCGTCGCCGGTCTTGCCGTCGGCGTCCACGGCGCCGCGGTGCCAGACGGCCTTCAGCGCGTCGATGCCGGCCTGCACCACGTCACGCCGGGCCTTGCCGTCCAGCGCGGCCACCAGCCCCACGCCACAGGCGTCATGCTCCATCGTGTCCACGCCGGCGGCGTCCAGCACCGCGCGGTTGGCCAGATAGGCTTCGGCGAATTGCTTGCCCTGCTCGATCATGTCCGTCACTCCGCCGCCGTGCTGAGCGCCTGCTGCGCCCCGATATATTGATGGATCTGCTCGGCCGCGTCGCGGCCGTCGCGAATGCCCCACACCACCAGGCTGGCACCGCGCACGATGTCGCCGCCCGCGAAGACGCCGGGCAGGGCGGTCATCTGGGTGCGATGATCCACCTTCAGCGTGCCCCAGCGCGTCACCGCCAGCGCGGGTTCATTGAACATGGTGGGCAGATCCTCGGGATCAAAGCCCAGCGCCTTGATGACCAGGTCGGCCTTCTGCACGAAGGAGGAACCCTCGATCTCCTCCACCTGCTGGCGGCCGGTGGCATCGGGCAGGCCCAGATGCATGCGCATGGCGCGCACGCCGGTCACATGCTCCTTGCCCTCGAAGGCTTCCGGGGCGGCGAGCCACACGAAGCGCACGCCCTCTTCCTCGGCATTATACACTTCGCGCATGGAGCCCGGCATGTTCGCCTTGTCGCGCCGATAGAGGCAGGAGACGGAGGCAGCGCCCTGGCGCACGGCGGTGCGCACGCAATCCATGGCGGTGTCGCCGCCGCCGATCACCACCACATGCTTTCCGCGGGCGTTCAGCGAGCCATCATCGAAAGCCGGAACGCTGTCACCCAGCCCATGGCGGTTGGAGGTGGTCAGGTAGTCCAGCGCCTTCACCACGCCCGGCAGGTCATTGCCCGGCAGGGCGATGTCGCGCGCCTTGTACACGCCGGTGGCGATGAACAGGGCGGCATGCTTCTCCCGCAGGGCGGCCAGGGTGATGTCGTTGCCGATATCGACATTCATATGGAAGTGGATGCCGCCGGCCTCGAACTGCTTCCAGCGGCGCAGCACCACCTCCTTCTCCAGCTTGAAGTTGGGGATGCCGTAGATCATCAGCCCACCGACCCGGTCGTAGCGGTCATAGACATGGACCTGATAGCCACGGGCGCGCAGGCGCTCGGCCGCGGCCAGCCCAGCGGGGCCGGCGCCGATGATGCCGACGCTGGCGGCCAGTTCCTGCCGTGGCGCGGGGGGCTTCACCCAGCCATTCTGCCAGGCGGTGTCCACGATATAGCGTTCGACGGAGCCGATGGTGACGCTGTGGAAGCCCTTCTCGATGACGCAATTGCCTTCGCACAGGCGGTCCTGCGGGCAGACGCGGCCACAGATTTCAGGGAAGGTGTTGGTGGCGGAGGCGACCTCATAGGCTTCCTCCATCCGGCCCTCTGCGGTCAGCTTCAGCCAGTCCGGGATGTTGTTGTTCAGCGGGCAGTGCACCTGGCAGAAGGGCACGCCGCACTGGCTGCAGCGGCTGGCCTGGGCGCTGGCCTTGGTGGGGTCGAAGCTGGCGTAGATTTCCGCGAAATCCTGGCGTCGGGCCGCTGCTTCACGCTTTTCCGGCGTTTGCTGTTGCAGTCGCACGAATTGCAGCATCTTCTCGGCCATGGCGCACACCCCACTCGCAAGCGGCCGGAAAGGCCGCGGCGAGCGGGATTAACAAATGAGGGCGCCCAGGAAAAGCCTTATTCGAGCATATAAGTCAGTAATGCTGTC
This sequence comes from Rhodovarius lipocyclicus, assembly GCF_009900765.1. Lineage (GTDB taxonomy): Bacteria > Pseudomonadota > Alphaproteobacteria > Acetobacterales > Acetobacteraceae > Rhodovarius > Rhodovarius lipocyclicus. The sequence goes on from NZ_JAAABL010000002.1 coordinate 277,855, forward strand.
TTATATGGCTGCATGGCAGGGATGCGTCTGGCGTTGCGTCCGATTTCGCTTGGGGTTTGGCTTCAAATCGGACCTATTTGGCGGGGTGTAGATATCCCGGCACTATCGCGTCCATGGGCCGGGGAATCATGTTCAGGATGGAGAAGCCATCCTCGCCAGTCACCACATTGTCGCGTTGCAGCAGCAGCAACTGATCCCGCGTCAATGGTTTGCCGGGTAGGCATTCCATGATCGTCGCCTGCCACGCCGCGACCCGTGGGGGGATCTCCAGCACCGGGCGCCGCAATCCCGTGTAGCGCAGCACATCGCCCATCAATTGGCGGAATGTCCGAATGTCCGGCCCGCCCAGTTCCAGGATACGCCCGCCCAGCGCCGGTTGTTCCAGCCCGTGCAGCACCGCTTCGGCCACATCCTCCACCCAGACGGGCTGGAAGCGCGTGTCGCCGTAAAACACCGGCATGATGGGGGAGAGCCTGGCGATGGCGGCAAAGCGATTGAAGAAGGCGTCCTCCGCCCCGAAGACGATGGAAGGGCGCAGCACGACCGCCCGGGGAAAGGCCGCGAGCACCGCAGCCTCTCCCGCCGCCTTGCTGCGGGCATACAGGCTTGGGCTGCCGGCATCCGCCCCGATGGCGGACAATTGCACCATGGCCTTTACCCCGGCTTCCGCGGCGGCCTTCGCGATGGCGCCCGCCCCCTGGTGCTGAAGGGCGTCGAAATCTCCCGCCCGGCCTTCGGCCAGAATGCCGACCAGATTCACCACGCCGCTGGCGCCGGTCACGGCCTGGCGAATGGCGGCGGCATCACGCAGGTCCACGCGCATGGGCACAACCTGGCCCGGCTCCGCACCCAGGCACAGGCCGCGCCCGGCCGCGGGGTTGCGGGAGGCCACGCGCACCACATGCCCGCGCTGCACCAGCTTTTGCAGCACATGGCGGCCGATGAAGCCCGCTCCCCCGAACAGCGTGACGATCCCGCTCATGCCCTGAGCCCCCGGTTATCCACATGCTTGGATATAGTGCTGAAATTTCTTCGCGCACCCCGTATTGACGCATCCCGCCCACCCCTTTATCCACCCGTTCACCGCACTGTGCCCAGGTGGCGGAATTGGTAGACGCGCTGGCTTCAGGTGCCAGTGGCCGCAAGGCTGTGAAGGTTCGAGTCCTTTCCTGGGCACCACTTGCGCGTTTCTCTTACAGGAGAACGCGAACGTGGTTCAAACAAGCTTCCAATCCGGTGTGACTATTCATCTCCATCAGGGCGACCTACCGCCTGATGTGGATTTTGGCGACATGGTCGCGGTGGATACCGAAACCATGGGCCTGGACCACCGCCGTGACAGGCTGTGCTTGATCCAACTCTCATCCGGCAATGGCATCGTGCATCTGGTGCAGTTCGTACCGGAGCGGCTGGGTGGCCGTGGCTATGATTCGCCGAACCTGAAGGCGCTGCTGACCAATCCCGGCGTCCGCAAGCTGTTCCATTTCGCCCGCTTCGATCTGGCGGCCCTGCATGGCGCCTTCGGCATCGACGTGGCGCCCGCGCTGTGCACCAAGATCGCGGCCAAGCTGGTGCGCACTTTCACGGATCGCCACGGCCTGAAGGATCTGTGCCGGGAGCTGCTGGGCGTGGACATCTCCAAGCAGCAGCAGACCAGCGATTGGGGGGCGGCTAACCTCTCACCTGAACAGCAGGCTTACGCCGCCAGCGACGTGCTGCATCTGCACGCGCTGTGGGAGAAGCTGCGCGCCCTGCTGATCCGCGAGGATCGCCTGGAGCTGGCGGAGGCCTGCTTCCGTTTCTTGCCCGCCCGCGCCCGGCTGGACCTGATGGGCTACACTGACCCCGACATCTTCCAGCATTGAGTTACGGGGTCTGATTCCAGGCCCGGGCGAAGCTGCGCAGCCCTTCGAGGCTGACGTCGGAGACCGCCCACAGTGTCATGCCGTCCTGCTGCCAGCGCAGCAGATTGAAGCCTGACTGCTGGGAGCTGGTCTCCGGGCCACGATCGCCCGGCAGCACATACAAGTTGATGGTGTGCTGCATGCTGCGATAGGCCAGGGCCGCCACGGGGCGTCCTTCCAGCACATCCAGCCTGCCGCCCAACAGCGTGTAGCCCGCGGGCTCGCGCACGGGCGGGGCGTAGTCCAGTCGGCCGGTGAACCAGGGCTTCACCTGGTGCTGGTCCGACGCTCGCACATCCACCAGATGTTCCGCCTGTAGCGAGCGCAAATGCGCGTTGACCAGCTGCGATGTCATGTCCGGTGCGCCGCGGGGCAGAATGGCGAAGGCGGCCAGTGCGGCAGCCAGGGCGAACCCTGCCGCGAAGCCGGTACCGGTCCCCAGCCAGCGCCGCCGGGGCGCGGTGGCGGGGGGTGTCAGATTGCTCGCCAGCCGGGCCCGCAGCGCGTCGGGCGCGCGGTGATAGGGCAGGGCGCGCAGCCTGCCGGACAATCCGGACAGATCTTGCCGCAGCTGGGCGCAATCCTTGCAGTTCGCGGCATGGGCGGCCAGTTCGGCGGCGCGGCCGGCGTCCAGCTCGTCGTCCAGCTCCGCCTGGGCCAGCAGCCGGGCCTCGTCGCAATGCAGGGTCATGGTCTCGCCCCTCTCTCGATCAGCGCGCGCCGGGCGCGCCACAGCCGTGACATGACGGTGCCGACCGGCACGCCCGTCACACGAGCGATGTCCCGGTAGGGCATTTCCTCCAACTCTCGCAGCACCAGGCATTCCCGCAACTCCGCGGGCAGGGCCAGCAGGGCGGCCTCCAGCCCCAGGCGCTGCTGCTGGGATGACAGGGCGGCCTCCGGGTCCGGGGCAGGGTCGGTCAGCGGCACTATGTCGTCCCAGGGCACTTCGGCCTTGTCGCGCCGCTCCGCCAGCCAGGCATAGGCGCGGGTGCGGACAATCTGCAGCAGCCAGGCGCGCGGGTTATCGCCTCGCCAGGAAGCGGCGTAGCGCAAGGCGCGTTCCACCGCTTCCTGCACGACATCTTCCGCCGCCGCGCCATCACGCACCAGCCAACGGGCCAGATTGTGGGCGGCGTCCAGATTTTCCAGCAGGGACTGCCGTAAGGCGAGGGTCAAGCCGCCGCTCCGCTATCCAACCACGATACGCCCCTGCATGTGGGGATGCAGGGAGCAATAGTAGCTGTAGGTGCCCGGGCTGGCGAAGGTGAATTCGAACACCTCATCCGTGTCCAGGATGCGGGAGCGGAAGGCGCGCGGGTTGTCGGTGGAGACGACATTGTGAGGCGTGTCGTCCTTGTTGTTCCAGACCACCTTGGTGCCCGGCGCCACGCGCAGCTCACGCGGCGCGTAGTCGTGATCGTCGATGGTGACCGTGGCGGGCTGCTGGGCCTGGGCCATGGGAATGGCAGCCAGCAACGCGGGGGCGCTGGCGAGCAGGAAGCGGCGGCTCTGCATGGCTCAACCTTCCAGCGGAGAGCTGACCACGGCCAGCGCGGCCTGGTTCTGCACCCGCGTCACCCGGTTCACGCCCAGCAGCTTGCGCAGCTCGCCCGGCGGCAGGTCGCGGATCGGGCCGGCGCTGGGGCGGCTGCCCGGAGCCGGCTGCGGGAAGGCCGTGGACATGCCGGTGTGGAAGGCCACATGCCCCTCCACCTTCTGCATGGTCTGGTGGATGTGGCCGTTCAGCACGGTCACGCTGCCGAAGCGGGCCAGCAGGCGCAGCAACTGCGCGCTGTCCTCGGTGCCCCAGCCCCAGGGCTCATGCACCACCCAAAGCGGGATATGCGCGAACACCACGATGGGGGTGGAGGCGCTGCGGGCGGACAGGTCCTGTTCCAGGAAGTGCAGCTGCTGGGCGCCGATCATGCCCATCTTGCCCGCCTGCAGGTTGGTCACGTTGTTCAGGCAGATGAAGTGCACCCCGGCCTGATCGAAGCTGTAGAAACCGCCGGTGCGCGCCCCTTGCGGGAAGCGCTGGAAGAAGTCCTTCCCGTCATCCTCCACCACATCATGCTCGCCGGGGGCATAGTGCGTCTCGATGCCCGTGGCGTTGATGATCTGGGCGGCCCGGTCGAATTCGCCGGGGCGGGAGAGATGCGTCACATCGCCCGTATGCAGCATCATGGCGGGCCGGAAGCTTTTCGCCCGCTCCAGGGACTCCTGCAGCGTCACCGTCGGGTCGGGGTTGGGCGCCATGTTGAAGCCCAGATGCGTGTCGCTGATGTGCACGAAGCTGAAGCCGCCCTGGGCGCTTTGCGCATGGGCCTCTGGTGTGCCGAGCAGGCTGGAGCGGGGCACGCCCCCAGCCACGGTCCAAAGCAGGCCGGAACCGCCCCAGAGCATGCATTCCAGCGCATGCCGGCGGTCCTGGTTGGGAGTGTCGTCTTTCCGCATCGTGGGCTCCTCGGATGGGGTTCCGGGGAGATGACCGCGATGCGGCGGGGTTTATTCGCGGCGGGCGCGAAAAAACTTCAACGGCGCGCTTGGCCGCCCTGGATCCAGGCGCGCAGGCGGCCCAGCGCCTCGGTCAGCAGGGCGTCATTCTTGCAGAAGGCGAAGCGCACATAATGGTCGGGCGCGCTCGGCGCGGCGTAGAAGGCGCTATTCGGGATCGCCGTCACCTTCGCTTCTTCCGTGATGGCGCGGCAGAAGGCCACATCATCCCCGGTCCAGCCCAGGGGGCGGACATCGACGGTGATGAAGTAGGTGCCGCGGGTTTCCAGCACGCCGAAGCCCAGATCGGCCAGCCCCTCACGCATCAGGTCGCGCTTGGACTGCAGCGTATCGGCGAGTGTCGTGAAGTAGCTGTCATCCTTCGCCAGCCCCACCGCCACGCCGCGCTGCAGATTGGGTGCGGTGGTGAAGGTCAGGTTCTGGTGCGCCTTGGCCACATTGGGCTGCAGCACTCGGTCGCAGGTGATGTAGCCCACCTTCCAGCCGGTCAGGTTGAAGGTCTTGCCGGCGCTGCCGATGCGCATGCAGCGCTGGCGCATGCCGGGCACCGACATCAGCGGGCGGTGCTTCCAGCCATCGAAGATCAGGTGCTCATACACCTCGTCGCAGATGGCGTAGCAGTCGTGCTTGCGCACCAGTTCGGCGATGAAGGCCAGCTCGGCTTCGGTGAACACCTTGCCGGTGGGGTTCATCGGCGTGTTGAACAGGATCGCCTTGGTCCGGGGCGAGAAGGCCGCGGCCAACTCCGCGCGCGGCAGATCCCAATGCGGCGGCTGCAGGCGCACCAGCTTGGGCACGGCGCCCAGCAGCCGTACCGTGGGGACATAGGTGTCATACAGCGGCTCAAGGAGCACGACTTCGTCACCCGGGTTCAGCACGGCCATCAAACAGGCAGTGATGGCTTCGGTCGCGCCGGAAGTGACCACAACCTCGGCACTCGGATCCACCTGAATGCCATAGAAACGTTCATTGTGGGCGGCGACGGCCTGGCGCAGTTCCGGCACGCCGGTCAGGGGCGGATACTGGTTGCGGCCGTCCTTCAGCGCCGCGGCGGCGGCGTCGATCACATCGGGCGGCCCGTCGTAATCCGGGAAGCCCTGGCCCAGGTTGATCGCGCCATGTTCGGTCGCAAGCGCGCTCATCACGGTGAAGATCGTGGTGCCGATGCCCGAGAGGATGGTGTTCTGGGGACGACTCGCGGGGCTGTTCGGCGCTGCTTCAGACATGGTGGTTCCGGGGGTTCCTGGATGCGGCCGGGTATTTATCGGGCGCGATGGCTGGCTGCGCAAGAAGGGGCCAGCGATTGCCCATTTTGTGGGCTGCCCGCGTAAGATCCAATCATTCCAGCGCGGTTTCGCGGAGCTAGTCACCACCCCCCGGATTGTGGCCTACTGCACTCCCATGCCATGAGTGCTCGCCCCAAGGTGCATTTGCGTGGCGGGCCAACATTCCGGAAACGCCCCGGCAAGACAGGACGCGATGAAGAAGATCGAAGCCATCATCAAGCCCTTCAAGCTCGACGAGGTGAAGGACGCCCTCCACGACATCGGCCTGCAAGGGCTGACGGTCGTCGAGGCCAAGGGTTTCGGGCGCCAGAAGGGCCATACGGAGCTGTATCGCGGCGCCGAATACGTGGTGGACTTCCTGCCCAAGGTGAAGATCGAGGTGGTGTGCGACGACGCACTCGCCGAGCGCGCCATCGAGGCCATCATGGCCGCCGCCCGCACGGGCCGCATCGGCGATGGCAAGATCTTCGTCTCCACCATTGAGGAAGTGATCCGCATCCGCACCGGCGAACGGGGCGAGGACGCGGTCTGACCCATTCCGGGCGTCCCGGTCGGGGCGCCCAGAACTTTGCCGCGCCGGCTGGGGAGAGCGTCCCGGGCCAGGATCGAGGCAGCGGCGGATATCCGCCGGAACCATCTCACTGGGACGCTGACTAGCAGGAGACCCTCATGGCGAAGAAGCCCAACGACGCCGTTGCCAAGGTCATGGAAATGATCAAGGAGAACAGCGTCGAGTACGTTGACCTCCGGTTCACCGACCCCCGCGGCAAGTGGCAGCACACGGCACAGCACGTGTCCACCATCGAGCCCGAGGTGTTTGAGGAAGGCTTCATGTTCGACGGTTCGTCGATCGCTGGCTGGAAGGCGATCAACGAGTCCGACATGATCCTGATGCCGGATGCGGGCTCCGCCTGCATGGATCCGTTCTCGGCCAAGCCGCAGCTGATCCTGTTCTGCGACATCTATGAGCCCTCGACCGGCCAGCGCTACAACCGCGACCCGCGCTCGACCGCCAAGAAGGCCGAAGAGTACCTGAAGAGCACCGGCATCGGTGACACCGCCTTCTTCGGCCCCGAGGCCGAATTCTTCGTGTTCGACAACGTGAAGTTCGGCACGGGCGGCAACTACGGCATCTACAAGCTCGAGAGCATCGAGGGCCCCGACGCCGGCCTGAAGGACTTCCCGGAAGGCAACATGGGCCATCGCCCGGGCGTGAAGGGTGGCTACTTCCCGGTGAACCCGGTTGACAGCGAAGTCGACCTGCGCGCCGAGATGCTGTCCACCATGATCGAGATGGGCGTGCCCGGCGAGAAGCATCACCATGAGGTGGCGCAGAGCCAGCACGAGCTCGGCACGAAGTTCGGCACACTGGTGAAGCAGGCCGACTTCATGCAGATCTACAAGTATGTGATCCACAATGTGGCCCACAGCTACGGCAAGTCCGCCACCTTCATGCCGAAGCCGATCTACGGCGACAACGGCTCGGGCATGCACGTCCACCAGTCCATCTGGAAGGGCAACAAGCCGGTGTTCGCGGGCAACGGCTATGCCGACCTGTCCGACACGGCGCTGTACTACATCGGTGGCATCATCAAGCACGCGAAGGCGCTGAACGCCTTCACGAACCCGTCCACCAACTCCTACAAGCGCCTGATCCCGGGCTTCGAGGCCCCCGTGCTGCTGGCCTATTCGGCCCGCAACCGTTCCGCCTCCTGCCGCATCCCCTACGCGACGAGCCCCAAGGCCAAGCGCGTGGAGGTCCGCTTCCCGGATCCGACGGCGAACCCCTACCTCGCCTTCGCCGCCATGCTGATGGCCGGCCTCGACGGCATCAAGAACAAGATCCACCCGGGCGAAGCCATGGACAAGGATCTGTACGACCTGCCCCCCGAGGAGCTGAAGGGCATCCCGACGGTGTGCGGTTCGCTGCGTGAAGCCCTGGGCGCGCTGGCTGCCGACCATGACTTCCTGCTGGCTGGCGACGTGTTCTCGAAGGACCAGATCGAGAGCTACATCGAGCTGAAGTGGCAGGAAGTGTATCGCTTCGAGCACACCCCGCACCCGGTCGAGTTCGAGATGTACTACTCCTGCTGATCCCTTCCGGGACCAGAAGACAGAAACCCGCCGGAGCGATCCGGCGGGTTTTTTGTTGCCTGTTCCGCCGCACGGTGTTCCATGCTAACTTGCATGCAAGAATAACGTCCGGGAGAGAACATCATGCGCCGCCGCGCCCTTATTGCGTCCGCATTGGCTGCCCCAGCGCTGGCACAGGCCCAGTCGCGCAGCATCACCATCATGTGCCCATTCGCCGCGGGCGGGCCCACAGACCTGATCTCCCGCCTGATGGCGGAATACATGGGGCCGCATCTGGAAGCGCAGATGGTGGTGGAGAATGTGACCGGTGCCGGCGGCACCATTGCCGCCGCCCGGGTGGCGCAGGCGCGCCCCGATGGCACTACGCTGTTGATGCATCATATCGGCCTGGCCAGCGCCGCCACGCTCTATCGCCGGCTGCCCTTCAATGTGGAAGAAAGCTTCGCCCCCATCGGGTTGGTCACCGAGGTGCCGCAGATGGTGGTTGCCCGCTCCGACTTCCCGGCGGCGAACCTGAACGAACTGCTTGCCAAGATGCGCAGCGAAGGCGACAAGCTGACCATCGGCCATTCGGGCCAGGGCAGCAGCGATCATCTGGCGGGCATGCTGCTGCAGCGAGAGGCCGGCACGAACCTGACCGCCGTCGGCTTCCGCGGCTCCGCCCCGGCCACCACGGAATTGATGGCCGGGCGCCTCGATCTTTATGCCGGCCAGGCCACTATCCTGGCGCCCTTGGTACGGGAGAACCGGGTGCGTGCCTTCGCCGTGGCCTCGGAGACGCGCCTGCCCGGCCCCGTGCTGGATGGTGTGCCCACCGCGCTGGAGGCCGGCCACGGCGACCTGACCATGAGCGTGTGGCACGCCCTCTATGCTCCGCGCGGCACGGATGAGGCTCTGGTGAACCGCTTCTCCGTTGCTTTGCAGCGTGCCCTGCAGGCCCCGCGTGTGATCCAGCGCTTCGCGGAGCTGGTGACGGTGCCGGTGGTGGCGGAGCGCGCCACGCCCGAATACCATCGCCGCTTCCTGGCTGCCGAGGTGGCGCGCTGGCGGCCCATCATCCAGGCCTCCGGCGCCTACGCGGATTGATTTTTGGCGTAAATCCGCGCGCTGCCCGGGTTGGCGCGCGGAGGTTCCGGCATTAGCCTCCGGCGCTCTTTTGCCTTTGAGGATAACGCCATGCCCGCCCTTGCCGACCGGCTCAACGACGTGAAGATGTCCGCCTCCGTGGTGATGGGGGTGAAAGCGCGGGAGCTCGCGGCCCAGGGCATTGAGGTGATCAGCCTCAACACCGGTGAACCCGATTTCCCGTCGCCCGCCCATGCCATCGAGGCCGCGCACAAGGCGGCGCTGGCCGGGGACACGAAGTATCCGCCGCAGGATGGTACCAAGGCGCTCAAGCTGGCCATCCAGAAGAAGTTCAAGCGCGACAACAACCTCGACTACGCGCTGGACGAGATCATGGTCGCCAATGGCGGCAAGCAGATCATCTTCAACGCCTTCATGGCCACGCTGAACCCGGGCGATGAGGTGGTGATCCCCGCCCCCTACTGGATCAGCTACGCCGACATGGCCAAGGTGGCCGGTGGCGTGCCGAAGACCGTGAGCTGCCCGCAGAACAACGGGTTCCGCTTGCGCGCCGAAGATCTTGAGGCGGCGATCACCCCCAAGACCAAGTGGGTGCTGCTGAACTTCCCGAACAACCCGACTGGCGCCGCCTGCTCGCGCGCCGACATGCAGGCCATCGCCGATGTGCTGCTCCGCCACCCTCATGTGTGGGTGATGACGGACGATATGTACGAGCACCTGATCTATGACGGCTTCGAATTCTGCACGATCGCCGAGGTGGAGCCGCGCCTGAAGGACCGGGTGCTGACGGTGAACGGCGTGTCCAAGACCTATGCCATGACCGGCTGGCGCGTGGGCTTCTGCGGCGGCCCGAAGGCGCTGGTGAAGGGCATGATCAACATGCAAGGCCAGGCGACCAGCGGCATTTCCACGGTCAGCCAGGCTGCCGCGGTCGCCGCGCTGGAAGGCCCGCAGGATCTGGTGGCGGAGCGCCGCGAGGAATATCGTGCCCGCCGCGATCTGGTGGTGGAGCTGCTGAACGGTGCCCCGGGCATGATCTGCCATAAGCCGGAAGGCGCTTTCTACGTGTTCCCGGACATCGCGGGTTGCCTGGGCAAGACCTCGGCGGGTGGCCGCAAGATCGAGAGCGACACGGATTTCGCCATGGCGCTGCTCGAGGAGAAGTATGTGGCCACCGTGCAGGGCGCGGCCTATGGCATGAGCCCCTATATCCGCATCAGCTACGCCACGGACCGCGAGACCCTGCGTGACGCCTGCATCCGCATTCAGGAGTTCTGCAAGGGTCTGTCGTGACCATCCGCGCCGGGCAGGATGCGGATGCCGCGCACTACATTCGCCTGATCGGCGACGCCTGGGCGGAATTCCCGGGCGTTGTCTTCGATGTGGATGCGGAACTGCCGGAACTGCACCATCTGGCGAGCTGGTTCGAAGGGCAGGGTGGGCGCGTCTGGCTGGCCGAAGGGCCGGACGGCGTGCCCCAGGGCATGGTCGGCGTGCGCCCGCACGGCTCCGACCAGGCCTGGGAAATCTGCCGCATGTATGTGGACAAGGCGGCGCGGGGCACGGGCCTCGCGCATCGCCTGTTGGACCAGGCCGAAAACCACGCGCGTGAGCAAGGCGCGGAGCGGCTGATCCTCTGGACCGACACTCGCTTCGCCGGAGCGCACAAGTTCTACGAGAAGCGGGGCTTTGTCCGGCAGGGGGCTATCCGGATCCTGGATGACCTCTCGAAATCCCTGGAGTTCCGCTACGCCAAGCCGCTGAGCGGGCTGGTGGTGGATATCCTGGACGCCGCGGCCGCCACGAGCGTGGAGCTGCGGCTGACCGAGATCCTGATGGCCTGCGTGGAGGATGGCGCCTTCGTCTCCTTCTTGAAGCCGCTGGCGAAGCATGAGGCGCAGGCCTATTGGCGCCGGATCTCTGGCGAGGTGGCGGCGGGCGATCGTATCCTGCTGGCCGCCTGGCATGAAGGGCGGATCGCCGGCACGGTGCAGCTGCGGCTGTCCACGCCGCAGAACCAGCGGCATCGGGCGGAGATCGAGAAGCTGCTGGTGCATCCCTCGGCGCAGCGCCTGGGCATTGGCCGCCATCTGCTGCAACGGGCGGAGCAGAGCGCCCAGCGCCTGGGCCGCAAGCTGCTGACGCTGGACACGCGCGCGGGCGACAAGGCCGAGCCGCTCTACCGTGCCCTGGGCTGGACGGAGACCGGGCGTGTTCCGGGCTATGTCATGGATGAAACCGGGCGCGTCTTCGACACGCTGTTCTTCCACAAGACCCTGCCGGTTTAGGCCGACAGGAACTCCAGCTTCTCACCCTCGAATACGCCGCAGGTCAACGGGCCGCCGAACACGGCGCCCGTGTCCAGGTTGACCCGGTTGCTGTGGCGTTCGGGGGTGCGGCCCCGCGTGGGGGTGTGGCCATGCACCACCACCACGCCGTGCTCCGCCTCGCTGTCCAGGAAGGGACGGCGAATGCGCAGCAGATCCTCCGGATCCTGCTCGTCGATCGACACGCCGGGGCGGATGCCCGCATGCACGAACAGATAGCCACCTTGCCGGTGGCTCAGGCGCAACTGGCGCATCCAGGCCACATGCTCGGTGGGTGGGCGCCAGGCGGTGCGGGGGCCCGCCGGGTCCAGCCCCCAGCTGCGCAGCGCGGCATCGCCGCCATAGGCCAGCCAATCGGCGCAGGCGGCCCCTTCGCCCTCCATGGCGGCCAGGGCTGTGGCTTCGTGATTGCCCTTCAGGAAGATGCTCGGCAGGTCGAAGCGCATCAGGGTGCGCACCACGCCCGCGCTGTCCGGCCCGCGGTCGATGTAGTCACCCAGGTGCACCACCAGCGGGCGGGCGATGGGATAGGCCTTCAGATCCGCGCGGATGGCCGCGTGCAGGGCCTTCAGCTTGTCCAGGCAGCCATGGATATCTCCGATGGCATAGATGCGTTCACCACGCGGCAGCATGCGTTCCGTTTACCCGTTTCCTGCGTTGCGGCCACGGGGCCGCAAGCAGGGCGTGCTGTCAACAGGGCTCAGCGCGCGGAGGCGCTGGCCTCGCTGCGGGTGCTGCCGGCGCGTTGCGCCAGGGCGGCGGCCATGAACTCGTCGATCTCGCCATCCAGCACCGCGTCCGGATTGCCTTTTTCGAGGTTCGTCCGCAGATCCTTCACCAGCTGATAGGGCTGCAACACATAGTTGCGGATCTGATGGCCCCAGCCGATGTCGGTCTTGCCGGCTTCGATGCCGTCGCTGATGGCCTCGCGCTTGCGCAGTTCCAGCTCGTACAGGCGCGCCTTCAGCATATCCATCGCGATGACGCGGTTGCGGTGCTGGCTGCGGTCCTGGGTGGAGGCCGCGACGATGCCGGTCGGGATATGCGTGAAGCGCACGCCCGATTCCGTCTTGTTCACGTGCTGCCCGCCAGCGCCGGAAGCCCGGAAGGTGTCCGTCTTGATGTCGGCCGGATTGATCTCGATCTCGATCTTGTCGTCGATCACCGGATAGACATAGACGCTGGCGAAGCTGGTCTGGCGGCGGGCGGCCGCGTCGAAGGGGCTGATGCGCACCAGCCGGTGCACGCCCGTTTCGGTCTTCAGCCAGCCGAAGGCGTTGGGGCCGCTGATCTGTAGCGTGGCCGACTTGATGCCGGCCTGCTCGCCTTCGGATTGCTCGGTCAGCGTCACCTTGTAGCCGCGCATCTCGGCCCAGCGCATGTACATGCGCAGCAGCATCTGGGCCCAGTCCTGGGCCTCGGTGCCGCCGGCGCCGGCGTTCACTTCCAGATAGGCATCGTTGGGATCGGCCTCGCCGGACAGCAGGCTCTCGATCTCACGCCGCTTGGCTTCGGCGGCCAGAAGCTGAAGATCGGCCACGGCCGCATCGGCGGTCGCGGTGTCTTCTTCCATCTCGGCCAGCTCGATCAGTTCCAGCGCGTCGCGCACGTCCTGTTCAAGCTTGGTCACGCCATTGATCTGGGTATCCAGCCGCGTGCGTTCCCGCATCAGCTTCTGGGCCTGATCGGCATTGTTCCAGAGGGTAGGGTCCTCCGCCCGAGCGTTCAGCTCCTCGAGGCGGCGTGTTGCGGCATCCCAGTCAAAGATGCCTCCTCAGCAGGGACACCGAAGCGGTGATCTGCTCGTGCAATTGTGTGGCGTCTGCTCGCATGATCGGCGGTGTATGCGGCCTGGGGGCCGGCAGGGCAAGGGGGCAGAGCGTGAGCCCTGCCCCCGAACACCTGTTACTTGCGCCACCAACCGCCGCGCTTGGGGGCGGTGTCGCTGGCGCTGATCACCTTGGGCTGCACCAGCGTGGCGGAAACAGCCTCCGCTTCCTCCAGCGGAGCGGCCGCGGGCGGCAGCGGAGCGACAACCGGGGCGGGCGCGCTGGCCGGCACCGCCGATTCCGTCACGGCCAGCACCTTGGGCTGCACCGGCGGCGCCACGAGGGGCTCGGCCGAAGCGGATTCCACGGCGGCGGGGGCTGCGACCGGTGCCTTGGCGACCGGCGCGGGCGCCTCAACCACGGGGGCGGGAGCAGTGACCGGAGCAGGCACGGGGGCCGGCACCGGGGTCACCGGACGGCTGGCTGCCTGTTCCGCCGCCAACTCGGCCGCTTCCATGGCCGCCATGATGGGGTCCACGGAATTGGCGAACGGGTCGGCCGGGGTCGGGCCCTGCCAAGTGGGGCGAGGCTCGGGGCGAGGCGCAGGGCGAGGCGCAGGGCGAGGCCGCTCAGGTGCAGCGGTCACCACGGGGGCGGCAGCGACCTCGGTTTCAGGGGCGGGTTCGCCAGCCTGGGCCTCGGTGTCAGCACCTTCCTCGCTCCGGCGGCGGCCGCCACGACGGCCGCGGCGGCGACGGCGCGGGCCATCCTCACCGAAGCTGTCATCGGGGGCGGCCTCGGCGGCGGAGGCTTCCTCGGCCTTGTCCTCCTCGGCGTTGTCCTGCGATTCCTCGCCTTCCTCGGCCTGCGTGTCCTCCGTGCTGGAGGCTTCGGCGCCTTCGGACGGGCCCCGGTCGTCACGGCCGCGACGGCGGCGACGGCGACGGCGGCGGCGGCCCTCGGCTTCGCTCTCGGCGCGCTCCTCGGCCGTGGTCTCGACGGCGGCCTCGGTTTCTTCGGCAACTTCCTCGGGCAGCACGTCCTCAGCCACAGGCTCAGGCGCATAATCCATGCGTACGGCGCTGGCCGGGCGGTCCTCCAAGGGGCGGGTTTCCGTGGCGCGCAGGCGCTCGATGCGCAGCAGGGTGGCGCCGGTCAGGGTGTCATCCACCCCGAACTGCACCGTCATGCCGAAGCGCTCCTCGATCTGGCTCAGCCGCTCGCGCTTGCGGTTCAGCAGATACATCGCGATCTCGGGTCGCACATGCACCAGGATCTCGGCGGCGCGGCGCTTGGCGCCTTCCTCCTCGATCGCGCGCAGGACATGGATCGCGGCACTTTCCGGGCTGCGGACCAGGCCGCGGCCGGCGCAATGCTCGCAGGTGACGAAGGTCTGCTCGATCAGGCTGGGACGCAGGCGCTGGCGCGACATCTCCAGCAGGCCGAAATGGCTGATCCGGCCGACCTGAATGCGGGCGCGGTCATTGCGCAGCGCATCCTTCAGGCGCCGTTCCACCGCCGTATCGTGCTTGGAGGACTCCATGTCGATGAAATCGACGACGATCAGCCCCGCCAGGTCCCGCAGGCGCAGCTGCCGCGCGATCTCGTCCGCGGCTTCGAGGTTGGTGCGATACGCCGTGTCCTCGATGTTGCGCTCACGCGTCGCGCGGCCCGAGTTCACGTCGATGGCGACCAGCGCCTCGGTCTGGTTGATGACCAGATAGCCGCCGGACTTCAGCTGCACCGTGGGCGAGTGCATCGCATCGAGTTGCTGCTCCACCCCGAACCGGGCAAAGAGCGGCATCGGGCCTTCGCGATAGGCCTGAATCTTGCGGGCGTTGTCCGGCATCAGCATGCGCATGAACTCGCGCGCCTGCTGATAGGCGTCCTCGCCATCGACCACGATCTCCTCCACGTCCCGGGCGTACCCGTCGCGGATGGAGCGCTTGATGAGGTCGGCTTCCTCATAGATCAGCGCGGGGGCGATGGATTGCAGCGTGCGCTCGCGGATATTGTCCCACAGGCGCAGCAGATACTCGCAATCCCGCTTGATCTCGGGCTTGGGCCGCTGGGCGCCGGCGGTGCGGACGATCAGGGACATGCCATTGGGCATGTCCAACTCGTCGATCGCCTCACGCAGGCGGCGCCGGTCGGAGATGGAGGTGATCTTGCGGGAAACGCCGCCGCCGCGCGGGCTGTTGGGCATCAGCACGGAATAACGGCCGGCCAGCGAGATGTAGGTGGTGAGTGCGGCACCCTTGCCGCCGCGCTCCTCCTTCACGACCTGGATCAGCAGGATCTGCCGGCGGCGGATGACTTCCTGGATCTTGTAGTTGCGCAGGAATTTCGGCGGCACACGGCGGGAAGGGTCCTCGGAGGGGCCTTCGTCATCCTCTTCCTCGTCGGAAGGGGCGGCCTCGGCTGCCGGGGCCTCGCCGATCACCTCGGGCGGGGCCATGTCCTGCTCGACGGATTCGACACCGGCAGCCGCATCGGCGGTGGTTTCCGCGGCGGGGGCGGCTTCGGCCGGCAGTTCGGGGGCGACAGGTTCCGCGGCTTCGGCGGCCAGGGCAGCTTCCAACCCGACCTCTACAGTGCGGCGCTGTTCGGCGATGGCGGCCTTGCGGGCGCGGCGCTCGGCGGCGCGGGCTTCGGCCCGCTCCTCTTCCTCGGCGGCCTCGCGGGCCTCGGCTTCCTGCAACTCGACCAGCTTCTGCCGGTCCGCGACCGGGATCTGGTAGTAGTCGGGGTGGATTTCGCTGAAGGCCAGGAAGCCATGGCGATTGCCGCCATACTCAACAAAGGCGGCCTGCAGGCTGGGTTCCACCCGGACCACCTTGGCCAGGTAGATATTGCCCTTTAGCGGGAGGCGATGGGCCGCTTCGAGGTCGAATTCCTCAAGGCGCGACCCATCCAGCACCGCCACGCGGGTTTCCTCCGCGTGGGATGCGTCGATCAGCATCCGCTTGGTCATGACAGTAATGCTCCGGGCCCCGCAGGCGCGTGGGCGCTCTACCGGGGCGGCATGGGGTCTCGGAAACCGAGAAGGACCGGCAATGTGTCGTCGGGCAAGCCATGGCGGCGTTGCGCAATCCTTGTTCTCGGGCGGCGCGGCCTTGGGGGGTTGCCCCGGTCCGTACCGGATCACTCGCGCCCGGCCGCGATCAGCGCGACAAGGCGCTTCATGCGGTGTAGCGATGGCAACCAACGGCCCTTCAGCCACGAGAAGGTGGGTGGGCGGGCCGCGGGTGCGTGAACGGGGCGCCTGCTTGGCGGCTCGCGGCAAAATCGGGTTGGCCAAATTTCGGCCGGACCCAGAAGGCCGCGGGCGGCACGGACACCCCCCCGATCCGGGGCGGGCGCCGAGGCCAGCTTGCGCCCTGCGGTTGCATCGCCGGGCCACTCACCATAACAGCGTGCCGCGCCCCCGCAAGGGCCTGATTCCGGGGCACCCCGGGGGAGGAACTCCATTCGGGGGCGGGCATGCGAACAAAGCGGGTGCAAACAGCGGCCCGGCGGCATAATATCCAGGCAGCGTATCGGGGGATGCGCGACCACTCAGGGGACCGGTGCCCGCCATAGGGGTGCCGGATGGTGCAGGGTTTCATGACAGGCGATCCGACATGGTCGCGCAGGGTGTTTCTGGGTGCCGCGGTGGCTGGCGCCGCTCTGGTGCTTGGCTCGCCATCGATGGCCGCTGGGGCGCAGGATGCCCGTAAGCCGGGCGCGCCCTCCCGGAACCGCCGTCCTGCCCCTGCGCCCGCATCGCCGGCCCCTTCCATCCGCGCGGCCTTGCCGCTGGTGGTGCTGGACCCTGGCCATGGCGGCCGGGACCCAGGGGCCACCGGCCGCAACGGCACGGAGGAAAAGCGGATCGTGCTGGCAGTCGCGCAGGAGCTGCGCCGCCGGCTGGAAGCCGCCGGCCGCTGCCGCGTGGCCATGACCCGCACGCAGGATCGTTTCATCCCTCTGGCCGGGCGTGTGGCCTTTGCCCGGCAGCGTGATGCCGCGCTGCTGCTGTCCATCCATGCCGACAGCGCGCCCACGCGGGAAGCCCGGGGTGCCAGCATCTACACATTGTCCGAGACCGCTTCCGACCCCTTGGCGGCCGCCCTGGCCCGGCGGGAGAATCTGGCCGATCAGGTGGGTGGGTTGCGCCTGCCTTCCGTGACGCCCGAGGTGCAGCGCATCCTGCTCTCCCTGATGCGGGATGAGACCCGGCAAGGCAGCGAGCGGATTGCCCGCACCACGCTGGCCGCGATGAACGGGGATGTGCCCTTGCTGGTGAACCCGCATCGGCGCGCGGGTTTCGTGGTGCTGAAGGCGCCGGATGTTCCCAGCGCCTTGGTGGAGCTGGGCTTCCTCTCCCATCCGGTGGATGAGGCGGCGTTGAACCGTCCGGCTTGGCGTGCCCGTCTGGCGGATTCACTGGCTGACGGCATCCATGCCTATCTGGGGCGGCGCGTCGTTACCTGAGCGGCGCTCCCATTTTCCCGGCAGATTCAACGGTGATCTGCGAGAATAGATGATGAACTATGGCGCCGGGCATCCTATCTGGCGTTGCCATGGACCGCTTTCATGAACTGCTGGTATTCCGCCGCACTGTGGAGGTGGGAAATGTCACCCACGCCGCGGAGCAACTGCATGTCAGCCAACCCGCTGTCTCCCGCACCCTGGCCAATCTGGAATCCCGTCTGGGGGTCGAGCTGTTGCGCCGCAGCAAACGCGGCGTTTCGGTCACCGAGGCCGGGCAGGACTTCTATCAGCAGGCGGTAGAGATTCTCGACCGGCTGGATGAGGTGGAAACCGGCGTTGTCGCCCGGCGCGGTTCACTGTCAGGCAATATCCGCCTGGCGACCACCACCATGATGTTCACCGATGTGCTGGCCCCGGTCATCGCCGGCTTCACGGCGCTGCATCCGGACGTGACGGTTGAAAGCCTGCTGGGCACCCAGGCGCTCGACCTGTCGGCCACCAATATCGATCTGGCCGTCAGGGGGGGCCGCCCCGGCGGGCAGGAGCTGGTGGTGCGCAAGCTGGGGGTGGTGGAAATCGCGCTCTATGCTTCCCCCGCCTATCTGGCGCGGCATGGTACGCCCGAAACCCCGGAGGATCTGGCGCGCCACCGGTTGATTGGCGGTACACTCGATAGTGGACGTGGTTACTGGCAGCTGGAAGCCGAGGCGGAAGCTGGGGTGGGCATGAGCCTGCCGGTGAACGTGCACCATCGTGCGGATGAATTGCTGGGTGCCATGGCCTTGGCCCAGGCCGGGCTCGGCATCACGCTGGCTCCGAAATACGGCGCGGCCACCCGCGGCTTGCAGCGGGTGTTGCCGGGTTGGCGGGCGGCGGGGCCCCCGGTCTTTCTCGTCTGGCCCTCCATCCGGCACATGCCGGCCCGGGTGCGGGCGCTGGCGGATACGCTGATCGCCGAACTGCCCGCGCGTCTGCGTGGCATCCGCCCTACGGCAGTCGCATCATAACCCCAGCGTATGATGTGGATGCGCAGGCTCGATTGGAGAGTCTTTTCGTGGAGGTGCATCTGTCTCTCAACGCCGGGCGGCAAGGGCCGCCTCGCCACAGAGAACCGAGACCCAGACCATGAACCGCATCGCTTTCGCCGCCGCCGCCATCAGCCTGATGGCTTCCGCCCCCGCCTTCGCCCAGCAGGCGCCCCGCCTGGAGGGCGACTTCGCCAGCCAGCATGTCGTCTATGACGACGCCTATCGCGGCAACATCGTGGGCGGCGGCCCCGTGACCATCAGCCGCATCGACCAGGGCCGGCCGGTGCTGAGCTACTCCATCCAGGGCCCCGCGCAGCGGGGCATCGCGGGCCAGGTGCCCGTGGTGCAGAACGTCGGCGGCCGTGACCGCACGGTGTGGGTGCCCAGCCGCGGCTGAACCTTCGGCTGGGGCGGCTCTCCCTCCCCCCCAAGCCCCGGCCCTTGAGCCGCCCCTCGCAGGAGGGGCGGCTTTTTTGTGATGGCGATGCGACTTGTCATCAATGCCGATATAAACATATCCTTATGTTATGTCGGTCCTGCGCGAGCAGGCCAAAAGGGAATGCCGTGCGGGGCGCTGCCCTCAGTCGGTGGCTGCCCCAGCAACTGTCGGCGTGAAAGCGCCGGCCCTAGGCCCCATCCAGGGGCAGGCCACTGCGCTGCAACGCGTGGGAAGGTCGGGCCGGAGCGCGGGGTAACCCGCATCGCGCAAGCCAGGAGACCTGCCGGCATCGGTGACCCGCCGCGTGGTTGTTGAGCCATGTGGGCAGCGCCGCAACCTTCAGCCCGGGCTGGGTGCACCGGGTGCCGGAGAATGACAGGCGATGACCATCGCAACCAATCTGGGCTACCCGCGTATCGGGCCCCGCCGGGAACTCAAGACTGCCCTGGAGGCCTTCTGGGCGGGGACGGAAAGCGAAGCCGATCTGCGCGCCACCGCCGCCAGCCTGCGCGCCGCCGCCCGCCGCGGGCAGCAGGGGGCAGGCATTGGGCATGTGCCCAGCGCCGATTTCGCCTTCTATGACCATGTGCTGGAAACCGCGGCCGCCTTTGGGGCAATCCCCGAGGGCCATGGCTGGGATGGCGCCTCGGTACCCTCGCTGGCGACCATCTTCTCGATGGCTCGTGGCGCGCCGGACGTGCCGGCCATGGAAATGACCAAGTGGTTCGACACGAATTACCACTACATCGTGCCGCGCCTGGCTGCCGGACAGCGCTTTAAGCTGGTGTGGAACCGCTGGGCGGAAGCCGTGGCCGAAGCCTACGCCGCCAATATCCGCACGCGCCCTGTGCTGCTCGGCCCGGTGTCCTTCCTGCTGCTGTCCAAGACCGACGATGGTTCGGACCCACTGGCGCTGCTGCCGGCCCTGCTGCCCGTCTATGCCGAGGCGCTGCGGGGCATCGCCCAGGCAGGTGCCGCCTGGGTGCAGTTGGATGAGCCCTGCCTGGCCACTGATCTCTCCGCCACGGCACAGGCAGCCTATCCGGTGGCCATGCGGGCGCTGGCCGATGCGGCGTCCGGCCTGAAATTGCTGCTGACCAGCTATTTCGGCCCGATGCGGGAGAACCTGGAACTTGCCGCGAGCCTGCCGGTGGATGGCTTCCATCTCGACCTGGTGCGCGGCGCTGCCGATTTGGAGCCCGCGCTGGAGCTGCTGCCGCGTGAGGCCTGGCTCTCCCTGGGGCTGGTCGATGGCCGGAATGTCTGGCGCACCGATCTGCGCGCCGCGCTGGGCACCGCGCGCCGTGTGGCGGAGGCAGGCTTTGGTGCGCGTCTGATGATCGCGCCCTCCTGCTCGTTGCTGCACGTCCCGCACAGCCTGAAGGGTGAGACCGCGCTGGACCCGGCACTGCGCCGGCGCCTGGCCTTCGCCGAGGAGAAGCTGGCCGAGATCGCCGCCCTCGCGCGCGGCCTGGATGAAGGGGAGAAGGCGATCGCCCACGCCCTGGCCGAATCCGACGCCGTGATCGCGGAGGCCGCCGCCGATGCGCGGCTGCATGATGCGGCGGTTTCGGCGCGCCTGACCGCCCTGACCCCGGCGATGGAAAGCCGCACCCCTTATGCCGAGCGGGCCGGGCTGCAGCGCAGCGCCCTGAATCTGCCCTTGTTGCCGGTCACCACCATCGGCTCCTTCCCGCAGACCGCTGAATTGCGCCGCATGCGCGCGGCCCATGCGAGGGGCGAGTTGTCGCGCGAGGATTATGAGGCGCTGCTGCGCGGCCTGATCGCGCAATCCGTGCAGTGGCAGGATGAAGCCGGGGTGGATGTGCCCGTCCACGGCGAGTTCGAACGCAACGACATGGTGAAGTATTTCGGCGAGCAGCTGTCCGGCTATGCCTTCACCAAGCATGGCTGGGTGCAGTCCTATGGCAGCCGCTGCGTGGCGCCACCGATCATCTGGGGCGATGTCTCCCGCCCCGCCCCCATGACCGTGCGTTGGGCCGAATACGCGCAGTCGCTGACGGACAAGCCCATGAAGGGCATGCTGACCGGCCCGGTGACCATGCTGCAATGGTCCTTCCCGCGCACCGATATCCCGCGTGAGGTGATCTGCCAGCAGATCGCGCTCGCCCTGCGGGATGAGGTGGTGGAGCTGGAAGCCGCCGGCATCAAGATCATCCAGATCGACGAGCCGGCCTTCCGCGAAGGGCTGCCGCTGCGTGCCAGCGAGCGCGAGGATTATCTGCGCTGGGCGGTGGCCTGCTTCCGCCTCTCGGCGGCCGGGGTGCGGGACGAAACGCAGATCCACACCCACATGTGCTACAGCGAATTCAATGACATCATCGGTGCCATCGCGGCGATGGACGCCGATGTGATCTCGATCGAGACCGCGCGCAGCGACATGGAATTGCTCCATGCCTTCGAGGTCTTCGCCTATCCGAACGAGATCGGGCCGGGCGTGTGGGACATCCACAGCCCGCGCGTGCCCGATGCGGCGGAGATGGCGCGGCTGCTGCGCCGGGCGGCGGAGCGCATCCCGGTGGAGCGGCTGTGGCTGAACCCCGATTGCGGCTGCAAGACGCGCGGCTGGCAGCAGGTGAAGCCCGCGGTGGAGAACCTGGTGCAAGCGGCGCGCGGGTTGCGGGCCGAACTGGTGGTGCCGGCCTGATCCTGTTCCGGGAGGGGTTAGCCCCTCCCGGGCTCAGCCCGGCATGGCGCCGCTGGCGCGCAGCCGGGCGCAAGTCTCGACGCCCAGGATCGCCTCATTGTGCTCCCCGAGCTTCGGGGCCGGGCGGGCCAGAATGGTCGGCGTGGCGGAAAGCCTGGGCACATGCCCCACCATGGGCAGCATGCCGCCCGGCATCTCGTCATCCGGCACTTCGATCAGGGCCTCGCGCTCGGCCACATAGCGGTCCTGCTCCAGGCGTTGCGTGTCCATGATGGGCCCGATGGTCACGCCGGTGCGGTCGAAGTGTTCCAGGTTTTCCGCCAGCGTGCGGCTGGCCACGAACTCCGCCACGATGCCGTCCAGCTCATCGATGTTCTTCAGCCGGGCCGGGTTGTTGGCGAAGCGCGGGTCTGTGATTAGCTCCTCACGCCCGATCGAGCGCAGCAGCTTTTCCGTCATGCCCTGGGTAGAGGCCGACAGGCACACCCAGCCATCGTCGCTGGTGCGATAGGCGTTGCGGGGCGCGGTGTTGGTGCTGCGGCTGCCGGTGCGGGGCTTCAGCTTGTGGGTGACGCGCCAATTGGCCATCTGCGGCTCCAGCACCGCGAAGATCGGCTCGAACAGCGACAGGTCGATCACCTGGCCCTGGCCGGTCATCTCCGCGTGGCGCAGCGCGATCATGGTGGAGCCAGCGCCATACAGCCCCGCATAGGCATCGCCCATGAACATGGGCGGCAGCACCGGCTCACGGTCCGCGAAGCCGTTGATGGCGGCAAAGCCGGAATAGCCTTCGACCAGCGTGCCGAAGCCGGGCTTGTGGGAATAGGGACCGGTCTGCCCCCAGCCGGACACCCGCACGATCACCAGCTTCGGGTTGATCGCCAGCAGGGTTTCGGGCGCCAGGCCCATGGCTTCCAGCACGCCGGGGCGGAAGCTTTCCACGAAGATGGCGGCTGTGGCGGCCAACTCCTTCAGCGTGGCGATGGCTTCCGCATGGCGCAGGTTCAGCGTCACCGAGAACTTGTTGCGGCAGATGGTTTTCCAGCTGGTCTCGATGCCGCCCACGCGCCAGGCGCGCAGCGTGTCGCCCTCGGGCGGCTCGATCTTGATCACCTCGGCGCCGTGGTCGCCGAGCACCTTCGTCAGCATGTTGCCGGCGACGAGGCGGGAGAGGTCCACCACGCGCACGCCATCCAGCGCGCCGCGGGCTTGGGGGTCGAAGCTGTGCTGTTTCATTCTGCCCTGATGTTGGCCCGGGTCGCGACATCGCGGAAGCGGGCGATCTCCGTGCCAAGTTCCTGCTGATAGCTGGCGGCATTGCTGAAGGCCGGGCGCGCGCCTTCCGCGGCATAGATCCGGGCCACGTCGGGTTCGGTCAGCGCATCGCGGATCGCTTCCTGCAAGGTGGCGGACAAGGCGGGCGGCAGGCCGCGCGGGGCGAGCAGCCCCCACCAGATGCTGGCCGTGAAGTCGATGCCGGTGGCGGCCTTCACGGTCGGCACCTCCGGGCCGCCGGGCAGGCCGCCTTCGTCGGTATAGGCCAGGCTGCGAACGCGGTTTTCCCGCACCGCCGCCGAGGCCGAGGCGATGGTCGTGATCAGGAGCTGGATATGGCCGGCGATCAGGTCCGTCACGGCGGGCGGCATGCCGCGATAGGGCACATGGTTCAGCCGCACGCCGGCGGCCAGGGCGAATTGCTCGGTGGTGAAGTGGTTGATGCCGCCGGGGCCGGAGCTGCCGTAATCCGCGCGCCCCGGATTGGCGCGCAGATAGGTGATCAACGCGCCGATGTCGCGCGGTGGGAAATCCGGGTTGGTCAGCACGATGAAGGGGGCGCGGGCCAGCAGGGCCACGGCCTCGAAGCTGCGCTCCGCATCATAGGGCGTGCGCTGCACCACGGCGGAGGCCGCGAAGCTGGAGGAGGTGACCATCAGCGTGGTGCCATCGGGCGCCGATTGCGCGACCTGGCCCGCGCCGATGGCGCCGCCAGCCCCCGGGCGGTTTTCCACCACCACGGGCTGGCCCAGGCGCGGCGTCAGCTTTTCCGCCAGCGGCCGCGCGATCACGTCATTGGAGCCGCCGGGCGGGAAGGGCACCACGAGCCGCACGGGGCGGGTGAACTGGGCCTGTGCCAGACCCGGGGCGAAAGCGGGCGCGGCCAGAAGCCCGCCCAGCAGGACGCGACGATGCATGGATGTTCCTCCGTTCCATGCATCATGCCGCGCCCGCGCGCGGGTGACGACCCCTTTAGGCGGCCCCTGTTTAGGCGGCCTTGGCCTGCCGGCGGCGCTCGGTCAGCACGAACTCGGTGTAGCCGTTCGGCTGCTCGGCACCCTTCAGCACTAGGTCCAGCGCACCCAGATAGGCCGGGCCGTCAAAGCCCGGCGCCATGGGCGTATAGGCCGCGTCGCCGGCATTCTGGCCATCCACCACGGCCGCCATGCGCTGCATGGTTTCGGTCACCTGGGCCTCGGTCACGACGCCATGCTTCAGCCAGTTGGCGATATGCTGGGCGGAGATGCGCAGCGTCGCGCGGTCCTCCATCAGCCCGACATTGTTGATGTCCGGCACCTTGGAGCAGCCGATGCCCTGGTCCACCCAGCGCACGACATAGCCGAGGATGCCCTGGGCGTTGTTGTCCAGCTCCTGCTGGATCGCCTCGGGCTCCCAGTTGGTCTCGACGGCGACGGGCACGCTCAGCAGGTCTTCCAGCTTGCCGCGGCGGCCGCCAGCGGCGATCTCGGCCTGACGTTCCTGCACGTTCACCTGGTGATAGTGCAGGGCATGCAGGGTGGCGGCCGTCGGGCTCGGCACCCAGGCGGTGTTGGCGCCGGCCTTGGGGTGGCCCACCTTCTGCTCCAGCATCGCGGCCATGGCGTCGGGCATGGCCCACATGCCCTTGCCGATCTGCGCCACGCCGCGCAGGCCGCACAGCAGCCCTACATCGACGTTCCATTCCTCATAGGCCTTGATCCAGGCCGTACCGCGCATGTCGTTCTTGCGGATCATGGCGCCGGCTTCCATCGAGGTGTGGATCTCGTCGCCGGTGCGGTCCAGGAAGCCCGTGTTGATGAAGGCCACCCGGTGCTTCGCCGCGCGGATGCAGGCCTTGAGGTTGACGGTGGTGCGCCGCTCCTCGTCCATGATGCCCATCTTCAGCGTGTGGCGCTCCAGGCCCAGCGCGTCCTCCACGCGGGTGAACAGCTCCTCGGCCCAGGCCACCTCGTCTGGCCCATGCATCTTGGGCTTCACGATATAGACGCTGCCCATGCGGCTGTTCAGGCGCTTGCCCTTCACGTCATGGATGGCGATGGCGGCCGTGCAAATGGCGTCGATGATGGTTTCCGGCACCGGGGCGCCATCCAGCGTCACGGCATCGGTCATCATGTGGTGGCCCACATTGCGCACCAGCATCAGCGACCGGCCCGGCAGGGTCAGGGTGGAGCCATCGGGGGCGGTATAGGTGCGGTCGCCGTTCAGCTTGCGGATCAGCGTGCGGCCGGATTTTTCGAAGGCCGCTTCCAGCGTGCCCTTCATCAGGCCCAGCCAGTTGCGATAGACCGCGACCTTGTCGGCAGCATCCACCGCCGCGACGCTGTCCTCGCAATCCTGGATGGTCGTGATGGCCGATTCCATCACCACATCCGCCACCCCGGCCGGGTCGTCCTTGCCGATCGGGTGGTCGCGGTTGATCACGATCTCGGCGTGCAGATTGTTGTGGCGCAGCAGGATGGTGTGCGGCGCCGAGGCATCGCCCAGATAGCCAGCCAGGGCATCGGCCGCCTGCGGGCGGGTCACCACGCCGGAGGCCAGGGTCACGCTCAGCGCGCCATCGACAATGGCATAGCCCGCCGACTGCGTGTGGCTGCCGGTCACCAGCGGCGCGATCTCATCCAGCACGGCGCGGGCGCGGGCGATGACCAGCGCGCCGCGCTCGGGGTCATAGCCGCCGGGCTTGCGCTCGCCGGGGATGGCATCGGTGCCGTAGAGGGCATCATACAGGCTGCCCCAGCGGGCATTGGCAGCGTTCAGCGCATAGCGGGCGTTGGAGACGGGAACCACCAGCTGCGGCCCGGCGATGCGGGCGATCTCGGGGTCCACCTTGGCGGTGTCCACGGCAAAATCCTCGCCCTCGGGCAGCAGATAGCCGATCTCGCGCAGGAAGCGGGTATAGGCCTCGGCGTCGATGGGCTTGGCCGGGAAGGTGCGGTGCCAGGCATCGATCTTGGCCTGCAGCGCGTCGCGCACCGCCAGCAACTCGGCGTTGCGGGGCGCCATCTCCCTCAGGATCGCGGCCGTGGCTGCCCAGAAGGCGTCAGCCTCGATGCCCGTGCCGGGCAGGGCTTCCTCAGCCATGAAACGGGCCAGCTCATCGGCCACCTGGATACCGTGCAATTCGGGCATGACCTGCCTCCCCCACAAACCTTGCCGCATTAAGCGCAAAGAGAGGCGCGGCCAAGGGGTTGCGTGTGCACTCTCATGGAGGAAGCATGCATGTCACAGGAGAACGCGCATGAGCTTCACGCCCGCCGAACATGTCAGCCAGAACTGGCAGATCCGTAAGCCAGCGGCGAGGGGCCAGGGCGGCATCGTCGCCAGCCAGTCCCGGGATGCGGCCGAGGCTGGGCAGCATATCCTGCGGGCCGGCGGCACGGCGGCGGATGCGGCGGTGGCCATGGCCTTCGCTCTTGCGGTGGTGGAGCCCTGGAACAGCGGCTTGGGCGGTATCGGCTTCACCCAGGTGATGAAGCCGGGCGGCACGCCCGAGACCTTCGATTTCGGCCCGGTGTCCCCGCGCGGCCTGGACCCCTCTGCCTATCCATTGACTGGCAAGGTCGCCTCCGACCTGTTCGGCTGGCCCGAGGTCGTGGGGGATGTGAACATCCACGGCGCCAAGAGCTTCGTCATCCCCTCCGCGGTCGCCGGCTACAAGCTGCTGCTGGAACGCTATGGCCGCCTGCCGATCAGCGAGATTCTGGCCCCCGCCGTGGCGCTGGCCAAGCGGGGCCTGTCCAAGGACTGGTTCACCACGCTGAAGGTGGCGTCCAGCGCACATATCCTGAAGCTGTATCCTGAATCCGCGCGGATCTATCTGCCGGGCGGCATGCCGGTGGTCGGGCCGTATCAGGGCTCGCCCGGCTATTTCCGGCAGGGCAGGCTGGCCGACACGCTGGAACGGCTGCAGCACGCTGGCCTCGACGATTTCTACCATGGCGACATCGCGCGGGAGATCGTGGCCGATGTGCAGGCCATGGAGGGCTTCCTCTCCGCCGAGGATCTTTCGCAGTGCGAGGCCCGCGTGCTGCCCGCCCTGCTGCGCGAATGGAAGGGCCGGACGCTGGCGCTGGCCAATGGGCTGACGGCCGCGCCCACCCTGCTGGAAGTGCTGAACCAGATGGAGAAGGTGCCCTATGGCGCCGTGCCGGATGCGGCCTGGTATGCGGCGCTCGCCCGGGCCATGCGGGCTGCCTATGCCGACCGGCTGGCGGGGCTGGGGGATGCGGAACCGGCCTCGGCCGAGAGCTGCACCACGCATCTGACCGTGGCCGACAAGGACGGCATGATGGTGGCCATGACCACCACGCTGCTGAGCAGCATGGGCAGCCGCACTGTGCTGCCGGGCACCGGCATCCTGATGAACAACGGCATCATGTGGTTCGATCCGCGGCCGGAGGCGAAGAACGCCATCGCCCCGAACAAGCGCCCGCTGTGCAACATGTGCCCGGTGATCGCGCTGAGGGATGGCGCGCCGGAGATCGCGCTGGGGGCCTCCGGCGGCCGGCGCATCATGGCCGCCGTGTTCCAGATGTACTCCTATGTGGCGGATTTCGGCCTGGACCCGGAAGCGGCGGCGCATCTGCCCCGCCTGGACGTGAGCGCGCCCGAGGGCGTCACCGCCGACCGCCGCCTGGGCCCCGAGGTTCTGGCCGCGCTCGCCGCCGATGCCGAGGTGGTGGATGTGGAGCACGCGACCATGCCGGTGAACTTCGCCTGCCCGAATGTGATCACCCAGGGGCCCGCCGGCCGCGTGGGGATCACGGATGTGATGTCCCCCTGGTCCGCGGCGCTCGCGGAGTGATCGGGCTCAAGGAGGAAATCGTCCTGCTGACGCTCGAGGATGGCTCGGGTGAGGTGCTGGGCCGCCAGGGCCCGGCGGCCGCACTGGCCTTGGCAGGTGCCGTGCTGATGGAATTGTCCCTGCTGGGCCGGGTGGACACGGACCGTGAGCGCCTGCTGCTGCCCAGCGCAGCACCCACCGCCGATGCGGTGCTGGATGAGGCATTGCGCGCGCTGTCGCTGGACCCGCCCGCGAATACGGGTTTCGCCCTGGCCGCCCTGGCCCGGGGCGATGCCGAACGCCGCGCCGCCCTGCTGGAGAAACTGGTGGCCGAGGGCCTGCTGTGGCGGGAGAAGGGGGGCTTTCTGCGCCTGTTCTCCACCCGCTACCCCAAGGCGGCGGGCCGCGAGGAAGTGGCGGCGGTACGGGAGCGCCTGCGCGCCCTGGTGCTGGGCAGTGAGATTCCGGAGCCGCGCGACGCGCTGCTGCTGGGCCTGGCGCGGGCCACCGGCCTGCTGCCCCTGCTGTTCAGCGCCGAAGAGCTGGCCGCGAGCCAGGGCCGGCTGGAATTGCTGGTGCAGGTCGAGGCACTGAACCGCAGCCTGGCCCAGGCGGTGGCGGATGTGCTGAGCGGGCGGCTGCGCGCCGCCGGCTCAGCCTGACGCCGTTCAGGCCGGCAGCATGCCAACGGCGCGGTAGACGGCCGGCAACTCCCGCATCGTGCGCTCTATATGGGCGGTGTAGGCCGCCGTGCCACGCGTGAAGGGGCCGAGGTTCAGCCGGTTCAGCAGCACCAGATGTTCCGGGTCCTCGGCGGCCTTCAGGAAGGCGGCCTCGAACAGCGCGGTCAGGGCGGGGGCCATGCCGTGCGGCGCGATGAAGCCGCAGGGCAGGTCGGTGACGACGTCGAAGCCCTGTTCGCGCGCCGTCGGCACATTGGGCCAGCGCGGGAAGCGGGCCTCGGCCGCGATGCCGAGGCAGCGGAAGGTGCCGCCGTCGATCACGCCCGCCAGCGCGCCCAGCGCGTCGTAGACGAGGTCCACGTCGCGGGCCATCACGGCGTTGATCATCTGCCCGCCGCCGGCGAAGGGCACGAACAGGAACTTGCTGTCCGTCCGGTGCTCCAGCACGCGCAGGCCGAAGGGCGGGTTGGCCGGGGTGCCGCCGCCGGCGACCGAGACCGTCTCCGGCCGGGCCTTCGCGCGGGCCACCAGATCGGCCATGTCGCGGATCGGGCTGTCGTTCATCACCGCCCAGCCGAAATTCAACGTGCCGGTGGCGGCGAGATAGGTGAAGTCCTTCACCGGGTCATATTGCACCGGCTGGGTGATGGCGATGCGCACGGAGGCATCGGTGATGCCCGCGATCACCGCGCCATCCGGCCGCTGCGTCTTCAACCAAGCCATGGCGACGGCGCCCGAGGCGCCCGCGCGGTTCTCCACCACGATGGACTGGCCCAGATGCCGGGCGGCGATGGGCGCGATCCCGCGCAGATAGGTGTCGGTGGTGCCGCCCGGCGCCCAGGGGCAGATCAGCCGGATCGGGCGGTCCGGCAGCAGGGATTGCGCGCCGGCCGCGAGCGCGGGCAGGGCAAGGCCGGAGGAGAGCAGCAGGCGGCGCTTCATGCGGGGATTCCTTGTGCGGTCAGTTCGGCGCAGGTGACGAAGCGGGCGCCATGCACTTCACGCGCGCGCTCCAGCAGGCGCAGCAGCACGGGCAGGCGCGCTTCCCGCGCCAGGCCTATATCGGCGCGCGGGTGCAGCGTGAGGCAGGCATAGCCGGCGGCGGGCAGCAGCGCGTCCAGTTCCTCTAGCAGGAAGGCCTCGGCGCGGGATTGGGTCAGGCGGCGGCGGAAATGCGTCGCGTCGCACAGCCCCTCGCTGAACGGCAGCGCCACCATGCCGGGGCCGCCATCGGGGCCGAGGTCATAGGGCGCGTCATCGTCCACCGCGCTCGCCTCATACCGGTAGCCGAGGCGGTGCAGGGTGGGGATGGTGGCCGCCGACAGCGTGCCGGTCGGGGCGCGGAAGCCGATCGGCGCGCGGCCCGCGTGGGCGGTCAGCGCGGCGTGGCTTTCTTCCAGCAGCGCCGCTTCCTCGGCGGGGGCCAGGGACATGTGGTCCTCGAAGGCGCGGCCGTGGGCGGCGATCTCATGGCCCTCAAGCACGCAACGGTCGAACAGCGCCGGAGCTTGGGCCAGCTCATAGCTCGGCCAGAAGAATGTCGCCTTGACCTCCAGCGCCTTGAACACGTCCAGCAGCCGGGCGATGCCGCGATGATAGGCGTATTTCCCATGCGCGAAGCGGCCGAACAGGGCGGAAGGCGGCTCCACCGCGGCCTCGGGCCCCTGGCCATGGACGTTCACGGTGATGGCGAGAACGCGGCTCATCGGCGCCACTCCTGCGGCTGCGCGAGGCAATGCCGCGCGAGATCCTTCAGCGTCAGGAAACGCACGCCCGGCAGGCGCTTCGCCTCCGCCAGGAAGGCATCGACCACGGCGGCACGGGCCGGAATGCCGGAACCGAAGCCCGAGCGGGGATGGTAGGTGAGGTGCAGATAGCCCGCGCCGGCATGAATGGCGTGCAGTTCCTGGATCCAGTTCTCCAGCACCTCGGCGGCCAGCGCCTGGCCCTCGCGATAGGCGGGCACATCGTCCAGCGAGACGGTGTTGTTGGGCAGGACGATCATCTCTTCGCTGACCGCGCCACCCACCGTGGCGAGATAGGGGGTGTCGTCGTCCTTTTCCGAGGCATCATAGATGTAGCCGAGGCGGCGCAGCGTCGGCAGCGTCAGCGCGGATTTGCGGCCCGAAGGCGAACACCAGCCGACCGGGGCCTCGCCCACGCAGTCGGACAGGATCTTGTGGGTGCGTTCCAGCAGCTCGGGCTCGGCATCGCCCAGGTCCCAGCCCTCATGCACATAGCCATGGGCGCCGATCTCGTGACCGGCGGCATGGACCTGGCGCATCAGGTCCGGCGCGATCTCCGCATCATAGCCGCACATGAAGAAGGTGGCGGGCACGCCGTGGCGGGCGAGGATGTCCAGATGGCGCGGAATGCCGCGCTTGATGGAATAACGGCCGCGGCTGTGGATGCCGAGGGGCACCTGTTTGCGCCCCACCTCCAGAGCGGGGCCATCCATATGGACGGTGACGCTGATGACGCAGCGGGCGCCATCGGGCCAGGCGGGCTTTTTCGCGGCCAGGCCGCGCAGCAGGTCTTCGCGCAATGTGGTACTCCCAACACGCGAAAACTGCACTTTCGTGACTCAAAGTGCAATAGCGTTTAAGTGGGAAGGCGGCGCCCATTCCAGGACAGTGCCGCGGTGCCGGCCAGGTGGCGGTGCATGCGCTCCGCGGCCTCGGCCCGGTCGCCCGCGGCCAGCGCGTCCAGAATGCCGAGATGCTCGCTGGCGGAGACGCGCACGCGCTCCTGCCCACGCTGCCAGTCGTAGTTGGAGAAGCGGCGAAGCTGGTTCTGCTGCTCGATCGCCTGGGCGATGAAGCGGTTGCCCGAAGCCTCCGCCAGGCCCAGGTGAAAGGCGGCGTTGGTTTCGAAAAAGGCCACGGGGTCCGTCCCGCCCCAATCCCGGGACAGGAAGGCCTCGTGCCTGTCGCGCATGTCTTTCGCCCAGCCTGGGGGCAGGACGAAGCCGGCCTCCATGATCGCGGCGGGTTCCAGCAGCAGGCGGAAGCGATAGGAGGCGGCGCGGTCCTCCGGCGATGCATAGCCGGGCGCGAAACGCCAGCCATGCCCCCGGTTGCGCGTGACGGCGCCCAGTTCCGCCAGGCGCCGCATGGCGTCGGACACCACGGCGCGGCCCAGCGCGTAGCGGGTCTGGAGCTGGCGCTCGGAGACTTCCTCCTCCAGCTCGCCCAGCCGGCGGTCGCGTGCCAGGCGCATGATCAGGGCGTCCGTCGCGTCCGGTGCGCCCTCGCCCCCCAGGCGGGCCGGGTCGAGCCCCGGGTTGCGCAGCAGCAGGGTGCGCCCGTCGCTTTCGACCACGCCCAGCGATTCGAGCAGTGTCATGGCGCCCGCGACCGGCGTGCGGGAGACGCCGAGCTCCTTGGCGAGCGCGAGGCGCGACAGGCGTGCGCCGGGGGCGGCGCCCTGGCTCTGCCAGCGCAGCAGCATGTCCCGCGCCAGGCTGCGATGCAGGGCGGGGGTATCCGAATCCAGGGGCTTGGCCATCAATTGCTCTCTGTGCCACCATAATGCAGCAGAAGCCAGGAGTTTGCCATGACCAGCGCCGCCGCCGAACCCTTCCCCCTGCTGGAACTCCATGGTGCGCCCGAGGCGCGCGGGCGCCTCTATGGCCAATTGGCCAAGGACCGGGTGCACAAGTCGCTCGGCCATTACGGCGCGCAGTTGAAGGGCAATGGGTTGGATGCGGAGGGCGTGCGCGCCATGGCCCGTGCCTTCATTCCCCGCATCGAGGCCTTCGAGCCGGACTATGTGGCCGAAATGCGCGGCATCGCCGAGGGCGCGAATGTCGAACTCGCGGATATCGTGCTGGTGAACTGCCGCACCGAAGTGCTGCAGCTGGCCAAGCGTGCCGCCAAGCCCGCCGAGCCCGATGGCTGCACTGGCGCTATCATCATGCCGGAGGCCAGCGCCGACGGCGCGCTCATCCACGGCCAGAACTGGGACTGGAAGAGCGAGTGCGCTGAGACCGGCGTCGTGCTGCGCATCCGGCGCGAGGACGGGCCGGATATCCTGACCTTCGTCGAGGCCGGCGGCCTGGCCCGCTGCGGGCTGAACGGGGCGGGCGTGGCCGTCACCGCCAACTACCTGGAAAGTGACCGGGACTACAGGCAGGAGGGCATTCCGCTGTCCCTGCTGCGCCGGAAGATCCTGGAGCAGGAGCAGGTGGCGCTGGCCTTCCGCGCGATCTACTGCACGCCGAAATCGGCCTCCAACAACCTGATGCTGAGCCATGCCTCGGGCTTCGGCATCGATGTGGAATGCGCGCCCGACGAGAGCTTCCCGCTGGAACCCGAGGGCGGTTTGCTGGTGCATTCCAACCATTGGCTCAGCCAAGTGGCGCTGGGCAAGCTGAAGGACATGGGCCTGCAGGGCACGCCCGACAGCATCTATCGCGCGGCCCGGGTGCGCGCGGCGCTGGAGGCCCGGCGCGGCAAGCTGACCATCGACGACATGCGCGCCGCCTTCTTCGATGATTGGCAGAGCCCCTGGAGCGTCTGTCGCCCGCCGCGCATGAACCTGGGCGGCAACCTCTCGGCCACGGTGGCGATGATCCTGATGAAGCCGGGCGAGGGGTTGATGGAAATCGCGCCGCTGCCCGCGCTCAACCGGGAATTCACCCGGTATGAACTGAAGCCCGGCGCGATCAAGGCCGCGGCGGAGTAGGCGCCGCCGCCGATCAGAAGGCCGCCAGCATCACCCGCAGCGCCGCGCAGTCCGGCGCGGTGGGGTTGCCGGCGGCCATCTCGACCGGGCCATAGCCATAGGTGACGAAGATGGCCGGGATGCCGGCGCCGCGCGCAGCCATCATGTCGTTCATGTGGTCGCCGATCATCACCGCGCGGCCCCCGCCGGCGGCCCCCATGGTGTGCAGCAGATGCGCGGGGTCGGGCTTGCGGGTGGGGAAGCTGTCGCCGCCGCCGATGGCGCGGAAATGCTCCGCGATGCCCAGCTTGGCCAGCAGGGCGCGGGCCGGCTTCTCGGGCTTGTTGGTGCAGACGGCCATGCGCCAGCCCTCGGCCGACAGATGCGCCAGCAGTTCGGGGATGCCGGCGAAGACGGTGGTCAGGGTGCCGCCTTCCAGGTCCGGGTCCTCCAGGAAGGCGGTCAGGGCGGCTTCCTCGAAGGGGCGCTGGTGCCAGGCGAAGCCGCGTTCCAGCAGCACCCGGGCGCCATCGCCGATCATGCGGGTGACATCGGGCAGGGGGATCGGCGGCAGGTCGCGCAGGGCCATCTGGCGGTTCAGCGCGGCGGCCAGGTCCCGGGCGGTGTCCACCAGGGTTCCGTCCAGGTCGAAGATGGCAAGGCGTGTCATGGGCATTCCGCAGGATGGGGGCGCAACCTAGCCGTGCCGCCGCTGCCCGGCCAGCCATCGGGGCCAGCGCCTGAGGGCAGCAATACGTAATTTATCTTCATCCCCCTGGGGGTTGCGGTGCTGGGGCGGCCTGGGGCACCCATGGGCCATGGCAGCTGCAGTGATCCTGGCCGCGGGAATGGGCACCCGCATGAAATCCGCCCTGCCCAAGGCGATGCACCCGCTGGGTGGCCGCCCGATGCTGACGCATCTGCTGGCCTCGGTGGCGGCGGTGTTCGACCGTGTCGTGGTGGTGGTCGGCCCGGGGATGGAGGCGCTGGCGAAACTGGCCGCCCCGCACGCCACGGTGGTGCAGGAGGAACGCCTGGGCACCGCCCATGCCGCCCGGATGGCAACGCCCCTGCTGGAGGGGTATGCCGGCGATATCGCCGTGCTGTATGCCGACAACCCACTGATTTCAGGGGCCACCTTGCGCCGCCTCGTGTCCGCCAGGCAGCAGGCCGGGCTGGCCATGCTGGCCATGCGTCCGGCCGACCCCGCGCGCTATGGCCGCGTGGTGACGGACGCGGCGGGCGATGTGCAGCGCATCGTCGAATGGAAGGATGCGACGGAGGCCGAGCGCGCCATCGGCCTGTGCAATGCCGGCGTGATCTGCGCCGAGGGGCCTGCCATGCTGCGCTGGCTTTCCGAGGTCACGAACGATAACGCCGCCGGCGAGTACTACCTGACCGACGTGGTGGCCCTGGCCGCCGCCGGCGGCCGCTGCGTGGCGGTCGAGGCGCCGGAGGCTGAACTGGCCGGCATCAACAGCCGCGCCGAACTCGCCGCCGCCGAGGCCCGGCTGCAGGCGCAATGGCGCACCGCCGCGCTCGATGCCGGCGTGACGCTGCTGGCGCCGGAGACGGTGTTCTTCAGCCATGACACGGTGCTCGGCCCGGATGTGGTGGTGGAACAGAATGTGGTGTTCGGCCCGGGGGTTCGGGTGGAAAGCGGCGCCTGGGTGCGGGCCTTCAGCCATCTGGAGGGCTGCCTGGTGCGGCCGGGCGCCATAGTCGGCCCCTATGCCCGGCTGCGGCCCGGCGCGGATGTGGGCGAGGGCGCCCATGTCGGCAATTTCGTGGAGCTGAAGGCGACGACCCTGGGCGCCGGGGCCAAGGCGAACCATCTGAGCTATCTGGGTGACGCCAGCGTGGGCCCGGGCAGCAATATCGGGGCCGGTACCATCACCTGCAATTATGATGGCGCGAACAAGCACCGGACCCGGATCGGGGCGGGGGCCTTCATTGGTAGCAACACAGCCTTGGTGGCCCCGGTGACGGTGGGCGATGCGGCGCTGGTCGCCGCGGGTTCCACGATTACCGAGGATGTGCCGGCGGATACGCTGGCCCTGGCGCGGGGGCGCCAGGTGAACAAGCCCGGAAGGGGATTCCGGGGGAAGGGGAAGTGATGAGCGAATTGTTCCTGCCGTCCGGCCGCCGGAGCGCCGCATAATGTGTGGAATCGTTGGGGTTATCGGCACGGCGCCTGCCGCGCCGCGCCTGCTGGATGCGCTGCGCCGCCTGGAATACCGCGGCTATGACAGCGCGGGCATCGCCACGCTGGTGGACGGCAAGATCGAGCGCCGCCGCGCCGAGGGCAAGCTGGGCCGCCTGGCCGCCGCGCTGGAGGCCAATCCGCTCGCGGGGCTGACAGGCATCGGCCACACCCGCTGGGCCACCCATGGCGGCCCCACGGAGCGCAACGCCCACCCGCATGCCACCGCCCGCGTGGCCGCCGTCCACAACGGCATCATCGAGAATTTCGCCGAGCTGCGCGCCGAGCTGGAAGCCGCGGGCCAGGTCTTCCAGTCCGACACGGACACGGAAACCGTGGTGCAGTTGCTGGACCTGCTGCTGGCCCAAGGCATGGAGCCGGAGGCCGCCGCCCATGCCGCGCTGAAGCGCCTGCATGGCGCCTTCGCCATGGCTTTCCTGTTCGCAGGTCGGCCTGATCTGCTGATCGTGGCGCGCCATGGCCCGGCGCTCGCCATCGGGCACGGCGATGGCGAGATGTATGTCGGCAATGACGCGCTGGCCCTCGCCCCGCTGACCCGCCGCATCACCTATCTGGAGGATGGCGACTGGGCGGTGCTGTCACCCACCGGCGTGCGCTTCATGGACATGTCCGGCCGCGTGGTGCGCCGGCAGGAGAAGCCGACCCAGGTCTCTGGCGCCATCACCGGCAAGGGCAACCATCGCCACTTCATGGAGAAAGAGCTGCATGAGCACCCGGCCGTGCTGGGTGACACGCTGCGGCAGTATCTGGAACCGGCCTCGCGCACTGTGGCGCTGCCGGCGCTGCCCTTCGATGCGGCGCGCATCCCCAGCCTGACCATCACCGCCTGCGGCAGCGCCTTCCTGGCGGGGCAGGTGGGGAAATACTGGATCGAGCAATATGCCCGCGTGCCGGTCGAGGCCGATGTGGCCAGCGAATGGCGTTACCGCGATCCGCCGTTGCCCACGGGCGGTGCCGCTATCCTGGTCAGCCAGTCCGGCGAGACGGCGGACACGCTGGCCGCGCTGAAGCTGTTGAAGGAGCGCGGGCAGTCCACGCTCTCTGTCGTGAATGTGCCCGAGAGCAGCATGGCCCGGCTGGCCGACGCCGCGCTGCTGACCGTGGCCGGGCCCGAGATCGGCGTGGCCTCCACCAAGGCGTTTACCGCGCAGCTGATGGTGCTCGCCTGCCTCGCGATCGGCATGGGCCGGGCGCGCGGCACGCTGGATGACGCGATGGCGGCCCGTCTGACCGCCGCGCTGCTGGAAGTGCCCGAGCACGCCGCCGAGATCCTGGAACGCGACCAGGAAATCCAGGCCCTGGCCGCCGAGGTGGCCAAGGCGCGTGACGTGCTGTTCCTGGGCCGGGGCGCGCTGTACCCCATCGCCATGGAAGGCGCGCTGAAGCTGAAGGAAATCAGCTATATCCACGCCGAGGGCTATGCCGCCGGCGAGATGAAGCACGGCCCCATCGCGTTGATCGACGATGCGGTGCCGGTGATCGCGTTGGCGCCCTCTGGCCCGCTGTTCGAGAAGACGGTGAGCAACCTGCAGGAGGCCGCGGCGCGCGGTGGCCGGATCATGGCCTTCACGGACGCGATCGGCGCCCCGGTGCTGCGTGGCTTCGCGGAACATGTGGTGGAACTGCCGGTGGTGGATTCCTTCGCGGCACCCATCCTGCACGCCATTCCCGTGCAGTTGCTGGCCTATCACGTCGCGGTGCTGAAGGGCACGGATGTGGACCAGCCGCGCAACCTGGCCAAGAGCGTGACGGTGGAATGATCGCCCCGGCCGAATGGCCGCGCGACCTGGATGTGGTGCGCGGCCTGTTCCGAGAATACGCGGATGGTCTTGGCTTCGACCTGGGTTTCCAGGGTTTCGAGGAGGAGCTGGCCGCGCTGCCGGGCAAATACATCCCGCCCGGCGGCCAGGTCCTGCTCGCCCGGGATCAAGGCGAGGCCGTGGGCATTGTGGCCCTGCGACCCGTGGAGGGCCGCACGGGCGAGATCAAGCGGCTCTATGTCCGCCGCTCCGCGCGCGGCGGGCGCTGGGGCAGGCGGCTTGTGGAGGCGCTGTGCGCCGAGGCCCGTGCGCTGGGCTACACACGCCTCTGCCTCGACACGCGCCCCCGCATGGAGACAGCGGTGGCGCTCTATACGGATCTCGGCTTTCGCCCGACCGAGCCCTATGTCTTCAACCCCTATGATGACGTGATCTACCTGGCGCTCGACTTGTGAGGCGCGGCACATGGAGGCAACCTGCCGGGAAACCGGAGGACCCCCATGGCCTACGCTATCCTGGCGCGCGACGCCGCCGACCCGTCCCTGCGCATGAACGCCCGCGGCCGTCACCTGGAGGTGATCACGCGCTGGATCGCCGAGGGGCGCATGGCCTTCGGCGCCCCGCTGTTCGACGCCGCCTTTCAGCCCGCCGGCAGCCTGATGGTGCTGAACGTGCCGGATGAGACGCATGTGAAAGAATATATCAGCGAGGAGCCCTTCGCCCAGGAAGGCGTCTGGGCCAGCTTCGATGCGCTGCCCTTCGCCATCGCTCCGCTGCCCTACCGCCCGCTGCCGCAGCCGGGTGCGCCGGTGGCCAGCACCCGCACCCATACCATCACGATCGGCTGGGATGCCGATGATGCCGAGGCGCCCGCCCGGCGCGCAGCCGTGCGCCCCGCCCATTTCGCCCGCGTGCAGGATGCGGCGCGGGATGGGCTGCTGGTTCTGGGCGGTGCCATCCTGGATGGCCGGGGCACCATGCGCGGATCCATCGCCATCACGGCCCACCCCTCGGATGCCGAGGCGGAGGCCTGGTGGGCCGAGGACCCCTATGTGACCGGCGGCGTGTGGCAGCGGTTGGAACGCTGGGGCACGCGCATGGTGGGCCTGCCCTACCACCCGCTGCCGGGCACCGAAGCCTAGGTCCAATCGACATTCAGGTTCGGGAGGCGGCTGGCTGGGGATTTTTCGCGCCAGGGAGGAAGAAGCCGCCGCCAATGCTGGGGCATTGGCAAGGGTTCTGACGCTGCTGGCGTGGAAAAGCACCGCCAGACGCACCCGCAACTTGATTGTCGATTGGACCTAACCCTGGGGCAGCCGCACCACGAAGCGGGCGCCCAGCACCTTGCCTTCCGCATCGCGCCGGTTGTCGGCGCTGATGCGGCCGCGCAGGCCCTCCACGATCTGTTTGCTGATCGACAGGCCGAGGCCCGAGTGGTTGCCGAAGCGCTCGCCCTGCGGGCGCTCGGTATAGAAGCGGTCGAAAATGCCGCTCAGCTTGGCCTCGGGGATGCCGGGGCCCTCGTCCTCCACCTGGATCTCGATCTCCTGCCCCACGGCGCGGCCGCGCAGCCATACCCTGCCTTCGGGCGGGCTGAAGGAGAGGGCGTTGCCGATCAGGTTGCGGATCACCTGCACCAGCCGGTCCTCGACCGCGAGCGCCATCAGCGGCCCTTCCGGCAGTTCCGGCACGATGGTCGGGTCGTGGTCCTTGCGGGTGGTGTTGTGCAGTTCCGCCAGCACCGACAGGATCATCGAGACATCCACCGGTTCCGGCACCGTGCGGCTGAGTTCGGCATCGACGCGGGAGGCATCGGCAATATCGCCGATCAGGCGGTCCATACGCGTCACGTCATTGGCGATGATTTCCAGCAGTCGCTTCTGGGCGTTGGTGTCCTCGATGCGGCGCAGCGTCTCGATGGCGGACCGCACGCTGGTCAGTGGGTTCTTCAGCTCATGCGCCACATCGGCGGCGAAGCGCTCATTGGCGTCGATGCGTGCCCACAGGTCTCGGGCCGCACGCTGCAGATCCCGCGCCAGGATGCCGATCTCGTCACGCCGGGCCAGAACATCCTCGGGCACGCTGCCCTGGCGGCCCTTGCCCTGACGCATGTCGGCGGCGGCTGTCGCCAGGCGCAGGATCGGGCTGGCCAGGGTTTGCGCCAGATACAGCGACAGCGCCGTGGTCAGCGCCAGCGCCAGCAGAAACAGCGCCAGCACCGAGAGCCGGATCTCGAACAGGCGCTGGTCCACCTCCCGCGCCTCCCGCGTCAGCAGCATGATGCCCACGCTCTGCCCGCCACGCCGGGCGGGTTCGGCGACACTGACCAGCAGCCGGCCTTCGGGCGTGCGGCGGATATAGGGGGTGACGCCGCCTTCCAGCGCCATGCGCAGCTCCTCGCGCCGGTCGGGGCCGAGGGCGGGCTGCCAGTCGAAGCTGTCGGCG
The DNA here is from genome assembly GCF_009900765.1 of Rhodovarius lipocyclicus. GTDB lineage: Bacteria > Pseudomonadota > Alphaproteobacteria > Acetobacterales > Acetobacteraceae > Rhodovarius > Rhodovarius lipocyclicus. Next base: position 317,284 of record NZ_JAAABL010000002.1, read on the forward strand.
TCATTGGCGGTATCGACCACCACGGAGGTCCGGGCATTGCGCGGCAACAGGCGCAGCAGCCGCTCATACAGGCCGGACAGGCTGGTGGACAGCACGGAGCGCTGGGCGGGCGGTGGCAGGGGCTCGGCGACCACGGTGCCGCCGGAACCCTCCCGCACGCGGCTGTCGGCCACGACGAGGCCGGTGATGTCGAAGATGCGCGCCTGGGTGTTGGCCGAGGGCTCCACCAGCCGGCGCAGCAGCGGGCGGGCCAGTTCCGGCACCAGGATGGCGCGGTCGTTTTCCACCCGCACCGCGGCTTCTCCGATCGCGCCGGCATAAATGCGGGCCTGGGTGCGCAGCGCCTCCACATCGGCGGCCAGCAGCCCGTTCTGGTACTGATCAAGATAGAGCAGGGCGGCGGCCAGCAGGGCCGGCGGCAGCGCATTCATCAGCAGGATGCGCCGCAGCAGCGGCGAGACCCAGCGCCGTCGCCGGGGCTTTTCCCCGAGTGTCGCTGGAGTTTGCGGCAGGGTGGCGCCGTCGGGCATGGGTCAGCGCCTCGCGGAAAGCTGGATTTGCGCCATGATGCCACGCGCCAGGCAATCATGCAGCCGGGCCAGGGTGGCGGCGCGGGCCTCGCGGGGGGCGCGTTCCATGTCCAGCACCCCATCCTCGGCCCATTGGCGCATCCAGTCCCACCGGCGGAGTAGGGGCACGGCCTCGGTGGCGGCGGTCAGGCGCATGGCGTCGCGATAGGCATCGATATCGGCGTTGGCGCGCAGGAAGCGGCTGAATTGCGGGTCCATCACCATCACCTCGGCTCCTCCGGCGCGCAGCCGGGCGATGCCGGTGGTCAAGGTGTCCGTCATCGCCTCGATGGGCAGCCCGCGCACGGCTTCCACCGTGCCGGTCTGCCATAGGACCAGATGCGGGCGGAAATCAGGCAGCAGAGGCGCCAGCAGGGCCAGGATCTCCAGCGCATTGGCACCGCGGCGGCCGCGTGCCTCCACCCGCACGTCCAACCCCGGGTAGCGTTCGCGCAGCAGCGCGGCCAGGCGCTGGGGATAGGCGCTTTCGGGGGGGGCGGCCTCCACGCTGGCGCTGCCGCCGACCAGCACGCGGAATTCCGGGCCGCGCAGGGCCCGCGGCAGCCGGGGCTGGGTGGTGGGGTCCAGCAGGTCAGGCGGCACGTCGCAGCTGTTCGCCCAGGCGGGGGCGGCCCACAGCATCAGCAACAGAAGGGCCCAGCGCGGCATCATCAAGCCGTATCCGTGGCGGGCGCGGTGGGCAAGGGTTTCCGCGTGCCCGAGACACGCCGGTCGTACCAGCGGGAGGTCCAGGCCACCCCGGCCATGGCGCCAAGGCCCGCCAGGTTCACCGCCAGCTGCATGGTGCCGCGGTCATTCTCCTCCAGCGCCAGCCGGCCCAGGAAGGACAGGAATATGCCCGCGCAGAACACCGGCAGGGATTGCTGCCCCAGCAGGATGAACAATCGCCCGGGCGCACTGCCCAGCAGCCGGGCCCCGCGTGGCAGCAGATGCGCCGCCAGATAGGCCATGGCCAGCAGCGAGAGGAGCCGCAGCGGATGCAGGGCGGTCTTGTCCACCCCGTCCAGGAAGGTGGACCAGGGGCCGGGCAGTTCGGCCAGCCAATCCGGCGCGTGCCATACGGCCAGCATGGCGGCGGCGCAGGGCAGCAGCAGCAGGGTGCAGAGCGCCGCCCCCCAGCCGCGCCAAGGCAACAGGATGGGGGTGCCGCCGTGCGGCGCATACCCCACGACCACGCCGCACATGTATAGAAACTGCCAGGCGAAGGGGTTGAAGAACCAGCCCTGCCCATTGCTGGCGGGCAGGTTCAACCCGGTCTGCCGTGCTAGCGCATACAGCCCGGCCGACAGCGCCAGCAGCAGCCAGGGCCAGCGCATCAAGGGCATCACCAGCGCGAACATGGCCATCAGCGCCACATACAGCGGCAGGATGTTTAGGAAGGCCGGCTGGAAGCTGAGCAGGAGGGCCTGCAGCAAGGCCTGATAGGGATCGGCCCCGAAGGCATCCATCTGCAACTCGTCCAGATAGGCGCCGCGATCCAACCGCGCGGCGGAGACGCCGACCTGCGCGGTGAACACCACGAACAGGAAGATGTGCGCGACGTAGAGCGTGCCCACCCGCCCCAGCACGCGGGCGGCGGCGAAGACCCATCCCTCGCGTTCCATCTGGCGGCCATAGGCGATGCCGCCGGCATAGCCGGCCAGGAACACGAACAGCTCCGTCGCGTCCGCGAAGGCAATGTTGCGCAGGGTGAACCAGCCCAAGGCATTGCCGGGCACATGGTCGATGAAGATGAACCACAGGGCGATGCCACGGAACAGGTCCGCGCGCAGATCCCGTGTCGTGCCGGCCATGGGCTGCATGATGGGTATGTAACCCAGCCGCGCGGGACATGATACCGGCTTGCGCGGCTCGCCCGGCTGGCGCATGCGGCGGGCATGAACACGGCGAATGATCTGGTGGCGCGCGGTGCGCAACGGCACAAGCAAGGCAAGGTGCAGGAGGCGGAGGGCCTCTATCGCCGGGCCCTGAAGCTGAACCCGAACCACCCTGATGCCCACAACCTGCTCAGCGTGGCGCTGCGCGCGCGCGGCGCGGTGGCGGAGGCCCTTGCGGCCTCCACCCGGGCGGTGGCGCTGGCCCCGGGCCATCCGCTGATGCTGGCCAATCATGGCGCGGCGCTGGCCGAGGCCGGACAATTGCCGGAGGCCATCACAGCCATGCAGCAATGCCTGGCCCTGGCGCCCGGCGATGCCACCACCTGGCGCAATCTGGGCCAGGCCCTGGCCGCCGCCGGCCGCCCGGCCGATGCGGTGGGGCCGCTGACCACCGCGACCCAACTGGCCCCCGCCATGGCCGAGGCTTGGCTGGCCCTAGCCCATGCCCAGCGTGAATCGGGCAATGCCTTCGCCGCCCGCGCCCCCGCGGCCCGCGCCCTGGAACTGTCCGGCCGCGACAAGGGCATGGCCGAGCAGGCCCGCTTCCTGCTCGCGGCGCTGGGCGAGGCCGAGACCCCCGATCGCGCCCCCGCCGCCTATGTGCGCCAGTTGTTCGATACCTTTGCCCCCCGCTTCGATGCGGAGCTGGAAGGCAAGCTGGACTACCGCACCCCCGCCTTGCTGGCCGAGGCCCTGCTGGCCGCCGGCATTCCGGCGGAGGGCGTGCTGGATGTGCTGGACCTGGGCTGCGGCACCGGCCTGTCCGGCGTGGCCTTGGCGCCCTTCGCCCGCCGGCTGGAGGGGGTGGACCTCTCGCCCCGCATGCTGGAGGCGGCACGGGCCCGCAACCTGTATGCCGCGCTGCATGAGATGGATCTGCTGGCCTTCCTGCCGCGCAAGCCGGCGGCCTGGGACATTATCGCGGCCGCCGATGTGCTGAACTATCTGGGCGATCTGGCCCCGGTGCTGGCCGCCATGCGCGCGGCCCTGCGTCCTGGCGGCACCATCGCCTTCAGCCTGGAGACAGGCGAGGCCGTGCCCTTCGCCCTGGGTGAGGGCATGCGCTATCGCCACAACCCCGCCCATGTGCTGGGGCTGGCCGAGGCTGCGGGGTTGAACCTGCTCGCCCAGACGCCGGTGACCTTGCGGCAGGAGCGTGGGCAGCCGGTCGCGGGGGCGCTGCTGCTGCTGCGGTGTTGACGGCGGGGCAGATCCGGGCACACGCTTGCGCACCGGCCCGTCAGAGGCCGGGCCAGGAAATGCCAGAGAGGTTCCCATGCCCGATATCGGCTCTCCAGACTCCTTGCGTGTGACACCCTTGCATCCGCATTTCGTCGCGCGGGTGGAAGGGCTGGACCTGCGCCATCCCTTGACCCCCGCTCAGTCCGCCTGGGTGGAAGCTCAGATGGACCGCCATGCTGTGCTGGTCTTTCCCGCTCAGGATCTGACGGACGAGCAGCAGGTGGCCTTTGGCGAGAATTTCGGCCCGATGGAGGCCGAGACCGCCAGCGTGGAGGTGCATAGGCGCCGCCTGGGCCATGGCAAGATGAACGACATCTCAAACCTGGATGAGAACGGCCGGTTGCTGGCCGCCGATGACCGGCGCCGCATGTTCGCCCTGGGCAACCGGCTGTGGCACAGCGACAGCAGCTTCAAGGCGACCCCTTCCAAATACTCGCTGCTGCATGCTCGGCTGATCCCACCCGAGGGAGGTGACACCGAATTCGCCGATATGCGCGCGGCCTGGGATGCGCTGCCGCCCCGCACGCAGGCGAAGCTGCAAGACCTGGTTTGCGATCATTCGCTGATCTTCAGCCGCGGCCTGCTGGGTTTTGGGGAGTTCACCCCCGAGGAACGGGCCCGCTTCGAGCCAGTGCCGCAACGGCTGGTCCGCCGCCACCCGGGCAGCGGGCGGAGGGCGTTGTTCCTGGCGTCCCATATCGGCCGTATCCAGGGCTGGCCGGTACCCGAGGCGCTGGCCCTGATCCGGGACTTGCAGGAGCATGCGACCCAGCGGCAATTCGTGTACCGGCATGCCTGGAGCACGCATGACCTGGTGATGTGGGACAACCGCTGCACCATGCACCGCGCGACGGCCTTCGAGGACAAGGAATACCCGCGCGATATGCGGCGGGTGACCATCGCGGGGGTGTGTCCCAGCCTGGCGGAAGCGGTCTAACCGGCCGCGCCAAGTTCCTCCGGCGTAGCGGCCACGCGTTTCGCCCGGAGCCAAGCGGAAAACCCCGGTGCCGACGTCACGACGCAGAACGGGATGGCCACGACCAGCCCGAGCGCCCAGGGCGCCAGCCACGCCCAGGCCGCTATGGGCACCAGCGCGAAGCACAGCGCGCCGAACAGCGTGTGCGGCCACAGCAGCCGCGCCGCATCGCCCCAGCCCACGCCGCGATCGGCCCGGTTCTGCGGCGCCCAGCCGCGCAGCCGGCGGAAGGGCAGCACCGCCAGGAACAGGGCCTTGTTGAAGGTGCTGATGGGGTCCAGCAGCGTCGTGAACACCAACTCGGCCAGGGCACCGCGCAGAAAAGCCCCCCGCCCGCCATAGCGTGCGGCCAGGGCCGGTTTGGCCATTACCTCCAGATAGCCGCACAGCTTGGGCGCGTGGATGCAGGCCCAGCAGGCCAGCATGGCGGCGAACAGCGTCGGGCCGCTGGTGCCGGCGCCGCCGCCGGTGGCCGCGTTCAGCACGGCGAAGACCAGCGTCAGTGTCCACAAGGGCGTGCCCGCGAACAGCAACATCGCCTGCACCAGTTGCCAGCGACCCAGCCAGGTCAGCTTGGGCAGTTTCAGCAGCGCCCAGTACTGCATGTTGCCCGCGCCCCAGCGCATGTCGCGGGCCATGAATTCCGGCAGGGCGGGCGGGTTGCCCTCCATGCTGCCGTCCTCGGCCGGCAGGGCCATCACCTTCCAGCCCGCATGGGTCAGTCGGGTTGCCTCCACCTGGTCATGGCTGAGGATGGGGCTGCCGTCGGGCAGCGGTTCCAGCCGGGCGTGCTGGCGGAATGGGGCGATGCGGATGATGGCGTTGTGCCCCCAGTAGGGACCTTGTTCCGCCTGCCACCAAGCCTGGCCGGTGGCCCAGGCCCGCATGCCCGCCCGCATGCCGAACTGGAACAGGCGCGGAAAGGCGGCACTGGCCGGCCGGCCCACGATCAACTGCTGCACAATGGCCAGCTTCGGATCGGCCTCCATGACGGCCACCAGCCGCAGCACTGCGCTGGCGGTCATTTCGCTGTCCGCGTCCAGGCACAGCATGAACTCCGCTTCGCCCGCATCGCGGTCCAGGAAGTCCATCACATTGCCGGCCTTGAAGCCGGTATTCCGGGCCCGACGGCGGTAATGCGCGCCTGGGATGGTGCGGATGGCGGCTTCCTCGGCGATGGCGGCGGCCATGTCCTGGGTGTCCGACAGGAACCATAGGGTGAAAAGCGCTTCCGCCTTGGCCTCGGCCAGCCCGCAGATCAGCCGGCGCAGGGGGGGCAACACTTCGGCCATGTCCTCGTTGCGGATGCAGACGGCTATGACGGTGTGGCCGGCGGGCAGGTCAGGGCGCACCCGGGCCAGCGCGGGCAGCACGGCCCGGGGCGCGTCGCGGGACCCCAGCAACAGGGCCAGTCCGATCATCGCATTGGCACCGCACAGGGCCGTCCAGGGCGCGGTGCCGGCGAAGGCCAGCAGCGTCAGCCATTCCCAGACGGTGAAGCCGCCAGCCGCCATCGCACGGGCCACCAGCGCCACCAGCCCCACGGCCAGCAGCAGCACCAACAGGAAGAAGACACCACGTCGCACAGCCACCATGCCGCTCACATAGTGTCTTCCATGCATGATGGCGATTGCCCGGGTGACAAATCCTGCCCGAAGCGCCATGACATGAGGCAGAGGAAATCCAAGAAGGCTCACATATGTCCGGTAGCCACAGCACCTTACCGCCCGACATGGACCCGAATTCGGTCGATGCCGAAACCGCGGAGCGTCTGACCCAGCTGATCGAGAGCGAGGAGGGGGCCACCAACAATTTCAAGGGATGGCTCGGCTACGCCGCCGTGGGCATCGCGGTGGCGATGTCGCTGTTCCACCTCTGGGCCGCCTGGGACATCGTGCCCACCACCACGCTGCGCTTCGCGCATGTGGGTTTCACGCTGGTGCTGGGTTTCCTGCTGTTTCCGGCCGCGCGGCGGTTCCGTCATCGCTTCATGCCCTGGGATTGGGCACTGGTCGCGGCGGGTATCTATGTCACCTGGTATCTGATCTCGGGCGGCGACGACCTGCAGGACCGAGTGATCTTCCCTGAGCCCATGGACATCGTTGTCGGCTGGCTGCTGATTGCCCTGGTGCTGGAGGCCGCACGGCGCGCCACCGGCTGGGTGATGCCGGTGGTGGCCATCGCCTTCATCCTCTACGCCTTCTTCGGCAATCACCTGCCCGCGCCCTGGACACATCGGGGCTATGACGCGGAACGGCTGGTGCCGCACCTGTCGATCACGCTGGAGGGTATCTTCGGCTCGGCGGTGGATGTCTCGGCGACGCTGATCATCCTGTTCACCATCTATGGCGCGATCCTCTCGGCCAGTGGTGCGGGCAAGTATTTCGTGGATTTCAGCTTCGCGGCGACGGGCGGCAAGCCGTCCTCGGCGGGGCGCACGGTGGTGCTGTCGGCCTTCCTGCTGGGTGGGCCTTCGGGCTCCGGCGTGGCCACCACGGTCACGATCGGCACGGTCGCCTGGCCGCTGATGCGCCAAGTGGGCTACCGCGCCGATGACGCGGGCGGGCTGCTGGCAGCGGGTGGGCTAGGGGCGATCATCTCGCCGCCCATCATGGGGGCGGCGGCCTTCCTGATCGCGGAATACCTCAAGATCAGCTACCTGGAAGTGCTGCTGATGGCGGTAGTGCCCACCGTGCTCTACTACGCGGGCCTGCTGTTCATGGTGGAGCTGGACCAGCGCCGCATCGCGGCCCGCGGCGGCAACCCGAATGCCGCCAAGGGCATTGCGGTGGAAAGCGTGGGCGCGATGTTCCGGCGCGGCTGGTACCATTTCACCAGCCTGATCGCGATCATCGGCTTCATGGCCTGGGGCTATTCCGCCACGCTGTCCGTGCTCTACGCCATGCTGCTGGCGGTGGCGCTGTCCTTCCTGTCCAAGGAACACGCGCTGTGGCCGCGCAAGCTGATCCGCACCCTGGCGGATGGCGCCAACCAGTCGATCGGCATCGCGGCCACCTGTGCCTCCGCCGGCATCATCGTGGGCTGCATCACGCTGACGGGGCTGGGGCTGAAGTTCAGCGACATCGCTATCCAGGCGGCGGGCGGGTCGCTGGTCGTCACCGCCATCTATACGGCGTTGATCGTGTGGGTGGTGGGCCTCGCGGTGCCGGTGACGGCCAGCTACATCATCTGCGCCGTGGTGGCCGCACCGGCGCTGATCAAACTGGGCGTGCCGGACTACGCGGCGCATATGTTCGTCTTCTACTACGCGGTCCTGAGTGAAGTTTCACCGCCGACGGCGCTCAGCCCCTTCGCGGCGGCGGCGATCACGGGTGCCGGGCCGTACCGCACCACGCTGATGGCTTGGAAATACACGCTGCCGGCCTTCATCTTGCCCTTCATCTTCGTGACCGACCCGGAGGGCGTGGGCCTGCTGCTGCGGCCCACCGCCAGCATGGGCTGGACCGATGTGGCCTGGCAGATCTTCCTGGCCACCGCGGGCCTGGCGGCGCTGGCCGCCGCCGCCCAGGGTTTCGCGCGCCACGCCCTGGCTGTGTGGGAGCGCGCGGGGCTGACGCTGGTGGGCCTGCTGCTGCTGTTCCCGGCCCTGTTCGAGGCGGCGCTGAGCCTGCCATACCCGCATCTGTGGGGTGTGGCCGCCGGCACGGCTTTCCTGGCTTGGCAGATCCGCCGGCCCGAGCCATCGCTGGCCTGAATAATAGTGGAGGGGCCTGTCAGGCCCCTCCAGCCAGCAGTCGGGCGAATTTGGAAAACAGGGAGTTGCCGGGGCGCGCAGGAGGCGGTGCGGTCTCCCTCACCCGTTCCGCGGCCCGGTGTGCCAGCCAAGCCTGATGGCATGCGCCGATTGCCTCATAGAGCCGCAGATACACCGCGCGCTCGAAATGCAGGTAGATGTCGCGGTTCACCTCGGCGATGTCGCGGATCAGCGCGGCGGACTCGATGAAGGCGACATTGGGCCGCCCGGCCCCGGCGGCCCTGAAGGCGTCGTTGAGCGCCTTCTGCGGTCCCACATCGGTTTCCTGCCCGTCGCCCAGATTGAAGCGGTGGTTCGGCAGGATGACCACCAGCAATGCATCCTCCGGCACCGCGGCCAGGATCGTTTCGTAGTGCGGGCGGAAATCCTCGATGCTGCCGAAGGGGATCTGGTCGAACTCGCGCGCCAGCAGGCCGGTGATGGCCTGGTGCAAGGCCGCCCGTTCCGGTGTGCGGGCGGCGTGGCCGGGTTGTAGCACGTCCCGCATGCCGATCGGGCAGCTGAAGCCGCTGCCGCGGTGCCGATAGGCCGCCAGCGCCGCATCGGCCGCCGGGCAATACACGATCAACGTGCCCGGCGGGCCAGGATCGAACGCGGCCGTCCGGTAGAACCCGTCATCCATCCCCAGTTGATGCGTCAGGCGCCGTTCATCCTCGGTCAGTCCTCGCAGGGCGTAGCTCAGCATCATGCTGTGGTTGCGGTGCAGGTAGAGCGCCTCCTCCGGCGTCACGACCTCCATCGCCACGTGCTCCGCCTCGGCGCGGAAGAAATGCTCCAGCACCTCAAGCTCGCAGCCGCCGCGGATGCGTACCTCCCCGAACCGGTGGGCCTGGGTTTCTGAACCTTCCTCCGTGCCCGGCACGTTGATCCAGTCCACCGCGTCGCGCGGGTCTGACAGCACCTCGCCCACGACATGCAATTGCGGCCGGCCCAGCAACTCATAGATCCATTGCTCCACCCCCATGCCGAGGATGCGGCAGGAAAAGCAGAAATGGCGCAGCCGGGGCTGGCCCCAGGTGACCAGCCCCTCCAGCATGAAGAAGCCCACGATCCCGTAATCGCCGTAGCGGTCCTGAACCGAGATCAGCCCGGCGCGGGCGTAATAGCGCCCGGCCTGCTCGCGCAGTGCGGCCCGCGCGGCGTCGCGGTCGTCGGGCAGGCGTTCCTTGGTGAAGTTGAGCTGGTTGGTGCGGTTGATCAGTTCCACCGCGCGGTCGATGTGCGGTTCGAAATCATGCAGGATGGAAACGCATATGCGGCTCTGGCGCAGGAAATCCTGGCTGCTGCCGCCGGCGGCCCGCATCTCCTGCTGCTTCTGTTCCAGCAGCTTGTATTGTCGCAGCCGGGTCAGCGCGCTGTCGTCCTTGCCACGGAAGGCCGGGTGATCGAGGAACGCCGCGATCATCGACTCGTCGGCCAGCTGGATGCCGGGCACCGCATCAGCCACCTGGGCGCGGTTGCCGGGGTGGTCGTCCACGAACAGCACACTCGCCGGCCGCAACTGCACCGCCTCGATGATCTCGGCCACGCGCTCGCCCTTGGGCCGCCAGTCCACGCTCGGGAAGATGAAGTAGTCCCACAGCCCGCGTGCCGACAGGATGTCCCGCACCGGGGCCAGGTCGTTCTTCGAGCAGATGGAACTCATGATGCCACGCTCGGCCAGCGCGACCACCAGGTCGTGATGATCCTGCCTGTAGGCGATGCCACCCTCGGTCAGGGTGCCGTCCCAGAACGTCTCGTCGAGGTCCCAGACGACCAGCCGCACGTCATGGAACATGGATCCGGACCCTCGCCTATGCTGCGCCATGGATATCATGGGGTGAAGGACAGGGCGCGGCAAAGGGCGATCGGCTGCCATAACCGTTCGGTGAGGGGAGAGGGGCTTCTCCTGCCCAGGCCGGGATGCAGGAACGCAGATGTCGCATCTGGTCTGATGGCCCCGGCTGGCGTATCCATCGGGGGATGCGTTTCCTGATCCCTGCCGTGACGATGCTGGCTGCCTTGGCCGTGGTGCCGGCGGCTGTCTTGCCTGCCTGGGCACAGAACCGTGCCCCGCAGGGCCCGCGTGCCCTGGGCACCTACCAGGGCTGGACAGCCGCGACCCATACCGAGAATGGCCAGAAGATCTGTTTCGCCTTCACCCGCGCCACGCGGGCGGAAGGCGTGCCGGGCCGCACCACCCAGAATGTGACCCTGATGGTCACCCATCGCCCGCAAGGGCGTGACCAGGTGGCGGTGCGCAACGGCTTCACGCATGGGCGCGGCGCCGAAGCGCGACTGATCATCGCCCAGACCGACCTGCCCGCCTACACCAGCCGCGACAGCGCCTTCCTGCGCGATGGCCGGGCCGCCGTGGGCGCCATGCGCGGTGGCCGGGAGGCGATGCTGCGCTCGCCGGGGCCGAATGGGCGTGGCCAGGCACAGGACATCTTCCCGCTGGCCGGTTTCGCCGCGGCCTATGATGCCATCAGCCGCGAATGCCCGGCGGCGGCGGCACCCGCCCCAGCCCCGGCGGCACCCGCGCGGCGATGAGCGGCACGGCGCCCCACCCCCAGGGCCACAAGGCCTTTCCCACGGCACCGCGCCCGCTCTCACCAGAGGCCTTGCTGAACGAGGAGGAGCGCGGCCGCATCCTGGCCAAATCCGCCCTGTTCGCGCCGCCCGAGGCGAAGCTGCCGGATGGCCGTACCGATCTGGTGGGCCTGTCGCGTGAGGAACTGGCGGCGGAAATGGTGGCGATGGGCGAGAAGCCCTTCCGCGCCAAGCAGCTCTGGCACTGGATCTATCATCAGGGTGAGCGGGATTTCTCCCGCATGTCCACCATTGCCAAGCCCTTCCAGCAGAAGCTGGCGGAGCGCTTCGTGATCGGCCGCCCCGAAATCGGCACCGAACAGACCAGCAATGACGGCACCCGGAAGTGGCTGTTTCGCTTCCGCGACGCCCAGCAGGTCGAGACGGTCTATATCCCCGAGGACGATCGCGGATCGGTCTGCATCTCCACCCAGGTGGGCTGCACGCTGTCCTGCTCCTTCTGTCACACAGGCACCCAGAAGCTGGTGCGCAACCTGGGCGCCGCCGAGATCGTCGGCCAGTTCATGGCCGCGCGGGACAGCTATGGCGAATGGCCCACCCCCAAGGGCGGCGGCGAGGATGATGACGGCCGGCGCCTGTCCAACATCGTCGTGATGGGCATGGGTGAGCCGCTGTACAATTACGAGGCCGTGCGCAAGGCGCTGACCATCGTGATGGACCATGAGGGCATCGCCCTGTCGCGTCGGCGGATCACGCTGTCCACCTCGGGCGTCGTGCCGGTGATGGACATCTGCGGTCAGGAGCTGGGCGTGAACCTGGCGGTGTCCCTGCATGCGGTGCGCAACGACCTGCGGGATGTGCTGGTGCCGCTGAACCGCAAATACCCGATCGAGGAGCTGCTGGCGGCCTGCCGGCGCTATCCGGGTGTCTCCAATGCGCGGCGCATCACTTTCGAATACGTCATGCTGCGCGGCGTGAATGACAGCGCGGCCGAGGCTCGGGAACTGGCGCGGTTGCTGAAGGATATCCCGGCCAAGGTGAACCTGATCCCGTTCAACCCCTGGCCGGGCAACGACTATCAGACCAGCAAGCCCGAAACGATCCGCGAATTTTCCGAGATCCTGCTGGCCGCGGGCATTTCCAGCCCCGTGCGCCGGCCGCGCGGGCGGGACATCCTGGCCGCCTGCGGGCAGTTGAAGACCGCTTCCGAACGCGAACGGCGCGCGTGAGCACGGCGCCCCGGGTCAATATCTGGCTCATTGCCCTGGCGGGCTTCGCCTCGGGCATCGGGATGCGGATGGTGGACCCGCTGTTGCCCATGATCGCGGGGGATTTTCGCGTTCCCACGTCTCAGGCGGCGATCCTGATCGCGGCCTTCCAGTTGACCTATGGCGGCAGCCAGCTTGGCACCGGGCTGATCGGCGACCGCTTCGGCAAGCTGCGGCTGGCGGCGCTATCGCTGGTCAGTTTCGGCATCGTGTCGATCCTGGGCGAATTCGCCACCGGCCTCGACGAGCTGGTGTGGATGCGCATGGCGGCGGGGCTGGCTTCCGGTGCCGTCATCCCCATGCTGATGGCCCATATCGGTGACACGGTGCCGTATCAGGAGCGCCAGGCGGTGCTGGGCCAGTTCCTGATGGGCAATGTGATGGCCCAGCTGCTGGGTGGCCCGCTCTCCGGGTTGATCGGTGAGAATTTCGGCTGGCGCGGCACCTTCATCACCTTCGGGTGCTTCACGGCGGCGATCGGGCTGGTGCTGATGGCGCTGCTGGGCCGGGCCATGTGGCAGCCGATGAGCAAGGGCGGCCCCGGCGGCTTCGCGGGCTATGCGCAGCTGCTGCGCAGCCCCTCCGCCCGGCGTTTGATGCTGGCCGCGGCGCTGGATGGCGCGCTGCTGATGGGGGGCGCCTTTCCTTTCATTCCCTCCTTCCTCATTGAGGATTTCGGGCTTTCGGCCGGCTTGGCGGGGCTGATCGTGGCCAGCTTCGGCCTGGGGGCGCTGACCTATTCGCGCATGGCGCGGCGGCTGGTGGGGCGGCTGGGCGAATCCGGGCTGCTGCTGACCGGCGGGCTGGGGCTTGCGCTGTGCCTGTTCGTCACGGCCGCCGCGCCGCACTGGGGCGTGATCCTGGTGGCGGAGATGGCGTCGGGCTTCCTGTTCTATTCCTTCCACGGCGTGCTGCAGGCCCGCGGTACGGAAGCACTGCCCGAGTCGCGCGCCACCAGCATGGCGGCCTTCGCCATGTCCCTGTTCCTGGGGCAGACGGTGGGGGCGCTGGTCTTCGCCAGCGTCATGGCAGCGGCGGGGTATCGCGTTGCCTTCGCCCTGGCCGGGCTCGGCATGGTGGCGGTGGCCTTCTGGGCCCGGCGGGCGCCTTCGCCCGCCGGATAACGGCGCCTCAGGCTTTCGTCTTCAGCAGGTCCCGGATTTCCTCCAGCAGCGCCTCGCTCTTGGTGGTCTTGGCGGGTTTCGCGTCTTCCCGGACCTTCAGCGCCGTCAGCGCCTTGATCATCCAGAACACCGCGAAGCCCACGATCAGGAACTTGATGATCGCGTTGATGAACTTGCCCACGGCCAGCACGGCGGCGCCGCCCTGGCGGGTCAGTTCCAGGCTGGGCTGGCGCTCACCGGACAGCACGACGAAGACGTTGGAAAAGTCGATTCCACCGATCAGCAGGCCGATGAGCGGGTTCAGCAGGTCTTCCACCGCCGAGGAGACGATGGCGGTGAAGGCCGCGCCGATCACGATACCCACGGCGAGGTCGATGACATTGCCGCGCAGGATGAAGGCCTTGAATTCCTTCAACCAGGCGGGTTCCGCGATCGCGAGGCGGGAGGAAGGTGGGGTGTCGCTCGGCATGGTGGACCTTTTGCGTGATGGCTTCTGTTTCTCAGCCTAACGCAAGGGCTTGCGCGTCGGGAAGCTTTCCCATGACATCAACTGCAATGACCGTGCCCATCATGACCAGTCACATCACCTTCCTCTACGCCGAGAAGCCGGAGCCTTGCTGGGACTTCTACGAGGCGGTGCTGGGCCTGGAAGTCGTCCGCGACCAGGGGCGTGTTCGCATCTACGCCTTGCCGGGCGGCGGGTATCTGGGGCTATGCGAAGCGCGCGCACCGCGCCTGGCGCCCATGGAACGCCAGGAGGGTTCCGTGATGCTGACCCTTCTGGTGTCGGATGTGGCCGCGTGGCATGCGCGCCTGGCGGCCCATGGCGCCTCCCAGCCCGAGATATCCGAGGCTTACCGGATCGAGCACTTCTTTCTGTGCGACCCGGCAGGCCATGTGATCGAGGTGCAGCGCTTCCTCGATCCGCTACCCCAGCAGGCCTGACAGCACCCGCGCCGTATAGTCCACGACGGGAATCACCCGGCCGTAATTGATGCGTGTCGGCCCGATCACCCCGATCGCGCCCAGCACCTTCTCCGGCCTGCCGCCTGGGCCGCTGCCGGGCCCGCCCAGGATCGGCGCCACCACCATGGACAGGCCGGCGGAGCTGAACAAGGCATTCTCCGCCCCGATGAAGATCTGCACGCCCTCACCGCGCTGGGCCATTTCCAGCAGGCGCAGCGTGGCTTCCTGGGCTTCCAGCCGCTCGAACAGGGTCTGGATTTCCTGGATTCGGGCGATGTGGTCCAGATTTTCGAGCAGCCTGGCTTGGCCCCGCAGGATCAGGCTGCCGCTTCCCTTGCCGCTGCCGCCCGCCAGTGTGCCCAGGCCAGCCTCGACCACCTGATTGGTCAGGGCGTCCAGGGCGGTGCGGTTGGCCGAGATCTCCTCGCCCACCAGGCTGCGCAGCTGGTCCAGCGTGTGGCCGGTCAGGCGGGCATTCAGATAATTGCCGGCCTGCACCAGGGCTGAAGGTGGCAGGCCGGGCGGTGTCTCGATGACGCGGTTTTCCACCTGCCCGTCGGCGCCGACCAGCACCACCAGCGCCCGGCCGGGGCCCAGCGGCACGAACTCCACATGGCGCACGGCGGCGTCGGATTTCGGTGCCACCACCATGCCCGCCGCCCCCGCCAGGCCGGAGAGCATCTGGCTCGCTTCCGCCAGCGTGTCCTGCAGGGATCGGCCATGGGCGGCGCAGCGGGCGGAGATGGCCTCGCGCTCCAACTCCGTCAGGTCGCCGAATTCCAGCAGGCCATCGACGAACAGCCGCAGACCGCGCTCCGTCGGCAGTCGCCCGGCGGAAGTGTGGGGGGCATAGATCAGCCCCGCCTCCTCCAGATCGCTCATGACATTGCGGATGGAGGCGGGGGAAAGCCCGAGCGGCAGCCGGCGCGACAGCGTGCGGCTGCCCACCGGTTCTCCGGTCTGGACGTAAAGTTCCACCAGTTCCCGCAGGATCAGGGTGCTGCGGTTATCGAGAGCGGTGCCGGCGGGGGATGCCATGAAGGGCCCCGCGTCGGCCCGAAGCCGGGGCGTGTGCATGGCACAAATGTAGGGAGCTTACCCCCAGTCATGCAAACGCCATGTGCGAATGGCCGATGATGCGTGAGGGGTGGGCTATGCAGCGGCGCGCGCTGGGGTAGCGTGTGCGCCTCGTCGAGGGAGACACAAGCCTATGGATCGCCGTGCCATCCTTGCCGCACCCGCGCTGTTGCCAGCCATGGCCGCCCTGACGGGCCGGTCAGCGCAAGCCCAGGCGCCCCGGATCGTCACCGAGGAATTCATGGTGCCGACCGGCGATGCCGGCATTGAACTGTTCCTGCGCAACAAACGCTCTGAGGCGCAGACCACCTTCACCCCGGGCCGCACCCTGCTGATGGTGCATGGGGCGACCTATCCGGCCAGCACCGCCTTCGACCTGCCACTCGGTGGCCTGTCCTGGATGGACTACATCGCGGGCCGGGGGTTCGATGTCTGGATCCTGGACCTGCGTGGCTATGGCCGGTCCAGCCGCCCGCCGGAAATGTCGCAGCCGCCGGAGGCGAATCCGCCGCTGGTGCGCGGTGAGCAGGCGGTGGCCGACATCGCCATCGCTAGCCGCTTCATCCGGGAAAAGCGTTCGATCCAGAAGCTGCAGCACCTGGGCTATTCCTGGGGCACGGCGCTGATGGGCCGATTCGCGGCCGAGAACCCGGCCGTGATCGAGCGGCTGACGCTGTATGCCCCGGTCTGGCTGCGGCAGAGCGCTTCCCTGGCGGACCCGGGCGGGCAGCTTGGCGCCTATCGCTGGGTGACGCAGCAATCCGCGCGGGAGCGGCGTGGCGCCGGCGTGCCGGAGGCAG
The DNA here is from genome assembly GCF_009900765.1 of Rhodovarius lipocyclicus. GTDB lineage: Bacteria > Pseudomonadota > Alphaproteobacteria > Acetobacterales > Acetobacteraceae > Rhodovarius > Rhodovarius lipocyclicus. Next base: position 333,511 of record NZ_JAAABL010000002.1, read on the forward strand.
CGCGCGCCAATCTGGTGCCGCCCGGCTGGTTCGAGCATTGGGCCGGGGTGACCTGGGCCACTGACCCGGAAGGCCTGCGCCGCAACCCGCCGGCCCTGCGCGCGCCCAATGGCAGCGTGGCGGATGGCCGGGAATTCTGGGCCGCCGGCCGCGCCTTCTACGACCCCGCGAAGATCACCGCGCCCACCTTGCTGGTGCTGGGCGAGTGGGATCAGGATACGCCCCCCTACATGGCGCAGACCCTGTTTCCCTTGCTGACCGCGAGCCCCGGCAAGCGGTTGGTGATGCTGGGCGAGGGCACGCATGGCATGTGGATGGAACGCAGCCGCGGCGCGCTCTACCAGGCCGTGCAAGTCTTTCTGGAAGAAGCACCCGCGGCATGAAGAACATGTTGCGCTGCGGGCGTAATGATTTCCAGGAATGCGATTGACGTAATTTCATGTGTTGATCGATGGGATGGCAGACATTTCCCGCATCCGGCCGCATGGCGGCACCGTAGTGACACGGTGCCGCCACGATTGGACGGCAACCAAGTGTCAGGCGGACTAGCCTAGCCCGTCCCCACAAGCTGGAGGATGTCACTCCCATGATTCGTCGCTTTGCCATGGCCGTCCTGGCCACAGCCGTTTTCGCCTTGCCCGCCGTCGCGCAGTCCAACAACCCTGACTTCCGGTTGGTCAACCGCACGGGCACGACGATCAACGAGCTCTATGTCTCGTCCTCCGCCAACGCCAATTGGGGGCGTGACCGCCTGGGCCAGAATGTCCTGCCCTCGGGCCAGTCCTTTATGGTGGTGCTGCCCGCCGGCCAGTGCGTGAACGACATCCGCGTGGTGTTCGACAATGGCCGCTCGCAGGAGCGCCGGCAGGTGAACACCTGCGAACTGACGGATGTGACGTTCCAGTAGAGCTATCGGGGTGGCCTGGTTTCCGGGCCACTCTCACGCGATCGGGCGATGCCGCCCGGCCGGAAGCACGTTACCAATCGGCCCATCATCTCCCACAAAAGGATGTCTCAGATGATCCGTCGTTCCATCCTGGCTGGCCTGGCTGTCGCCGGCTTTGCCCTGCCCGCCGCCGCGCAGTCCGATAATCCGGATTTCCGGGTGAACAACCGCGGCGCCATGCCCATCAACGAAATCTATGTATCGTCCTCGGCCGACCCCAACTGGGGCCGCGACCTTCTGGGCGAGAACGTGCTGCCCGTGGGCAATGCCTTTCTGGTGCAGTTGCCCGCCGGCCAGTGCGTGAACGATATCCGCATCGTGTGGTCCAATGGCCAGGCGCAGGAACGCCGTCAGGTGAACACCTGCAGCCTGACGGATATCGCCTTCCCGTGAGGCACCGGCCCGCGTCAGGCGCGGGCCCGTTCAGCCCAGGGCGTATTCCCGGACCGGCCCCTGCCGGTCCGCCACTTCGCGGATGATCTTGCGCCGCACGGCCGGTTCGAAGGCCTCGAAACCCTCGGCCACCATGACGAAGGCGCCAGGGCCGCCGATCACGCGCTCCTGGTAGTATTCGTCCAGCGGTTGCATCTGCATCAGGCCCGGGGGCGGGGGCGAGCGGTCTAGCACCGCCAGCCCGTTCAGGATGATGCCCTTTTCCAGCGCTTCGCCGCGCGCCAGGCTGATATCGCGGCCGGAATTGTTCACCCCGTCGCCCGAGATATCCACCACCCGCCGCGTGCCTTCATAGCCATCGCCGAACAGGTTGGCGGCGAAGTCGATCGCGCCGGAGATCGAGGTATAGAGATGCGTGCGGCGCGGGGCAGCGTCGATCGCCTGGGCGAAACGCTCGCAATCCGCAGCGGAGGACAGGCGCATCCAGGGCACCAGATGTTCCTGGATGTTCCAGTCGCTCCATGTAAAGAAGGTGCAGGCGATGGAACCCACCGGGCCGCCGGTGAAGGCCTCGATCATGCGCGCGTCGCGGAAGGCGGCGGCATAGCCGTTGAACTGCATCTCCTGCTCCTCCGCATCGACGGAGCGGGAGACATCCACGGCCAGGACCAGTTCCACATCCACCGGCTCCGGCGCCGAGACACTGGCGCGGGCAGGGCGGGCGGACAGCAGGGCCGGGGCGGCCAGCAAGGCTGAACCGGCCAGAAACAGACGACGGCGCATACGAGCCCCTTTTCAGAAACGGCCCGTGCGGCATTCACTCCCAAGACTCGGGCGGGAAGCTGCGTGGGGCCATTTCGGCGACACGACAGGTTTCCTGCCCTAAGGCTTCCATATGGCTGCAACGCGGATGTCACGCAAGGGGAATTTTATTGCAGTGCAGCATAAACCTTTCGGAAGGTGCGTAAAGGCTAGGCTGATCCTGGAAACCGGCTTCCTAAGCGTGTGGTTTCCGGTGCATTAATCAAGTTGGGCAGTTGCAAACAGGAGGCAGCAGGGCGGTATGCAGCGCGAGATCGCCAATGTGGCTGCCGCCTGCGCTTTGCAGGGCTTCCGGTACATGGCGTTCCCGCCTGTCAGTTTCGAGGCGCCGGAGCTACCGGAACCCGAAGCGGAGCCTGTGGCCGAACCGGAATTGCCGATCGAACCGGAAGCTTCGCCGGTCCTGGTGATGGAGGCCCAGGGCGCACCAGTGCCGGCGCCGCCAGAACCGCCGCTGCCTCTGTCTGAGCCAGCGGCGCCATTGCTGGTCACACCCCCCGCCGTGCTGACCATCCCTGAACTTCCCTACCCGCAGCCTGCCCCGGTCCCGGTGCGGGAGGTAGCCAGGCCCCGCCCCGCCCCCAATTTCGCGCTGCTGGCCGAAGTGTCGGCCGAGATCCGCCGCAACCAGAACGGATAAGTCCCGCATGCCCTTGATCGCCGTGGCCTCTCCCAAAGGGGGGGGTGGCAAGACCACTCTGACCGCGCATCTGGCGGCCCTGCTGGCGGCAAAGGGCTATCGCGTGCTGGCCATCGACCTGGACCCGCAGAATGCCCTGCGCGTCCATCTGGGCATTTCGATCCGTGATGAGGCAGGGTTTCTGGCCCATATCACGGAACGACCCAACTGGCGGCAGAGCCTGCGCCATACGGAATTCGGCGTGCAGTTGCTGCCACACGGCGCGGCCGATCCGGCGGAGGTGCTGGATATCGCCACCGCCCTGGCGCAGGACCCGAGCCTGCTGGCGGAGCCTGTCCGCGATATGCTGCGCGACCCCGACCTGCTGGTGCTGGTGGACAGCCCGCCTGGCCCCAGCGCCGCGCTGGTGGCGTTGTACCCGTTGATCGACCACATGCTGGTGGTGCTGCTGGCTGATGGCGGCAGTGCCAGCCTGATACCGCAGATCGTTTCCGGCCGGTTCATGGGGCGCGGCAGCATGATCCAGCGCCTCGCCGAGAAATCCATGGTGGTCATCAACCAGTTCGAGCGCGGCGCCGCCCTGCCGGAGGCGGTGCTGGACCTGGCCACCCGCTCGCTGGGTCACCGACTGCTGGGCGTGGTGGCGCGCGACGCCCAGGTGATGGAGGCACTGGCCAGCAAGCGCCTGCTGACCGATGGCGCCCGCGGCGCCGCTGAGGACATGGCCATCCTGACCGATTCGCTGATCCGCCGCGCCAGCCTGCGCAAGCCGGGTGAGAAACGCTCGGGCTTCAGTGCCCTGGACGAATGGGGGGCATGAGGCGGTGATCCACGCGCTTTCCCCCTTCCAGTTGACCAAGAAATGGCTGGCGATCACGGCCGGATTGGTGCTGGCACTGGCCTTCGTCACCCTGCCCATGGAGGCCGAGGGCCAGGCCTGGCTGACGCTGGGCGGCATCGCCGTGTTCCTGGTGCTGAACCGCTACACCTCCCGCAAGGTGGGCCTGGTGCTGGTGTTCGTCTCCATCACCGTCACCGCCCGCTATCTGTATTGGCGGCTGACCGAGACGCTGGAATTCGAGACGGCGCTGCAGGCTTTCCTGGGCGGCGCGCTGTTCCTGGCGGAACTCTACGCTGGCGTGCTGATGGCCTTGAGCTATCTGCAGACCGCTTGGCCGCTGAACCGCAAGCCTGTGCCCCTGCCGCCGGACCCCAGCACCTGGCCCACGGTGGATGTCTATATCCCCAGCTACAATGAAAGCCTGGATCTGGTGCGCCCCACCGTGCTGGCCGCCATGAACATGGACTACCCGCGCGACAAGATGAACGTGTGGATCCTGGACGATGGCCGGCGCCCGGAATTCCGCGCCTTCGCCCAGGAAGCCGGCTGCGGCTACATCATCCGCCCGGACAATATCGGCGCCAAGGCCGGCAACCTGAACCACGCGATGCGGCACACCAATGGCGAGTTCATCGCCATCTTCGACTGCGACCACGCGCCCACACGCGGCTTCCTGCAATTCACCCTGGGCTGGCTGGTGCGCGACCGGCGCATCGGGCTGGTGCAGACGCCGCACCATTTCTACAGCCCTGATCCCTTCGAGCGGAATCTGGCCCGTCAGCGCCCGGTGCCGAATGAGGGCCTGCTGTTCTACGGCGTGATCCAGCAGGGCAACGATCTGTGGAACGCATCCTTCTTCTGCGGCTCCTGTGCCGTGCTCCGGCGTACTGCGCTGGAGGAAGTGGGCGGTGTGCCGCATGAGACGGTGACGGAGGACTGCCACTGTTCCTTCCGCATGCAGCAGAAGGGCTGGCACACGGCCTATCTGCGCGTGCCCCTGGCCGCGGGCCTGGCGACGGAGCGCCTGGCGCTGCATATCGGCCAGCGCATGCGCTGGGCGCGCGGCATGATCCAGATCATGCGCACGGAGAACACGCTGTTCGCCCGCAACCTGAAATGGGCGCAGCGCTTCTGCTATTTCATCGCGGGCTTCGGCTTCCTGTTCGCCATCCCGCGCCTGATCTTCCTGACCTCGCCGCTCGCCTTCCTGTTCTTCGGGGAAAGCGTGATCGCGGCCAGCCCGCTGGCCATCATGGCCTATGCCGGCAGCCATTTGTTCCACGCGGTGGCCACCACGGCGCGGTTGAATGGCCGGCATCGCCACAGCTTCTGGTCCGAAATCTATGAGGCATCGCTGGCCGTGCCCTTGCTGCCCGTCACGCTGCTGACGTTGTGGGACCCGCGCAAGGGCAAGTTCAACGTGACCGACAAGGGCGGCGTGCTGGAGGCAGGCTACCTGGACCTCAAGGCCGTCGCGCCGAACCTGGTGCTGCTGGTGCTGCTGTTCATCGGCTTTGGCATCGGCATCCACGGCACCATCGTCTCGGAGACGGACAGCCTGGATTTCCGCGCCTATCTGCTGAACACCATCTGGGCCGGCATGTGCCTGGTCCCCCTCTCGGCCAGCGTGGCGGTGGGGCGGGAGCGGGAGCAGATGCGCATCCGCCATCGCGTGGATACCGAGATTCCCGTCGATCTGACGCGCGCCAACGGCGGCACCCTGCGGGGTGACTGCACCAATCTTTCCCTTTCCGGGCTTTCCATCTCTCTGGAACGCCCGTCCGATCTCTCCGAGGAGGAGATGCTGGAGGTCGCGCTGCACGTGACAGGTGAAGTGATCACGCTGAGGGCCCGCGCCGTGCGCGTGCTGGAGCACATGGTGTATCTGCGCTTCCAACTGTCGGGCGTGGCCGAGGAGGCGGCGATCGCCCGTGCCTTCTTCGGCCGTCCGGATGCCTGGCTCTATTGGGATGACTGGCCCGAGGACCGGCCGCTGCGCTCCCTGGCCAATGTGGTGCTGGCGACGGCGGATGCCGTGGTGCGGCGTTACCGCTTCGGCATCACCAAGGTGTCCCGTCCCGCTGCCCCCGCAGCCAGTGCCGCCGCCGCGCAGCAGGCAGCGCGCGTCACGGATGTGGTGCGGCCCCGGGCGCACACCCGCATGGCCGCGGGCGTGCTTCTGGCACTGCTGGCTGGCGCAGGCACGGCCCAGGCTCAGGCCTCCGCGCAGAACCCCGTGGTGGCGCCCTCCGGCAGTATCGCCTTGCCGCCTGCCTTGAACATCCCCGAGCCCCCGCGCGGCGCCAATGCGCCCGAGCCCACCCTGCCGGAGGGGGCGCGTATCGTGACCCGCACCCTGCGGGAGCTTGGCCTGTCCGGCCCCATGCAGTTGCGTGGCCTGGCGGATCTGCAGGGCGTGCTGTTCGGCCTGCGCGCCGATGAGGTGGTGACGGAGGCGCGGCTGAGCGTGACCGGCGGGGCCTCGGCCGCGCTGATCCCCTCCATGAGCCAGATCGCGATCTCCCTGAACGAGCAGTTCGTGGGCAATATCGCCATCGATCCGGTGCGGCAGGGCTTCGGCCCGCTGGAATTCCCGCTGGACCCGTTGTTCTTCGCCGAGGTGAACCGGCTGAATTTCCGCTTCACCGGCCGCTACACCATGGAATGCAACGACCCGCTGTCGGGCTTGCTCTATGCCACGGTGTCGGATCTTTCGACGGTGCGCCTGCGCATCGAGCGCATCCCCCCCACCCGAGACCTCGCCCGCCTGCCGGAGCCGCTGTTCGACCGCCGCATCCTGCGCGGTGCGTTGAACCTGCCGATGGTGATCCCGGAAGCGACAGGCCCGGCGGGCTTGCGGGCGGCGGCCATCACGGCTAGCTGGTTCGCGGTCCAGGCCGACTACCGGGGCGCGCGCTTCCCGGTCGAGCGCGGCCTGACGCGCCGGGGCGACGCCGTGGTGATCGCCGCCGGCGCCGACACGGTGCCGGGGCTGAGCCTGCCGCGCTTTGAGGGGCCGACCCTGGCGGTCGTGGCCCATCCCAACGACCAGTTCGGCACGCTGCTGGTGGTGGGCGGCCGAACCGAGGCAGAGACCGCGATCGCGGCCCAGGCGCTCGTCGCCTCCCGTCAGGCCCTGGCCGGTGAGCTGGTCCGGGTGGCCGCGCCGCAGATCGCGCCGCGCCGCCCCTATGACGCGCCACGCTGGGTGCGCACCGAGGCCCCGCTGCGGATCGGCGCGATGATCGACCGGGCGGAGCTGACGGCCAGCGGCTACGCCCCGGGGCCGGTGCGGCTGCCGCTGCGCACCGCGCCGGATCTCTACACCTGGCGCGGCCGTGGCTTCCCGGTGCGGGTGGGCTTCACCGCGCCGCCGGGCCCGGTGATCGATGTGGCCACCTCGCGGCTCGATGCCGCGGTGTCCGGCACCTATCTGCGCAGCTTCCCCCTGGCCGAGCCCCCGGGCGTGATGAGCTGGGTGCTGGACACGCTGCATCAGCAGCTTGGCCTGGGTGGGGACATGCGGCGCGGCCGCTTCGCCATCCCGCCCTATCTGCTGCTGGGGCAGGACGAGTTGCAGCTGCGCTTCGACATGCGCCCCATGAACCGGGGTGAGTGCGCGGCGGTGCCGGGCGATGTGCGCGCCACCATCGACCCCGAGAGCACCATCGACATGACGGGCGCGCACCGCTTCGCGCGTCTGCCGAACCTGGGCTTCTTCAGCTCCTCGGGCTTCCCTTTCACCCGCATGGCGGATCTGTCGGAGACCGCCGTGGTGCTGCCGGAGCGGCCCAACGCGGTGGAGACCCAGGCCTTCCTGGATGTGGTGGGGCAGCTGGCCGCCATCACCGGCCTGCCGGCCACGGGCATCCAGGTGGCGCCTAGCAATGGGTTGCGCAACCTGGCTGATCGAGACCTGCTGGTGATCGGCACGCTGGGCCGCCAGCCGGCCCTGGCCACGCTGCTGCGGGACAGCCCCGTGCGGCTGGAGGGTGAGCGGCTAAGCCTCGCCCTGCCGGATTCCCTGCAGTATCTGCGCACCGCCTTGTGGGATGCTCCGAGCGTGGCGGAGCGCAGCCGTGCCGTGGCCTCGGTGAATGAGGCCGGTGGCGAGGGGCTGGGCGTGTTGATTGGCGCGCAGAGCGCACTGGCGGCCGGGCGCAGCGTGGTCGTCATCAGTGGCGCCACGCCGGCGGCGATCGGGTCCATGGTCTCCGCCCTGCGGGACCCGGACCTTCTGCCGCGTATCCAGGGTGACACGGTGCTCCTGTCCGGTGGGCAGATCAGTTCCTATGCGGTGGCGGAGCCGTATTGGGTGGGCCATCTGCCCTGGTGGCTGTGGCCGCAGCATTGGGCCGGGCAAAATCCGCTGCGGGCGCTGCTGATCCTGTTCGCTGCTGGGGTTCTGTTAGGGGTTCCGGCCTATTGGAGCCTGCGTCGCCGTGCGCTTTCACGGTTGCGGGCGCGGGACCATGCGTGAGATGAGAATGGCATGAGGGGAATGCGGCGTTACGGGCCGATCATGGGGGGGGTTGTCGGGCTCGCGGCCGGAGTGGCTGCGGGCATGCCTGCCCACGCACAGCCCGCGGTTGCCGAAGCCGCCGCTCCGGCCAGCCCCGTGACCATCCTGATCCGGCAGGCTGAGCGCTGGCTGGCGCAGAATCGTTCCGATTTGGCGGCGAGTGCGATCGAGCGCGCGTTGTCGGCCGAACCGCGCAACGGCACGGCCTTGGCCCTGGCCGCACGCATCGAGGCGGCGCGGGAGAACCGCACCGCCGCTGCCGCCTATGAGGCCCGGTTGCGCGAAGCGGGCGCCACCCCGGAGCAGCGGGCCCAGGCCGAAAGCGCCGTGCGGGGCGCATCCATTGATCGCGCGGCGATCGAGCAGGCCCGTGCCTTGGCGCGGGATGGCCGCAATGCGGAGGCCGTGCAGCGCTACCGGGCCGCCTTCGGCTCCGCCGGGCCGGTGGAGCCCTATGCGCAAGAATACTACGCCGTGCTGTCCGGCACCGAGAGCGGGCGCGGTGAAGCCACTTTGGGCCTGCAGCGCCTGGCCGAGCAGCCGGGGGCCTCGGCGCGCAGCCGCCTGGCCTTCGCGCAGAACCTGACCTTCAGCGCAGCGTCCCGCGCGGAGGGCATCCGCCGCCTGTCGCAACTGGTGGAAAACCCCGAAGTGGGCAGCGATGCCCGGGCCGCCTGGCGCCAGGCGCTGGTCTGGTCGGCCAGCGATTCGTCCACGGCGCCGCAACTGGAAACCTATCTGCGCCGCTTCCCCGACGATGCCGAGATCCGCGCCGCCCGCGCCGCCGTCCCGGCCCCCGCCGCGCCCGACCCGGGCTTCGCCGCCCGGCGGGAAGGGTTCGAGCGGCTGGAGGGCGGCGGCCTGCGGGATGCCACGCGCCGGTTTGAAACGGCGCTGGCCGCAAACCCCAATGACGCTGATGCATTGGGTGGCCTCGGCATCGTGCGCTTGCGTGAGGGCAAGCCGGCCGAGGCCCGCACCCTGCTGGAACGCGCTGTGGCCGCGGCGCCCGACCGCGCGCAGCAATGGCGAGGCGCGCTGGATGGCGCGTCCTATGGCTTGGAACTGGCGGAGGGGCGTGCCGCCCTGCGCCGAGGGCAATTGGATGATGCGGACAATCTTCTCCGCTCCGCCCTGCGGCGAGAGGTGCAGGACCGCACCGATGCCGAATCCGCCCTGGGTGAATTGCTGCTGCGCCGAGGCGATCCGGCGGCGGCCGAGCAGCGCTTCCGCACCGCGCTGGCACGCCGCCCGGGCTTTCCGCCCGCGCAGCAGGGCTTGAACCAGGCCCTGCGTGCCCAGGGCCGCCCCACTGAGGGGCCGGTGCGCGCCGTGGCCTCTGGTCCCGCCGGTGACGCCGGTGGCTTCGCGCCCACGGGCGGCGAGGCCGGGCGCCTGCGCGCCGAGGCCGCCCGCAGCGATGACCCGGGCGTGGCCGCCGCGCTGCTGCGCCAGGCCAGCGAGATGGCGCCCGCCGATCCCTGGATCAAGCTGGATCTGGCCCGTGCCCTGCGCCGCCAGGGCCGCGCCGCCGAGGGCCGCATGCTGGTGGAGGACCCCGCCGCGCGGTCCGGCCGCCGCGACGACCTCTACGCCGCCGCGTTGTTCGCCGATGAGGATGACCGCGCTGGCGATGCCGAGGCATTCCTGGCCCGCATCCCGCCTGGCGGCCGCACGCCGGACATGGCGCGGCTCGCCGCCCGGCTGCGTGCGCAATCCGAGGTGCAGCGCGCCGTGGCGCAGCTTGCGGGCCGCACCGGTACCGCCGCGCGTACCCAGCTGCTGACGCTGGCGGCACGGCCGGATCCCTCGGGCGGCACCGGCGCCGCCGTGATCCGCGCGCTGGGCAATGCCAATGACCGGATCGGTGCCGCCGAGGCCGCCCGTGTCGCGGAGGCCGCGAACCGCAATGCCGGGGCTTCCCTGCGCCTGGCCCTGGCCGGCGCGCTGTTGAGCGCGGGGCTGGAGAGCGAGGCCGCCGCCCTGGCCGATTCCGCCGAGGGTGCGAACCCCAACGCCGAGCAACGGCGGGACATCGCCAGTATCCGGTCCGGCATCGCCATCCGGTCCTCCGACCGTTTGAACGGAGAAGGCCGGCAGGCCGCGGCCTTCGAGCAGTTGCGCCCTGTGCTGGAGCGCGACCCGGAAAACCCCGATGCGCGGCTGGCCCTGGCGCGCCTGCACCAGAATGCCCGTCAGCCCGCCGAGGCGCTGCGCATCGCGGAGGCCGTGCTGGCCCGCAACCCGCGCGACATCCCCGCCCGGCAGGGCGCGATCGACGCCGCCGTCGCCCTGCGTGACCGCCCCCGCGCCGAACGCCTGCTGGCCGAGGCACAGGAGCTCTCCCCCCGTGATTCCCGGGTGACGCTGATGGAGGCCCGGGTGGCGCGCGCCTTCAACCAGGAAAGCCGAGCCCTGCGCGCGCTGGAACTGGCCGGGCAGCAGCGCCGGGCCGAGCTGGGCCGGCCGACCGGCACCGGCCTTGCCTCCGCGGCGAGCCCCGGCACGGCTTCTGGCGGGTTGCAGAACCCGTTTGCCAGCGCCAGCACGCCCTTGCAGCAGATCAGCACCACCGCCGTGCCCGCGGACCCGGTGGCGCGCGAGATCGCGCGCGAGACGGCCTCCTTGCAGGAGCAACTGTCCTCGCAGGCCACGGCCTCGGCCGGGTTCCGGCAGCGCTCGGGCCAATCCGGCCTGGACCGGTTGCTGGAGGTCTCTGCACCCGTGAGCGCCGAGATCACCCCGGGCGGCATTGGCGGGCGGCTGACCACCACGGTGACCGGGGTCTCCCTGCAGGCGGGCAGCCTGTCGGCCAGCCGCCGGGTGCAGGATGGCTATGGCTCCAACGCCGCCTATGGCAGCAGCCAGTCGCCGCGCGGCACCGCCACGGGCGTGATGCTGGGGCTGGCCTATCAGCTGGGCGATTATTTCCGGATGGATCTCGGCTCCAGCCCGCTGGGCTTCGCCTATGGCACGCAGGTGCTGGGCGGGTTGGAATTCGCGCCCACCATTGGCGGCAATGTGCGCCTGCGCGTGACGGGTGAGCGGCGTTCGGTAACGGACAGCCTGCTGTCCTGGGCTGGGCAGCGCGATGCCATCCAGGGCCGGCATTGGGGCCAGGTGACGCGCAGCGGCGGCCGGGCGCAGATCGAGGTGCCGGTGCGGGCCGGCTATGTCTACGCCGGCGGCGGCTACAGCATCTATGAAGGCCAGGGCGTGGCCGACAACAACCGTTTCGAGGCGGGGGCGGGGTTCAGCTATCCCTTCATCTCCAGCCCCGACGGTACGCTGACGGGCGGGCTGGACCTGGTCTATTTCGGCTTCGAGCGGAACCTGCGCTTCTTCACCCTGGGCCAGGGCGGCTATTACAGCCCGCAGAGCTTCGCCGCCCTCAACCTGCCGGTGGATTACCGCAGCACGCTGGGCGATCTGCGCTATCGGGTGGGGGCCACGGTGGGTTACGCGGCGTGGCGGGAATCCTCATCGCCGATCTTCCCGACCGATTCGACGCTGCAATCCCAGGTCGAGGCTCGGGCGCGGACCGACAGCACCGTGCTGTCGCGCTATGCCGGGCAGAGCCGGCAGAACTTCATCGCCAATCTGCGGGCGGATCTGGATTACCCCATCACCCCAGCGATGAATGTGGGCGCCAGCTTCCGCTACGACAAATCCGCGAATTGGGATGAGACGCGGGTGCTGATGCGGCTGAGCGGGCGGTTCTGAGGGGGGCAGGCTCCCCCCTCCCGGTTTACCTATTCCGCCGTGATCCGATTTTCCCGCACCAGTTGGGCCATCAGGTCGCGCTGCCCGGTGACGAATTGCGCAAAGGCCGCCGGCTCGCTGCCCAGCCCGAAAGCCCCCAGGGCTGAGAGCCTGTCCTGCACCCGGGAATCCGCAAGGGCCGTCTTCGCCGCTTGGTAAATGGCCTGTATGGCGGGGGTGGGCAGTCCCGCAGGCCCATACAGCCCATTCCATTCATTCAGTTCGTAGTCAGGATAGCCGGATTCCGCGATGGTCGGCACGTCGGGCACGGAGGAAACGCGTTCCTTTGAAGTCACGGCCAACGCCTTCACCCGCCGATTGCGGATCAACTCCACCGAGTAGGGCACGGTTCCGAGCGTGAAGGTCAGCGCGCCGGACAGCAGATCGGGCAGTGCCGCCGAGCCGCCGCGGTAGGGCACATGGGTCGCCTGCACTCCAGCGCGGGCCAGCATGAGCACCGTGGCCATATGCGGCGCCGTGGCATTGCCGGCGGAGCCGTAGGGCAGGCCGGGTTCGCGCTTCAGCATGTGGATGAGGTCAGCCAGCGTGTTGGCGCGGGAGCTGGCGGGCACCAGCACGATCATCGGGATGACCGAGACCTGGCTGATATAGCTGAAGGCGGTGCGGTAATCGAAGGGCAGGTCCCGCAGCATGGCCGGGTTCACCACATGGGCCGAGGCGTCGCACATCAATGTGTGCCCATCGGGTTCGGCGCGCGCCACCTCATTGGCGCCGATGGAGCCGCCGGCGCCCGGGCGGTTTTCCACGACGATCGGCTGGCCCAGCGTGTCGCCCATGGGGCCCGCGAGCAGGCGGGCCAGCGTGTCCGCCCCGCCGCCAGGGGTATAGGGCGCGATCAGCCGGATCGGGCGGCTGGGACGCCAGGCGGGTTGGGCGCTGGCGGATACGGGTGTCGCGGCAAGACCGGCCATCAAGGCGCGGCGGGAAAAATGGATCATGCTTCCTCCGGTGGGCGGGCTCTGCGGCCCGTCCTCGTGTCGTGGTTCAGGCGAAGCCGAACAATGCCTTGGGCGTGTCCAGCAGAATGGTCCGGCGCTGGGCGGCATCGGGCACCCAGGCGGAAAGATCGTTCAGGCAAGCGGCGTAGCTGCGGCCCTCCTCATGCGAGATCCAGGGCCAATCGCTAGCCCAGAGCAGACGTTCCGCCCCGCCGGCCCGCAGCATGGCCTGGGCCAGGGCGGCGGGATCCTGTTCGCCCAGCCGGTAGGGGGCCGACAGTTTGACCCAGCACCGCCCCGTGCCCATCGCGGCCAGCACCGCCCGGAAGCCTGGGCAGTTGAGCCCGAGCGCCGGGTTCGGTGCCGCGAAATGGTCCAGCACGATGTCCACCCCGCTGGCCAGCGCATGGGGCAGCACGCCGGGTAGCAGCGGGCCCTCCAGGAAGATTTCTAGGTGCAGCCCCGCCTCTCGCGCCGCGGCGAACAAGGCCTGATATTCCGGTGAGGCAGCGTCCGGGCGGGTGGTGCGCTTGGTCCAGTTCAGGCGGATGCCGGCGATGCCCTGGGCCTTCAGCGCCGCTAGCTGCGCCACGCTGGCGCCGGGGGCGACGTTGGCGGTACCACGCAGTCTAGTGGGATATGCCGCCAGTGCTTCCAGCAGCAGGGAATTGTCGAAGCCATAGAAGCTGGGGGCGGTGAGCACGCCATAGCCCAGCCCATGCGCATCGAGCAGGGTCAGAAATTCCTGTGGTTCCACATCTCGGGCGGGTTCGGAATGGCGTTCAGCGGACAGGGCGCGGCCCCTGCGCATGACATGCGCGTGGGTGTCCACGCCGCCCATGCCAAGGGTGGACGTTTCGTGCATCTGGCTTCTCCTGAGGACCAAGTTAGGGCAATTGGTTTTGCTGGATCAAAATGGAATTTACGCGGCTTTTTGATAGGTTTTTCCAATGCCTCGCTACACCCTGGCCCAGTTGGAGGCCGTGACCTGGATCGCGCGCCTTGGCAGCTTTCACGCGGCTGCCCAGCATCTGGGCATCACCCAGCCCTCGATTTCCCAGCGCGTGCGGGAGTTGGAGGCGGCCCTGGGCCATGCCGTGTTCCTGCGGAGCGGGGCCGGCGCCCGGCTGACCGAGGCCGGCGAGACCGTGCTGCGCTATGCCGAGCGCGGCCTGGATGTGCTGGGTGAGATGGAGCGCCGGCTCTCCTCTGGCGATCCGTTGACGGGCACGCTGCGGCTGGGGGCCAGCAACGCCGTGGCGCTTTCCTGCCTGCCTGCCATATTGGCGGCGTTGGAGGCCACCTATCCGCGGCTGAACGTGGCGCTGACGGTACAGAACAGCGCCGTGCTGGCGCGCTTGTTGGATGCGCGGGAGCTGGACGTGGCCTTCATGGCCGAGGAGGTGGTGGAACGCCATGTCCGCATGCGCCGGGTGGCGCTCTGCGACGTGGTCTGGATGAGCAGCCCCGCCAGGCCTCTGGCGCCGGAGACGCTGCGCCCGGCTGATCTGATGGGCAGTCGCATCATCACTTTGCCCGAGCCCTCGCCGCTGCACGGCATCACCCAGGAATGGTTCGCGCAGGAGGGGCTGCGTCCGCCCGCCTTCGCCACCTGCAACGATATGGCGACAGTGCTGCGCCTGATCGCCGGCGGGGTAGGTATGGGCATTGTGCCCCTGGGTACGGCCGGGCCGGAACTACAGGCGCGGCTGGTCCAACCCTATCGTGCCAGACCCGAACTGCGACCGCTGGTGATCTGCGCCGCGCATCAGGACAGCGCGCGCGGGGCCGGGCTGGAAGCGATCCTGCGCCTGGGGGAGGAGATGATTGGCAGCAGCCCGTATTTCCGCCGGGTTGGGCGTGGTTGAGATGGGGGCTCTGCGCCCCTGGCGGTTCCAACCTGTCCCGCTTTCGCGCATATGGGGCCGCTCATGAGCCTCACGACCGCCGATTTCGATTATCTGTTGCCGGACCACCGCATCGCCCAGCGCCCCGCGCGCCCGCGCGATGCCGCGCTGATGCTGGATACGCGCGCGCAGCCCTTCGCGGATCGCGGCGTGCTGGACCTGCCGTCCCTGCTGGACCCGGGCGACCTGCTGGTAGTGAACGACACACGGGTGATCCCGGCTAGGCTGACCGCCCGGCGCGGCCAGGCGCGGGTCGAGATCATGCTGAACCGCGCCGAGGGGAACGGCATCTGGCACGCGCTGGTCCGCAACGCCCGCCGCCTGAAGGCCGGCGACACCATCGAGATCGAGGGCGCGCCCATCACCGCCCGCGTGGTGGAGGACCCGGAGGAAGGCGCCGTGCGCCTGGATTTCGGCCCCGATGAGGAAGCCCTGGCCGCCGCGCTGGACCAGGCCGGGGAAATCCCGCTGCCGCCCTATATCCAGCGCGAGCACGGCCCGTTGGCCGAAGACGCCTCCGATTACCAGACTCTGTTCGCAGAGCGCCCGGGTGCCGTCGCGGCCCCCACGGCCAGCCTGCATTTCACGTCCCGGCTGATGGCGGCGCTGGAGGCTCGGGGTGTGCGCCGTGCGACACTGACCCTGCATGTCGGTGCCGGCACCTTTCTGCCGCTGCGCACCGACAACCCGGCCGAGCACAAGTTGCACGCCGAATGGGGCCAGATCACGCCCGAGACCGCGGCCCTGATCAACGAGACCCGCGCCGCGGGCCGGCGGATCGTGGCGGTGGGCACCACCGTGCTCCGCCTGCTGGAAACGGCGGCGACCGGGGATATCGCCCGGCCGCTGCAGCCCTTCCAGGGGCTGACGCGCATCTTCCTGCTGCCCGGCCACCGCTTCACCACCGCCGATCTGCTGATGACCAATTTCCACCTGCCCAAATCCACCCTGCTGATGCTGGTGGCGGGTTTTTCCGGGCTGGAGCGCATGCGCGCCGCCTATGCCCATGCCCTGGCGGGGCCTTACCGGTTCACCTCTTACGGCGATTCCTCGCTCTGGGTGCGGGCATGACACTCTCCTACACGCTGGCGGCCACCGATGGCGGCGCACGCGCCGGCATGCTGCACACCGCCCATGGCGAGGTGCCGACCCCCGTCTTCATGCCCGTCGGCACCGCTGGCACGGTGAAGGCCATGACGGCGGATGCCGTGCGTAGCACCGGTGCGCGCATCGTGCTGGGCAACACCTATCACCTGATGCTGCGCCCGGGGGCTGAGCGGGTCGGGCGCCTCGGGGGCCTGCACAAGTTCATGGACTGGCACGGGCCGATCCTGACCGATTCCGGTGGCTTCCAGGTCATGAGCCTCTCGGCGCTGCGGAAGATGGACAAGGATGGCGTCACCTTCCAGTCGCATATCGACGGCTCGAAGCACCGCCTGACGCCGGAGCGTTCGATCGAGATCCAGCACCTGCTGGATGCCGATATCACCATGAGCTTCGACGAATGCACGCCCTATCCGGCGACGCATGAGCAGGCGGCGAAATCCATGCGCCTGTCGATGGACTGGGCGGCGCGCGGGCGCCGCGCCTTCGTGGAACGCCCGGGCTATGGCCTGTTCGGCATCGTGCAGGGCAGCACCTATGCCGATCTGCGGGCCGAGAGCGCCGCCGCGCTGATCGGCATCGGCTTCGAGGGCTATGCCGTGGGCGGCCTGGCGGTGGGGGAGGGGCAGGAGGCGATGTTCTCCACCCTCGACTTCACCACCCCGCTGCTGCCCACGGACAAGCCGCGCTACCTGATGGGCGTCGGCACGCCGGACGACATCATCGGCGCCGTGGCGCGCGGCATCGACATGTTCGATTGCGTGATCCCCACCCGGTCGGGCCGCATGGGCCGCGCCTATACCAGCCGGGGCGTGCTGAACATGCGCAATGCCCGCCATGCGGAAGATCCCTCGCCGCTGGACCCCGAATGCGATTGCCCGGCCTGCACGAACCACAGCCGTGCCTATATCCATCACCTGATCAAGGCTGAGGAGATGCTGGGCCCCATGCTGCTGACCTGGCACAATATCCGTTACTATCAGCGCCTGATGGCGCGGCTGCGGGAGGCGATCCTGGCCGGCCGTTTCGCAGAGGAAGCCGCCGCCATCCGCGCCGGCTGGAGCACCCCCGCATGAGCAAGCGCCCCCGCAGCACGCAGACCGAGACCGCCGGGCTGACCCAACTCGGCCAGGCCAGCAGCCTGCCGGCGAGCCCCGACCAGGCGGTGCTGGAACGCGTGCCCAACCCGCACCCCGACCTGTCCTATTGCATCCGCTTCGCGGCGCCGGAGTTCACCAGCCTGTGCCCGCTGACCGGCCAGCCGGATTTCGCGCATCTGGTCATCGACTATGTGCCGCGCAAATGGATCGTGGAGAGCAAGTCGCTGAAGCTCTACCTCGGTGCATTCCGCAACCATGGTTCCTTCCACGAGGCCTGCACCATGGATATCGCGTTGCGGATCAAGGAGTTGCTGACGCCGCGCTGGCTGCGTATCGGGGGGTACTGGTATCCGCGCGGCGGCATCCCGATCGACGTGTTCTGGCAGAGCGGCGAGCCGCCCAAGGGCGTCTGGATCCCGGACCAGGGTGTCGCGGGGTATCGCGGCCGGGGCTGAGCCCCGAGACAAGCGGATGATATTCGCCTGAGGCCCCGCCGGCCCGATTGCGGCCGGGCGCAGGCATCGCCATGGTCGGCCGCCCGAAGGAAGGACGCCCATGGAATACTCGCGCCGCTTCAAGTTCCTGGTCTGCGCCCCCGTCTTTGATGAGAGCGATCTGGAGGGCGCGCGGCTGCATGACATCATCGCGGAGATCGAGCAGGACGGCTATCAGGTCGCCCGCGCCCGCCGTGACGATGATGCCGAGCTGGTGGTCCGCACCGACGCCGCCATCGGCTGCGTGGTGGTGGATTGGGGCAAGAAGGGGCTGCAGGGCAAATCCGCGGCGCTGATCTCCCTGATCCGCAAGCGCGGCCTGGAGGTGCCGATCATCGTGCTGGTCCGCCGGCATCGTCTGCAGGACATCCCGGTGGAGGTGCTGGACGATGTGGACGGCTACATCTTCCTGGCCGAGGAAACTCCGGATTTCATCGCCAAGAACCTGATCAGCCGGCTGCGGCAATACGCGGATTCGCTGAAGACCCCCTTCTTCGGGCGGCTGGTGGACTATGCCGAGGAAGGCAACCAGCTCTGGACCTGCCCGGGCCACAATGGCGGCGTGTTCTACCGCCGCAGCCCGATCGGGCGCATCTTCGTGGAGCATCTGGGCGAGGCGGTGTTCCGCGACGACCTGGACAATTCCGTCCTGCAGCTCGGCGATCTGCTGACGCATGAGGGCCCGGCCTTGGCCGCCGAGCGCGAGGCCGCCAAGATCTTCGGCGCCGAGCGCACCTATTTCGTGCTGAACGGCACCTCCTCCTCCAACAAGGTCGTGCTGCAGGCGCTGCTGGCCGAGGGCGACCTGGTGCTGTTCGACCGCAACAACCACAAGGCCGCGCATCACGGCGCGCTGATCCTGGGCGGGGCCATCCCGGTCTTCGTGGAGACGGACCGGAACGCTCACGGCCTGATCGGCCCGATGTACGCCGCCGCGCTGGATGAGACCGCGCTGCGCGACGCCATCCGCAGCAACCCGCTGGTGACGGACAAGGAAGCCGCCGACCGTCCGCGCCCCTTCCGCTGCGCTGTCATCGAGCAGTGCACCTATGACGGCACCATCTACAGCGCGGAGGAGATCATCGCCCGCATCGGGCACCTCTGCGACTACATCCTGTTCGACGAGGCCTGGGCGGGCTTCATGAAGTTCCACCCGCTGTTCAAGGGCCGCTTCGGCATGGGGCTGAAGCTGGGGCCGGACAGCCCGGGCATCTTCGTCACCCAATCCACCCACAAGCAGCTCGCCAGCTTCTCCCAGGCCAGCCAGATCCATGTGCGGGACAGCCATCTCAAGGGCCAGCGGCGGCAGCTGAACCACCATCGTTTCAACGAGATGTTCCTGCTGCACGCATCCACCTCCCCCTTCTATCCGCTGTTCGCCTCGCTGGATGTTGGCGCGCAGATGATGAAGGGGAAGTCGGGCGAGGTGCTGTGGGACGACACCATCCGCCTGGGCATCGAACTGCGGAAGAAGCTGCGCGCTATCCGCCGGGAGATCGGGGAGAAGGAGAGCGACCCCGCCCGCCACTGGTTCTTCGAACCCTTCGTGCCCGATCAGGTGGACGGCACGCCCTGGGAGGAGATCCCGACCGATCGGCTGGCCAGTGACCCCGGTTGCTGGGAGCTGAAGGCGGGGGCAGGCTGGCACGGCTTCCATGACGTGCCCACGGGCTTCGCCATGACGGACCCGAACAAGCTGACCCTGCTGACCCCGGGCTTCGACCGCACCACCGGCGAATACGCCGCGCACGGCATCCCGGCGCCGGTGGTGGCGGAATATCTGCGCCAGAACCGCATCGTGCCGGAGAAGAACGACCTCAATAGCCTGCTCTTCCTGCTGACCCCCGGCGTGGAGAGCAGCAAGGCGGGCACGCTGCTGAGCCATCTCGTCACCTTCAAGAAGCTGCATGACGAGAACGCGCTGCTGGATGACGTGATCCCCGCCTTCGTGGCCAGGCGGCCGGGCGTCTATGCTGGCCGGCGCCTGCGCGACCTGTGCGCCGAGATGCACAGCTTCTACCGCGCCGCGGGCACCAGCCTGCTCCAGCGCCGGCAGTTCCGCGCCCAGCACCTGCCGGAGATGGCGGTGACCCCGCAGGATGCGGTGAAGGAAATGGTGCGGAACAGGGTGGACTACCTGCCGCTGGACGAGCTGCGCGGCCGCATCGCCGCCACGCTGTGGGTGGTGTACCCACCCGGCATCGCCACCATCATCCCCGGCGAACGCCTGACCGAGGCCGCCCAGCCCATGATCGACTACCTGAAGGTGTTCGAGCGGGGCGCCAACCTGTTCCCTGGCTTCGAAAACGAGGTCCAGGGCGTGTATCGGGAGGTGGGGCCGGACGGGAAGGTGCGCTTCCATACCTATGTTCTGGGCGAGTAATCCCCCGCCATCCTGATGGGTAGCGGGGGGTGGAGCCCCCGCGCCTGCGCAACCCCCGCTGGCATTTCCCCGCGCCTGGGCGTAAAGCCCCCTTCATGCAGCCGGCATTCCCCCGCAAGGCCGAAATTTCGCGCGACACGGCCGAAACGCGCATCCGCGCCCGCATCAACCTGGACGGTACCGGCCAGGCTGAGATCGCGACGGGTATCGGATTCCTCGACCACATGCTGCACGCGCTCGCGCGTCACAGCCTGATCGACATGGCCGTGGAGGCCGATGGCGACCTGCACATCGATTTCCACCACACGACCGAGGATGTGGGCATCGTGCTGGGCCAGGCCATCCGGGCCGCCCTGGGCGACAAGCGCGGCATCCGCCGCTATGGCCAATGCCTGCTGCCGATGGATGAGGCGCTGGCGGAGTGCGCGCTCGATATCTCCGGCCGCCCCTTCCTGCATTGGGAGGTGCCATTCGCTTCCCCCAAGGTGGGCGGGATGGACACGGAGCTGTTCGAGGAGTTCTTCCGCGCCTTCGCCATGCAGTCCGGCATCACCCTGCACATGACGCTGCGCCATGGCCGCAACACCCACCATGTGGCCGAAGCCTGCTTCAAGGCCCTGGCCCGCGCCCTGCGGATGGCCGTGGAGCAGGACCCGCGTATGCCGGGAGCCGTGCCCTCCACCAAGGGCGTGCTGGAGGCCTGATGCGCCCCTTTCTGCTGCATCTCCCCCCCGCGGCCTCTGGCCGGCCGGCCCTGCTGTTAGCGGAACGCTTCTGCTGGTGGGGGCTGCTGTTGGGGCCGCTCTGGCTGCTGCGGCATCGCATGTGGTGGCAAGCTGGCGTGATGCTGGTGCTGATGGTCGTGCTGCCCTGGCCGGGCGCGCTGGCGCTGCATGTGCTGCTGGGTTTCATCGGTATCGACCTGCGCTCCGGCGCGCTGCAGCGGCGCGGCTGGAAGCTGGAGGCGGTGGTGGTCGCGCGCGATGAAGCCACGGCCCTGCGCCGCCTGCTGGGCATCCGCCCCGGTCTGGCGGGGGCTTTCGCGCCATGATCGTCGCGGTGGTCGATCCCGGTTCGGGCAATCTCGCTTCGGTGCGGCGCGCCATCGAGCACGCCGCCGGCATGGCCGGGGTTGCGACCGAGGTGCTGGTAACGCGCGACACCGCTGACGTGGCGCGGGCGGACCGCGTGGTGCTGCCGGGGCAGGGCGCCTTTGCCGCCTGCCGCCATGGCCTCGCGGCCCTGCCGGGCATGGAGGCCGCTCTGGCCGAGCATATCGGGCCCCGTGCCCGTCCGCTGCTGGGTATCTGCGTGGGCATGCAGCTGTTCGCGGAGCGTGGCCTGGAACATGGCGTGACCCAGGGGCTGGGCTGGCTGCCTGGTGAGGTCGCGCCGATGGACCCGCGCGGCCCTGATGGCGCCCCGCTGCCCTTGCCGCAGATGGGCTGGAACCGGTTGGAGATCCGCCAGCCGCACCCCCTGTTCAGCGGCTTGGCGCCGGAGGCGCACGCCTATTTCGTGCATTCCTATGCCTGGCGCGGCGGGCTGGAGAGCGATCTGCTCGCCACCACCGATTACGGTGGCCCGGTCACGGCCGTGGTGGGGCGGGCGAATATCGCCGGCACCCAGTTCCATGTGGAGAAGAGCGGCCTGACCGGCCTGACCATCCTGGCCAATTTCCTGGGCTGGTCGCCGTGAGGGACGGACTACCCCACCTGACGGCGGTGGAGCGTTGCGAGGCCCTTACCGACCAGGACATCGCCGATCTGACCGAGGCCACCAACGCCGCCATCATCGAGGGTGGCGGCTTCGGCTGGCTAGAGCCCCAGGGTCAGGGGATGCTGGAGCGGCACTTTCGTGGCGTGCTGGCCATCCCTGACCGGGAACTGTTCCTGGCGCGGCTGGATGGCCGGGTGGTCGGCAGCGCCCAGCTGGTGCGCCCGCCACGGAACAATGAGGCGCAGGGCGCCACCGCCCAGCTGACCCACGCCTATATCGCGCCCTATGCGCGCGGCCATGGGCTGGCGCGAGGGCTGGTGCGCCACGCTGAGGAATGGGCGCGCGCCGCCGGCTTCTGGGTGCTGAACCTGGACGTGCGCGCCAGCCAGGAAGCCGCGATCCAGATCTTCGAGGGGCTGGGCTACACGCGCTGGGGCACCCATCCGGCCTATGCCCGGGTGCGGGGGCAGCTCGTGCCCGGATACTATTACTATAAGGTGCTGGATTCCGCCCGGCGCCGCGGGAGCAACTGATGTTCACACTCTATCCCGCCATCGACCTCAAGGGTGGCCAGGTGGTGCGCCTGAAGCGCGGCGAGATGGCCGACGCCACCGTCTATGGCCAGGACCCGGCGGCACAGGCCGCTGCCTTTTCGGCGCAGGGCTTCACCTGGCTGCATGTGGTGGATCTGGACGGGGCCTTCGCCGGCAAGCCGGCCAATGTGGCGGCGGTGCGCGGCATCCTGGCGGCGGCGGCGATGCCGGTGCAGCTGGGCGGCGGCATCCGCACCATGGAAACGGCGGCGGCCTGGATCGAGGCCGGGGTGGCCCGCATCATCCTGGGCAGTGTCGCGGTGAAGAACCCGGCCTTCGTGCGCGAGGCATGCCATGCCTTCCCGGGGAAGGTCGCGCTGGGTATCGACGCGCGCGGCGGCATGGTGGCCACCGAAGGCTGGGCCGAGGTGAGCGACATCCCCGCGCTGGATCTCGCGCGGCGCTTCGAGGATGCGGGGGCGGCCGCCATCATCTTCACCGATATCGACCGGGACGGGATGCTGGGCGGCAGCAATGTGGAAGCCACCCGGGCCCTGGCCGGGGCTGTGGGCGTACCCGTGATCGCCTCGGGCGGTGTGTCCGGGCTGGAGGAGATCGCGCAGCTGCGCGCCGCGCCGGAGGGAATCGCCGGCGCCATCCTGGGCCGCGCCCTGTATGATGGCCGCCTGATCCCCGCCGAGGCGCTGGCGGCGGCCGGCACTTCCGCCCGGGTGTGATTCTCTCTTTGGCGTGAGCGTGCCCGCACTGCGACATGTGGCAAACGAGCCACAGTGTCTCAGGGATGTCGCGGCGGGTGCATGAGGGCGGTTGCCCATTTAACAATCAAAAGCCAATAGTTCCTCCGGACCCGGGTGTGACCAGTCATTGGTCGTGCGATGGGGGGCACTACCAGGTGGCGGTTCGCCGACGCCGGGGTGGGTCAAGGGAAGTGGTCGGGCAACCGGCCTTTGAGGAGGTTTTACATGCGCAAGATCCTGTTGGGCACGACGGCAGTCGTTTCCGCGGCCTTCGGTGCCGCGGTGGTGACCCCCGCCGCCGCCCAGGAAGCGCCGACGGTTCGCCTCGGTGGCTCTATCCAGGCCTATTATGGCTACATCCAGCAGAGCGGTCAGCAGAACGATCCGGGCACCAATACCCTGGCTCCGGGCGTGACCGGTGGCGGCGTTGGCACGACCGTGAACGGCACGACTGCCGCCACGCAGAGCTACGCTCGCCTGAGCAAGAACGACATCATCACCGTTCCGGCGCTGAACGTGCAGGTCAATGGCAAGCTTGCCAACGGCCTGACCTACGGCGGCGTGATCGAGATCGGCTTCAACAGCATCGAAGGCCGTCAGATCGGCCAGGCCCGCGCCAGCGTCGGCCGTGGCGCCGCGGTGGTGGACGAAGCCTACATCTTCCTGGCGCATCCGCGCTTCGGTCAGGTGCGCTTCGGTGACGAAGACGGCCCGCTCGGTGGTCTGATGAACTCCGGCTGGGTGACCGGCTTCGGCACCGGCGGCGTGTTCGGCGTGTGGGAAAACTTCCAGACCCGTCAGGCTGGTAACCGCACCCAGACCGCTCCGGGCGGCATCGGCGACAGCTCCAAGATCGTGTATCTGTCCCCGCAGTTCTTCGGCTTCGACTTCGGCGCCTCCTACGCCCCGAACTACGGCGTGCTGGGCCAGACGGGCTGCCCGAACAACGTGGCCTCCGGCTACTGCGATCGCGCCTACGCCTATCGCGGAGCCACCTCCGTGGCCATCCCGGCGGCCGGCCCCGAGTTCGCGTCTCGCCGTGGCGAGTATCAGGTGGCTGCTCGCTATCGCGGCACCTTCGCTGGCGTGGGCGTGTCCGCCACCGCCGGTTACCTGGGCTCGGGCGTCGCTCGTGACCTGACCGACGCGAACCGCCAGGTTCGTACCCTGAGCGGCCTGAACGTTTGGCAGGTCGGTGCGCAGGCCAGCTACCAGGGCCTGACGGTTGGCGCCGCCTACCTCGTGGGTGACTTCAACTACTTCTGGGGCAACAGCATCCGTGGCGATCGCTCTGGCGAGCAGGTGACCTTTGGCGCGAGCTACACGGCTGGCCCGATCACCGTGGGTGCGAACGCCTACTCCGCCCTCGTGGCCGGTAGCTCGGGCTTCGCCTTCAACTCCGCCACTGGCGCGCTGACGCAGAGCCCCCGTGGCATGCAGCGCCGTTGGGGCATGAGCGTTGGCGGCAACTACCGCTTGGCGCCGGGCCTGGATCTGATCGCCGAGTACGTGCACCACTCGATCCGTCAGCAGGGTGTGGACCTCGACTCCGGCCGCGCCGGCACGCAGAGCCGCTCCTTCAGCGACGTGTTCATCGTGGGTTCCCGCCTGGCCTTCTGAGGCCAGCGAGACTTCCGATCGAAGTGTTACAGGGGCGGCAGGGAAACCTGCCGCCCCTTCTCTTTTGGCTGAACAAAGGCTACACGAGGCGGCATGATCCGCACGGCATCCGCTCTCGCCCTCGTTCTCCTCGCCACCGGCTGCGGCAATAGCGGCCGCTTCGTGGAAAATGAGGAATACGGTACCAACAACCAGCGCGAACTGATCCTGCGCCAGACCGGTGGCAGCACGCGGGATGCGGGTTTCATCCTGTTCGGCACCGATCGCGGCCGCGATGCGCGGGAAGGCCTGGCGGCCTCCGGTGCCACGGGCGTCTCGGTGAACGCCTATCTGTGGCGTGCCTCGCTCGAAACCCTCAGCTTCATGCCGCTGGCCAGCGCCGACCCGGCGGGCGGTGTCATCATCACCGACTGGTACACCCCGCCCACCGCCGGCGATGAGCGTTTCAAGGTGACGGCCTATGTGCTGACGCGCCAGCTGCGCTCCGACGGGGTGCGCGTGCAAGTGTTCCGCCAGGTGCAGCGCAACGGCCAGTGGGTCGATGCCCCGGCCACGGGTTCCACGGGCAGCGAGTTGGAAGACCGCGTGCTGTCCCGCGCGCGTGAACTGCGCAGCCAGACGGCGGCTTCGGGCCGCTAAACCGACGGCAGCCGGAAAAACCCCGGCTCCGATGGCGCTTCCGCGAAAGATTCTTCGATAGCGTCCACGCGCGCGGCCACGGGGCCGCGCCGGCAGGCCAGTAGCACCGCCGCCACCGCAGGCTCCGGTCCGCAGAGCAGTGCCTCCACCCGGCCATCCGTGCGATTGCGCACCCAGCCTGCCAACCCCTCGGCGCGGGCGGCATTCACCAGCCATTCCCGATAGCCCACGCCCTGGACTAGGCCGCTGATCAGCAGGTGGCGCGCCTTCACGGCCGCACCAGTTCCAGCAGGCGCGCGGCTTCGGCGACCTCGGCGGCGATACGCTGGCGGCGGGCGGCGGTCTCGGCGTCCAGGCCCCAGAATTCTTCCTGGAAATGCTCGTCCACCAGGGAAATGCGGTGGGCTTCGGCGGCATCCAACGCGCCATGCGTCAGGGCCAGGGTCAGGACCAGGCTGCCCAGCGCGGGCACCAGCACGCCCATGGCGGCCAGTTCCTCCGGCGCGCGGGCGGCGACGGCACGCGCCAGTGCGGCGCGCGACGATTCGGGCTGGGTCACGTGCAGGATGCCGGTGCCTGTCAGCAGCGGGGCGTCCAGCACCTGTGCGCTCCATTCCAGCCAGGGATCCCATTCGGCGGCCTGGATCGCGGCCAGCTTGCGGTCCTCGGCACGGTAACAGAGCAGGTCCGTGCCGCCATAGGCGGCCAGCCCTTCCACCATGGCGGTGGGGTCGGGCGCGATGCGCTCCGCGGCTGTGCCGACCAGGCGGGTCAGCGGGATATGCTCCATCGAGAAGTCGCCGCCTTTCTTCCCCCCGGCGCTGCGCCATTCCTCGGCCACGGCCTCCGCCAAGGGGCGGGTGCGGGCATGGATGGGGGCGCCGCCGGGCAGGCGCACGGGCCGGCCATCCAGCAGAATGGCCAGGCCCTGGTCGGCCTCGGCCACCGTCACGTCATCCCAGAAGCGTTTCATCGACCCAGAAACCCTCTCAGCAAATCCTGAACCTGTGGCGCGCGCTGTTGCTGCTGCGCGGGCGCCGTCTGTTGGGCGGGTGCATCGGCCGGCGCCTGAGAGGCGGGAATGGTTCCCGCCCGCCCGCCACGGGCCACCGGCAATGCCTGCGCGCAGCCCGGCATGGCGGGGGCGGCGGCCCCACCCTGCTGGGCGCCACCCAGCAACTGCCCGGCGATGGCGCCCAGCCCGGGCGCCAGCCGGTCCGCCTGCTGGCCGATCTGGCTGGAGGCCGCGCTGCCGATCATGGCCGTCGTGTCGAAGCGCGGGTTGGCCAGGGTGCCGCCCATGGGCACCGGGGCACGCACCCGCAGCCCGCCCGAAACCCCGGGCACCGGCAAGCGCAGATCCGTGTTCAGCCGCATCGACACCGCTTCGTCGCGCAGGCTGACCTGCCCTTGCCCCGCCACCTTGCCCAGGCCGCTGTCGATGAAGAAGGTGCGGCTCTGCGCGATGCCTGCCACCACGTCGAAGCGCGTGGCGATGCAGGCGATACCGACTTCCTCAGGCACGGCGCCTTGCAGGTTCTGCGGCAGGGAGTTCCGCACCGTAGCCGCCCGCACCTGGCCGTTCACCAGCGCCAGCCCCACATGCCCCACGGCGCCCGCCGCGATGGTTCGGGTGGTGCGGCCGGAACCGCGCAGTTCCACGTCGATATCCGCATGGCCCGTCACGGGGGCGGCGATACCGAAGGCGCCCAGCATGGGGCCGACCTCCACCGCGTCCGAGCGGACGGAAAGCTGCAGTGCCGGTACCTCCCCGGCATCGTCGGCAGCCAGGCGCAGGGCCAGCCGGCCGCCGGGCAGGGTGATGCCCAGCGGGTCGATCCGCAGCCGCGCATTGGCCAACTGCAGCCCGCCCTGCACGTCGCGATATTCCCGGCCATTGGCGCGCAGCACGGCCACGGCGAAGCGCAATTCCGCCTGGGCCAGTTTCAGGAAGGACAGGTCCACCGGCATGTCCGGGATCATCCGGCCATCCGAAGGCGCCGGGGCGGCCGCGCTGGCCTGTGGCGCGGGCCTGGCCGAGGCCCCCGTCGGCGCGGGCGCCAGGTTGGCGCGCATCGCATCCACATCCAGCCGGCTCAGGGTGATCTGGCCTTCCAGCCGGGGCGGCATGCTGCGCAGCAGGTTCAATTCGCCCTCGCCCGCCAGGGCCCGGCCCTCGGCACGCAGGGCCGACATTTGCACGCCTTCGCTGAACATGGCGCCGCGTTCGGACAGGCGGGCCGAGAACGTCCCGGCGGTGGGCGATTCCAGCCGCAGGTCCAACGCCACGCCTTCGCCGGTCAACGGCTTGGCCACCTGGCCAGCCACGCGCAGCCGCTGGCCCATATGCTCGCCATTCAGTTCCAGCGGCAGCGCGCCGCCCGACAGCACGGGGCCGAGCGGCCCCATCGTGCCCGCCAGGGTCAGGGCCTGGCCATCCCGCGTGCCCTCCAGCGCCAGCCGCAGGGGCTGGTCCATGGCGGGCATGGTGATTTCCAACTTGCGCAGGACGACACCTGGGGCCGGTTCGGCGCCCGCGACGGAGAGGTTGAGCCCCTCGGCGCGGGGCAGGGCGGTGCCGCTACCCGAAACCCGCCCGCGCAGCGTGATGCCGTTGACCGGCGGCAACGCCACGCCGGCCAAGGGCGACAGCCGTCGCAGATCGGGCACCTCGGCCTCGATCTCCAGCAGGTAATCCTGCAGGCCGCGCGGCTCCCGCATCTCGCCGCGCAGGGAGAAGCGGGCGCCGCCCGCCTCGACCCGGCCCGTGACCGGCCAGGCGCCGCCCGGCTGGCCCATGGCCCGGGCCAGCGAACCACCGGACAGCGAGAAGCTCACCGGCTCCTGCCCCCACAGCAATTCACCCTCGGCCGAGAGGTTCCCCTCGCCCGAGGCCTGGAGGCGCCGCAGCGAGACGCCGCCCTGCGGCGCGCCAGGGAAGATCAGGGAGGCGTCGCGGATCTCCACCGTGCCCAGCTCGATCGGCGTGGTGCGGCTGCGTTCGGCCGCCGGGGTGGCCGGGGCCTGGGCCGTGCCCGGAGAGGCCGGGGTGGTGAAGCGCCAGTTCGGTTCCCCGCCCACCACTTCCAGCACGATCTCCGGCCGTTCCAGCACCAGCCGGTGCAGGGCGATGCGGCCCGAGATCAGCGGCAGCAATTTCAGTTGCAGTTCCGCGCGCCCGACGGAGACCATGTTCTCGCGGCTGCCGCCGGGCAGATTGCCCAGCGCCGCGTCACGCACCTCCACCCGGGGTGTCAGGCCCAGGCCCAGCCGCATGGCGCCGATCGTCACGCGGCGGCCCGTGGCGGCCTCGGCGGCGGCCAGGATGCGGGGGCGATAGGCCTCGATGTCCAGCGTGGCCAGGAACACGGCAAGGCCGCCGATCGCCAGGACCAGCACGCCCGCCACACCGATCAGGATGCGCTTCAGCATGGTTCAGCGCCTCCAGCGCGGTTTCGGCGGGGTGGGGTTGGGGAAATCGAAGAAGCGGAAGGTTTCCACCATGTGCGGCGGCAGGCCGGCCGCGACCTCCAGCACCCCGCCCTCGGGGTGCGGGATCGTGAGGGCCCGGGCATGCAGGTGCAGCTCATGCGGCAACTCCTCCAGATGCGCGTCCTCGCCGCCGTATTTGCCGTCGCCCAGGATGGGGCATTTCAGGGCCTCCGCGGCGTGCACGCGCAGCTGGTGGGTGCGGCCGGTCAGCGGGCGCATTTCCAGCAGGGCGACGCGGCGCTTGGCCACTTCCAGCATGTCGTAGTCGGTGATGGCGAATTGGCCGGCCTTGTCGGCGGGCTGGGCCACCACGGTGCGCTCGCCGCGCGGCCCGCCCTCACGCTTCAACGGCAGGCTGATGCGCCCGCCTGGGTGCTGGGGCTGGCCCACCACCACGGCCCAATAGGTCTTCTTGGCATCGCGCCCGCGGAAGGCATTGGCGAGCGCCGCCGCCGCGGCGGGGGTGCGGCCCAGCACCAGAACGCCCGAGGTGTCCTTGTCCAGCCGGTGCACCAGCTTGGGGCGCTGGTCATCGGCGGCCAGCGCATCCAGCAGCCCGTCCACATGGCGGATGATGCCCGGCCCGCCCTGCACCGGCAGGCCATGGGGCTTGTTCAGCACGATCACGCTGGCATCCCGGTACAGCACCAGGGATTCCATGAAAGCGATGTCCTCATCGCTCACCCTGGGGCGGATCGGGGCGGGGGTCATCGGCATGGGCGGCACGCGCACATCCTGGCCGGATTCCAGCCGGGCGCTGGCTTCCACCTTCGCGCCATCGACACGGATCTGGCCGCTGCGCAGCATCTTCTGCAACGCGCCCTGGGTCAGGGCGGGATAATGGCGCCGGAACCAGCGATCGAGCCTGATGCCGGCATCGCCGGGCTGGACGGTAATATTCTGAACACTCATGCCCCATCATAACCGGTTTTCGATCCGCCATGCATGCGCCGCGCGGATATCACTTGCGCGCCGTGTGTCCCGGGGGCACCTGTGCTGCATCGGAGGATAACATGACGTTCATTTCCCGCCGGGCCCTGCTCGCCGCGCCCGCCTTGCTGGCCGCTCCCGCTTTCGCCCAAGGGGCATGGAGCCCCACGCGCGCCATCCGCCTGATCGCGCCCTATTCCCCGGGCGGCGGGGTGGATACCACGGCGCGGCTGCTGGCCGGCCCCATGGGGGCGGCGCTGGGCCAGCCCGTGGCGGTGGACAACCGCGCGGGGGCCGGCGGTTCGCTGGGAGCGGCGGAGCTGGCGCGCTCGGCGCCCGATGGCCACACCATCATGGTGGACGCCATGGCGCATACCGTGAACCCGGCGCTGCTGCGCAACCTGCCCTTCAACTACGCCACGGCCTTCACGCCCATCAGCCAGGTGGTGGTGCTGCCGCAGATCATGATCGTGCCGCTGTCCGCCCCCGCGCGGAACCTGCAGGAATATGTGGGCCATCTGCGGGGCCAGCAGGGCGCGCCCTATGGGTCCTCCGGCAATGCCACCGCGGCGCATCTGGCCGGGGCACTGCTGTGCCAGCGTGCCGAATTGCGCATGGAGCATGTGCCCTATCGCGGCGGCACCGCCGCCATTCCCGATGTCATCGCCGGCAACCTGGCCTTCGCGTTCGGCACCGTCTCATCCTCGCTGCAACTGGTGCGGGATGGGCGGGTGAAGGCGCTGGGCGTGACCACGGCACAGCGCATCGCCTCCCTGCCTGACGTGCCGACCATCGCCGAGCAGGGTTTTCCCGGCTTCGAGCTGAATGAGTGGAATGGCCTCTACGCCCCGGCCGGCCTGCCGGAGGCAGCGACCGCGCGGATCTATCAGGCCATGCAGGCCGCCCTGGCCGATACCGCTGTGAAGGCCCGGCTGGAGGCGCTGGGCGCCATGCCGCTGGGCACGCCGCCCGCCGAATTCGCCCGCTATGTCACCGAGCAGCGCGCGGCCATGGCGCAGCTGGTGCAGGAGGCTGGGATCGAGGCGGGTTAGATCATCATCCGATCAGATGGGGCATCTGATCGGGCCAAGACGATCGGGAGGACAACCGATCTAGCCGCCGCCGAACCAGGGCTGGTTCACCAGCCCCCGGTCCAGCCGCTCCGCCGCGCCCTCGACGGCGGCGGTCAGGCCCGGTTCGGCGTAATACACGCCGCGCACGTGCAGGCAGTGCGCGATGCCGCGCAGAAAGGCCTCGGTCAGTGCCGGATCGGGGGGGGGCGCTTCCCAGAACTCCTCCAGCCTGCCGGTGTGGGTCAGGCCGGGGACACGGTAGATGGCATCGCCCTGCGCATGCACGGGGCGGCCCAGTTGCAGGGCGCGGATGCCTACGGTGCTGTTCACCGTCACCACGCCCTGTCCGGTCAGGATCAGGTCATCCAGCACGCCGATGCCCACATAATGCACCCGGCCCTTCACGCCATGGCGGGCCGCCATGCGCCTGATCCGGGCTGGCCAGCGTTTCAGGCCAGGGTCCAGCGGGTGCACCTTCACCACCAGATGGCCATCGTGCGGGGCGGAGCGGGCAAAGGCCTCGATGGCCTCCTCGATCGGGGTGTCCATATCCGGAAAGGGGCTGTAGGCGCGGATGGAGTAGTCGGTTTCCATCTGCATGGCATAGAGCCAGAAGGGAGCCCCGGGGGGCATGGCTTGCAGCACGTTGCGCCGCACGCGCCGGGCCTCCACCTTGCGCATCAGCAAATGCCAGCCGGTGGCCAGATAGTTGGGCACCGGGTGGAATTTCAGGAAGCTTTCAAAATACGGAAAGGGCCAAGGGGCCAGGTTGGCCAGGTGAAAGGCCACATCCCATCGCGCCTGGCTCGGGAAATTATCCTCATAGCGTTTGGACCAGTCCACCGGCGGCAGGTCGCGTGCCAGTTCCAGTATGGCCTCCGGGTTTCGCGGGAAGCGGCTGTCCCGGTTCATGCCGTCCCGTTCCAGGATCACCCAGTCCGGCCGGATATAGCCGAAATCCGTCACCGTCACGGCCACGCCCCGCATGCGGGCGGCGGCGATGGCGATGCGGTGATAGGGGCGCTGCTCACCCAGCAGCACCAGGTCGGTGATGGCGTGCCTTTCCAGGAAGTCGGCGATGAAGGGGGGCCAATCCCGCAGCCGGTCGCGGAAATCCGTGGCGCGGCCCGGCCAGAACAGCCGGTCCCCCAGGCAGACATTGATGCGATGGATGACGTGGCCTCGGGTTTCCAGCGCCTGTCCCAGCCGCCAGAAGAAGGGCGAGATCGGTCCTTGCAGGAACAGGAAGCGGCGTTGGGCCATGGGGGGGCCTACCAACCGCCGGCGGGCGCGCGCAACGCCTGCCAGGCATCCCGCGTGCGCACCAGCCGCACGCCGGCTGCCCGGGCCTGGCGCAGCGCGGCGCGGTCCGGAAACGGGCAATAGGGCAACAGGCCGGGTGCTGGCCCGGGCGGGGCGGGCAGCCGGGCCAGGGCGTCCTCCAGCAGGGGAAGGGCCGCCAGGTGCAGCGCCCGGGCCGCGCCACTGGCGCTGGTGCCCGGCGGCAGCGGCACGGCGCGCTGGGCCAGCACCGCCCCGGCATCGATGCGCGGGGCCATCACATGCACCGAAACGCCCGTCGCACCCTCCAGCAGGGCATGAAAGGTGGGGATGGGGCCGCGATGGCGCGGCAGCAGGGAGGGATGCACATTCACCCCGCCGAGCGGTGGCAGCGCCAGGGTCTCGGCCGTCAGGATCTGGTCGAAATGGAAGCAGAGGATCAGCTCCGCTCCGCTTGCCCGGATGGCCGCGGCTGTCTCGGCCCCGTTCACATCCCGCACCCGGTGCACCGGAATGCCGTGGCGCCGGCAGAGGTCCGAGAGCCGGTTCCGCCGCCGCAATAGCCCGGGCAGAGCGAAATTCACCGCCAGATAGGGCAGGAAGCCCAGCCCGGAGCGCCGGACATGCCGCAGCATCTGCCCCACCATGCCGCCCATCGCCGGGCGATGCGGGTCACTGACGCCCAGCAGCGCGATCCGCCCAGGGTTCGCCGCCACGAAGTCATGCACCGCTTCGGCGTTCGCCAGGCTTTCCAGCGTGAAGAGGGCTAGGCGCACGCCGCCGACAGGGCCTCCAGCGTGTGGGCGATGTCGGCCTCCTGGTGCTCGGAGCTGAGGAAGAAGCGCAGCCTGGCGCCGCCTTCCGGCACGATCGGGTAGAGGATCGGCTGCACGTTGATCCCCGCATCGAACAGCGTGGCGGAAACCCGCCCCGCCTTGATGGAGGAACCCAGGATGACCGGCACGATGCCCAGGCCCGCCGAGGCCCCGACATCGAAGCCTCGCGCCCGGGCGCCATCCCGGAACAGGGTGGCCATGCGCTGCAGCTGCGTCACCCGCCAGGGCTCGGCATGCAGGATGCGCAGGCTCTCCAGCGATGCGGCGGCCAGCGCCGGCGCCATCCCCACCGAATAGACGAAGCCGGGGGCGGAATGCTTCAGGATGTCGATCAGCGCGGCGCTGCCGGCGATATAGCCGCCGCAGCCGGACAGCGCCTTGGAGAGCGTGCCCATCCAGATATCCACCCGGCGCGGGTCCACGCCCTGCTGTTCGAACACACCGCGCCCGGTGGCCCCCAGCACGCCGAGCGAATGGGCCTCATCGACCATCAGCCAGGCGTCATGGGCCTCCGCCATCTCCACGAAGCGGGCGATGTCGGGCATGTCGCCGTCCATCGAGTAGTGGCCCTCGATATAGATCAGCGCACGGGTGTGGCGGCGGCGCTGGGCGGCCAGTTCGCGTTCGGCCGCGCGCCAGTCATTGTGCGGGAAGGCCACGCGCTTCGCACCCGACAGGCGCATGCCCTCCAGCCCGGAATTGTGGGCCAGGGCGTCGTGCAGGATCAGGTCCCTCGGGCCCAGCAGATGGCCGATAACCGAGACATTCGTGGCATGGCCCGAGACGAATCCGAGGGAGGATTCCGTGCCGTAATGTTCCGCGATCGCGGCTTCCAACTCGGCATGGATGGGCCGCTCGCCGGAGGCGATGCGCGAGGCGGAGGCGGAGACGCCATACTGGTCGATCGCGGCCTTGGCCGCCGCGGTAACGCGCGGGTCCCCGTTCAGCCCCAGATAGTTGTAGCTGGAGAAATTGATCATCTCCCGGTTGCCGATGCGGCTGTGGCCGCCGGCCACGCCTTCATGCGGGCGGAAATAGGGGTTGGGGATGTCCATCTGCTCGCCGGCAGCACGGACCAGAGCCATGTCCCGTGCCACCGGCAGGGTGGAGAAATCCCGGCCTGGCGAGGTGGAACCGCGCGGGGTTTCCTTCCGCGCGAGGCGTATCAGCAGTGCGGCCCGGGCTGCGGCGGAAAGACCGGAAGGTTTCAACGACATGTGCTATCCGCAATAGGCGACGCGACGGAATGCGTCATCAGAGAAATTGTCGTTGTCTGTTCAAGTTGACGGGGTCAGACAACCCAACCGAGCGCCTTGATGGCCACCACCGCCAGCGTGCCGAGCACCGCCGTGGCAAACAGATTGCCCAGCAGGCACAACAGAATGCCCCAACCGGTCACCCGGCTGTCGTTTTCCACCACGCCCAGCGCCATGACGATATTGCCGAAGGCGGGCGGACCATTGGTGCCGGGCCCGGGGAGGATCAGCATGATGGCGGTATAGACGGTCAGCCAACCCACGAACTTGTCGGCCGTGTTGCCGGTGAAAGGGCCTGGGCGGGGCTTCACGTAATTCTCGATCCGCTTGATCCATTTGGACCCGCCATCGGACAGTCGCAGCAGGTCCGTGCGCTTGATGGATTGCCGGGCGATGAAGCGGGGCAGCTTCGGCACCCGCCGGCCCAGACCCATCTGCAGGCCCAGGATCAGCATGGGCAGTCCGAACACGCTGGCCATGCCCGGCAGCAGCGATGGCAGGCACAGCAACAGGATCAGCAGGCCGAAAGCGCGGTCGCCGAAAGCCTCGGCCATGTCACCCAGGGTGATGCGGTCCGCGGGGAAACGGGCCGCCACCTCCCGCACGATACGCGAGATCGGGGCTGTCTCATGTTCAGAAGCATGAGCAGTGTCAGGCCCATCAGGCGCGCCGTGGGGCGTTGTCATACCGTCCATACCAGGCTGATTGCCCCTTTTCTCAAGCGACCGTGAAACTCTCCATCACTGAGATGAACGATCCCCCCCGCCACGTCCAGCGGCAATTATGTGGCGCCGCCTGCCGCGCCGCGGGGATTGCTCCAGGATGGCAATCCCGGCACATGAGATGTCACGGAGGATTCGCCCCGCATGTCGATCGATCTCGAGATTGCCCGCAAGGCCACCTTGCAGCCCATCGCCGCCATTGCCGCCCGTGCCGGGATCGAGGCCGAGGCGCTGGAACCCCACGGGAAGTACAAGGCCAAGCTGGGGCTGGACTTCGTCGCCCGCGCCCGTGAGGAGCGCCCGCGCGGCAAGCTGGTGCTGGTGACCGGCATCAACCCCACCCCCGCCGGGGAAGGCAAGACCACCACCACGGTGGGCCTGTCCGACGCGCTGAACATGATGGGCACCAAGACCATGGTGTGCCTGCGCGAACCCTCCCTGGGCCCCTGTTTCGGGGTGAAGGGCGGCGCCACCGGCGGCGGCCACGCCCAGGTCGTGCCGATGGAGGACATCAACCTCCATTTCACCGGCGACTTCCACGCCATCACCAGCGCGCACAACCTGCTGGCCGCGATGCTGGATAACCATATCTATTGGGGCAACGCGCTGGGCATCGATAGCCGCCGCATCACTTGGCGCCGGGTGATGGACATGAACGACCGCGCGCTGCGCGGCCTCGTCTCCTCCCTGGGCGGGGTGAAGAACGGCTTCCCGCGGGAGGACGGCTTCGACATCACCGTGGCGTCCGAGGTGATGGCCATCCTGTGCCTGGCCGAGGATATCCTGGACCTGGAGGCCCGGCTGGGCCGCATCATCGTGGGCTATCGCCGTGACGGGGCCGCCGTGACGGCGAAGGACCTGAAGGCGGATGGCGCCATGGCGGTGCTGCTGCGCGACGCGCTCTCACCCAACCTGGTGCAGACGCTGGAGGGCAATCCGGCCCTGGTGCATGGCGGGCCCTTCGCCAACATCGCCCATGGCTGCAACAGCGTGATGGCGACCAAGCTGGGCCTGGCGCTGTCCGATGTGGTGGTGACGGAGGCGGGCTTCGGCGCTGATCTGGGCGCCGAGAAGTTCCTGGACATCAAGTGCCGGCTGGCCGGCCTTTCGCCCGATGCCGTGGTGATCGTGGCCACCATCCGCGCGCTGAAGATGCATGGCGGGGTGAAGAAATCCGATCTGGGCGGCGAGGATGTCGCCGCCGTGCTGCGCGGCATGAGCAACCTGGCGCGCCATCTGGAGAACATCCGCAAATTCGGCATCCGCCCGGTGGTGGCGCTGAACCATTTCACGTCCGACACCGATGCCGAGGTGCAGGCGGTGAAGGATGCGACCGCGGCCATGGGGACGGAGGCGGTGCTGTGCCGCCACTGGGCCGATGGCGGCCGGGGGGCGATGGACCTGGCCAAGCTGGTGCAGCAGCGGCTGGCGGCGGCGGATGCGGCGTTCACGCCGCTCTATGAGGATGACATGCCCCTGGCCGATAAGCTGCGCACCGTGGCGCGCGAGATCTACCGCGCCGACGATATCGCCCTGGGCGGTGGCGTGGCCGAGAAACTGGCCCGCTATGAGGCGCAGGGCTTCGGCCATCTGCCGGTCTGCATCGCCAAGACGCAGTACAGCTTCAGCGCCGATCCCAGCCTGCTGGGCGCGCCCACCGGGCACACCCTGCCGGTGCGCGACGTGCGGCTGGCGGCGGGGGCGGGTTTCGTGGTGGCCATCGCCGGCGATGTGATGACCATGCCGGGCCTGCCGCGCGTGCCGGCGGCCGAACATATCCGGCTGGATGAGGCCGGGATGATCGAGGGGCTGTTCTAAAGCCCGCCCAGCCAGCGCCGCTTGCCGCCTTTGACATGTTCTTCGCCCAGGCGGCGGGCGGTCTCGGGATCGCGGGCGCGGATGGCCTCGACCATCGCACGGTGCTCCGCGTTGCTGTCGCGCATATTGCCGGGCGAGGCCAGGGTGCGGCGGCGCGTCAGCAGGCTTTCCTTGACCAGCGACCGGTAGAGCGCCGCCGTGCGGGCATGCCCGGCCAAGTCTAGCATGGCCTCGTGGAAATCCAGGTTCTGCCGGTAGTAGCCGTTGGCATCGCCGGCCTGAATGGCGGCGTCCATGGCATCCACCCGGGCTTGCAAGGCGGCGATACCGTCCTCTGTCGCGCGTTCGGCCAGCAGGGCACAGCAGAAGCCCTGCAGCAGGGCCCGGGCGTCATACAGTTCCGCTTCCTCCCGGGCCTCCAGCCGCCGTACCGCCATGCCGCGATGCGCGCCGCCGGAGACCACCAGCCCCTCGCGCTCCAGTGCGCGCAGCGCCTCTCGCAGCGGCCCGCGTGAGGTGCCGAGGCGGTCGGCCAGGGCTTGCTCATGCAGGCGCTCGCCCGGCGGCAGGGTGCCATCCAGGATCATCGCCTCCAGCCGCGTGGTCAGTTGCGGCGCCAGGGCGCGGGCCAGCCTGTCGGGTGCGTGCTCCACCGGGCCAGGAAGCATGGGGCGGGCGTTTCGGTCAACAGATTGTTGACAACATGCCGACATGGCCGCAACTTCCGCCGCCGGGAACGCCGCAAAGGAGACGCCATGCTGCCGCTCGCCAATTTCAAGGTGCTGGACCTGACCCGGGTGCGCGCCGGCCCCACCTGCGTGCGGCAGTTCGCCGATTGGGGCGCCGATGTCATCAAGATCGAGATGCCGCCGGAACTGGCCGAAGGCGAAGGGCTGGGCGGCCCGCGTGAGGGCAGCGACTTCCAGAACCTGCACCGCAACAAGCGCGGCCTGACGCTGAACCTGAAATCGCCCGAGGGCGTGGCCGTGCTGAAGAAGCTGGCCGAGACCGCCGATGTGGTGGTCGAGAATTTCCGCCCCGATGTGAAGACGCGCCTGGGCATCGACTATGCCGCGCTGTCGGCCGTGAACCCGCGCCTGGTCTATGCCTCGATCTCCGGCTTCGGGCAGGACGGGCCCTATGCCAAGCGCCCGGGCTTCGACCAGATCGCCCAGGGCATGGGCGGGCTGATGTCCATCACCGGCGAGCCCGGTCGGGGCCCCATGCGGGTGGGCATTCCGGTGGCTGACCTCTGCGCCGGCATCTTCGCCGCCATGGGCGTGATGGTGGCGCTGCTGGAGCGCGAGCGGACCGGCAAGGGACAGTGGGTGCAGACCAGCCTGCTGCAGGCCCAGTCCTTCATGCTGGATTTCCAGGCCGCGCGCTGGCTGATGAATGGCGAGGTCCCGAAATCCGCGGGCAACGACCACCCCACCTCCATCCCCACCGGCGTGTTCAACACCCAGGATGGCGCGATCAACATCGCCACCACCGGCGGTGCCATCTGGGGCCGCTTCGCGGAGGCGATGGGCCACCAGGAATGGACCCAGGACCCGCGCTTCGCCACCGGCGGCGACCGCAGCAAGAACCGCCACGCGCTGAACGCCCTGATCGACGAGGCGACGCGCACCAACACCACCGCCTATTGGGTGGAAACGCTGAACGCCAAGGGCGTGCCCTGCGGCCCCATCAACAACATGCAGCAGTTGTTCGAGGATGTGCAGGTGAAACACCTGGGCATCGTGAAGGAGCTGGATGGCATCAAGTATCTCGGCCAGCCCTTCGTGCTGTCGGCCAATGACAGCCCGGTCACCCGCCACTCGCCCAAGGTGGGCGAGCACACGGACGAGATCCTGGCCGCCGCCGGCTACAGCGCTGACGAGATTGCTTCCCTTCGCAAGAACCAGGTGGTGTGAGAATGGACCTCGGTACCGACAAGATGCTGGCGCGCGTGGAGAATGGCATCGCGCGCCTGACCTTCAACAACCCGGAAAAGCGCAATGCCGTCTCGATGGAGATGTGGCAGGGCGCGGAGATCGCGGTGAAGGCCTTCGCGGCCGACCCCGCCGTGCGGGTGCTGGTGCTGGATGGGGCGGGGGGCAAGGCCTTCGTCTCGGGCGCCGACATCTCGAAATTCGAGAGCGAGCGCCAGGGCGAGGAGGCGGTGGCCGCCTATCAGGCGCAGACCAAGCGCGTGTATGACGCCATCGCCAGCTTCCCCAAGCCCACCATCGCGCAGATCGAGGGCTTCTGCATCGGCGGCGGCACCGCGCTGGCCGTCTGCTGCGACATCCGCATCTGCGAGGAAGGCAGCAACTTCGGTGTTCCTGCCGCCAAGCTCGGTCTGGGCTATCCGCTGGAGGGCATCCGCCGGTTGGTCGATCTCGTCGGCCTCTCCTTCGCGAAGGAGGTGTTCTACACCGCCCGCCGCTTCTCGGCCGCCGAGGCCGCCGGCATGGGGCTGGTGAACCGCGTGGTGCCGAAGGCGGAACTCGCGGCCTATGTGACCGAATACGCCACCATGATCGCGGGCAACGCCCCGCTGACCATCGCGGCCGTGAAGTTCATCGCCAATGAGGCGGTGAAGGACCGGGGCGCCGCCGATGAGGCGACCTGCGACACGATGGTGAAGGCATGCTTCGCCAGCGCCGATTATGTGGAAGGCCGCAAGGCGTTCCTGGAAAAGCGCGCGCCCAACTTCCAGGGGCGCTGAAATGGAGGAGGGGGCCATGCCCCCTCCATCCCGGATCAGGTCAGCTTCGCCTGGCCGATGTCGTAGATCACGTGGCCGGTGGTCTTCGCGTTGAACTTGCTGTCGATGTTCAGGTATTCGCTGTCGATCTTGCCGAAGTTCAGGCTGATGCTCTCGCTCGGGCGGTCACCGCCGGAGGAGATGCTGTAGCCGGAGATCAGCGTGTCGCTCAGAATGTACTTCTGATAGGACACATGCTTGCCGCTGGCGTCGGTCTGGGTCATCTCGATCTTGACCTCGACCGCCTTGCCGCCGATCGCTTCCTTCAGCAGCAGCGGCGAGGAGACGTCGAAGCTCTTGGTCAGCACGATTTCGCTGACGGAAGGAGCCGTCGCTTCGCGCTTGGAGCCACCGCCCACGCCCATGCTGATGCCGCGGCCCACGCCGAACTGGAAGGAGTTGACCTCGATCCATTCCTTGTGGGTTAGCTGCGTGGTTTCGCCCTTGATGGAACCGTACTTCAAAAAGATTGCCATGTGTTGAACTCCGCTCGCCGCGCCTCGGTTCCGGTCAGGCCCGCGGCGGGCGACTGGCCGGTGTTGCACTGTTGACGGGTTTCCCCGCCTCTCCCCCTGGCGGGCGGCCCCTGTTCCGGTGCCGCGCAGGGTAGCCCTTGCGCCATGCCTGCTCAGGCGATGGCGAAATCGAAATCTCCGGCATCGGTCAGTTCGACCTTCACGCTCGTGATGGTCTTGCCTTCGGCCAGCAGTTCCAGCACGCGGCCGGCCAGTTGCGGCAGCAGCGTGTTGTTCAGGATGTTCTCGATATTGCGCGCGCCGCTTTCCACCTCGCGGCAGCGCTCCACGATCGCCTCGGTCACGGCGGGGTCCACCGTGAAATCGGCATCGTAATTCTCCCGCAGGCGGCGGCCGATGCTGCGCAGCTTCAGCCCGATGATCTGCTTCAGGATATTGTCCGCAAGCGGGTAGTAGATGACGACATTGCAGCGGCCCAGGAAGGCCGGCTTGAACCATTTCAACAGATCGGGGCGCAAGGCCTCCCGCAACGCATCGGGCTCGGGCGCGGTTTCGGGGTCCGCGCAGAGCTTGGCGATGGTATCGGTGCCCGCGTTCGAGGTCATGATGATGACGCTGTTCTTGAAGTCGATGTCACGACCTTCGCCATCCTTCATGTTGCCCTTGTCGAAGACCTGGTAGAACACGTCCTGCACGGCAGGGTGCGCCTTCTCCATTTCGTCGAGCAAAATGACGGAATAAGGGCGACGACGGACCGCTTCCGTCAAAACTCCGCCTTCGCCATAGCCGACATAGCCCGGCGGGCTGCCCATCAGCAGAGCGACCTTATGTTCTTCCTTGAACTCGCTCATGTTGATGGTGGTCAGGTTCTGCTCGCCGCCATAGAGCAGGTCGGCCAGCGCCAGCGCCGTCTCGGTCTTGCCGACGCCCGAGGTGCCGGCCAGCATGAACACGCCGATGGGCTTGCGCGGGTCCGCGAGGCCCGCGCGGCTGGTGCGGATCGCCTTGGCGATGGCCTCCAGCGCATGGTCCTGGCCGACGACGCGCTCGTTCAACTTCTGGTGCAACAACTGCACGGTGCGCATCTCGTCGCCGCCCATGCGGCCCAGCGGGATGCCGGTCCAGGTCGCGACCACCTCGGCCACGGCCTGGCCGTCCACCATCGGGTGCACCAGGGGCTCATCGCCCTGCAGCGCGTGCAGTGCGCCGGTGGCGTCCGCCAGTTCGGCCAGATTGCCGACCGTGTCGGCCCCTTCCTCGGGCTTCTCCAGGGCGGAGCGCAGGGTGTGGATCTTCTCCACCAGCGCCTTTTCCTGGTCCCAGCGTTCTTCCAGTGCGGCCAGTTCGGTGCGGGTGGCTTCTTCCTCCGCTTTCAGGGCGGCGGTGCGCTTGGCGTGGTCGCCGCCGGTCGCGGCTTCGCGCTCGATGGCGCCCAGCTCCGTCTCGATCAGCGCCAGGCGGCGCATCCGGTCCTCGATCGGGGCTGGGATGGAGGCCTGGCTCATGGAGACCCGGGCGCAGGCGGTATCCAGCAGCGACACGCCCTTGTCCGGCAATTGCCGGGCCGGGATGTAGCGGGCGGACAGCCGCACGGCCTCCGTCACGGCCTCATCCAGGATGCGGACATTGTGGTGCTTCTCCAGCACCGGCACCAGGCCGCGCAGCATGGCGGAGGCCAGCGGCAGGCTCGGCTCCTCCACCTTTACGACTTGGAAGCGGCGGGTCAGGGCCGCGTCTTTTTCAAAGTATTTCTTGTACTCGGCCCAGGTGGTGGCGGCGATACTACGCAGCTCGCCGCGCGCCAGCGCAGGTTTCAACAGGTTGGCGGCATCGTTCTGCCCGGCCGTGCCACCCGCGCCGATCAGCGTGTGCGCCTCGTCGATGAACAGCACCACGGGCTGAGGGGACGCCTTGGCGCCGTCGATCACGCCTTTCAGGCGGTTCTCGAACTCGCCCTTCACGCTGGCGCCGGCCTGGAGCATGCCCAGGTCGAGCGCCATCAGTTTCACTTTCTTCAGGGCATCCGGCACGTCGCCCGCGGCGATGCGCAGGGCCAGCCCCTCGACCACCGCGGTTTTGCCCACGCCGGCCTCGCCGGTCAGGATCGGGTTGTTCTGGCGCCGCCGGGTCAGGATATCGACCATCTGCCGGATTTCGGAATCGCGGCCCAGGATGGGGTCGATCTTGCCGTTGCGCGCCTGGGCCGTCAGGTCGGTGCAGAATTGCTCCAGCGGGCCGGCCTGGGCGGGCTGCACGGTGGGGTCGGCCGGGGTGGCGGCTCCGCCGGGCGCGGGGGCCGTGGCGGCGGTGCTTTCCTCGCTGCCATCGGCCAGCTCGTTCAGCTTCTTGCGCACCACCTCGGCCGGGATGGCCAGCAGGCTGGGCGCGCTGTCCTTGACGATGCGCGACAGGCTGTCATCGGCCAGCAACGCCGCCAGCATGTAGCCGGAGCGGATCTTGCCCTGGTTGGCCTCCAGGCTGGTGATCAGCCAGGCTTCCTTGAGCCAGGATACGATGTCGGGCGACAGCGAGGGCGCGCGGGAATTGCCGGTTTTCAGCCGGTCCAGCCCGCGCGTCAGCTCGGCCACCACGCGGGCGGCATCGACGCCGGCATTGCGCATGATGACCGAAACATCGGACCCTGGATGCTCCACCAGGCGGAGGAGCAGGTGCTCCACCTCCACATTGTAGTGCGTGCGGGAGAGGGTGAGGCCGGCCGCCGCTTCGAGCTGGCGGCGCGCCAGCTCCGTCATGCGTCCGACGAGGGATTTCAAGTCAACCGCGACCATAACTGGCGTTACCTCCTGCCCGAATTCGACCCGCCCGCCCGCAATGCGTCACATGCGACGCCCTGCATGCGATACCGTAGCGACATCGGCGCATGGTGAGGCCCTCGTCCGTTGCATCCCGTTCACGAGATGGCAATCAGACGGGGCTGTCAGCCTTGTGCCGCGTTAGCTTGAACAAAGCGTTAGTGTGGCTCCAGTATCTCGTCAATCAATTATCCGGGAACAAATCCATTGCTCCGCAACATGAATGACAAGCTTTCATCAGTTGCGATGATGCGGAATACGAAGATTGCGATATGATGCGAGCAGTCACTTGTTCAGGGTTTCACAAAACCTCATGATGCTCCTCGGCATGCATTCCATGGAAACTATGATGCGTGCCGCTCCTGGGGGGTTGGCGCATGGTGGATAACGTTCTGGATGTGGATGCACTGCTGGCGCCCCTGGATGGGGACAGCGCCACGGGGTCCGACCTGCGAGAGGATTTCTCGCCCACCGCGCCGTATCGCGCGCTGCGGGATGCGCGTTCCGCCGCCCAGGCCGATGACCGTGCCCGCCGCTCCGCCGATGAGCCCGACACCACCGCCTCTCCCTTGTGGCGGGATGTGGTACGCATCGGGGTCGAGACGCTGGCGGGCGTTTCCAAGGATCTGGAGGTCGCGGGCTGGCTGACCGAGGCGTTGGTGCGCCAGCACGGGCTCGCGGGGCTCGTCACCGGGGCCCGGCTGCTGGACGGGCTGCTGGCGCAATACTGGGAGGATGTGTTCCCCCGCCCCGATGAGGAGGAAGGCCAGAGCTACCGGGCCTCGCTGCTCGAAGGGCTTTCGGGCGCGGACAAGGATGGGGTGCTGATCCAACCCCTGCAATCCATCGTGCTGTTCATGCGGCCCACGGGCCAGCCTTTCCACCTCTATGAACATGAGGCCGCGCTGGCCGCCGCCACCCTGCCGGAGCCGGATAAGCGCCAGGCCCGCTACGACCGCGGCGTGCTGCCGATGGACCGGCTGGAGGCCGAGGCCCACAGCGCCCGGGCCGCCATCGGCCGCACCCGGCAGGATATCCAGGCCGCGCTGGAGGTGTGGCGCGCGCTGGATGCCCGGGTGGAGGCGAGTTTTTCCTACCCCACCCCCTCGCTGCGGCGGGTGGCGGAGATTCTGGGGCGTGCCCTTGCGTTCGCGGAACGGTATGGCGACGCGGATGCGCCCGCCCCGGCCGAAGTGGAGGAAACGGCGCCCGTGGCCGGCGGGGCGCCTGCCGCCGCCGGCGGCGCGGCCCAGGGCGGGGTCGCGCTGGGCGGCATGCAATCCGCCGTCGCCAACCGCGAGCAGGCGCTGAAGCAACTGGAGCAGATCGCCGAATTCTTCGCCCGGACCGAGCCGCAATCCTTCCTGGCCTATACGTTGAAGGACGCGGTGCGGCG
Source organism: Rhodovarius lipocyclicus (assembly GCF_009900765.1). GTDB lineage: Bacteria > Pseudomonadota > Alphaproteobacteria > Acetobacterales > Acetobacteraceae > Rhodovarius > Rhodovarius lipocyclicus. The sequence goes on from NZ_JAAABL010000002.1 coordinate 377,498, forward strand.
CGGCCGCATGGCCCTGCCCGAACTGCTGGGCGAGGTGCTGGCCGATGAGACGGTGCGCAACGCCATGCTTTCCGCCCTGGGTATCCGGGCGGAGAGTTTCCAGGAAAGCCAGGCGGAGGAGGGGTCTGATGGCTACAGCTGACCGTCTCCGCTCGCATTCCCGTGAGCGCGCGAACAAGGCGTTGACGCCCGGAATCGCGCGCAGTTACAGTTCGGTCACATATTCCAGCGTCTTACCCGCGCCCGCGACCAGGCTCAGCTTGGCCCGTGCGTATCGCCGCATCTGCGTTCCGGCCATCGAGGGTGATGCGCTGGCGCATTCCATCGCAACGATCATCGTTGGGGAGAGGTCATGTCGGATATCTATGGCAAGCTGACGCGCGTGCGGAAGCCGCGCGTACACATCACCTACGATGTGGAGCTGGACGGCGCGAAGATCGAGCGCGAGCTCCCCTTCGTGCTGGGCGTGATGGGTGATTTCGCGGGCGACAATTCCGCGGCGCAGAAGCCGCTGAAGGACCGCAAATTCACCCAGATCGACCGCGACAACTTCAATGACGTCATGAAGCAGATCGCGCCCAGCCTGTCCTTCCGCACGGAGAACACGCTGGCCGGCGACGGCAGCGAGATGGCGGTGAACCTGAAGTTCAACAGCCTGGAGGATTTCGAGCCCCAGCGCGTTGTGCAGCAGGTGGAACCGCTGAAGGCCCTGCTGGAAACCCGCGACAAGCTGCGCGACCTGCTCAGCAAGGCGGACAACTCCACCCAGCTCGAGGAGCTGCTGGAGGATATCCTGAAGGACAACACCAAGCTGCAGGCGCTCTCCTCGGAGCTGGGCCTGAACAAGCCGGAGGCGTGACGCCATGAGCGGAACCCAGTCCCAGCCCGCCGGCGCCGCATCCACCACCACGACGGAAGGCGAAGGCCTTTCCTTCCTGGAGCAGGTGATCGGCGCCACCCGCCAGACCGAGCGCGACCGCGCCGCGGAGCTGGTGAAGGCCCTGACCGAGGAAGCGCTGAAGGGCACCATCACCTTCAGCCGCAACCTGACCCAGACGATCAACAAGGCGATCGACGCGATCGACGACCAGCTGTCCAAGCAGCTGAACGCGATCATGCACCATGAGAAGTTCACCAAGCTGGAGGGCAGCTGGCGCGGCCTGCACTACCTGATCCAGAACAGCGAGACGGGCGAAGCGCTCAAGATCCGCATGCTGCAGGCTTCCAAGCGCGAGCTGAACCGGGACCTGACGCGGGCGGTCGAATTCGACCAGTCCAACCTGTTCAAGAAGATCTACGAGGCCGAGTTCGGCATGCCGGGCGGCACGCCCTATGGCGCGCTGGTCGGCGACTATGAATGGTCCGCCCATCCGGAGGATGTGGAGACGCTGAAGCTGATCAGCCAGACGGCTGCCGCGGCCTTCGCGCCCTTCATCTCCGCCGCGGGCTCGCAGATGTTCGGCTTCAAGGACTATCAGGAGCTGGCCAACCCCCGCGACCTGACCAAGATCTTCGAGACCGCCGAGTACACGAGCTGGCGTGCCTTCCGCGATACCGAGGAAAGCCGCTTCGTCACCCTCGTGCTGCCCCGCGTGCTGGCGCGCCTGCCCTATGGCGAGAAGACCAAGCCGCTGGAGGAGTTCAACTTCGAGGAAGCGCCGAGCGATGCCGATGGCACCGCCCGGGCGATGAACCACGAAGACTATTGCTGGATGAACGCGGCCTATGTGCACGCGGCGCGCCTGACGGACGCCTTCGCGCAATCCGGCTGGTGCACCGCCATCCGCGGCGCCGAGGGCGGCGGCAAGGTCAGCGGCCTGCCGACCCACGTGTTCAAGTCGGACGACGGCGATTCGGACACCAAGTGCCCGACCGAGATCGCCATCACCGACCGGCGTGAGGCCGAGCTGTCGCACAACGGCTTCCTGCCGCTCTGCCACTACAAGAACACCGACTATTCCGTGTTCTTCGGCGCGCAGACCACCCAGAAGCCCAAGAAGTACGACCGCCCGGATGCCACGGCCAACGCGGCGATCTCCGCCCGCCTGCCCTACATCATGGCGACCAGCCGCTTCGCCCACTTCCTGAAGGTGATGGCGCGCGACTGGGTGGGCCGGTTCATGGAGGCAACGGACGTCGAGGCCGAGCTGAACCGCTGGATCCAGAACTACGTGAACCCGATGGAGGGTGCCGGCCAGGAAGCGCGGGCGAAGTATCCGCTGCGCGAGGCGCGGGTGGATGTGAAGGAAATCCCGGGCAAGCCCGGCTCCTACAACGCCGTCGCCTATCTGCGCCCGTGGCTGCAGATGGAGGAACTGACCACCTCCATGCGCATGGTCGCGCGCATTCCTGAAAAGGCCTGAGCCCGATGCGCATTGATGGGGACGCATCAATGCGCCAAGGGATGCGGGGCACCATGCTGGGCGGCCGGTTCTTCGGCGGCTCAGCCCCGGTGGCGGGGGTGGCCGATTTCCTGGCCGAAACCTCCGCCGCCACCCTTCTGCGCCAATGGTTCGGCGATGCCGCGCTGCTGGCGATGCTGACCGGCCCCGACGCGCTGGAGGTTCTGCAGGAAGCGATCGACCGCGACATCGTGGCGATCGACGCGCTGCTGTCGCGCCAGCTGGACGCGGTGCTGCACAACGAGAAGCTGCGGCGGCTGGAGGGCTCCTGGCGGGGGCTGTTCTGGCTGGTCGATGGCTTCGTGCAGGACAAGCTGGTGAAGGTGCGGCTGCTGAATGCCCGCTGGGTCGAGATCTCCCGCGATTTCCAGCGCGCCAGCGAATTCGACCAGTCCGCCCTGTTCCGCATCATCCACGAACAGGAGTTCGGCATGCCGGGCGGCGAGCCCTATGGCATGCTGGTGGCGGATTACGAGGTGCGCCCCTCGCCCAGCGCCAGCCAGCCGGTGGATGACGTGCCGGTGCTGGAGCGGCTGGCGGAGGTCGGCGCCGCCTCCTTCTGCCCAGTGGTGCTGCCGGTGTCGCCGGAATTCTTCGGGCTCGATTCCTATCATGAGGCGCGGCCCGCCACGGCCTTCAGCGCCCTGTTCCGCGGGCCGGAGAAGCAGCGCTGGGCGCGGCTGGCGCAGCGTGAGGAAACCCGCTTCCTGGGCCTGGTGCTGCCGCGCACGCTGGGGCGCCGCCGCTGGGCCGCCGATGGCACCAGGGCAGACCGCTTCCGCTACTCGGAGGATGCCGGCCGGCCGGACCAGCGGGTCTGGACCGCCGCCGTCTACGCCTTCGCCTCGGTGGCCGCGCGCAGCTTCGCCCGCTATCACTGGCCCGCCGATGTGCGCGGCGCGGAGCCGGGCTGGGATGCCACGGGCGGCGTGGTGGAAACCCTGCCGCATGAGCGTTTCCGCGCCGACCCGCCCGGCCCCCCGCCGCGCCCGCCGCTGGAACTCAGCCTGACCGACGAGCAGGAGCGCGAGGCCGCCGATGCCGGGCTGATCGCGCTGTGCGGGCTGGAAGGCCTGCCGGAGGCGAGCTTCGGCGCGGCCCCCTCCATCCACCGCCCGCCGCGCATGACCAGCGAGGTGGCCAATGCCAATCAGCGGCTGTCGGCGCAGTTCAACAGCATGCTCTGTGTCTCCCGCTTCGCGCATGTGGTGAAGCTGATGGGCCGCGACATGGTGGGCAGCTTCCTGAACCCCGAGGATGTGGAAACCCGCCTGCAGGCCTGGCTGAACAGCCATGTCAGCGGGTTGGCGGGTGGGGGGGACGCTGCCTCCCGCTATCCGCTGCGCGATGCGCGGGTGGAGGTGCGGGAGCAGATCGGCAAACCCGGGATCTATGGCTGCACGGTCATACTGCAGCCGCATTATCAGCTGGATGATGTGGGAGCGTCCTTCCGGCTGCTGACTGAACTCACCGGCCCGCGCGAAGCGGCCTGAAGACAGGAAACGACCATGTCCCAAGACCCCGTGGGCGACGCCTTCAAGACCGGCGATCTGGCCGGCGCCATCGCCGCCGCCACCGTGCAGGTGAAGGCGCAGCCGACCGATTTCGGCGCGCGCTGGCTGATGGCGGAACTGCTGCTGATCAATGGCGAGGCCGAGCGCGCCGACCGCATGCTGGATGCCGTGATCAGCGACCAGCCCATCCCGACCGTGCTGGATTTCCGCACCGTGCTGCGGGCGGAGGTGATCCGCCAGCAGGTGTGGCAGGAAGGCCGCGCGCCGAAGTTCCAGGGCGATGACGCGACCCCCGCGCAGCAGGCCGCCCTGCGCGCCGCGGTGCTGGCCCGCACCGGCAACCCGGAGGAAGCCGAGGCCGCCGCCGCCGAGGCCGAGGAGCTGCGCCCCGCCATCCCCGGCGTGGCGGAGCTGGACGATGGCCGCACCATCGAATTCAACGATTTCCGCGACGGCGACGACATCTTCGGGCCGACGATCGAGGTGCTCACCACCTCCGCCACCCACATCCTGGTGCCGGTGGAGCGCATCGCCAGCCTGGAATTCGAGCCCCCCAAGCGCCCGCGCGACCTGGTGTGGCGCCGCGCCACCATCACCCTGAAGGACAGCACGGAGGGCGTGGTCTATATCCCCGCCATCTATTCCGTCACGCCCGATGCCTCCGCCGATGTGAAGCTGGGCCGCGAGACGAGCTGGAGCGAGGGCCCCGGCCCCGTGCGCGGCATCGGCCAGCGCGTGTTCCTGGTGGGCGAGGCGGATGTGGCGATCAGCGAGCTGAAAGCGCTGCGTTTCACGTGACACCATGAGCGACCGTCCCTCCAACCGCCCCGCGCCGCCCAAATCGGCCCCGCTCTGGGTCCGGCTTCCCCTGCTGGACCGGCTGATCGCGGATGCCGATGACGATGGCGCCATGCCGCGCTCTCCGCAGGAAGCGGTGGAGGCGCTGCGGCGCGCCGTGCGGCGTGACCTGGAGGCCCTGCTGAACGCCCGCCGCCGCCGCTGGCCCCTGCCGGAGACGGCGCCGGAACTCGCCACCTCGCCGCTGAACTACGGCATCCCGGATGCCACCGCCGGCAGCTATGCCCTGCAGGAGCGGCGGGAGGCGCTGGCGGCCGATGTGGAGGAAACCATCCGCCGCTACGAACCGCGCCTGCGCGCCGTGAAGGTGCGCATCGACGATTCCGGCGGGGAGCTGGAACGCCGGCTGAAGCTGCGGGTGGATGCCGTGCTGCGCAGCGACCCGGTGCCCGAGCCCGTCAGCTTCGAGACGGTGATCGAGGCGGTGTCCCACGAAGTGCGGGTGGCGGATCACGGATGAGCGAAAGCCTGCTGCCCTTCTACAACCGGGAACTCGCGGCGCTGCGGCGCCTGGCGGGGGAATTCGCCGCGGCCTCGGGCAAGGCGGCGGGGCGGCTGCGCATCACCGCCGACGGCACGGTCGATGACCCGCATGTGGAGCGCCTGCTGGAGGGCGTGGCCTTCCTCGCCGGTCGCGTGCAGCAGCGGCTGGAGGATGAGCTCCCCGAGATCACCGACGCGCTGTTGGAACTGCTCTCGCCGCATCTGCTGGCGCCGGTGCCCAGCATGGCGACCGTGCAGCTGGAACCCAAGCGCGAGGCGCGCGGCCCCGCCGTGGCCAGGCGCGGCACGCCGGTGGAAACCGAGCCGGTGCGCGGTGAGAGCCTGCGCTATGTCACCTGCCATGACGTGACGCTGTGGCCCATCACCATCGGCGCGGTGCGGATGATGGGGCAGCCGCTGGCGGCGCCGGCCAGCCCGCGCATCCAGGGCGCGCAATCCTGCCTGCGCATCACGCTGAATACCCAGGTGCCGGACCTGTTGTTCGCCCAGGTGGGCCTCGATGTGCTGCGCCTGCACCTGCGCGGCAGCGGCATGATGGGCCATGCGTTGCATGAGCTGCTGTGCACCGCCTGCATCGGTATGGCGCTGGCCGATGGCCCGAATGACCCGGACGCCACCTTCCTGCCGCCCGAACGCCTGCGCCCGGTGGGGTTCGAGCGTGAGGAAGCGGCGCTGCCTTGGCCCAACCGCGCCTTCGACGGCCACCGGCTGCTGACCGAGTATTTCGCCCACCCGGAGAAGTTCCTCTATGTCGAGCTGTCGGGGCTGGACGCGCGCACGCTGCGCCATGCCTCCAACAGCATCGACCTGTTCATCTATCTGAACCGCGCGGCGCCCGAGCTGGAGCGCATGCTGGAGCGCGACAACATCGCCCTGCATTGCACGCCGGTGGTGAACCTGTTCACCCAGCGCTGCGAGCCCATCGCGCTGGACGGCACCCAGACCGAATGGCTGGTGATCCCCGACGCCCGCCGGCCGCAGGGGCTGGAGCTGCACTCCATCCTGAACGTGCGCGAAAGCCGGCCGGATGGCGCGCGCCGGCATGTGCTGCCCTTCCAGCGCCTGATGCGGGAGGGCGAGGCCGAGGGCGACGCCGCCCCCATGCAATGGGTGGCGCTGCGCGGCCCCGCGCCGCTGCCGCTGACCGGCACCGAGATCCGGCTGATGCTGCGCGACGAGCGCTTCGACCCCCAGGCCCCGGCCGATGGGGTGCTGACCGTCACGGCGCTCTGCACCAACCGGGATTTGCCGGCGCTGCTGCCCTTCGGCGGCGGGCAGCCGCGGCTTTCCGTGGCCGATGCCAGTTGCCCGGCGCAGGCGGCGCATTGCCTCTCGGCGCCCACCCCCACCCTGCGGCCGCCGCTGCATGAGCGCGGGGCGTGGCGCCTGGTGTCCCACATGGCGCTGAACCATCTGGGCGTGACCGGCGGGCAGGACGGCGCGCTGGCATTGCGGGAGATGATGCGCCTGCATGACCTGCGGGACACGCCCGAAAGCCGCGCCGCCATGGCCGGGCTGGTGGCCGCCGAGGCCGCGCCGGGTGTCGCCCGCCTGCCGGGCCAACGCCCCGGCAGCTTCGTGCGCGGGCTGGAGGTGACATTCACCTTCGATGCCCAGGCCTGGCCCGCCCATGGGCTGTATCTGATGGGCTGCGTGCTGGAACGCTTCCTGGCGCTGCAGGTCTCGATCAACGGCTATGTGCGCAGCACCGCCGTGCTGCGCGGGCGCGGCACGGTGCAGGCGCGCTGGCCCGCGCGCAGCGGCACGCGGGTGCTGCTGTGAGCGATGAACCCGACCCCGACATGACGATGATGGTGCCGCGCCGGGAACAGCCCGCGGCCCCCGAGCCCGCCGTGCTGGACGCGGTGCTCGCGGCCGAACCCGCCCCGCCGCCGCCGCGTGCCCCGAGCCCCCGAGACCTGCTGCGCACGGCGCCGCAGCGTTTCGACCTGGACCAGGCGGCCTTCGTCGCGGGGTTCTCGGCGGGTCGGGATGTGGTGGCGCTGCCCTATACGGCGCCGGCCAATCTGGCCCTGCCGCTGGCCGAGGTTTCGGGCTTCGACGAGGCCACGCGCACCATCGGCGCGCCGCTGTTCGGGCTGGTGGGGCCGGGCGGGGTGCTGCCGCGCCATTACACCGCCACGGCCGGCGCCCAGCTGCGCCGCCGGCAGGATGCGCTGCCGAAGTTCCTGGAAATGCTGTCCCGCCGCTTCACCGGCATGTGGGTGCGGGCGGGGGCGAAATACCGCCCCGCGCGGGACCCCATCCCGGCCGAGCGCGCGCTGGACGCGGCCATCGGCATGGGCACGCCGGGCCTGTCGGGGCGGGTGGCGGCGGCACCCTCGGTGCTGCGCTATCACGCGGGCAACCTCTCCGCCCGCACCCGCAGCGCGGAACGCCTGCGCGCGATGCTGGAGGAGGAGATCGGCCGCCCGGTCGAGATCGTGGAATTCGCCGGCGGCTGGCTGCGCCTGCCGGAATCGGAGCAATCGCGCCTGGGCGCCGCGCATTCCCGGCTGGGGGTGGACATGGCGATCGGCGCGCGCGTGTGGGAGCCGCAATCGCGCTTCATCATCCGCGTGGGCCCCATGGGCCGCGCGCTGTTCGACCGCCTGCTGCCGGGCCAGCCGCTCTATGCGCGGCTGTGCTCCATGGTCCGCCTGTTCGTGGGGCCGGAGCAGGATTTCGCGCTGAACCCCATCCTGTCCCCCGACGCGCTGCCCGAGCCGGTGCTGCGCGGGGGCCCAGGAGGGGGCGCGGGAATGCGGCTCGGCCTGACGTCATGGATGGGGCAGACGGCGCCCCGCACCCGGCCGGTGCGCGACGCCATGCTGCGCCCGCCGCCATTCTGAGGATCATGTGATGACGGCCTGGAGCCAGGGCTATGTCGCCGACAGCCCCTATACCTTCTCCTATCAATCCGGGCTGGTGCCCACCCAGCTGAACATGGTCTGCGCCCTGATGGGCGTGGCCTGGCAGGTGCGGCCCGACCTGGTGGTGGCCGATATCGGTTGCGGCCGCGGCTATACGGTGAACACGCTGGCCGCCGCCAACCCGGGCTGGACGGTGTTGGGCCTGGACTACAACCCCGCCCATATCGCCGAGGCCGCCTCGCTGGCCGAGCGCGCGCGGATCGAGAACGCGGTCTTCGTCGAGGCCGATCTGGCCAGCATGACGGATGCCGAGATCGACCGCCTGCCGCCGCTGGACGTGGCCACCCTGCATGGGGTCTGGACCTGGGTGGGCGACCCGGTGCGGGAGGGCATCATCCGCCTGCTGGCGCGCCGGCTGAAGCCGGGCGGGCTGGTCTATGTCGGCTACAACGCGCTGCCGGGCTTCGGCCCGAACGCGGCCTTGCAGCGGCTGTTCCGCCATGCCTCCGCCGTGCAGCCCAGCGGCAGCGTGCGCGCCCGAACCGAGGGTGCCACCGAGATCGTGCGGCAGTTGCTGGAGACCAAGCCCGCGCACCTGCCCCTGACGCCGCTGCTGCAGGCCATGGTGGACAAGGACGACCGGCTGAACCCCGCCTATCTGGTGCACGAGCTGATGACCGAGCATTGGCGCCCGGTCTTCTTCGAGGATCTGGCCCAGGCGATGGGCCAGGCGAAGCTGCAATATGTCGGCAGCGTGACCCTGCATGAGAACATCCCCGACACGCTGTTCAGCCCGGAGCAGCGCGCGCTGTACGAGGCGACGCCCCCGGGCCCGATGCGGGAACTGGTGAAGGATATCTGCATCCAGCGCCCCTTCCGCCGCGATGTCTTCGCGCGCGGCCTGGTCCGCACCGATCCCGACCAGGCCGTCGATGACCTGGTGCTGGCCGCCAGCCTGGAACCGGCGGCCGAGCCGCCCAAGGTGAAGGTGCCGGTGGGCGAGGCCGAGATGGGCGCCGCCATGTGGGCGCCGATGGCCGAGGCCCTGCGCCAGGGGCCATGCCGGTTGGGTGATCTGCGCGCCCTGGCCCCCGGCCGCCCGCCCAACCCCGGCGAATTGCTGATGAGCCTGACGGGCGCGGGCCACACCCTGCCGGTGCTGCGCGATTCCGGCCCCACCCCGCAGACCGCCGCCCTGAACCGGCTGGTGGCGCGGGATTATGTGCTGGATGGCCGCACCGGCTCGCAGCTGGCCATGGCCTCGCCGGTGGCAGGCGCCGGCATGGCCTGCACCTGGCTGGAGCTGGCTGTCTCCGTGCAGCCGGAAAGTTCCGGCGGCGATACGCCCGATACCGGGGCCATGGCCGCCCGCCTGCTGGGTCCGCTGAACGAGGAGGATCTGGCCGAGGCCGCCGGTGTGATCGCCCGGATGATCCAGGATCGCCGGCCCGTCTGGCGCCGTTTCGGCATCATCTAGGGCGCAACACGTGAAGATGATCGCGCCGCATCACCGGGATGAGGGATGGCCAGACCCGAGTAGGGTTTGCTTTTCAAGGGCCTTCCTGTTTCCACTACACGAAGCGGAGAGCAGCCGCGGAGGAAAACAGCCTTGTCTGGCACCGTGAACGTCACGCAGTCGGAGCGGTTGCTGGAGATCGCCACGCCACTCGGCAAGGATGCCCTGGTCCTCAGGCGCCTGTCGGTGGAGGAGGAGATCGGCCAGCCCTTCACCATCACGGCCGAGGTGCTGTCCCAGGACATGGGCATCAGCCCCTCGGCGCTGGTGGGCAAGCCGATCACCTGCACCATCACCGCGGCACATGTGCCCGCGCGGCACTTCCACGGCATCGTCCGCAGCTTTACGCGGCAGGCGGCGATCGGGCGCGGCTATGCCGCCTATATGCTGGTGGCGGTGCCGCGGCTGTGGCAGCTCACCCGCACCTCCGACTGCCGGATCTTCCAGCAGAAATCGGTCAAGCAGATCTGCACCACCATCTTCGGCGAGCATGACGTGGCGCCGGTGCGCTGGGGCGGGTCGGTGCCCACCCAGCCGCGCAATTACTGCGTGCAGTTCAACGAGACCGACCTGACCTTCACCCGCCGCATCCTGGAGGAAGCGGGCTGCGGCTTCTTCTTCGAGCACAAGGCGGGCGACCACACGCTGGTGGTGTGCGGCGCCAATTCCGACTACCCGATGATCCCGGGCGAGGCGCAGGTGGTGCGCACCGACCATGGGCTGACCGGCACGCTCACGGCCTTCCAGCCGGAATCGGCGCTGCAGCCGGGCCGCGTCGCCACCCAGGATTTCGACGGGCTGAAGCCCGGCACCCCGCTGCGCGCCCAGGCCAGCACCCTGCTGAACAGCCCGGGGGCGGCGGGGTTCGAGATGTTCTCCTGGCCCGGCGGCCAGGCGGTGCAGCCGGAGGGCGATCTCTCCAAGCTGGGCATGGAGGGCTATGAGGCGCAGGCCGATGTCGCGAGTGCGGAGGGCACCGACCCCACCATCTTCGCGGGCGGGCGGGTGAAGGTGAAGGGCGGCATCGACGCCGCCGGCACCGCCACCTGGCTGGTGACCAAGGCGGTGCACCAGGCCTTCGACGAAACCCAGCTCGCGGGCGGGGGCAGCGCCGGCTATTCCTCCAGCCTCAGGATGATCGCGGCGGAGCGCGTGTGGCGCCCGCCCGTGATCCGGCCGCGCCCGATGATGCCGGGCCTGCACAGCGCCATCGTCACCGGCCCCTCGGGCGAGGAAATCCACTGCGACGAATACGGCCGGGTGAAGGTCCATTTCCTGTGGGACCGCGCGGGCAAGACCGACGACACCTCCAGCTGTTGGGTGCGCGTGATGCAGAGCGTGGCCGGCGCCTGGGGCGGCAGCTGGCAGCTGCCGCGCGTGGGCGATGAGGTGATGGTGGGCTTCCTGGACGGCGACCCGGACCGCCCGGTGGTGATCGGCAGCATGTACAATGCCGAGCACAAGCAGGTGCAGGGCCTGCCCGCCAACAAGACCCAGACCTGGTTCCGCTCGCGATCCAGCAAGGGCGGCGGGGCCAGCAACTACAACGAGGTCCGGTTCGAGGACAAAAAGGGCAGCGAGGACTTCATCCTTCAGGCGGAGAAGGACAAGAACGAGCTGGTCAAGAACGACCGCACGGAAAAGGTGGACGGCAAGCACACCGAGACGGTGAAGCTGGACCGCACGGCGACCGTCACCCAGGGCAATGACAGCCTGACGGTGAAGCAGGGCAACCACACCATGACCGTGGAGATGGGCAACATCGCGGAGAAGGCCTCGCTGGGGAAGATCGAGATCGAGGCGATGCAGTCCATCACGCTGACCTGCGGGCAGAGCAAGATCCACATGACGCCCGTGGGCATCACGATCGAGGCGATGCAGATCGATGTGAAGGCCCAACTCATGCTCAACACCCAGGGGATGATGGCCACCCACAAGGCGGACGCCATCATGACCATCCAGGGCGGCCTGGTGATGATCAACTGACATGAACGCACCGATCAACAAGCTGTCCGTGGCGCTCGACCCCCTGCTGCCCCGGCTGGAACTGGATGCCACGGGCGCGGCCCTGCTGGCGGGGGTGCCCGACGCCGCCCAGGGGGTGGAGTGCCTGGTGCGGGCCGGATGCTGGCCGGAGGCGATGCGCCTGATCGCCCACGCCCTGCCGAAGCGCGAGGCGGTGTGGTGGGGCTGCATGTGCGCCCGCGCCATGCCCAGCGCCGACAATTTGCCCGCGGACGCGGAGGCCGTGCAGGCCGCCGAGGCCTGGGTACGCCGGCCGGAGGACGCGCCCCGCCGTGCCGCCATGGCCGCCGCCCAGAAGGGCGGCTTCCGCAGCCCGGAGGCCTGGGCCGCCGTCGGTGCCTTCTGGTCCGGCGGCAGCATGGCGCCGGAGGGTGCGCCCGTGGTGCCGCCCGGCGAGCATCTGACCGGGGTGGCGGTGGTGGGGGCCGTGCTGCTGGCCGCCCTGCGCCACAGCCCGGAAAAGGCGCCGGAGCGCTACGCGCGCTTCCTGGCTTCGGCGCAGGATATCGCGGCCGGCGGCGCTGGCCGCCTGGAAGTGGAGCCGCCGCCCACTCGATAAGGGCGGCGAGGGTTGGAGGTTATGGTCATGGTGCTGGTTCTTTCCGTGGTGCGCTGCCCTGACCACGCGCTGCCCGAACAACGGCAGCTGCGCGGGGGGGAATGCGTGCTCGGGCGCGGGCCGCAGGCGGATTGGCAGTTCGACGACCGGGACCGCGTGATCTCCAAGAAGCACTGCGTCATCGAATACGCCTCGGGCGGCTGGCAGCTGCGGGACACTTCCTCCAACGGCACCTTCGTGAACGGCGCGCAGGAGCCGGTCGGCCAGGGCGCGCCCAAGGCCCTGTTCGATGGCGACCGCCTGCGCATCGGCGCGTGGGAGATCGAGTGCCGGGTGACGGAGGACAGCAATGCCTCCATCCCCACCGTGCAGCCCGGCAGCAATTGGGGCGACCCGATGGCCGAGCCGCTGTCGCGCCCCATCGTGGCGCCGGTGACGCATGGGCCCAGCCACGGCATCGGCGGCTTCCCCGAAAGCGGGCGCGGCCCGCTGCTACCTGATGACCTGGACCTGGGCTTCGATGGGCCGGGCGGGGGCAGCATGGCGGACCATGTGCCCAGCATCCATGACTCGCTGCGCGCGCCGCAGGCCCGCACGCCGGACCTGATCCCGGAGGATTGGGACAAGCTGCTGGACGGGCTTTCCCCCGCGCCGCAGCCCGATCCCTTCGCGCGGCCGTTCTCTGCCCCGCCAGCCCAGGTAGCCGCGCGCGCGCCAGAACCCTTTCCGCCCGCGGCGCCCATCCCTGACCCCTTCGCGGATGGCCCGCCGCCCGCTGTGATCGCGGACCCCTTCGCGGTGGCGCCCCCGCCCGCCGCGCCCTTGCCCGCGCCGCCGCCAGCACCACCCGCCGCGCCGGAACCCAGCCCCTTCGCGCCCCCCGAACCCTCCGTCTTCGCGGAGCCGGAACTCGACCAGCCCGCGCCCGCGCCCATGCCGGTGGCGGTGGCCCCAGTGGTGGTCCCAGTGCCCGCCGCCCCGCCGCCGGCGGGCGGGCTGGACGCCGCCCTGGCCCTGGTGCTGGAGGCCGCGGGCCTGCCCCCCGCCGCCCCGGGCACCGACCCGGCGCAGGTGCTGCGCGAATTCGGCGCGGGGCTGGCGGCCGCCATCGCGGGCACCCGCGCCCTGCTGATCGCGCGGGACGACGTGCGCCGCGAATTCCGCATTGAGCAGACGATGATGCGCGCCGCCGGCAACAACCCGGTGCGCTTCGCCGCCAGCGACCAGGCGGCGTTGCAGGGCGTGCTCTCCGCGCGGGGGCCGGGGGCGAAGGCGATCGTGGACACTTTCTCCGACCTCACCCGGCATCAGCTGGCCAGCATCGCCGCCACCCAGGCCGCGGCCCGCGCCATGCTCGAACGCCTGGCCCCGGGCCCGCTGGAGGAACAGGTGGGCGGCGGCGGCATCATCCCCGGCGTGCGGGAGAAGAAGCTGTGGGAGGCATACCGAAAGCTTCACGAACAGGTCACCGACCAGTTCGACGATGATTTCGACAGCGCTTTCGGCCGGGCCTTCGCCCGCGCCTATGAGGAAACGCTGCGCGGGGGCGGGTCGTGACCGCCCCCTTCATGAATTCAGGGGACGCCGCCGCGCCGGATTCCGCGGTAGTGATGGCGGTGACGGGGGAGTGGCTGCATGGCATGGCATGACAAGGTGGTGTGGCAGGAGGGGATGTTCCTCCGCGCCCAGCATTTCCAGCAGCAGGACCGGTATCTGGAACATCTGGTGCAGGACCGGGCCGCGCCCCTGCACCCGCACCCCTGGGGCGTCACCGAGATCGCGCTGGACCGCGACCTGCTGGCGGCGGGCAAGTTCTCGCTCTCCTCCATCGCAGGGGTGATGCAGGACGGCACGCCCTTCTCCGTGCCCGGCACCGCCGACCTGCCGGAGCCGCTGGACCTGCCGGAGGGCACCCGCAACCAGGTGGTCTATCTGTGCCTGCCGCTACGCAAGCCCGACGGCATGGAAGTGGCGGCGAATGAGACGGAGGACGCGACGACCGCGCGCTACTCCCTCTCGGGCCACACGGCGTATGACACGCATTCCGACCCCTCGCTGTCGGCGGAACTCGCGGTGGGGCGGCCGCGCCTGCGCTACATGCTGGAACGCCAGGAACGCGCGGCCTTCGCCTGCCTGGGCCTGGCCCGGGTGACGGAGGTGCAGGCCGACCGCCGCGTGCTGGTGGATGAGCAGTTCATCCCGCCCGCCCTGCGGGTGTCCGCCGCCACCCCGCTGTCGAATGTGCTGGCGGAGATGGTGGGCCTGCTCGGCCAGCGCGCGGAGGCCCTGGCGGCCCGCATCGTCCAGCCCGGCTCGCGCGGGGTGGGGGAGGTCGCGGATTTCCTGCTGCTGCAGGCCATCAACCGCTGGATGCCGCTGCTGGCGCATTACGCCGATGCCGGCAACCTGCACCCCGAGACCCTGTTCAAGGATTTCGTGCAGCTGGCTGGCGAGCTCGCCACCTTCACCGCGCCGGACAAGCGCGCGGCGTCCTATCCCGCCTATCGCCACGATGACCTGCAGCGCAGCTTCGCGCCGGTGATCGCGGATCTGCGCCGCAGCCTCTCGGCGGTGCTGGAGACGACGGCGGTCGAGATCCCGTTGCAGGAGCGCGCCTATGGCGTGCGCGTGGGCCCGATCACCGACCGCAACCTGCTGCGCGCGGCCCAGTTCGTGCTGACCGTGATGGCCGATGTGCCGGGCGAGCAACTGCGCCGCCACTTCCCCAACCAGGTGAAGATCGGCGCGGTGGAGCATATCCGCGAACTGGTGCAGGTGGCGCTGCCCGGCATCGTGGTGCGGCCCCTGCCGGTGGCGCCCCGCCAGCTGCCCTTCCACGCGGGCGCCACCTATTTCGAGCTGGATCGCGGATCGCCGCACTGGCAGCACATGCAGACCAGCGGCGCCTTCGCGATCCATGTCTCGGGTGATTTCCCGAACCTCCGTCTCAGCCTCTGGGCGATCCGCGCATGAGCGACAATCCCTTCGACGAGGATGGCGACGCCGACCGCACCCGGGTCGGCCGCCCCGCTTTCCAACCCGGGCAGAGCCAGCCGGCGGCGCCCCCAACGCCGCGCCCCGTGGCGCCGGCGGCCCCCGCCTTCGCGCCCACCCAGCGCCTGGGCGGAGAGGCCGGGCAGGTGCCGCTGGTGGGCATCGTGCCGCTGGCCGCCGCGGCCGCGCCGCTGCTGGAAATCCTTTCCCGCCTGGCGCAGGCAGGCGCCACCTCCAGCGCCAATGCCGATGAGCTGCGGGAGCGCGTGATGCGCGCCCTGCGCCAGTTCGAATCGGACGCCGCCGGCGTGGGCGCGAATGCGGAGGACATCCGCGCCGCGCATTACGTGATCTGCTCGGCGCTGGACGATGTGGTGCTGGGCACCCATTGGGGCGCGCAATCCAACTGGAGCGCGCGCTCCCTCGTCTCCACCATCCATGGCGAGGTGCGCTCGGGTGAGCGGGTGTTCGACCTGCTGTCGAACATGATGAAGGACCCCGGCCGCTTCCGGGGCGCGCTGGAGGTGATGTACCTCGCCATCTCCTTGGGGTTGCAGGGCAAGTACCGGCTGATGCAGCGCGGCCCGGCGGAGCTGGACCGCGTGCGGGAGGGGCTGTTCGAGCTGCTGCGCCAGCTGCGCGGCGAGTATGAGCGCGAACTGTCGCCGCATTGGCGCGGGGTGGACGCCCCGCATCGCGGCCCGGGGCGGCAGGTGCCGGGCTGGGTGGGCCTCGTGCTGGCGGCCTTCCTGCTCGGCGGCGGCTGGTATTACGTGGCGTCCTCGCTCAGTGCTTCCTCCGAGGGGCTGTATGAGCGCATGGCGGCGCTGCCGCCCGGGGCGCTGCCCGCCATCGACCGCAGCGCGCCGCCGGTGCCGCCCGCGCCGCCGCCGCCCCTTCCGCCGCCCCCGCCCAACACGCCGCCGCGCCCGGATGCGCTGGCCACGCTGCGGCAGTTCCTGGCGCCCGAGATCCAGCAGAACCTGGTGACGGTCGAGGGCGACGCCCAGCGCATCCTGGTGCGCATCAAGGGCAGCGGCATGTTCCCGTCGGCGTCGGCGACGCTGGACCCGCGCTTCAACGACCTGATGCGCCGCATCGGCGAGGCCCTGCGCACCGAGCCCGGCCGGGTGCAGGTGCTGGGCCATTCGGACAACCAGCCGATCCGTTCCGCGCGGTTCCCGACCAATTTCGCGCTGTCCCAGGCGCGCGCGGAATCGGCCATGGCCATGATCGTGGCGGCCAATGGCACGCCCGCGCGCTTCTCCGCCCAGGGCAAGGCGGACAGCGATCCGGTGGCGAGCAACGCCACCGCGGAGGGCCGGGAGCAGAACCGGCGCATCGAAGTGCTGCTGCTGCGGGAGGGCCGCTGAGATGCGCGCTTTCGTTTCCATCCCCGCCTTGGCCTCGCTGGTCGCGGTCATCCTGATCGGCGTGCTGCTGTGGCTGTTCCTGCCCCTGTTGGGTGAGGCCTTCGACGCCATCTGGCTGCGCGCGGTCATCATCGCGGTGCCGGTCATCGTCTGGGCGCTGGTGTTCTGGCTGATCGGCCGCAAGCGGGAGCAGCGCGACGAGGCGCTGGTGGAGGCCGCCGCCGCGCCCCCCAACCGCCGCGAGGAAGCCACCGCCGAGGAGGACGCCCAGCTGCGCCAGCGCCTGAGCGAGGCGCTGACCAAGCTGAAGGCCGTGGCCAGCAAGAAGGGCAACCACCTGTATGAGCTGCCCTGGTACGCCATCATCGGCCCGCCGGGTTCGGGCAAGACCACGGCGCTGCTGAATTCCGGCCTGGAATTCCCGCTGGCGGAGGGCAAGATCTCCGGCGTCGGCGGCACCCGTTTCTGCGACTGGTGGCTGACCGAGCGCGCGGTGCTGATCGACACTGCCGGTCGCTACACCACCCAGGACAGCGACGCGGAGGCCGACCGCGCGGGCTGGGAGCGCTTCCTCGACCTGCTGCGCACCAACCGGCCGCGCCAGCCGCTGAACGGCGTGCTGGTGGCCTTCGGCATCGACATGCTCTCGAAGCTGGACGACGCCCAGCGGCAGGAACACGCCCGCACCATCCGCCGCCGCGTCAAGGAGCTGGAGACGAAGCTCGGCCAGCGGCTGCCGGTGTATTTCCTGGTGACCAAGGCCGACCTGCTGCCCGGCTTCACCGAGTATTTCGACGATCTGGACAAGACCCAGCGCGACCAAGTCTGGGGCTTCACCTTCCCCATCACCGACAAGCCCGAGGGCCCGATGCCGGGCTTCGAGGGCGAGTTCACCGCGCTGATCGAGCGCCTGATCTCCCGCCTGCCGGACCGGTTGCAGGCCGAGCGCGGCCAGACCCAGCGCGCGGCGCTGGCGGGTTTCCCCAGCCAGTTCGCCTCGGTGCAGGAGGCCTTGCAGGGCTTCGCGCAGCTGGCCTTCGGGGGTTCGCGCATGGAGCCCGCGCCGATGCTGCGCGGTGTCTACTTCACCTCCGGCACGCAGGAGGGCACGCCGCTGGACCGGCTGGCGGGCGCGCTGTCGCGCAGCTTCGGCCTGGATGCCGCCCGCCCCGCCCGCGCGATGGCGCAGAAGGGCCGGGCCTATTTCCTCGGCGGGCTGCTGCGCAACGTGGTGTTCAATGAGGCGCGGCTGGCCGCCAATGACCGGGGCCGTGAGCGCCAATGGCTGATGCTGCGGGTGGGCTGCTGGCTGCTGGCGCTGCTGGTGCTGCTGGGCGGCGGCGCCTGGGGCTGGACCGCCATGCACGCCGAGCAGCTGCGGGCCGAACGGCTGGCCGCCGCCATCGCCCAGGCCGAGCAGGCCGCGCGCGGCGCCCCGCTGGATAGGGTGCAGAGCCCCGATCTGGCCTCGGTGCTGGCCTATCTGGAGACCACCCGCGCCCTGCCGCCCGCCGTGGGCCAGGACCAGGGCGCGCTGGGCATGAGCCAGGAGGAGATCCTGGCCGCCGGCGCCGACAGCGCCTATCGCCGCGCGCTGGACCGCGTGCTGCTGCCCCGCCTGCTGGCGCGGCTGGAAGCGCAGATCCGCGAGGGGCTGCAACGCCCGGATTTCCTGTATGAGGCGGTGCGCGTCTATCTGATGCTCGGCCGCCAGGGCCCGCTGGACAAGGCGCTGGTGCGCGAATGGTTCGTGCTGGACTGGCAGGCGGCCTTCCCGGGCGCCGTGAACCAGCCGGGGCGCGACGCGCTGGCCCGGCATCTGGATGCGCTGCTGGATGGGCCGCTGGTGGCCTATCCGCTGGATGGCGCGCTGGTGGATTCCGCGCGGCGCATCTTCTCCCGCCTGCCGCAGGCCCAGCGCAGCTATGCGCGCCTGCGCGCCATGCCCAATGAGGCCCCGGGCTGGACCCCCGCCCAGGCGCTGGGCCCGGCAGGGCAGCGGTATTTCGTCCGCCCCTCCGGCCGCGCGATGACCGAGGGCGTGCCCGGCCTCTACACCATCGAGGGTCTGTATGGCGGCGTGCTGCCGCGCCTGTCCCAGGCGGTGCGGGAGGCCGCGAGCGAAGCCTGGGTGCTGGGCCCCGAGGCCGCCCTGGCCCAGGCCGCCGACCCGCGCCAGCTGGAACGCGACATCCTGTCCCTCTACGCCCAGGAATACATCCGGGTGTGGGAGGCGATGTTGCAGGATCTGGTGCTGCCGCCCTTCCCGAACATGAACGCGGCGGCCGAGGGGCTGAACCTGCTCGGTGCGCCGAATTCGCCGATGAAGGAGCTGCTGCGCAGCATCGCCCGCCAGCTTTCCGTGGGCACGGCGCCGGAGGGTTCGGCCCCCGCCGCCGTCCAGGGTGCCGCCGGTGCGGCCGCCGCGGCGGCGCAGGGGGCCGCTGGCCGCTTGCAGGCCGCGCTGGGCGTTTCCGCCGCCAACCCGGCGGCCACCGTGGCCCAGCTGGTGGAGGCCCGCTTCCAGCCGCTGCGCGACGCGGCGGGCCAGCCGATCGACGGCATCCTGGCCATCCTGAACGACCTGTATGTGCAGGTGGCGCGGCTGGCCAACGCCCCCCCGGGCACCGTGCTGCCGCCGAGCCCCGGCCTGGACCCGGGCCAGCGCCTGCTGGCGGAGGCCCAGCGCCAGCCGCAGCCGCTGCAATCCTGGCTGCAGGCCATGGCGCAATCCGTGAACCGCGTGCGCGCGGGCGGTGCCGCGGCGGCGATCGCTGCGGCGGGCGGGCAGGCCATGGGCCCGCTGTGCCGAGGGCTGGAGACGCGCTTCCCCTTCCGCCGCACCCAGACCGCGACGGATATGCCGGCGGATGACTTCATCCGGCTGTTCGCCCCGGGCGGGGTGATGGACAGTTTCTTCGCCCAGCACATCCGCCCCTATGCCGACACCACCCAGCGCCCTTGGCGCCCCGTGGCGACGGATGGGCTGCCGCCGCCGATCTCCTCGGCGGATCTGGTGCAGTTCCAGCGGGCGCAGGCGATCCGCGACGCTTTCTTCCCCTCCGGCACCGCCAGCGGCTTCCGCTTCCAGCTGATCCCGCAGGGGCTGGGGGTGGGGGCGAATGGCGCGACGCTGGAGGCGATGGGCGCCCGCAACGCCCTGATGCCCGGTGGCGGCGGCCGGCCCATCGAGATGATGTTCCCCGCCCTGCACCCCGTCACCTTCACCTTCGACCCGGCCTCCAGCCGGGGGGACCTTGCTTATGACGGGGCGTGGTCCACGCTGAAGCTGGTGTTCCTGGGGCGGCTGGTGGCCACCCCGGCGCCGGACCGCTTCCGCCTGACCGTGACCCAGGGCGAGCGCAGCGCGGAATTCATCCTGCAGGCCGCCAGCAGCGTGAACCCCTTCGCGCTGCGGGAATTGTCCGAGTTCCGCTGCCCCACCCTGCAACCGCCCGCCCCGGGATGAGCGGGGCGCCGGGCCTGTTCGGCAAGCTGCCGGCGCATGGCGATTTCGTGCGGCGGAACCTGCCGCGCGACTTCGTTGCCGCCTGGGATGCCTGGCTGAGCGAGGGCATCCTGGCCCTGGACGGCGCGCTGGTGCCCGGCGCGTGGCGGTTCCACCTGCCGGCCGGGGCCTGCGGCGCCGAACCCGTCGCCGGGGTGGTCATGCCCAGCGAGGACATTGTGGGCCGCCGCTTCCCCATCACGCTCGCCGCCACCCTGCCGCCGGGCTCCTTCGCCCCGGCGGAGGATTGGTACGTGGCGCTGGAGGCGGTGCCGCTCGATGGCCCGGCCGATGCCGTGCTCTCCCTGTTGCCCCCGCCCATGGAAGGCGCCGGGGAGCTGATCGGCCTGTGGCGGCCGGGAGTGGCGCCGATGCCCTTCACCGCCGGCTATGCCGCGCTCGCCACCGCCGAGGATCAGGCCCCATGCCCGAACCCCTGACCAGCAGCGCCGCCACCGACAAGGGCCGGGTCCGCAGCCGCAACGAGGACCAGGTGGTCTGCCGGCCGGAGATCGGGCTGTGGGCGGTGGCCGATGGCGCGGGCGGGCATGGCTCGGGCGATGTGGCGAGTGCCGCGATCGCCGAGGCGCTGAACGCCATCCCGCCCGGCCTGTCGGCCGCCGAGATGCTGGCCCAGCTGCGCCTGCGCCTGGCCGCCGTGCATGCCGAATTGCTGGAAAAGGCCGCGGCGCGGGAACAGGGCGGCACCATCGCCAGCACCGTGGTGGTGATGCTGGTGCGCAGCGAGCATTACGCGGCGCTCTGGGCCGGGGACAGCCGGTTGTATCTGCTGCGCGGCGGCACGCTGCTGCGCGTCACGCGCGACCACTCCCTGGTGCAGGAGATGGTGGACGCCGGCGACCTGACGCCCGAGGAGGCCGAGCACCACCCGCGCGGCAACATCATCACCCGCGCCGTCGGCGCCGGGGAGGAGCTGGAGCTGGACAAGGTGGTCGGCCGGGTGGAGCCGGGCGACCGCTTCCTGCTGTGCAGCGACGGGCTGTTCAAGGATCTGTCGGAGGCGGAGATCGCCGCCCTGCTGGCCGATGGCGGGGACGCAGCGGCGCTGGTGGAGGCCGCGAACGCCGCCGGCGCGCGCGACAATGTCAGCGCGGTGGTAATGATTGCGTAGCCGCGGGCAGCCGCCGCAGCAGGAACAGCATCACCCCCAGCGCCGGCAGCGCCGCCACGGTGGTCAGCACGAAGAACCAGCTCCAGCCCAGATCCTGCGCCAGCACGCCGCCCGCGCCCCCCAGCGTGCGCAGCGGCACCGAGGCCAGCGAGGACAGCAGCGCGTATTGCGTGGCCGTGAAGGCACGGGCCGTCAGCGAGGAGAGGTAGGTGAGGAAGGCCGCATCCGCCAGGCCGTCGGTGAAGTTCTCGATCCCCACCTGCACGAACAGCATGCCCATGCTGGGGGCCCAGCCGAGCACGACGTAGAGCAGGTTGGACAGCATCTGGAACAGGCCGGTGATCACCAGCGCCCGGCCCGTGCCCAGCCGCGCCACCACCCAGCCCCCGGCCAGCGCTCCCGCCAGGGTGGCGAACATGCCGAAGAAGCCGGAGACGGCGGCCACCTGTTCGCGGGCGAAGCCCAACTCCCGGTAGAAGGGGGCGGTCATGACGCCCGCCAGCGCCTCACCCAGCTTGAACAGGCCGACGAAGAGCAGGATGGCGATGGCGTGCCGGCGCGTCAGGAATTCGGTGAAGGGCTGCACCACGCCCAGCTTGATCCGCGCGCCCCAGGGCAGCGGGGCCTGCGGCGGGCGCGGCACCTCGCGCCCCAGCAGCGTGCCCAGCACCCCGGCGCCGATCAGGGCGGCGCAGTACAGGAACACCCCGTCCCACCCCAGCACGCCCACCAGCGCCAGCCCGCCGGAGGATGAGGCGAGCAGCGCCCCGCGATACCCCCAGACATAGGCGGCCAGGCCATAGCCCTGCTGTTCCTCCTCCAGCATCTCGATGCGCCAGGCATCCACCACGATGTCCTGGCTGGCGGAGAGGAAGGCGATGAGCACGGCGATCGCGGCCGTCACCTGGGCGGCGCTGGCCGGGTTGGTCTGGCCCATGGCGATGATGGCCAGCATCAGCGCGGGCTGGATCAGCAGCAGCCAGCCGCGCCGGCGCCCGAAGCGCGCCATGCCCGGCGGCGCGATCTGGTCCAGCGCCGGGGACCAGAGGAACTTGAAGCTGTAGGACAGGCCGATCCAGGCCGTGAAGCCGATGGCGGCCAGCGACAGCCCGCTTTCGGAAAACCACTGCCGCAGCACGAAGCCCGACAGCGGCAGCGGCACCCCGGCCGAAAACCCCAGCAGCAGCAACACCAGAAAGCGGCGGTCGCGCCAGAAGGGCAAGGGCTTGGGCTTCATGCCTCAGGGCGTAGCGGCCCGCTGGCGGCGCCGCAAGCTACAGCGACCAGGGCGTGCATTCCGACTTCGGTTTCATCTTGCCCACTACCCGCAGCAGGAAGCTGACGCTGCCGCTTTCCGCGCCCACCGGCCCGCCGCACAGCTTCCAGATCAGGGTCAGGCAGGGAATGGATTCGGCCATCTTGCCGTCCGGGTCGAACAGGCCGACGCCCACGCAGCCTTCCAGATGGTGCGGGCGGCTGGCGGGGTGGAACAGGATGTTCTTTTTCTTGGTCGCCTCCGCGTCTTTCCCCAGCCAGGGATTGATCACGTAGGAATCGTATTTCTTGTGCCAGTACATGGTGGAGGGCGTGTAGTCCTGGTCGCCGGCCATGTGCACGTAGCCGTCCATGCGCTCCATGGTCTCGAACTCATAGCCGCCGACCTGCAGCTTGCCGACCAGCCCATGCGCCGCCGCGGAGGCGACACCCTGCTTCTGCGGCACGTGGCGGATGTACTGGTTGCCCCTGATATAGGTGATGACGGTATCCGCCACGGCGCCCATCCCTTCTTTCCTGGATGGGCGCCAATAGAGCATCCGTATTCCGATTAACAATCCTTCATATTAATGCCTGTGACCGATTTAATGTCATGGTGCGGTGCGCTGCAGCCGCTCCACCGGAAAGCCCTGGCCGCGCGCGATCTCCACCGCGCGGGCGTAGTCGGCGGGCGCCATCTCCGGTGTGCGGGACAGCAGCCACAGCATATCCCGGTCAGGGGTGCCTACCACGGCCCAGCGATACTCCGGGTCCAGCCCGATCACCCAGTAATCGCCGTGGAAGGGCCAGAAGAAGGCGACACGCAACCGGGCATTGCCGCTGCCGGGCTGGGGCGTGCCGATGGCGGTCGCTTCCCTCACCGTGCCGCCATCCAGCGCGTTGCGGCAGCGGTTGGTCACGTCGATGCGGCCGTCCGGGCGGGCGGTGTAGGTGGCGGTCACGCCCTCGCAGCGCAGGGTGGGGCCATCCTGGAAGCTGACGGGCAGGCGCGCGACCTCATGCCACACCCCGGTGTAGCGGGAGAGATCGACCGCGGGCACGGTCGTGGGCAGGCCGGGGGCGGGCTGGGTCGGCACCAGGGCGGAGCAACCGCTCAGCAGCAGGGCCAGGG
The DNA here is from genome assembly GCF_009900765.1 of Rhodovarius lipocyclicus. GTDB lineage: Bacteria > Pseudomonadota > Alphaproteobacteria > Acetobacterales > Acetobacteraceae > Rhodovarius > Rhodovarius lipocyclicus. The sequence continues at coordinate 401,142 of NZ_JAAABL010000002.1, forward strand.
CCAGGGAGCGGATCATAGGGCGGATCATGTGGGAATGCTTCCTTCCGGCAGGCTCGCCGCGTGGTCGAAAATGGCGCCGGCGGTGGTGAACCAGATCTCCCGCCGGCGGGCCAGGATCCTCTTCAACGCGCCACGCAGCATGGAGATGCGATAGGGCTGACCGATAATATAGGGATGCAGGGCGATCCCCATCACCTGCGGCACGCCGTCGCGCACCTGGCGCAGGCGCTCGGTGAAATCCTCCACCAGCATCTCGGCGAATTGGGCCATGCCGTCCTTGCGGGCGACGATGGCCGGGATGTCGTTGGCTTCCTGCGGATAGGGGATGGCGAGCAGCCGCCCGGCGCGGGTGGCCATCCACACCGGCATGTCGTCCATGCACCAGTTCAGCGTGTAGCGGTAACCGGCCTCGGCCAGCAGGTCGGGGGTGGCGTGGCTCTCCGCGATCCAGGGGGAGAGCCAGCCGCGCGGGGCCGCGCCCTCCCGCGTCGCCATGGCCGCGGTGGCTTCGGCGATCAGGGCGCGCTCCTCGGCCTCGGGCAGGGTGGATTGGCGTTCGGAATTGGTGCGGCCGTGGCCCGCCATCTCATCGCCCCGGGCGCGGTGGGCGGCCACCAGCTCCGGCGCGTGGTCGTACATGGCGCTGTTGAGCAGCACGGTGGCGGGCAGTTTCAGTTCATCCAGCAATTGCAGCAGGCGCCAGGCGCCGACGCGGTTGCCATAGTCGCGCCAGGCGTAGTTCAGGATATCCGGCTGCGGCCCGCCGGGGGCGAGCTCGGCGCCCAGCCCCTCACCGAAGGCGAAATGTTCCAGGTTCACGCCCAGATAGACGGCCAGTTTCGCCCCGTTTGGCCAGCTCCAGCTGGGCCGCCCCACCCAGGGGTGGTAGGGGAAACGTCCATGGGTGGCGAGCATGCGCTGTTCCTGATCCGGTACCCGGGCTATCTGGCGGCAGTGGGCTGATACGGCAAGCACGGGGGTGTGATCCTTGGCTGAGGTGCTGCGGGTGGACAGGGCGGCGGCGAAAGCCGGGCGTGCGCTGCTGGGGCAGGAGCTGCGGCGGCTGGGCGGGCGTGCCTGGCTGCCCATCGTTCTGGGGCTGAGCGTGGCGGCGGCGGGGGTGGCGCAGGCCTTCCTGCTGGCGCGGCTGGTCGCGGGGCTGATGGGCCTCGGCAATGGCGGCTGGCCCGACCTGGCCGGGGCCGCGGCCCTGGCCCTGCTGGCCGCCGCCCTGGTTTCCGCGCAGGAGATCGCGCAGGGTGCCTCCGGCCGCGCCGCCCGGGCCGGGCTGCGCGCGCGCGTGTTCGCGGCCCTGCTGGCCGCCGGCCCCGCCGACGGGCGCGCGGCGGGCGAAAAGGCCTCCCTGGCGGTGGAACGGGTGGAGGCGCTGGACGGGTATTTCTCCCGCTGGCTGCCCGCCGCGGTGCTGGCGCTGCTGGTGCCGCTGGGGATCATCGTGGCGGTCTGGGCCTTCGACTGGGTGTCGGGGCTGGTGCTGGCGGTGATGGGGCTGCTGGTGCCGGTGGGCATGGCGGTGGCGGGCATCGGCGCCGCCCGCGCCAGCCGTCGGCAGTTCGACGCGCTGGCCCGGCTGTCCGGCCGCTTCACCGACCGGGTGCGCGGCCTGTCCACCCTGGTGCAGTTCAACCGGGCCGAGGACGAGGCCCAGGCCCTGGGCGCCGCCGCCGAGGAACTGCGGCTGCGCACCATGCGGGTGCTGCGGGTGGCGTTCCTCTCCTCCGGCTCGCTGGAATTCCTGGCCGCCGGCACGCTGGCCTATCTGGCCTGGCGGCATGGCGCGCTGCTGGGGGCCAGCCATCCCAACCCGGTGACGGCGCTGTGGTGCATCCTGGTGGTGCCCGCCTTCTTCCAGCCGCTGCGCAATTTCTCCGCCGCTTATCATGAGGCGCAGTCGGCGCGCGGGGCCGCCGCCGCCCTGGCGCCCCTGCTGGCCGAATCCGAACCCCCCGGCCTGCTGCTGGAGGAAGTGCCGCCCTTCGTCGCGCTCTCCTTCACCGAGGTGAAGCTGACCTACGCCCCGGAGCGCCCGCCGGCGCTGGATGGGCTGAGCTTCTCCCTGGCGGCGGGCGAGACGCTGCTGCTGTCGGGGCCTTCCGGGGCGGGCAAATCATCGGTGCTGGCGCTGCTGCTGGGGTTCCGGCGGCCCGATAGCGGGCGCATCGCCATCAATGGCCAGGACATCACCCGCCTGCGCCCGGCGGAGCTGCGGCGCATGGTGGCCCATGTGGGCCAGCGCCCGCACATCTTTGCGGGCACGATCGCCGAGAACATCGCCGTGGCCCGCCCCGAGGCCGGCCGCGCCGCCATCGAGGCCGCCGCCGAGGCTGCCCAGGTGCTGGCCTTCACCGACGACCTGCCTGATGGGCTGGACACGCGCGTGGGCGAGGGCGGGCACGGCCTGTCCGGCGGCCAGGCGCAGCGTGTGGGCCTGGCCCGCGCCTTCCTGCGGGAGGCACCGCTGATCCTGCTCGACGAACCGACCGCCTCCCTGGACCCGGGGACGGAGGAAGTGGTGCTGGAGGCGATCCGCAGGCTGTGCCTGGGCCGCACCGTGCTGATCGCCACCCATTCCGCCGCCGCGCTGCGTGGCCTGCCGGGCCGGGTGCTGGCGCTGGAGGGCGGGCGCGCCGCCGGCCGGCGCCTGGCGGGGGAGTGAACCATGCGGCATGACCTGATGCGGATCTGGGCGTTGTGGCGCCCGCGGGGTGGCTGGCTGCTGGCCGGGCTGGGCGTGGCGGTGCTGTCGGCCCTGTCGGCCGTGGCGCTGCTGGCGCTGGCGGGGCAGGGCGTGGCGGCGGGCGTGGCCGGGGCAGGGGGGGCGGCCGCCTTGCTGCTGACGCGCCCCATGGTGGCGATCCGTCCGGCCCTGCGCTGGGCCGAGCGCATGGTCAGCCACGAGGCCACCTTCCGCGCCCTGGCCGACACCCGCGTGTGGTTCTTCCGCCGCCTGGCGGAGCGCATGCCAGGCGGCCTGGGCCATGCCGGCGCCGGTGAGGCGCGGGGCCGCATGATCGCGGATATCGAGGCGCTGGACGGGCTGTATCTGCGCGCCGTGCTGCCCGCCGTGGCGGCGGCGGCGGTGGTGCTGGCCGTGGCGTTGCTGCTGGGCGCGGCGCCGGGGCTGGCGGCGCTGGTCGCGCTGCCGCTGGCGCTGGCCATCCTGCTGCCCATCTGGCTGGCGCGCGGCGCGGCCCCGGCCGCCGAGGCCGTGACCGTGGCGCGCGGCGCCGTGCACCGTGCCGCGCTGGACCCCTTACTGGGCCTGACCGAGACCCTGGCCAATAACGCCGAGACCCGCGCGGCCGAACGGCTTTCCGCCGCCACCGCCGCCATGCATGCCGCCGAGCGCAGGCTCTCCCGCCGTTCCGCCCTGGCGGGGTCGCTGGGCACGCTGTGCGCCCAGGCGGCGCTGCTGGGCGCGCTGGGATGGGCGGTCGCTGGCTCGGGCGGGCTGGCGCTGGCGGTGCTGGGCTTGTTCCTGGCCCTCGCGGCCGGCGAGACGCTGGCGCTGGTGCCCCGCGCGGGCACGGCGCTGGCCAGCGCGGGGGCCGCCGCCCACCGCCTCCTGGCCATGGCCGACACGCCCCCGCCGGTGGCCGAACCCGCCACCCCCGCCCCCATGCCCGCCGGCAACACCCTGCGCTTCGAGGGCGTGGATTTCGGTTGGGGCGAAGGCCGCGACACCGTGCTGCGCGGCCTCGATCTGGAATGGCGGGAGGGTGAGCGCCTGGCGCTGCTCGGTGCCTCCGGCGCCGGGAAATCCACCATCGCGCGGCTGATGCTGAAATTCGCCGCCCCCCAGGCGGGGCGCATCACGCTGGGCGGGCAGGATATCGCGGGGCTCGCGGCCACGGGCCTGCGCGGGCGCATCGCCTGTCTCTCTCAGGATGCGCGCATCTTCGAGGGCAGCGTGGCGGAGAACCTGCGCATCGCCGCCCCCGGCGCGCCCGATGCCGCGCTGTGGCGCGTGCTGGCCCAGGTGGGCATGGCCGAGCTGATCCGCGCCCTGCCGAACGGGCTGGACACCGATTGCGGGGAGGGCGGTGCGCGCTTCTCCGGCGGGCAGGCCCGCCGCATCGCGCTGGCCCGGGCCCTGCTGCCCGCCGCCCCGCTGCTGGTGCTGGACGAACCCGGTTGGGGGCTGGACGCCGAAACCGAACGCGCTTTCCTGACCGTGCTGGAGGAAGCGACACGCGGCCGTTCCGTGCTACTCATCACTCACCGGCTGGTGGGGGTGGAAAAACCCGACCGGGTGTTGCGGCTGGTGGGCGGCAAGCTGTTTCCCGCCACCGCATGACGAAGCCCTCATCCGCAACCCGTTGACGCTGCACGGGTGATCGTTCATCGGATTATCCCCATCCCCCCCCTCGGAGAATCGCATGGACCGCCGCCTCCTTCTGCTGGCCCCCCTGGCCCTCGCCCTTCCGGGCTGCGAGGCCATCAACAGCGCCCTGATGGGCGGTGTTTCCAGCCAGCCGCCCGCGATCGTCTTCTTCGAGGGTTTCAGCGCCGACATCCCCGACAGCGCGCAGGATGTGCTGCGCGGCGCGGCCGCCACCGCCGCCCGCTATCCCGCCGCCCGTGTGCTGGTGATGGGCTTCGCCGGCCCCACCGGCGGCCAGGCCTATAACCAGCAGCTGTCGCAGCAGCGCGCCGCCGCTGTCGCCGCCAAGCTGCGTGAGCTGGGCGTGGCGCCGGAACGCATCGCCATCCAGGCCCGCGGCCCCGTCTCCTTCGATCTGGTGGAGCTGGAATCCCGCCGGGTGGAAATCCGCTTCGGCGAATAAGTGATGGAGAACCCGGCGGAACTGCTGCGCCGGGTCTTCGGCCATGAGGGCTTCCGTGGCCTGCAGGCCGGGATCGTCGCGCATGTGATGGAAGGCGGCAGCGGCTTGGTGCTGATGCCGACCGGCGGCGGCAAGTCGCTGTGCTATCAGGTGCCCGCGCTGTGCCTGCCGGGGTTGGCGGTGGTGGTTTCCCCGCTCATTGCCCTCATGGAGGACCAGGTGGCCGCCCTGCGCCAGCAGGGCGTGGCCGCCGCCGCGCTGCATTCCGACCTGGATGAGGATGAGCGCTTCGAGATCCGCCGCGCCATGGCGCGGGAGGAACTGCGCATCCTCTATGTCTCGCCCGAGCGGCTGCTGATGGACGGCATGCTGGAGAACCTCTCCCGCCGCCGGATCAGCCTGTTCGCGATCGACGAGGCGCATTGCGTCAGCCAGTGGGGCCATCACTTCCGGCCCGAATACCGGAACCTGACGGCGCTGGCGGAACGCTTCCCCGGCGTGCCGCGCCTGGCTTTGACCGCCACCGCCGACGAACGCACGGTGGAGGATATCCGCCACCAGCTGGCCTTGCAGGACGCGCCGGTGTTCCGCGGCGGCTTCGACCGGCCGAACATCTTCATCGCCGCCGAACCGCGCGAGCAGGAGCGCGCCCAGCTGCGCGCCTTCATCAAGCGTGCGTCGGACGGGCGCGGCGCGGGCATCATCTATTGCGCCACCCGCCGCAAGACCGAGGACACCGCCGCCTGGCTGAAGCTGGAGGGGCATGATTCCATGGCCTTCCACGCCGGCATGGAAAGCAGCGCCAAGCGCGAATCCCACCGCCGCTTCGCGCGCGGGGACGCGGTGATCATGTGCGCCACCATCGCCTTCGGCATGGGCATCGACCGGCCGGACGTGCGCTGGGTGGCCCACACCGACCTGCCGAAAAGCCCCGAGAGCTGGTACCAGGAGATCGGCCGCGCCGGTCGCGACGGGCTGCCGGCCCAGGCGCTGCTGCTGTATGGCGCGGGCGACATCGCGCTGGGGCGGCACCGCATCCAGGAATCCCCGGCCGCCGAGGAGCAGAAGCGCATCGAGCGCTCGCGGCTGGAGGCCATGGTGGCCATCGCCGAATCGGCCACCTGCCGCAGGCGCGCCCTGCTGCGCTGCTTCGGCGAGGATCTGGAGCAGGATTGCGGGGCCTGCGACGCCTGCGCCACGCCGCCCAAGCTGTGGAACGGCACCATCCCGGCGCAGAAGCTGATCTCCGCCGTGCTGCGCACCGGGCAGCGTTTCGGGCTGGGGCATATCATCGACGTGCTGCGCGGCCGCATGACGGACAAGGTGGCCCAGCACGGGCACGACCAACTGCCCACCTTCGGCGTCGGCAAGGACCTGCCGGACCCCACCTGGCGCGGCGTGGCCCGGCAGCTGGTGGCCCAGGGCGCCCTGGACGTGGCGGTGGAGAACCATGGCGAGCTGCTGCCGACCGAGCAGGCGCGGCCCATCCTGAAGGGCGAGGCGCAGGTGATGCTGCGCGCCGACCTGGTCAGCGCCAAGGCCAGTGCCAACCGTGAGAGCAACGCCCCGGTCAGCGGCACCGACCCCGTCTTCGACGCGCTGCGCTATTGGCGGCGGGAGGAAGCGCGGAACCAGGGCGTGCCGGCCTATGTCATCTTCCAGGACCGGACCCTGGCCGAGATCGCCTATCGCAAGCCGCGCAGCCTGGATTCCCTGGCCGATGTGCCCGGCGTGGGCGCCAGCAAGTTGGAGAAATACGGCGACGCGGTGCTGGAGGTGCTGCAGGAGGCCGGCGCCTAGCCCGCCCACGCAAGCGTCACTTGCATGGCGCGGCTGGCCCGCGCTTCATTTCCCTCAGCGCCGCGCAGACGGCGTGTGAGGAGACGTGACATGCTGAATCGCCGTGCCCTGATTGGCGCGGGCGCCTTGCTGCCGCTCGCAGCCCAGGCCGCCGCCCCCTTCGCCAACACCCAGGTTCCGGCCTGGTACCGCTTCCGCTGGGGCGATTTCGAGGCCACCGTGGTCTCCGACGGCGTGCTGCCGCTGGGTGAGCCCGCGGGGGGCTTCCCCACCTCGCCCCCCGGCGAGGCCCGGCGCCTGCTGGAGGCCGCCTTCCTGCGCCCCGACAATGTGATGCTGGAACAGAACTGCCTGGTGCTGAACACCGGCCGCCAGCTGATCCTGTTCGATACCGGCATGGGCGAGAGCATGGGCCCGGCCAGCCAGATGTTCGGCCCCACCACCGGCCGGCTGATGGCGAATTTGCGCGCCGCCGGCATCGACCCCGCCGCGATCGACATGGTGGTGCTGACGCACCCGCATTGCGACCATTGCTGGGCGCTGGTGGATGCCAACGGCAACCGCAACTTCCCCAACGCCCAGGTGGCGCTGAGCGAGGTGGACCTGCGCTACTGGACCGACGACAACAACAAGCGCGGCCCCGAATTCATGACCGCCTTCATCGACGGCGCGAAGCGCAACCTCGGCGCCTATCGCGACCGCATGGTGATGGTGCGCGATGAGGGCGAGGTGGTGCCGGGCGTCACGGCCCTGTTCGCGCCAGGCCACACGCTGGGGCACCATTGCTATGCCATCACCAGCCAGGGCCGCACGCTGATCAACTCGGGCGATCTGGCGCATCACCATGTGCTGCTGCTGCGCCAGCCCATGTGGGAATTCGCCTATGACACGGACCCGGCGCTGTCCGCGCGGTCCCGCCGGCGGATGCTGCAATCCGTGGCGCAGGATGGCCACGCCATGCTGTCCTACCACTTCCCCTGGCCGGGCATGGGGCATGTGACGCGAGAGGGCGAGGGCTTCGCCTGGCACGGCGCGCCCATGAACGTGACGGGCGTGGGGTGAGCGTTAATCCTCTCGCCCGACGGTGATCTTGCGCAGCAAGATGAGGAATTCCTGCTGCTCCTCGGGCGAGAGATGGGCCAGCAGCGTCGCGTTGGCGCCCGCGCCGGCGCGGCGGGCCTCATTCACCAGGCGATCGCCCTCGGGGGTGATGGCCAGCACCAGGGTGCGGCGGTCCATCGGGTCCTTCTCGGTGCGGACCAGGCCGCGCAGCACCAGGCGGCGGGCCACGCCCTGCACCGTGGCGGGGTCCATGGCCACCAGCCGGCCCAGCCGGTTCTGGGTGGCGCGGCCCAGCTCGGCCAGCTTGCTGAGGGCGGCGAATTGCGGCGCGGTCAGCGCCAGCCCGCCCGCGCATTCCTGGAACAGCGCCTGATGGCGCTGCAACGCCCGGCGCAGCAGATGCCCCGCGGACAACTCCAACGGGTATCGCACCCGGGCCTGCTCCGGGGCCTGGGTGGTGTCGGTGTCCTCGGCCTCGGCCGGGGTGTCGAACTGCGCATGTGGGGTAGCGCTCATCATCTATCCGAATGCCCGCCCGGCGGGCATGGCGTCAAGAGCGTGTCTTGGTGTGCTGCCCGCGAAGCGGGCGGTGTGCCCATGATCTGCCCGGATTGCGCCGGACCCATGCCGCCCGGCGGGAAAACCCTGTATGGCTGAAGGCCCATCCGCACAGGCCGAGCCCATGACCGCGCTGCTGACCATCACGAGCCTGCCCACCGCCCTGGCCGAGGCCTGGGAAACCGGCATCCCCTTGGCACCGCCCCCTGCCGATCTGCTGCCGGCGAATTTGGACGCGGCGGAGGAGATGGCCGCCGAGTTGACCGAAAAGCTGGGCCTGGCGGTGTGCGGCGTGCGCGTGACGGAAGCCGGGCTGCTGGGCCCCTTGCCGCCGGCGCGCATTGCCCAGGCCGGGGCCACGCTGCCCTTCGGCACCTTTCCGCTCGGCCGCGCGGCGCCCGCGCTGCTGTGCGTGCTGGCGGAGGCGCTGGAGATCGACGGGCAGGGGCCGCCAATGCTGTCCGCCCTGCATCCGGCGCTGGATCTCTCGGCCAGCCGCTATCAACAGGGGCCGGTGGACGATGCGGCGGCGGTGGCGGACCTGCTGGGGCTGGGCCATGTGGTCGCGGGCGCGGCGGCACCTGCCGCACTGCCCGCCGCCGCCGGGCTGGGCGGCGATGCGCTGGCCCCCGTGGAACTGGCCCCGCTGCTGGCCCGCGCCGCCGAGGCCACCCGCCGCGCCGGCGGGCTGCCGGCGGGGGCTGTGCTGGTGCTGGTCCTCGACAAGCGCGGCACGGCGCTGGAGGCCCCGGGTGAGGTGTCCGCGCAATGGGAAGGGCTGGGCGCGGTCAGCGCCCGCCTGGCCTGAACGGTCAGGGCTCCCCCTTTAGGGCGCCCCGGTCAGGGCGCCATCGTCTCCACCGTCGTCGCCCGCGCGGCCACCCGGCCATTGCGGGCGCGCACCGCCTGCACCGCCGGGCCCAGGGCGCGGGACAGCTCGTCGATGCTTTCCTCGAACGGGCGCTGCTCGGCGAAGAGCGGCGCGTCGCTGACCACCATCAGCACCATCTCCAGCCCATAGGGCGGGCCGATCACCCAGGGGAAGTTGGGGGCGGTTTCGCTCATGGCGGCGCGCTGGCCGGGGGTCATGCGCATGTCGGTCAGCAGGCGCAGCGCCTTGCCGTCATGCATCACGAACCACAGGTTCACCACGCCGGACCAGTCGGGGGCCGTCAGGCTCAGGGTCAGGCGGTCGCCGTCGCGCACGCGGCGGGCGCGGGGTTCCACATCCGGGTTGCCGCCGGGCGGGGCCAGCACGGGGCGCAGGCTGCGGATCAGGGCGCAGTATTGCGGCTCGATCACCTCCACCGCGCTGTCCAGCGTGGCGCCGGCGACGGCCAGGCTGTTGTGCAGGGTGGACAGCTCCTGCGGCAGGCTGACCCCGGTCAGCCGCACCTGGGTGCCGTTGCGCGTCGCCCGCACCCAACCGCAGGAGAGGTGGTTGTCCATGCCGCGGATGGCCGCGTCGATCGCGGTTTCGCGTGAGCCGGGCTGCGAGGCCTCATTCTGCGGGCGCGGCGGGTTGGGTACGGGCAGTGGCGTGGGCGCCGGGGCTGGCGCCGGAAGCGGTGCGGGTGCCGGGGCCGGTGCGGGGGCAGGCGCGGGCGTCGGGATGGGCGTGGGCACCGGGGCGGGCGGAGCCTCCACCACCGCGGGCGCGCGGTTCATCCACCAGAAGGCCCCGCCGCCACCGCCCAGCAGCAGCACGGCGGCCACGCCCGCCAGCAGCAGGCCCTTGCCGCCGCCCTGGGGGGCTGCCGGCGCAGGCGTCGCACCCGGCCTGGGCGCTGTGATGATGCGGGGCTTGGGGCCTTCGCCCACCTGGCCCAGCACCACCGGCTCAGCCGGGCCCAGGGGGGGCGGCGGGGGTGGGGGCGCGGCGGCAGGCGCCTGGGTGGCGGCGGCCAGGGCGGCCGCGAAAGCCCTGGCATCGGCGAAGCGCGCGCTGGCCTCCTTGGCCAGGGCCAGGGCGATCACGCCGTCGAAGCCCGGGGGCGTCGCCGGGGCCTTCTCGCTGGGCGGCGTGGGGTCCTGGTGCAGGATCTTGTACTGCGCGGCGGCATAGCCGCCGGGGAAGGGCTTTTCCCCCGTCAGCATCTGGTACAGCACCACGCCGGTGGCCCAGATGTCGGAGCGCTGGTCGGCGGCCTCGCCCCGGAACTGCTCGGGCGACATGTAGCTGGGCGTGCCCAGCTGGCTTTCGCCCACTGTCGTCAGGTCCTCGTCGCCGTCATTCACGTCGCGGCGCAGATGCGCGATGCCGAAATCCGCGATCTTCACCCGCCCCGGCGGGTCGGCCCGGGTCAGCATGATATTGGCGGGCTTGATGTCCCGGTGGACCACCCCCTGCTCATGGCAGAAGGCCAGCGCGTCCAGCACCTCGGCGATGATGCGCTGGGTCTCGGGGATGTCGAAATGGTGCTGCTTGTCGAGCAGGTCGCGCAGGGTGCCGCCCTCGACCAGCTCCATCACCATCCAGGCGGCCTCGGAATCCTCGCCGAAATCATAGATGGCGACGACGCCCGGATGCTTCAGCCCGCCGGCCGCCTGGGCCTCCCGCCGGAAGCGCTGGAAGGATTCCTGGCCGTTGCGGTCCCCGGCGGGGGGGACGTTCATGATCTTGATGGCCACGCGGCGGCGGATGGTGGCGTCGAAGGCCGCGACCACCCGGCCCATCGCGCCCACGCCCAGCTCGCCTTCCACGCGATAGCGCGCGGGCAGGCCGGCGGGGATGCCCGATGGTGCCGTCATGGCTGTTGCAGCCCTTGTCGCATCATGGCGCGCAGCTCCTCGGCGCGGGCTTCCGTCATGCCCGCCTGGGCCGCGGAGAAAAAGCGCGGGTCCCGGGTGAACAGCAGATAGGCCTGCATCTCGTTGATCATCAATTCCTCATTCTGCGCATCGTAGCCCACGCTGCCAAGGAAGCGGCGGAAGGCGGCGCGCTCGGCTTCGGTGAAACTCGCGTGCCACAGGCCGCGCACATGCCGGGCATAGCCCGCCTGGGTGAAATAGATGCCGTGCCCCAGCTCATGCCCCAGGATCGCGGCGCGGGTGCCGGCATCCATGCGCGGCCCCAGCCCCGGGATGGTCAGCACCGCCACGGGCGCGTCGCCCGGGGCGGCGGCGGCGATGCTGTCCACCATCAGGGCCAGGCGCTGTTCGGCGGGCGTCAGCGCCTCGCCGCCCGCGGTGGCCAGGGCCAGGAAGTGCCGGATATCCGAGAGCAGGTAGTTGTGGCCGACATAGAATTCCTCGGCCGTGGTGTTGCCGGCGGCGATCAGCTGTTCCAGCTCCGGCATGCTCAGCACGCGGTCGCGGGGCGCGCCGGCCTTTTCCACCAGGGCGGCGATGCGGTTCATCGCGGCGCCCTGTTCCGGCAGGCCCGGGAAATCCACGATGAAGACGCGCGGGTTGCCCGCTAGCTGGAACAGGGTGGGGGCCGCGCTGGCGGCGCGGGTGGCGATGGCCGCGGCATCCGCCGTGATGATGGGCGTCAGCAGGGTGGGGGCCGCCAAGGGGACGGGTGCCTCAGGCGGCGGCACGGGCACGGCCGGGCGCGGGCGCGGCCAGGCGAGCCAGGCCAGCGCCGCCAGCAGTGCGAGGCCCGCCGCCCCGCCGGCCCACCAGAGGCGGCGCGGGATCAAGGCCCGAGGTTGAGGATCTGCACGCGGCGGTTCCGGCGTTCCGGCACTTCATCCGGGGTGGGGACCAGCGGCTGGGTTTCGCCCAGCCCCACCACCATCAGCCGCTGCGGCGCCACCCGGGCGCGGTTCACCAGGAATTCCCGCACCGCATCCGCCCGGCGTTCCGACAGCACCTGGTTGGCGAAGGCATCGCCCACCCGGTCCGTATGGCCCTCGATCCGGAAGCGGAAAGCCTGCAGCTGCGGCGAGTTCAGTGCCACGCCGAGGCGCGCCAGATCCTCCATCGCACCCGGTTCCAGCTTGGCGGAGCCGGTGGCGAAATTCACCTGCAGGCTGATGGCGGGCACGTCGGCGGGGGCGGTGGTGGCCGTCAATGCGCTGGGCGGCGGTGGCGGCGGCGTGGCCGGGCGCACCGGGGCCATGGGCGCGCCGGGCTTCACGCTGACCGGCGCCTGGGGGCGCGGCACCGGCATCGGCGCCGGGGTGGGGCTGAACGCCTGGGGCGGCGTCGCCGTGCCGCCCTGGCCGAGGGAAGGCGCAGGGGTTGGAACAGGCACAGGCGCGGGGATGGGGGCGGGCTGGACCAGCTGCGGCGGCGCCTGAACGGGTGGGGCGGGGGCCGGCTCGGGCGTGGGGGCCGCCAGGCTGGGGGCGGGCGCCGGGGCCGGGGTCAGGCTGGGCGCCGGGGCCTGGGGTGCCTGGACCTGGGGCGCGGGTGTCAGTGTGGGGGCCGGCGCGGGGGTCAGGGTCGGGATGCTGGGGGCGGGCGCCGGGCTGTCGCCGCCCGGGCGCACCATGCCGCGCGTGGTGTCGTCCACCACCCCGGGCTCGACCGGCCGGCGGGCCAGGCTGTCGATCATCTCCTGCGTGCGGCGGTCGATCTGCGCGCTCGCCGGGGCGGCGCCCAGCGCCAGCACCACGCCGGTCAATGCCGTGCACAAAGCCAGTTGGGTTCGCATGGCTGTCTCCTCAAGCCGTGATGTCGCGCCACCCGGCGGGTGCAATCTATCAGTCCCGGCGGCGGCGATCATGGTTCGAATGCCGTATGCGGCCAGCAAAACCGCCAATCGGGTCAGGACTATGGCGGAAACCCGCACGGCCTGATGAAGTTGCGGCCCCCTCTTGAAGGCCCCCGCCCCTCCTGCGCCTATATCCACCATGACAGCGTTGACGGAATACGCGGACGCCGCCCCCGAAGTGCGCGCCGTGTTCGAGGACATCATGGCCACGCGCGGCGTGCCGGACGTGAACAATTTCTGGAAGGCCCTGGCGGTGCACCCGCCCACCCTGGCCCGCGTCTGGGCCAATCTGAAGCAGGTGATGGCCCCCGGCGCGCTGGACCCGCTGGTGAAGGAGATGCTGTACCTCGCCGTCTCCGCCACCGCGGGCTGCCAGTATTGCGTGGCCAGCCACACCGCCGCCGCCCGCGCCAAGGGCATGGATGACGCGATGCATGGCGAGCTGCTGGCCGTGATCGCCATGGCCGCCGAGACCAACCGACTGGCCGAGGCCCTGCGTGTGCCGGTGGACCCGCAATTCCAGTGAATACCGCGACTCTGGCGGGCTGCGGCGCGCTGGCCTTTTGGGCGTTCCTCGCGGTGCTGGCGCGCATGGCCTTGGGCGTGCCGCCCCTGCAATTGACCGCGCTGGGCTTCGCCGTGGGTGGGCTGTTGGGGCTGGGCTGGATCGCGGCGCGGGGGCGGCTTTCGGCCCTGCGCCAGCCGCCCATCGCCTGGCTGCACGGGGTGGGCGGGCTGTTCGGCTACCACGCCCTGTATTTCGCGGCCCTCGGCTGGGCGCCCCCCGCCGAGGCCAATCTGCTGAACTATCTGTGGCCACTGCTGATCGTGCTGCTTTCCGCGCCGCTGCTGGGCTTGCGGCTGGGGCCGCAGCGGTTGCTGGGCGTCGTGATGGGCTTCGCCGGCAGCCTGGTGCTGCTGGCCGGCGGCGCGCGCTTCGCGCCCGAGGCCTGGCTGGGCTTCGCGCTGGCCCTGGCCTGCGCCTTCACCTGGGCGCTGTATTCTGTGCTGGCGCGCAAGCTGCGGGATGTGCCGAATGAGGCGGTGGCGGGGTTCTGCCTGGCCTCCGCCGCGCTCGGCCTGCTGGCCCATGCCTTGTTCGAGAGCTGGGTGTGGCCCGATGCCCGGCAATGGCTGGCGATCGCGCTGCTGGGCGCCGGGCCGGTGGGGGCGGCGTTCTTCCTGTGGGATGTCGGCATGAAACGCGGCGACCCGCGCCTGCTGGGCACGCTGGCCTATGGGGTGCCGGTGGCCTCCACCCTGCTGCTGGCCCTGGGTGGCGAGGCTGCGCTGGACCTGCGCCTGCTGGCCGCGATGGCGCTGGTGGCAGGCGGCGGGGTGATCGCGGCGCGGGCGCGGTGAGGAAGGCTCAGGGGCTTTGCTCCCGGACCCCCAGTCAGGGGCGCTGCACCTGACGACCTCGCCAAAGGCCGAAAGGCCCTTGGAACCCAGGAGTTTGGCGCCCATTCTGACAGGTGGGCGCCAATTATATTATAAATATCAATAAGAAACGCGCTGCCAGGATGTGGCGCCAACGGCTCGGGGTCCAGGGCCGCTACGGTCCTGGCGGGGTTCCAAGGGGCAGAGCCCCTTGGTGGGGTTCAGGGGCAACGCCCCTGACCGCCCGCCCCCTTCAAGCCTTCAGTTCCTGCTCCACGATCGCGCTGAACACCTCGATGCCATACGGGATCGCGTCGTCGTTGAAGTCGTATTTCGGGTGGTGAACGGGCACGGAGCCCTTACCGTCCGCCGCCTTCTGGCCCAGCTTGAAATAGCAGCCCGGCCGTTTCTCCAGCATGTAGGAAAAATCCTCGGCGCCCATCACCGGCGGCACCTTGGTGTGCACGGCGGCGGCACCCAGCACGCGGGTGGCGGCGCGGGCGGCCTTTTCGGTCTCGGCGGCGTGGTTCACCGTGACCGGATAGCCGCGCTGGTAGTCCACCTCGATGGTCGCCTCGTGCTGCTCGGCCACGGCGGCGGCGATGCGGCGGATCTTCGCCTCCACCAGGTCGCGCGTGGCGTTGCTCAGCGTGCGGATGGTGCCGGCGATCTCGGCGGTTTCCGGGATCACGTTGCGGGCGGTGCCGGCGTGGAACATGCACAGGCTGATCACGGCCGATTCCAGCGGGTCCACGCCGCGGCTGACGATGGATTGGATCGCCACCACCAGCTGGCTGCCGACCACCACCGGGTCGATGCTGATATGCGGCCGCGCGGCATGGCCGCCACGCCCGGTGATGCGGAACACCACCCCATCGGCCGAGGCCATGATGGGCCCGGAGACGCATTTCACCTCGCCCAGCGTCAGGCCGGGGTCGTTGTGCAGGCCATAGACGCTGTCGCAGGGGAAGCGCTCGAACAGGCCTTCCTCGATCATCACCTTGGCGCCGCCGCCGCCTTCCTCCGCGGGCTGGAAGATGAAGTTGACGGTGCCGGAGAAATTCTTCGTCTCGGCCAGATGTTTGGCCGCGCCCAGCAGGATGGCGGTGTGCCCGTCATGCCCGCAGGCATGCATGCGCCCGGGCGTGGTGGAGGCATGGGGCAGGCCCGTTTCCTCCGTCATCGGCAGGCAGTCCATGTCCGCGCGCAGGCCGATGCTGGGGCCGCTGCCGTTGCGCAGCACGCCCACGAGGCCGGTGCCGGCGATGTTGCGGTGCACCTCGATGCCCCATTCGGCCAGCTTCCCGGCCACCAGGTCGCTCGTCTTGTGTTCCTGAAAGCCCAGCTCCGGGTTGGAGTGGATGGTCCGGCGCCATTCGCCCACTTCCGGGGCGAGGGCCGCGATGCTGTTGCTGATGGGCATCCCGATGCTCCCCTGTTCGGGCGGAGCCTGCACCTCGCCCAGAGCCGTCACAAGTGCTTCACTGCGTTCAAAATGGGGGCGGAATATGCTGCTTGCACTGGACCAGGGCACCACATCCACACGCGCGATCCTGTTCGATACGGCGCTCGCCCCCCGCGCCACCGCCCAGCGCGAACTGCCCCAGCATTTCCCCAGCCCCGGCTGGGTGGAGCACGACGCCGAGCAGATCCTGGCCCACGCGCAGGAGGTGCTGCGAGAGGCCGCCAGCGCCGCCACTGCCCCCATCGCCGCCCTGGGCATCACCAACCAGCGGGAGACGACGGTGCTATGGCGGCGGGACACCGGCCAGCCCATCCACCGCGCCATCGTCTGGCAGGACCGCCGCACGGCGGAGGCCTGCGGGCGGCTGCCGGCGGCCCTGATCACCGAGCGCACCGGCCTGCTGCCCGACCCCTATTTCAGCGCCAGCAAGCTGGCCTGGCTGCTGGACACCATCCCCGGCGCGCGGGCGGATGCCGAGGCCGGGCGGCTGTGCTTCGGCACCATCGACAGCTTCCTGCTGTTCCGCCTGACCGGGGGGCTCGTGCACGCCACCGACGCCACCAACGCCTGCCGCACCCTGCTGTGGAACATCCACACCGGGGCGTGGGATGACGAGCTGCTGCGCCTGTTCGACATCCCCCGCGCCGTGCTGCCCGAGGTGCGCGATTGCGCGGCCGAGTTCGGCGAGACCACCGTGCTCGGCCGCCCGCTGCCGATCCGGGGCATGGCGGGGGACCAGCACGCGGCCACGCTGGGCCAGGCCTGCTTCGCGCCGGGCATGGTCAAATCCACCTATGGCACCGGCTGCTTCGCCCTGCTGGTGACGGGGGACGCCCCGGTCATGAGCCGCCACCGCCTGCTGACCACGCTCGCCTGGCAATTGAACGGCAAGCGCACCTACGCGCTGGAGGGTGCGATCTTCAACGCCGGCAGCACCGTGCAATGGCTGCGGGACGGCTTGGGCATCATCGCCTCCGCCGCCGAGGCGACGGAGCTGGCGGCCCGCGCCGACCCCGCCCAGCGCGTGCATCTGGTGCCGGCCTTCACCGGGCTGGGCGCGCCCTGGTGGGATGCGGGGGCGCGGGCGGCGATACTGGGGCTGACGCGCGGCGCCGGCCGGGCCGAGATCTGCCGCGCGGCGCTGGAGGCCGTGGCCTTCCAGACCGAGGACCTGCTGGCCGCCATGCGCGCCGATACGGGCGCGCCCATCACCACCATCCGCGTGGATGGCGGCATGGCCCGCAGCGACTGGACGATGCAGGAGCTGGCCGACATCACCGGCGCCATCGTGGACCGGCCGACCGTGACGGAAACCACGGCGCTCGGCGCCGCTTGGCTGGCCGGGGTGCAATCGGGCCTGCTGCCGGGGCCTGGGGAAGCGGCCGCGCATTGGCGGCTGGACCGCCGCTTCATCCCGCGCGGCGGCCGGGCGGAGGCCGCCAAGCGCCACGCCGCCTGGCTGGAGGCGGTGGCCCGGGTGCGCAGCCAGGCGGCTATCCCGCCAGGCTGATCCCCCGCAGCAGCTCCGCCTTTTCCGCCACATCCCGCCCCAGCCGGGCCGCGAACACATCGGCGCTGGCGTGATAGGCCTCGGGCTGCAGGGCGTTGCGGGCGGCGGCGCGATAGGCGTCCTCCGTCGCCACCGCGGCGCAGGCGGCTTCCAGCAGCGCGATGCGCTCGGGCGGCGTGGCCGCCGGCGCCAGCAGCCCGCCGAAGCTGGTGGGTGCCACGTCGAAGCCTTGCTCCACCGCCGTCGGCACATCCGGGAAGGCCGGGTTGCGCGCGGTGTCGAACACCGCCAGCAGCCGCATGTCGGCCCGGCCGGAAGCCGAGGCGAGCACGATCGCCGCCACGTCGATCCGCCCGGCCAGCACCTCCGTCATCACGGCGCCGTCGCCGCGATAGGGCACATGGGTCATCTCCACCGCCGCCGCACGGGCCCATTGCAGCATGGCCAGATGCGGGATGGAGGCGATGCCCAGACTGCCATAGGTCAGGCTGCCGGGCGCGGCCTTCGCCGCCGCCACCAGATCCCGCAGGGAGCGGAAGGGCGAATCGGCCCGCACCGCGATGGCCTGCGCGTTGGAGAACATCTGATAGACCGGCCGCAGGGATTCCGGCCGCAGGCCGGAGCTGGGCTGGGTGACCGGCAGCACCGACAGCACCAGGGCGGGCGCGAAGGCCAGGGTGTAGCCATCCGCCGCCGCGCGGGCCACGGCGGCGGCGCCCACCGCCCCCGCCGCGCCGTCGCGGTTCACCACCACCACCGGCTGGCGCAGCCGCGGCGCCAGCCCGGCGGCCATGGCGCGCGCCAGCAGATCGGTGGCGCCGCCCGCCGCATAGGGGTTGATCACCTGGATGGGGCGGGCCGGAAAGGCCTCCTGCGCCAGGGCGGGCCCCAGGGAAGGCCCCAGGGACGGCAAGGCCAGCAGCCCGGATGCAAGAAGATGACGGCGCGCGAGGCCCACGCTGACCGCCCGGCGCGGCCGCTGACCATGATTCATGTCGTTTCCACTCCCCGGCTCTTTGGCCGTGGGAATGGCTATAGGCAGCCGGGCCAGGACAGGGCGAGCGGAAAGCGCGATCTGTCCACCAGGTGGACGGCCTTGGGCCCTACAACGCCTCGCGCTGCACAGCACCTGGCGGCGGCGGGGCGGCGCGTTCGCCCTCCACCAGGAAATCCCGCAGGCCGCGCCGCACTTGGAACTCGAATTCCGTGTTCAGGTCGAAGGTGGCCCGCCGCAGCAGGCTGTTGGCGACGGCGGTGCGGGAAGCATTGGTGCTCTCGGCCGGCGCGGTGCGGCGCACCTCGGCCTCGACGAAGCCCAGGCGGCGTTCGGTGCGGTCCCGGATCTCCAGCCGCGCGGCCAGGGTGCAGACCAGCCGCTCACCGGGGTCGCCCGCGAACAGGCCGCCCTGGCGGGGCAGGCGCTCGATCGCGATGGAGGCGCGGCTGGCCACGAAGCGGGCCGTGTTCTCCGTGCCGAAGGCCGCCACGCGGTCCCGGCCCATGGTGCGCACGGCCTCGGCCGCGCTGGGGGTCAGCATGCGGCCCAGGTCGCCCGGGCCGGTGCCGGGGTCGGTGGGGTCGATGTCCACGCTGGCCACATTCAGCCGCAGGCGGGGCAGGTAGCCATAGGAGATATCCGGCCCCACCGGCGCGGGCGGGGGCGGGTTGCCGCAGGCGGCCAGGCCGGCGAGCGGGGTCAGCAGCAAATGGCGGCGCTTCATCAGGGTTCCCCCTCGGGTAATTCCAGCACCAGCACCTGGTGGCCGAGGCCCTCCAGGAAGCGGCGCAGTTCGGCGGGCAGTATGGCAGTGCTGGCGGTGTTGCGCAGCGGGTGGCACCACAATGGGTCTTCACCGTAAGCGATCGCGGCGTCCAGCACGAAGCGCACGCTGCCCGGGGGTGCGTTGACCAGGCCCAGCGGCGTGACGCTGCCGGGTTCCACGCCCAGGGCGGCGCGCAGCTCATCGGCGCTGGCCATGGCCACGCGCGGCCAGCCGGCCATGCGGGCCAGCTGGTTGACCGACACCCGCCGGTCCTCCTTCAGCGTGGCCAGGCAGAAGGGCCCGGCCTCCTTCTGCGGCTTCAGGAACAGGTTCTTGCAGTGCAGGCCGGGCAGCTCGTCGCGCACGCCCTCGCTTTCGGCCACGGTGAACACCGCGCGGTGTTCCACCGTGCGCGCGGCGATACCCGCCGCCGCCAGCATCTCCAGCGCCTTGTTCATCAACGCCGCCGGAATCGCTCGACAGCCGCGACCAGGGCGGTGCGCACCCCGGGCTCCAGCGCGGAGTGGCCGGCATCGGGGATGATGGTCAGCCGCGCGCGTGGCCAGGCGGCCGCGAGGTCGAAGGCGGTTTCGGCCGGGCAGACCATGTCGTAGCGGCCCTGGACGATCTCGGCCGGGATGCCCGCCACCCGGTGCATGTGGCCGAGCAGCCCGCCCTGCGGCAGGAACAGCTTGTGGGCGAAGTAATGCGCCTCGATCCGCGCGAGGCCGAGGGCCGTGCGGTCCTGCGCGAAGCTCGCCACCGTGTCCGGGCTGGGCAGCAGGGTGGAGCAGGAGCCCTCATACCCGCTCCAGACGCGGGCGGCGGGCAGGTGCACGCTGGGGTCGGGGTCCGTCAGGCGCTTCAGATAGGCGCCCAGCAGGTCGCCACGCTCCTCCTCCGGGATGAACTCGGCGAATTGGGTCCAGGCATCGGGGAAGACCCGGCGCAGCCCGTTCAGGAACCACTCCACCTCGGTATCGCGGCCCAGGAAGATGCCGCGCAGCACGGCGCCGATCACGCGCTCCGGGTGGGCCTGGGCATAGGCGATGGCCAGGGTGGAACCCCAACTGCCCCCGAACAGCAGCCATTTCTGGATGCCGAGGAAGTTCCGCAGCACCTCGATATCCGCCACCAGATGCGGCGTGGTGTTGGCCGCGAGCGAGCCGAGCGGCTTGGACCGCCCCGCGCCGCGCTGGTCGAAGATGATCAGCCGCCAATGCGCGGGGTCGAAGAAGCGGCGGTGCACCGCCCCCGCCCCCGCGCCGGGCCCGCCATGCAGGAACAGCACCGGCTCGCCGGCGGGGTTGCCCACCTGCTCCCAGTACATGGTGTGGCCATCGGACAGCGGCAGGTAGCCGGTCTCGAAGGGGGCTATATCGGGGAACAAATCGCCTCTTGGCATGGATTCGTTATCGGGCCTTGGCGCTTGTCTTTCAACATCCCCCTTTGGGTTTGTCGCGCGACATCCTAATTGTTAGCGATCATGCCCACCCCGGATCCCGTCCAAGGCACCGAAACTCGCCGCCACGCCCCCGGCATGGTGGCCTGCGCCGTGTGCGGCACCGAGAGCCGGCAGCCCGCCTTCCGACCCATCCCGCCCGAACAGGCGCCCGACCTGGACATGCGCCCGGGCGAACCGCTGCGGGGTTCCATCGACCGCTGGCTGCAGCAATGCCCGCGCTGCGGCTATGCCGCACCCGATATCAGGCAGGCCAGGCCCTCCGCGCCGCGCGTGGTGGCGGCGGCGCCGTTCCGCTCCCTGGTGGGGGATGCCAGCATCCCGCCCCTGTGCCGCCGCTTCCTGGCCTGGGCGCATGTGCTGGATGAGACGGGCGCGATGCATGAGGCCGCGGAGGCCATGCTGCAGGCCGCCTGGACCGCCGATGACCTGAACCGCCCCGATCTGGCCCAGGCGTGGCGGATGGATGCCGTGGCGCTGTGGCGCGCCGGCCCGCCGCTGGAGGCGCCGCAATCCCTGCGCGTGATCGACGCGCTGCGCCGCGCGGAGGCCTGGGAAGCGGCGGAGGACGCTGTCTCCCACCTGCGGGCCACCCAGCCGGATGAGGATGTGCGGCGGGTTCTGGTGCTGGAATCCCGGCTGATCGAGGCCCGGGACGCGGGGCGGCACACCGTGGCCAGCGCCCTGCCGCCGCCGGCCCGGCGGCCGCATGTCTCCCATCACAAGGTGGGCGCGCGGGGCCCAGGGGTGTTCGGTGTGGTGTTCGGGTGGTTCAGGCGCCTGTTCGGGCGGAAGGGCTGAAGGGGCGCGGCCCCTTCAGCGGAAGGATCACTCCTCCTCCTCGTCCTCTTCCTCGATGATCGGCTCGGCGGCCTTGCTCTTGTCGCCGCCCTTTTCCGCGCCGCGCATATGCGTGATCAGCCGGTCGATGGCGGTCAGCTTGTCGGTCTTCTCGATGGCGGCGAATTCCATGGCCAGGCGGTCCAGCGCCTGCTCATAGATCTGCCGCTCGGAGAAGGACTGGTCGGGCTGGCCCGCGTTGCGGAACAGGTCGCGCACCACCTCGGAGATCGCGATGGGATCGCCGGAGTTGATCTTCGCCTCATATTCCTGGGCGCGGCGCGACCACATGGTGCGCTTGATGCGGGCGCGGCCGCGCAGCGTGTCCAGCGCCTGCTTCACCACGGCCGGGCCGGCCAGCTTGCGCAGGCCCGCGGTCGCGGCCTTGTTGGTGGGCACGCGCAGCGTCATCCGGTTTTCCTCGAAGGTGACGGTGATCACCTGCAAGGATGTTCCGGCCACATCCATGTTTTCAATGCCCTGGACGGTGCCCACGCCGTGGGTCGGGTACACCACCATATCACCAGCTTTGAAATCGACTTTCACGGGAGGCCCTTCGGGAGAGACGGTCGGGGCGCCGGCCTGGTGTTCGGCCATGCCTGCGCCCCGCCGGGCATGCATCGGATGCCGCGCCGATAGACTGAAAGCGGAGCGAAGGCCAGCCATCCCGGGGCGCGAGGACGGATTTCCTGGCGCCCCCCGGCCGGAAACGGCGGGGGAGGGGGGCTCGGGCGGCGGTGCCGCCATGGGGGCCTCCCTTGGGGCTTCCACGGCTGCCTCCACCGGCGCCGGGGCCGGCTGCGCCCGGCTCATCAGCGCGGCGGCCGCGGCGGCGGAGGACAGAACCTTCCGGCTGCCGGTGGCCGGCGTGTCCTTCGCGGGCTTGGCCTTGGCCGGCTTCGCGGGCGCGTCCCCCTCGGGGGCGTCGACCGGGGGCAGGGCCTTCGGCTTGGCGGTGGCGGTCTTCGCGGTGGGGGGGGTCATGATGCTGGCCTTGATGGCCGGTTCGGCGGCCGGCTTCGGGATGGATGTGGCCCTGGCTGAGGGATCTTGGGCTGACGGGTTCCGGGCAGCGGCATTCCGCCCGCCGGGGGGCTTTGCCGACATCCGCGTTGTACCCGCCATAAGCCAGCCTTTCAGGCGCCGGTGAGACAGCCCCGAAGGGAGCCGGCGCTGTGAGTGTCGATGTCCGGGCCTTGCCGGATGACGGGGAACCCCCGTCCGGCCATACCCGGAGTTCCGCTAGTTCCATTCGGGCAGCCACCCGATCCGGTCCCGCCGAGGCGTTGATTTCTCAAGCCTTGGCCGGGTGCGACTGCCTCGGTTTCCGCGTTACGCAACATAACACAAATTTGCCCAAGGGTCACGCGCTGAAAACGCACGGAAATTGCGCGGGCCACCCGGATGAATTCTGCCATCATCCCTTCGCGGAACTGTCATCGCCGTGCAACACAATCGCTCTAACCCCCCGGTCCAGCAGACCGGGACGATTCCATGCTCAGGCTTCAGGGTGTTTCCCGCCGTTTTGGCGCGGTGCATGCGGTGCAGGATGTTTCGCTGGAGATTCCGGCGGGGCAGATGCTCGGCGTCATCGGCCGGTCGGGCGCGGGCAAATCCACCCTGCTGCGCATGATCAACCGCCTGGCCGAGCCCAGCGACGGCCGCATCACCTTCGAGAACACCGACATCACCGCGCTGAAGGGCCAGGGCCTGCGGGACTGGCGCACCGGCTGCGCCATGATCTTCCAGCAATTCAACCTGGTGCAGCGGCTGGATGTGCTGACCAATGTGCTGATCGGCCGGCTGAACCATCGCCGTGGCCTGCTGGCGCATCTGGGCAGCCTGTTCGCGCAGTTCAGCGCCGAGGAACGCGCGGCCGCCCTGGCCACGCTCGACCGTTTCGGCCTGCTCTCCACCGCCCTGCAACGGGCGGACACGCTCTCGGGCGGGCAGCAGCAGCGCGTGGCGATCTGCCGCGCCCTGATGCAGAACCCGCGCCTGATCCTGGCCGATGAGCCCATCGCCAGCCTGGACCCGCAAAATGCCCGGCTGGTGATGGACACGCTGCGCCAGGTGAACCGGCAGGATGGCATCACCGTGCTGGTGAACCTGCACCACCTGGATGTCGCGCGCGCCTATTGCGACCGCCTGGTGGCCATGCAGGCCGGGCGCGTGGTGTTCGACGGCACCCCCGCCGAACTGACCCCCGCCCGGGTCGAGCAGATCTACGGCGTTTCCGAGGCCGAATTCCACGGCGACATGCCGGAAGCGGCCGAGGCCCCCCTTTTCCCCGTTCCGGCGGCAGCGCTCGCCTGAACATCCCAGGAGAATTCCCATGACGATCTCCCGCCGTCTTCTCGGCGCCGGCTTGGCCGGTGCCTCCCTGCTGCCGGGCCTGGCCCGCGCCCAGCAGGCCAGCCAGCCCCGCATGCGCCGCAGCCTGGACGCCGATGTGGCCATGCCGCGCGCCGGCCGCCGCGACTGGGCCGCCCAGGTGCCCCAGATCCGCATCGGCCTGCTGGGCGGTGAGAACGAGGCCGACCGCCTCGGCCGCTTCGACGCCTATCGCAAGCTGATCGAGGACACCTTCCAGGTGCCCGTGCGCCTGTTCCCCGCCAGCGACTACGCGGGCGTGCTGCAGGCCTTCTCCGCCAAGCAGATCGAGATGTCCTCCCTCGGCGCCTCCGGCTATGCCGGCGCGTGGCTGGACACCAATGGCGGGCTGGAACCGCTGGTGGTGCCCGAGGAGAATGACGGCTCCATCGCCTATGTCTCCGTGCTCGTGGTCCGCGCCGACAGCGGCATCACCAGCCTGGAGCAGATGCGCGGCAAGTCCCTCGCCTGGGCCGACCCCAACTCCACCTCCGGCTACCTGATCCCGCGCTTCGCGCTGCGCCAGCAGGGCATCGGCGTGGAAGCCGGCCAGTATTTCTCCCGCACCGGCTTCGCCGGCGGGCATGAGCAGGGCGTGGTCGCCGTGCTGCAGCGCCAGTACGACGGCGCCGTCACCTGGGCCTCGGGCCAGGGCGACCCGGCCCAGGGCTTCAGCCGCGGCAACCTGCGCGCGATGGTGGACAAGGGCATGCTGAAGATGGCCGACATCCGCATCATCTGGACCTCCACCCCCATCCCGAACGGCCCGCTGGCCGTGCGCACGGAACTGCCGGCCTCCTTCAAGGAGGACCTGAAGATGTTCCATCTCGCCCTGCCCAAGTCCCACCCGCAGATCTATGAGCAGGTCGAGCGCGGCGGCGGCATGGGCTATCGCGAGGCGACGCACGACCTGTTCCAGATGATTGTCGACCTGCGCCGCGACGAAGCCGCGCAGCGCCGCCGCCGGAGCTGACCCCATGGGTGCCGGAATCGCGGCCGGGGCCGATACGGGCCCCATCTCCTCGCAGGAAGCCGCATTCCGGGCTCAACGGGCGGAACGCCGCCGCGCCAGCCTGGTGGCGTTCTCGATCCTGGCCGTCTGCCTGCTGGCGGCGGCCTGGGTCAGCGAGTTCTACCCCTCTAGCCTGATCGCGGGGGCGCCGCGCATCGGCGAATACTTCCAGCGAATCGCTCCGCACCTGGAACTGCGCCACCTGCTGGCCGGCACCGAAACCGAGGGCAGCCTGGCCTTCTGGTTCTACCGGCTGGACAGCTGGTTCCTGCTGATCCTGGAAACGGCGAACATGGCGGCCCTGGGCACGCTGGGCGGGGCGCTGCTGGCCCTGCCGCTGTCCTTCCCGGCCGCGCGCAACCTGCGCGCCCCCAACCTGGTGCGCATCGCCTGCCGCCGGGGGCTGGAAGCCATGCGCACCGTGCCCGAGATCGTCTTCGCGTTGATCTTCGTCTGGGCCTTCGGCGTGGGCGCGCTGGCGGGCATCCTGGCCATCGCGGTCCACACCGCGGGCGCGCTGGGCAAGCAATTCGCCGACGCGATGGAAAACACCGAGATGCGGCCCTGGGAGGGCGTCTTCGCCGCCGGCGGCAGCTGGCCCCAGGCCTGCCGCTACGCCATCCTGCCCGCCGCCTTGCCCGACCTGCTCTCCACCGCGCTGCTGCGCTTCGAGATCAACATCCGCTCCGCCAGCGTCATCGGCTTCGTGGGCGCCGGCGGCATCGGCCAGGAACTGTACCAGGTGATCAGCTTCAACAATTACGAGGAAGTCAGCGCCATCATCGTGCTGCTGATCATTACGGTCAGCTGCGTGGACCTCATCTCCGAACGGTTGCGCCGCCGGGTGATCGAGGCCGTGGCATGAGCACCTCCGCCGCCGAGATCGCCGCCTGGCGCGCCCGCATGCCGCGCGCCTTCGGCCCCAGCCCCGCCGGGCAGGCCCTGCGCGCCGGCGCCGCCGCGCTGTTCCTGGCCTGGCTCGGCCTGTCCCTGTGGCATTTCGACGTGACGCCCCAGCGCCTGTGGAACGGCCTTTCCGGCCTGCTGGTCATCCTGCGGCTGATGATCCCGCCCTCCCCGGGCGAGCTGTGGATGGATATCCTCAAGGGCCTGGCGGAAAGCCTCTCCATGGCCTTCCTCGGCACCTTCATCGCGGCGCTGCTCGCCGTGCCGCTGGGCTTCCTGGGGGCGCGCAACATCGTCACCAACACCCTCGCGCGCTTTTCCGTGCGCCGGGTGTTCGACGGCTTCCGCGGCGTGGACCAGCTGATCTGGGCCCTGGCCTTCGTCCGCGCTGTGGGCCTTGGCCCGCTGGCCGGCGTGCTGGCCATCGCCACCGCCGATATCGCCGTGCTCGCCAAGCTCTACGCCGAAGCCATCGAGAACGCGGAAAAGCGCCAGGCTGAAGGCATCGCCGCCGCCGGTGGCTCCCCGACCCTCGTCATCCGCTTCGGACTGCTGCCCCAGGTGCTGCCCATCATGATCGGGCACGCGCTGTACTTCCTGGAAAGCAACACCCGCAGCGCTACCATCCTGGGCGTGGTCGGCGCCGGCGGCATCGGCCTGCAGATCGCCGAACGCATCCGCGTGCGCCACTGGGACGAAGTGGCCTTCATCATCATCCTGCTGATCATCATGGTCGCCGCCATCGACTGGCTCTCCAGCCGCCTGCGCCGCAAACTGATCGGGTAGCGCTGATGGGAAGGCGGCGTGCGAGAGGGGCTTTGCCCCCCTCGCGCTCCCCCCACCAAAGGCCGAAAGGCCCTTGGAACCCAATTTATTGGAAGTCTGGGGAGGGGGCACGAAGCGCCCGCCGGGCCAGACTGCCAGCCGGTGCCCCCTCCCCAGACTTCCAACTTAAACTGATGGGGTCCAGGGGCCTTTCGGCTCCTGGCGGGTGGGGTGCGGGGAGGGCAGAGCCCTTCCCGCCTCCGTCCTTCCCATCAGCACCACCGGCTCAGCGATGCGGGTCGCGGTCGGGCAGGATGTCCTTGATGTAGTCCCGGCTTTTCCAGGCTGGGGCCAGGGCCGGGTCCAGGTAGGCCGAGGCTTCGCCGGTGGCGAGGTTGGGGATGTAGCGCGGGCAGTTGGGGAAGATGTCGGTGGCGGTGACGCGCACCTGCTTGCCTTCCACCCGGGCCTGGCCGCGGATGCGCAGCCGTAGTGAGGCCCCGTCGAAGCGCATGAACAGCAGGGCGCAGCCGGGGTTCAGCGCCAGGTTGCCCAAGGTGAGGTACATGGAGTTGCCGTCCAGCTCCTCCCATTCCAGGCTGGCCGGGCCGGTGACGCGCACGAAGCCGGGCGCGCCGCCCTTGAAGCTGACATCCATCTGCCCTTCGGCGCCGCTGGCGATGAAGAAGAAGGGCGAGGCCTCGATCAGGCTGATGTCGTCGGGCCAGAATTCCTCGTGCCGGCGGTGGCGTTCCAGCGCGTCCGCCACGCGGCGGCCGTCGAAGGCATCCTGCAGCGCGCGGTTGCCGGGGTGATAGAGGCGCGAGGGGTCATCCATCAGAAGGCCACCCGGTCGCCGCCCTTCAGGGCCAGGATCTGCCGGGCTTCGTCGGGGGTGGCGATGCTGTGACCGAGGTCTTCCAGGATGCGGCGGATCTTGGCCACCTGCTGCGCGTTGGAGGTGGCCTGCTGGCCCGGGCCAAGCCACAGCGAATCCTCCAGCCCCACGCGGACATTGCCGCCCAGAAGGCCGGCCATGGTGCAGAAGGGCATCTGGTGCCGCCCGGCGGCCAGCACGGACCACACATACTGGTCGCCGAACAGCCGGTCGGCGGTTTCCTTCATGAAGTGCAGGTTGCGCGGCTCCGCGCCCAGCCCGCCCAGGATGCCGAAGATGGACTGCACGAACAGCGGCCCCTCCACCACCTTCCGGTCCAGCATATGGGCCAGGTTATAGAGGTGCCCGATGTCGTAGCACTCGAATTCGAAGCGGGTGCCGTGGTCCTTGCCTAGGCGTTCCACCACCTGCTCGATATCCTGGAAGGTGTTGCGGAAGATGAAGTTGGTGGTGTTTTCCAGATAGGGCTTTTCCCAGTCGAACTTCCATTTCTTCACCCGCGCGGCGCTGGGCGCGATGTTGAAGTTCATGCTGCCCATGTTCAGGCTGCACATCTCGGGGCTGGCCCGCAGGGGGGCGGCTAAGCGCTCGTCCAGCGTCATGCCCAGCCCGCCGCCGGTGGTGATGTTCACCACGGCGTTGGTGTTCTGCTTGATGCGCGGCAGGAACTGCATGAACACGGCCGGGTCGGGCGTGGGGCGGCCGTCGATCGGGTCGCGCGCATGCAGGTGGATGATGGCGGCCCCCGCCTCGGCGGCGGCGATGGATTGCTCGGCGATCTGCTCGGGCGTGATGGGCAGGTGGTCGCTCATGCTGGGGGTGTGGATGGCCCCCGTGATGGCGCAGCTGATGATGATCTTGGCCATGGTCCGCTCCCTGATTTTCCAGGGAGCATGACCGCGCTTCAGGCTTCCGGCAACGCCTCAGACATCGGGCACCTCGCGCTCCAGCGCCTCCAGCCAGGCATCGGCCAGCCCGTCGGAGGGCGCGCGCCAATCCCCGCGCGGGGAGAGCGAGCCGCCCGAGGAGATCTTCGGCGCGTTGGGCACGGCGCTGCGCTTGAACTGGCTCTGCCCGAAGAAGCGGCGCAGGAAGACGCGCAGCCAATGCTTGATGGTGGGCAGGGCGTAGCTGTGGCGGTCCTCGCCCTCGATCCCGCGCGGCCAGGCGCCGCGGGCGGCATCGCCCCAGGCCGACAGGGCCAGGAACGCCACCTTGCCGGGCGAGAAGCCCCAGCGCAGCGTGTGGAACAGGTGGAAGTCCTGCAGCTCATAGGGGCCGATGATGGCCTGGGTGGATTGGATCACGCCGTCCGCGCCGGGGGGCACCAGCTCCGGGCTGATTTCCGTGCCCAGTATGGTCTCCAGCGCCGCGCAGACATCCGGCCCGTACAGGCCGGTGCCGATCACCCAGCGGATCATGTGCTGGATCAGCGTCTTGGGCAGGGAGGCATTGACGTTGTAGTGCGACATATGGTCGCCCACGCCATAGGTGCACCAGCCGAGCGCCAGTTCCGACAGGTCGCCCGTGCCCACCACCAACCCGCCCGAATGATTGGCCAGGCGGAACAGGTAGTCGGTGCGCAGCCCGGCCTGCACATTCTCGAAAGTCACGTCGTACTGGTTCTGGCCGGCGCTGTAGGGGTGGTCCAGATCCTTCAGCAATTGCGTCGCCAGCGGGCGGATATCCACCTCCCGCGCATCCACCCCCAGCCCCTTCATCAGCGCCCAGGCCGAGGATTTGGTGCCCGCGCTGGTGGCGAAGCCCGGCAGCGTGACGCCGATGATGTTCGCGCGCGGCAGGCCGAGTCGGTCCATGGTGCGCGCGGCCACGATCAGCGCCTGGGTGGAATCGAGCCCGCCCGACACCCCGATCACCAGCTTCTTCAGCCCCGTCGAGCGCAGCCGCGTCATCAGCCCGCTGACCTGGATGTTCCAGGTCTCGTAGCAATCCTGGTCCAGCTTCTCGGGGCGGGCGGGCACATAGGGGAAGCGCGGGATCTCCCGCAGCAGGGGCAGGGCGCCCGCCGGCGGGTCCAGCCGGAAGGGGATGCGGCGGAAATCCAGCGCCTCGCCCAGCCCGGCGTCGCGGAAGCTGCCCACCCGGCGGCGTTCCTGCACCAGGCGCTCCACGTCGATATCCACCAGCAGCATTTCGGGGCGGTCGGAGAAGCGGGCGCCCTCGCCCAGCAATTCCCCGTATTCGAAGGCCGAGAGCTGGCCGTCCCAGGCGAGGTCGGTGGTCGATTCCCCCGCCCCGGCCGCGGCGTACAGATAGGCCGCGATGGCGCGGCGGGATTGCGCGTCGGCCAGCGCGCGCCGGTCCTCGGCCTTGCCGACCGTAACCGGGCTGCCCGAGAGGTTGCACAGGATGGTCCCGCCAGCCAGCGCCCCCCGGGAGGAGGGGGGGATGGGTGTCCAGAGATCCTCGCAGATCTCGACATGCACCACCGCGTCCGGGTTGTCCTCGGCGGGCAGCAGGATGTCGGTGCCGAAGGGCACGGCCTGGCCGGCGATCGTGATCTCCCGCGCGGTGGCGGTGCTGGCGGGGGCGATCTGCCGCTTCTCGTAGAATTCGCGGTAGTTGGGCAGGTAGGTCTTGGGGATGGCGGCCAGGATGCGCCCGGCCTGGATCGCCACCGCGCAGTTGAACACGCCCGAGCCCTGCCGCAGCGGCGCGCCCAGGATCAGCAGGGCCGGGATCTCCCGGCTGGCGGCCGCCACCTCGGCCAGGGCGGCTTCCACCGCGTCCAGCAGGGTGGTCTGCAGCAGCAAATCCTCGATGGAATAGCCGCACAGCCCCATTTCCGGGAACAGCACCACGCGCGCGCCGCGCGCCGAGGCGTCCCGCGCCATGGCGATGCTGGCCCGCGCATTGGCGGCCGGATGGGCCAGCGCCATCAGCGGCGCGCAGAGCGCCGCGCGGACGAAGCCATGGCGATAGAGATTGTCGAAGGGCAGGCTCATGATCCGGGCAGAGTCGGGTGTTGCGGCGCCGGGGTCAATCTCTGGCTTGTGGCTGACACGAAACGGCCCGGCCGCGTTGCCGCGCCGGGCCGCCGGCGGGGACCTGCCGGGAATTCGGCCCCCACCCCGTGCCTGAACCCATCGTGCCGGGAAGCCGACGGGTGCTGGTGCGCGAAGGCTGGCAGCTTTCCCCCTGCACGGAGATGGGCCCGCCGTGAACACTTCGCCATTTCCGCCCGGGGGCCATTTCCGCCCGGGGGCATTTCCGCCCCGGCTTGTCCTGGTCCGGCCCGCGCGCCACTCTGGCGCCAAGAGCTTTTGGCGAAAGAACCGGGGAAACGTCATGAAGATCCGCAAGTTGGGCGGCGCGATCGGCGCCGAGATCCTGGATGTCACGCTTTCGGGCGACATGCCGCACGGGCAGGTGGCGGCCATCCGCGCCGCCTGGCTGGAGCATGGCGTGGTGTTCTTCCGCGACCAGGACCTGCCGCCGACCGAATTCGCGGCCCTGGCCCGGCGCTTCGGCCAGCCGGTGGAATACCCCTTCGTGAAGGGCATCGAGGGCTTTCCCGAGATCATCGAGGTGAAGAAGCTGCCGCACGAGAAGGTGAATTTCGGCGGCGTCTGGCACACCGACACCGCCTATCTGGACGCACCCCCCATGGCCACCATGCTGGTCGCGCGTGAGGTGCCGGAGGCTGGCGGCGACACCCTGTTCGCCTCCCTGCGCCTGGCGTGGGAGGGGCTGTCGCCCGCCCTGCAGGCCGTGCTGCGGCCGCTGCGCGCGCACAACACCTCGGCCAAGGCGGATGTGAGCAAGACGCGGGAGGACCGGCTGAAGGACAGCGGGCGGGAGGAGGCGCGCAAAAGCTACGACGCCCTGCACCCCGTCGCCCGCACCCATCCGGAGACGGGGCAGATCTCGCTGTATGTGAATGCCGGCCACACCGCGCGCTTCGAGGGGATGAGCGAGGAGGAAAGCGCCCCCCTGCTGGACTATCTGTTCCGCCACAGCGTGAAGCCGGAGTTCACCTGCCGCTTCCGCTGGGCGCCCGGCAGCCTGGCCCTCTGGGACAACCGCTGCTGCCTGCACTACCCGCTGAACGACTATCACGGGCATTTGCGCCTGATGCACCGCATCACGCTGGCAGGGGATGTGCCGGTCTGAGAATAATTTGTTCCGGCGCGGGCATCATGTCAGCCACCCGGATGATGATCTTGTTCCAAGCACCATATTAACTGAGGTTGTAACCATCATGGCCCCGACTCGCTCGGAGCCCAGACAGACCAGCGTGAAACACATGTCGTCAGCCGTCCCTTCGCCAGCCAGCCGCATCTCCTCCGTCCTGCCCCGCCGCCGCGCCCTGCTTGCCGGGCTGCTGGTGGCGCCCGCCATGCCGTTGATCGGCTGCGGCACCCCGGCCGTCGCCCAGCGCGGCGGCCTGCCCGATTTCGCGGATCTGGCGGAGCGCGTCCTGCCCGCCGTGGTGAACATCGCGGTGCAGAGCGAGACAACGACCGTGCCCCCCGAATTCCGCGGCACGCCCTTCGAGCGCTATTTCCGTGGCCGGCGCGAGCGCACCCAGGGGGCCGGCAGCGGCTTCGTGGTGGACCCGGCGGGCTATGTGGTCACCAACAACCATGTGGTGGGCTCCGCCACCCGCGTCACCGTCTCCCTGCAGAACGGCACCGAGCTGCCGGCCCGTGTGGTCGGCACGGATGAGCTGATGGATCTGGCGTTGCTGAAGGTGGAGCCGCGCCAGCCGCTGCCGGCTGTGCCCTGGGGTTCCTCGGGCGCCATGCGGGTGGGGCAGTGGGTGCTGGCGGCGGGCAACCCCTTCGGCCTCGGCGGCACTGTCACCTCCGGCATCGTCTCCGCCCGTGGGCGGGAGATCGGGGCCGGCCCCTTCGACGACTTCATCCAGACCGACGCGGCCATCAACCCGGGCAATTCCGGCGGGCCGCTGTTCAACATGGCGGGTGAGGTGATCGGCATCTCGACGGCCATCTACTCGCCCTCCGGCGCCTCCGCGGGCATCGGCTTCGCCACGCCGTCCGACCTGGCGCGGCCGGTGGTGGAGCAGTTGCGCCGCGACGGCCGCGTGGATCGCGGCTGGCTGGGCGTGTCCGTGCAGGACCTGGTGCCGGAGGACCCGCGCGCCGGCCGCCGCGCCGTGCTGGTGACCGATGTGGTGCGCAATGGCCCGGCCGCGCGCGGGGGCTTGCGCGCCGGCGATGTGGTGCTGGCGGTGAATGGCGAGCGCACCGAGACATCCCGCGCGCTGGTGCGCTATGTGGCGGCGCTGCCGCCCGGGCAATCGGTGCGCCTGTCCGTGCAGCGGGATGGGCGCAGCATGGATACGTCCGTGCAGGTGGGCCGCCGCCCGCCCGGCCCGGGGTGAGGAATTGTTGAGTGATACGGCGGTTGACTGAATTTTTCTTGCACAGCCGACCGGCTTGAGGGTCAAAGCAACTGGGTTACACTACTGTTATCCGGTTTCAACGAGGAATCCTGCATGCGCATCCTGCTGGTGGAAGACGACGCCGAAGTGGCGCGCTTCGTGAAGAAAGGCCTGCAGGAAGCCGGGCATACGGTGGAACACGCGGGCAATGGGCGTGACGGGCTGTTCCTCGCGGCCTCCGAGCAGTTCGACATGCTGGTGCTGGACCGCATGCTGCCCGGCGGGGTGGATGGGGTGCGAATCGTCGAAACCCTGCGCGGGCAGGGCAACCGCACCCCGGTGCTGTTCCTCTCCGCGCTGGGCGCGGTGGATGAGCGTGTGAAGGGCCTGAAGGCCGGCGGCGACGACTATCTGGTCAAGCCCTTCGCCTTCGCCGAGCTGCTGGCGCGCGTCGAGGCCCTGGCCCGCCGCCCGACCGTGGATGCCCCGGCCACCCGGCTGCGCGTGGCGGACCTGGAACTGGACCTGCTGTCGCGCACCGTCACCCGCTCTGGCCGCAAGATCGACGTGCAGCCCCGCGAATTCCGCCTGCTGGAGCACCTGATGCGCCATGCCGGCCAGGTCGTGACCCGCACCATGCTGCTGGAGAAGGTGTGGGACTATCACTTCGACCCGCAGACCAATGTGATCGACGTGCATGTCTCCCGCCTGCGGCAGAAGCTGGACAAGGGCTTCGACAAGCCGCTGATCCACACGGTGCGCAACGCGGGCTACATGATCCGCGCCGAGCCCTGAGCCGCCGGTGACGGCGGGCAGCCCCCTCGGCGCGCCGAACCGCATCCTGCCCTATCGGGGGGCGGCACCCCCGCGCCTGACCCAGAGCGCGGGTTTCCGTTTCGCCGCCTTCTTCACCCTGATGTTCCTGGTGGCGGCGGTCGTCCTCGTCTCCGTCATGTGGTGGGCCACGGCCGGCGCGCTGGACCGGCAATTGGTGGCCGCCATCCGCGCGGACACGGTCGCTCTGACCGAGCGCTGGCGCGAGGGCGGGCAGCTGGCCCTGCAGGACGCCATCCAGGAACGCATCGCGCTCGATATCTCCAACGAGGCGATCTATCTGCTGCTGAGCGACCATGGGGAGCGCCTGGCCGGCAATCTGGAGACCTGGCCCGCCGAGGCCAATTCCGACGAGAGCTTCCTGCGCATCCGCATCATGCATGACGGCATCCCCACCGATGCCCGGCTGCTGCGGCGCGACCTGCCGGGCCTGCGCCTGCTGGTCGGGCGGGATGAGAGCGAGCGGCTGCAACTGCGTCTGACCCTGACGGAGGGCGTGGCCTGGTCGCTCGGCGCCTCGCTGATCGTGGCGTTGCTCGGGGCCTCATTGATCCGCCGGGCGCTGGACCGGCGGCTGGAGCCCACCTTCGTCACCGCGCTCGGCATCGCGGGCGGCGACCTGTCGCGCCGCGTGCCGCTCAGCGGGCAGGGGGATGAGTTCGACCGGCTGGGGGAGAGCATGAACACGATGCTCGACCGGATCGAGTCCCTCATGCAGGGGGTGAAGGGCGTCTCGGATGCCATCGCGCATGACCTGCGCACGCCCATCGCCCGCGCCCGCTCCAAGCTGGAGGAGGGGCTGATCAACGCCCAGGGCCAGGACGAATTGCGGGCGGCGATGGAGCAGGGCATCCAGGATCTGGACGGCATCAGCCGCATCTTCCAGGCCCTGCTGCGCATCACGGAGGCCGAGGCCGGCGCCCGCCGCGCGGCCTTCGCGCCGCTGGACCTGTCGGAGATGCTGCTCGATGTCTCCGACTTCTACGGCGCTGCGGCCGAGGCGCGGGAGCAGCGGCTGGAGACCGATTTCCCCGCATCCCTGCCCATGGTGGGGGACCGGGACCTGCTGATGCAGGCGATGGCCAACCTGTTGGATAACGCGGTGAAATTCACCCCCCCGGGCGGTGTCCTGCGCCTGACCGCTAGGCGGCTGGAGGATGGGGTGGTGGAACTGGCCGTCAGCGACAGCGGGCCCGGATTGTCGGCCCAGGACCGGGCCCGGGCCGGGGTGCGCTTTTTCCGCGCGGAGCCTTCGCGGCATATGCCGGGCTATGGGCTGGGGCTGTCGCTGGTGCGGGCGGTGGCGCAGCTGCATGGCGGCACCGTGCTGCTGGAGGACGCGATTCCCGGCGCCTCGCCGCCCGGCCTGTGCGTGCGGCTGCTGCTGTCCGGCAGCACATAAAGCTTGCACTGGCAGCTATCGATCACCAAAATGAAGTTATGCTTCTGCGTAAGTCATTCCTTGCGGTTTTCCTGGCAGCGCTGACCCTTTCAAGCCTTCCGGCCATGGCGCAGGGGCGCCGTGTGGACAATCGCCCCAGCCCGACCGATGGCGCCTATATGGGCGGCGGCATGGTGGTCCCGGAAAGCTCGGTCACGATTACCCGTCAGCAGCCGGCCTCCCCGAGGCTGGAAGCCGCGCCCGTGCCCAATTCCCGCATCGAGGCGCCTCGGGTCGAGCCCCAGCAGGATGTGGCGCAGGTGCAGCCGACCTTCATCGCCCCGCGCCTGCCCGGCCGTGGCCACGCGCAGGAAAACGGCTCCCCTGGTTCGTTGCAGGAGCGGCTGTTCCGCCCGGCCCCGGGCGCGCAGCTGCGCATCCCGCTCACCTGGTAGGCTACTCCACCCGCAACGCCCCCATCAGCGCGACCGCCGCCTCCGGGTCCTGAGCCAGGGCCAGGCGGCGGCCTGACAGCAGCGCGTAGCGTTGCAGCAGCGATCGCCGCCGCGCGGGGGCCAGCGGGTGGTGCGGGGCCTGGCGCACCAGGGCGGCCTCCGGGCCGTCGGCCACGATCAGGCCGGTGTCGCCGGGCAGCACCCCTTCGGGGAAATCCAGCCCCACGGCGAAGTACAGCCGGTCGCACCAGGCGCGGTATTCGGGCCATTTGCGGTCGGTCTGGAAATCCCGCAGGCCGGATTTGGCCTCGATCACCAGGAATTCGCCGGCGGGCGTCAGCACCCACAGATCGGCGCGGCGGCCATCGGGCAGGGGGGCCTCGGCCACCGGCGCCCAGCCATGCAGCAGGCACAGCCGCGCCGCCGCCCGGCAGATGGGGGTCACGGCAGGGCGTCGATGGCGCGGGCCAGGGTCACGTCGCGCTCCGACAGCCCGCCCGCGTCATGGGTGGTCAGGGTGATCTCCACCTTGTTCCACACATTGCGCCAGTCCGGGTGATGGTCCTGCGCCTGGGCCAGCAGCGCCACCCGGGCCATGAAGCCCCAGGCGCCCACGAAATCCTCGAACCGGAATTCCCTCCGGATGGCGTCCTGGCCCGGCACCAGAGCCCAGCCGGGCAGGGTGTCGGGCAAGGCCGCCCGGGCCGCCGCGTTCAGCTTCTGCACCATGGCCGGTCTCCGCTATGCTGTGGGGATGAAGCATACCACCGCGCCCACCACCGAGGACATCATCGCCCTGGCCGAGGAGGCGCTGGCCGCCATGCCCGATGAACTGCGCGAGCCCGTGCGGGGTTGCGCCATCGTCGTGGAGGAAGCCGCCGATGACGAGACATTGGCGGAGATGGGCCTCGAATCCCCCTGGGAACTGACGGGCCTGTACCGCGGCACCCCGCTGACGCAGAAATCCGTGCTGGACGTGCAGACCCAGCCCGACAGCATCACCCTGTACCGGGAGGCGATCCTGCTGGAATGGATCGACACCGGGGAGGATCTGGCCCGGCTGGTGCGCAATGTGCTGATCCATGAGATCGGCCATCACTTCGGCCTGTCGGACGACGATATCGACCGGCTGGAGGCCGAATAAGCCTTCAGAACCCGCCCAGCACCGCCATGGTCACGCCCATCTGCAACAGGTTGGCGACCACCGAGAGCCGGTGCAGCCGCCGGAACCGCCGCTTCGCGGC
Organism: Rhodovarius lipocyclicus; assembly: GCF_009900765.1. GTDB lineage: Bacteria > Pseudomonadota > Alphaproteobacteria > Acetobacterales > Acetobacteraceae > Rhodovarius > Rhodovarius lipocyclicus. The sequence goes on from NZ_JAAABL010000002.1 coordinate 437,689, forward strand.
CTCATCCCCGGCCAGGGACAGGTCCCGCTGTTCATTGATGCGCGGCATCAGCGCCAGGCGCAGCCACAGCGCCACCGCCGCCACCCCGCCCATCAGCGCCGAGGCCATGCCCGACAGCGGCAGCAGCGCCACAGCCCCGGCCAGCGCCGTGCCCAGGATGTACAGGTAGTACAGCGGGAAGATCGCGCGGATGAACCGCGCGGCGTGCTCGGGCGGCAGGCGCGAGAAGGTCAGCGGTGCCACGCAGAACGAAAAAAAGGCCATGCCCCCCAGGCAGAGGGACACGGCCAGCAGCGCGATGAACGGAAGGATTCCCATGCGCCGCAGTGTGGCGCATAGGAGCCTCGCCGTCGACGGCGGGTGATGCCCCGCCACATCAAGGCCGCGAATGCGGCCCGCCGGCAGTCCGGCGAAAGCCAAGGCGGCGGATGCCGCCGCCCGGCAGCCTCGAATATCAGTAGCGGTAGGCTTCGGCCTTGAAGGGGCCGGCGGTGGTCACGCCGATGTAGTCGGCCTGCGCCGCGCTCAGCTTGGTCAGCTTCGCGCCCACCTTCTCCAGGTGGAGGAAGGCCACCTTCTCGTCCAGGTGCTTGGGCAGCACATAGACCTTGTTCTCGTACTTGCCCGGGTTCATCCACAGTTCCAACTGCGCGAGCGTCTGGTTGGTGAAGGAGGCGGACATCACGAAGCTGGGGTGGCCCATGGCGTTGCCCAGGTTCACCAGCCGGCCCTCGGAGAGCAGGATGATGCGGTTGCCGGCGGGGAACTCGATCTCGTCCACCTGCGGCTTGATGTTGGTCCACTTGAAGTTGCGCAGACCGGCGACCTGGATCTCGCTGTCGAAGTGGCCGATGTTGCACACGATCGCGCGGTTCTTCATCTGGCGCATGTGATCGACGGTGATCACGTCGATGTTGCCGGTGGCGGTCACGAAGATGTCGGCCTTCGGCGCGGCATCGTCCATGGTCACCACGTCATAGCCTTCCATCGAGGCCTGGAGCGCGCAGATGGGGTCGACTTCCGTCACCATCACGCGGCAGCCGGCGTTGCGCAGGCTGGCGGCGGAGCCCTTGCCCACATCGCCATAGCCGCACACCACAGCCACCTTGCCGGCCATCATCACGTCCGTGCCACGGCGGATGGCGTCCACCAGGCTCTCGCGGCAACCATACAGGTTGTCGAACTTGGACTTGGTGACGCTGTCGTTCACGTTGATGGCCGGGAACAGCAGCTTGCCTTCCTTGGCCATGTTGTACAGGCGGTGCACGCCCGTGGTCGTCTCCTCGGAGACGCCCTTGATGCTGGCGGCCAGCTTGGCGAACCAGCCCGGCTTCTGCACCAGCAGCTTCTTGATCAGCGCGAAGAAGACGGTCTCTTCCTCATTGGTGGCGCCGTCCAGGAAGGCCACGTCGCCCTGCTCGGCGCGCAGGCCGTAATGGACCAGCAGCGTCATGTCGCCGCCATCGTCCAGCAGCAGGTTCGGCTCGCCGCCATCGGCCCATTCCAGGGTCTTCTGCACGTAGGCCCAGTATTCCTCCAGCGTCTCGCCCTTCACGGCGAAGACGGGCACGCCCGCTTCGGCGATCGCGGCGGCGGCGTGGTCCTGGGTGGAGAAGATGTTGCACGACGACCAGCGCACATCGGCACCGAGGGCCACCAGCGTCTCGATCAGCACGGCGGTCTGGATGGTCATGTGCAGGCAGCCGGCGATGCGGGCGCCCTTCAGCGGCTGGGCCGCGCCGAATTCGGCGCGGGTCGCCATCAGGCCGGGCATTTCGTCCTCGGCCATCTCGATCTCCTTGCGGCCCCAGGCGGCAAGGGAGAGGTCCTTCACGATGTATTCGCTGGCGAGGGGCATGCGGCGGCTCCGTGTGCTGGATGTGAGCCGGGCGGTAGCATGCGGGGCAGCCGCACGCAATCACCCATAAGGATATCTTTATGTGTTGTTTACCAAGGCCGCGAACGCGGCCCGCCGGCAGTCCGGCGAAGCCAAGCGAACCGGAGGTTCGCGCCCGGCGTCTGAGGGCATGGAAAGGTGTTGTTTACCAAGGCCGCGAACGCGGCCCGCCGGCAGTCCGGCGAAGCCAAGCGGACCGGAGGTCCGCGCCCGGCGTCTGAGGGCATGGAAATGTGTTGTTTACCAAGGCCGCGAACGCGGCCCGCCGGCAGTCCGGCGAAGCCAAGCGGACCGGAGGTCCGCGCCCGGCGTCTGAGGGCCTGGGAAAAACGAGTGCTGCAGGTCGAAGAATTCGACCGGCAGCATTACGGATCGCGGCGCAGCCCACGCACAGCCAGCGCCTGCTCATAGGCGGCCCAGCGGGCCTCCTGCTCCTCACCCAACTGGCGCAGATAGGGCCAGGAGTAGATGCCGCTGTCGTGCAGGTCGTCGAAGGCGATGCGCACGGCGTAATGGCCCACCGGCTCGATGCGCATGATGCCCACATGGCGCCGGCCCGCGACCGTCACCTTCTGGCCGGGCCCATGGCCCTGCACCTCGGCCGAGGGGCTTTCGACGCGCAGGTATTCAGCGGGCAGGGCGAAGCGGGCGCCGTCCGGGAACTCCACCTCCAGCACCCGCGCCTCACGCCGGTAGCGCAGGGCGGTGGGGGCGGCGCTCACTCAGCCTTCCAGCTTGCGCGCCTCGGAGGGCAGCATGATGGGGATGCCGTCCCGCACCGGATAGGCGAGGCCCGCCTGTTCGCTGATCAACTCATTCGCCGCGCGGTCATAGCGCAGCGGCCCCTTGGTGACGGGGCAGACCAGGATCTCCAGCAGCTTGGGATCGAGGGGCGCGTTCGGGGCTTCGGTCGTGCTCATGCGCGCGGTGTAGCAGGAAAAGGGGCGCGGCGGACAGAGACCGTCAGCCGTGAATGAAGACGGGGCAGGGGGCGTCGCGCAGCAGCCGCGCCACCGGGCTGCCCAGGATCAGCCCGGCCAGCCCGCCCCGGGGCTCCACCCCCAGGGCCAGCAGGCGGGCGTGGCGGGTCCGGGCCTCCGTCAGCAGCAGGGCGGGGGAGTATTCGGGGGTGGCGAAGCCCTCGGCCAGGGCGCCATGGGCACGCAGATAGGCGGCGGCTTCCTCGGCCAGGGCCTCGTCCTCGGCCAGCACGGTGGTGGGGTTGCCCGCGGCCAGCCCCAGCAGCGCCAGCAATTGCAGGCTGCGCTGGGCGGGGATGGAGGCATCGAGCCCCACCACCACCGGGCCCGGGGCGGGATGCCAGCCGGGCGGCACCACCAGCAGGGGGCGGGCGCCGTCGCGCACCAGCGCCTCGATCGCGGGGGCCAGCCCGTCCTCCGCGTCCTCCCGGCCCAGCGTCGAGTCGCGGCCCAGCACTATCAGGTCATGCGCGATGCCGGCGCGCAGCAGGGCGGGTTCGGGGGCCTGGTCCAGCCGCAGCAGGTCGAAGGGCGTGTCGCCGGCGGCGGCCTGTGCCTCGGCCAGCACGCGCTCGGCCTCCTGCTGCTGGCGGGCGCGTTGGGCGGCGTCGCGGCGGGCGGCGAAGGCGCCGCTGCCGGCGGGCATGGCCTCCGGCGCGCCGGGCGGGTCCATGATCTGGGCCGCGGTCAGCGCGGCGCCGCTGGCGCGCGCCAAGCCCAGCGCCAGGTCCCGCGCGGCGGCGGCGCCGGTTGTATCGTCCAGCACAAGAAGGATGTTGCGGAGCATGGCGGCAGGATAGGCGGCTCGGGCGCCGCGCAGAAGCACCCCTTTCGGGCGGCGGCGCGCGGACGCGGGGAGCATTTATTACGATAAATTTACAAAACGACTCTCAATTCTCGTTCTTTGTTCTTAATTTTGGGATAACGCAAAATTGAACCGGGTGTATGATGCATGCGGTGGGTTTGAACCGGTTCGGCGCGCGCCGCGCGGGCACGCCGGCGGGAGGGGATGCGAGCATGCAGAAACGTCATTCCGTGCTGGGGGCGATGGCCGGTCTGGCCGTTGCCCTGGGCGCCTTCGCCGCCGGCCCCGCGCCAGCCGATACGCTGGAGGATCTGGGCTTCGTCAACGGCCTGGTGCTGCAGGGCTCCCGCTCCACCCGGGAAGTCTATTTCCCCATGCCGGCCAACCCGCTGCGCCCGGAATTGCGGGTGGAGGTGAACCCCAGCCCGCTGCTGGACCAGCTTTCCTCCGTCCAGGTGCTGGCCAATGACTTCCCGGTGGCCTCCATCCCGCTGCGGGATGGCCAGACCACCCACACCATCCCCATCCCGCCCGCGCTGGCGCAGTACGACTATCTGCGCATCCGCTTCGCCGCCGACCAGGCGCTGCAACGCGACGTGCTGTGCTTCGACAACGACACCCCGGCGGTCTGGAGCCACATCCTGCCGCAGACGCGGCTGACGGTGGACGCGGATGGTGAGGAAGGGGTGGGCGTGGTCTGGCGCCGCCTGACCGGCACCGTGCCGATCTCCCTGCCCACCTCCCCCACCATGCAGGATGTGGAAGCGGCGCTCGCGCTCTCTGTCTCCCTGGTCGGCCGTGGCGCCAAGCCCGTGATGGTGGGCCCTGGCGACAGCACCGCCCGCATCGTGATCGGGCGCGGCAGCGCGCCGCTGGCCGTGGAAGCCATGCCCGGCGGCGGCACCCGCCTGCGCGTGGCCGACAGCGCCGCCGCCCGCGCGCTGACCGAGGCCTCCGGCGCCATGCGCGTGATCCCGGCCGCCGTGGGCGTGGGCGCCGCCACCTCCCTCGCCGCCACCACCGACCGCGTGACCTTCGCCGATCTCGGCGTGGGCCTGTCGGAGGTGAACGTGTTCAGCGAGGGGACCATGGATGTGGAGATCCCCTTCAACAACCTGCCCCCGGGCCGCCGCCCGGTGGCGCTGCGCCTGTTCGGGCGCGGCCCGGTGATGCCGCCCAACAACGCCATGAGCGTGACCATGCGCGTGGGCCAACGCATCATCTGGAGCGAGACATACCGCGACCTCGTCTCCATGAACGGCGTGCTGATCCCGCTGCCGGAGGAATTCACCCAGCACCGCATGTCCATCCGGCTGCGGCTGGCGCGCATCGGCTTCCGCCCGGCCTGCGACAGCAGCTTCCTGTTCGCGCTGAGCCCCGCGAGCGAGGTGGTGCTGGGCGAAGGCTTCCCCCGCCCCACCGACTTCAACGGCTTCTACGTCTCCGCCGACCGCCCCGCCCTGGTGCGGGTGGACGTGCCCTCGCATGAGGCGGTGGCGAGCATCCCCGCCATGGCCACCATCCTCAGCCGCGCCGGCGCCCGCGCCCATGCGATCGAGGTGAATTCCGGCACCCGGCTGGACCGCCCCTTCCTGCTGCTGGCGCGCACCGCGCCGTCCGAGCTGAATGTGCGCGGCCTGCTGCGGCCCGATCTCGGCCGGGTGGTGCTGCAGGATGAGCGCAACGGCGCCCGCGTCGAGATCTCCCCCGCCGCCGGCCTGACGGTGATCCAGGTGGCCGAGGCCGGGGGCATCCCGGGCCTGTGGTTCTCCCCGGGCTCGGAGCGCAGCCTGGCCACGCCGGCCGTGCTGTCCACCGGCAATGTCGCGGTGCTGGACGGCTCGCGCCTGCCGGCCTCCTTCGACACCCGCCGCCAGCAGGTGAGCGTGGAGGAAGCCCGCACGCTGGAGGCGCGCGGCGCGCTCTCCTTCCTCTCCCAGTGGCGGACGGAACTGTTCATCGCCGGCTGGGTGCTGCTGACCGTTCTGGTGCTGCTGGCCGTGCTGCGCATGCGCAGGAAGAAGGGGTGATCCCATGTCCGCTTCGCACACCCTCCAGCAGGAGGAAGCGACCCTCGCGCATCTGATGTTGCGCGGGCGGCTGGACCAGGAGGCACTGACCCGCGCGCGGGACAACGCCACCAGCTGGAAGACCTCGATCGGTGAGGCGCTGGTGGCCGATGGCGCCGTCAGCCCGCGCGACTGGGCGCTGGCCACCGCGGCCGGCACCGGCCTGCCGCTGGCGGACCTGATCGCCGAGCCGCCCGATGCCTCCATGCTGGATGCGGCTGACCGGGAGCATTACCTGGCGCTCGGCGTGCTGCCTTGGAAGCGCGCGGCCAATGGCGCGCTGATCCTGGCCGCCCAGCGCCCGGCGGCGCCCGATGTGGTGGAATGGGCCGCCCGGCGCTATCCGCACGAACGGCTCGGCTGGGCCGTGACGGCCAAGTTCGACATCCTGTGGGCGTTGCAGAAGCGCTTCGACCAGCTGGCCGACCAGGAAGCGCGCGAGGCGCTGCACATCGCCACCCCGGAACTGTCCGCCAAGAAGGTGCTGACCATCTCCCAGGCGGTGGCGGGCTGGGCGCTGGTCTCGCTGTTCATCCTGGGGCTGATCCTGGCGCCGACGGCGACCATGGTCGGGCTCTCGGCCGCCATCACCGTGCTGTACCTGCTGTGCTTCGGCTTCCGCTTCCTGCTGACCTGGAAGGGCAGCCACCACAGCGTGGATGTGAGCGTGACGGAGGAGGAGATCGCGGCGCTGAAGGCCGAGGATCTGCCGACCTATACGGTGCTGGTGCCCATGTACAAGGAGGCGGAGGTGCTGCCGATCCTGGTGCATTCCATGCGCCGGATGGACTATCCGCTCGCCAAGCTGGACGTGAAGCTGGTGCTGGAGGCCGACGACACCGAGACCATCGAGGCCGCCAAGGCCCTGAAGGCCGAGGGCATCTTCGAGATCGTCCGCGTGCCCACCAGCTATCCCAAGACCAAGCCCAAGGCATGCAACTACGCCCTGCGCTTCGCGCGCGGCGAATACATCGTGGTGTTCGACGCGGAGGACATCCCTGAGCCCGACCAGCTGAAGAAGGCGGTCGCGATGTTCAAGCGCAGCTCGGACAACGTGGCGTGCATCCAGGCGCGGCTGAACTATTTCAACCGCCGCGAGAACTTCCTGACGCGGATGTTCACGCTCGAATACTCCAACTGGTTCGACTATCTGCTGCCGGGGCTGCACGCGCTCAAGATCCCCATCCCGCTGGGCGGCACCTCCAACCATTTCCGCACCGCCGTGCTGCGCGGCGTGGGCGCCTGGGACCCCTATAACGTGACGGAGGACGCCGATCTGGGCGTGCGCCTGACGCAGCAGGGCTATCAGGTGGCGGTGATGAACAGCACCACCTTCGAGGAAGCCAATGGCGTCCTCAAAAGCTGGATCAACCAGCGCAGCCGCTGGATCAAGGGCTACATGCAGACCTGGCTGGTGCATATGCGCCGGCCGGTGCAGCTGTACCGGCGCCTGGGCGGTTCCGGCTTCTGGGGCTTCCACTTCTTCATCGGCTTCCCGGTGCTGACGGCGGTGCTGAACCCGGTGCTGTGGCTGACCACCGCGGTGGGGCTCGTCTTTGGCTCCGATATCGTGTCGCCGCTGTTTCCGGCGCCGATCATCTACTTCGCCATCTTCAACCTGGTCGCGGGCAACGCGATGTATGTCTACATGACCATGGTGGCGGCGGCGAAACGGGGCTGGTTCAGCCTGATGCCCTGGGCGCTGCTCGCGCCGGTCTATTGGGTCATGCACTCCGTCGCGGCCTATAAGGCGCTGTGGCAGCTGATCGTGAAGCCGCATTTCTGGGAGAAGACCCAGCACGGCACCAGCAAGGTCACGCAGAACCAGTTGGCCGGCATCGCCCAGCAGGGGGCCTCGTGAGCAGCCAGTCGGTCGCGGAGGAACGGCGCTCAGCCTATGTCGAGCGCCGGCCCATGCTGCCGACGCTGCTGCTGACGGGCTTCTGCTTCCTGCTGTTCGCCCTGGCCGCGGACCGGCTGATGGAGCGCAGCAGCCTGCCGGAGCGCCTGGCCGAGACCTGGGCCTTCGCCGAGGACCCGGCGGCCCTGGCCGGCCAATGGTTCAGCGCCCTGCTGCTGTTGCTGCTGCACGCCATCCCGCGCAGCGGGCCGCAGACGCTGCTGCTGGTCACGGTCACCACCGGGGCGGGGCTGATGGGCCTGCTGCACTGGCGGCTGGTGGGGCGCGGCTGGCCCACCCTGACCGCCACGCTGGTGGTGCTGGCGGTGGCGCTGAACCCGGTTTCGCTGATCCTGATCACCTCCGGCTCCACCCTGCTGCTGGCCACCATCATGATGGCGCTGGTGGGGGTGGCGTTCGACCGTGCTTCCAGCGTCGGCGACAGCCAGTCGCTGATCGCGCTCGGCCTGGCGCTGGCGGGCATGATCATGACCACGCCCACCGCCATCTATATCCTGGCGCCGCTGCTGGTGCTGCTGCCGCTGGCGTTGCGGGATGTGCGCGATGGCGCCTCGGCCGTCGCCCTGTTCCTGCTGACGCTGTTCCCCACAGTGGTGGCGCTGGCGGGCATCCTGGTCGCGGCCGCCACGCTGGGTGAGCCGCCGAAATTCGCCTTCCTGCGCTGGTCCGCCCCCATGCATGGGGTGGAGGCCGTGGCCGGCACCCCTTGGCTGGCCGAGCATGGCGGCAGCTTCTGGGTTCCGCTGGGGCTGCTGCTGGGCTGGATGGTGGCCGCGGTGCCGTTTTCCGTGCTGCCCCTGCTGCTGGCGGTGGTCACGGCGGCCGAGCGCGCCCGCCCGGCCTTCGCCCTGATGGCGCTGATCGTGGCGCCGATCGCGGGGGCCCTGGCCACATCGCGCTGGCACATAGCTGACCCGCTTTGGGCGGCGGCGGCGGGGTTTGCCTTCTCGCTCGGCTGGCTCGCATCGCGCGTGCTGCGCCCCTGGGAGCGCTTCCTGGGCTTCATCCTGTTGATTTTGGGCCTTATTCTGGCCTGGAGCCCGCTGTGGATGTGGGATGACGAAGTGCGCGCGGCCTGGAGGGCGACCCTATTCTGGTAAGCATTGCTCACCTTTTAAGGCATGAAATATCGCGCTAAACGCCCGGAACTTTTCGATAATTGCAAGGACCGGACGAAAAATGGAACGCCGCTACATCCTGGGTGCCGCAGCGGCTGCGGCGCCGGTTGCCCTCGCCACCCCCGCGCTGGCCCAGGCCCTGCCCGAGGTGCGGTGGCGTCTGCAATCCTCCTTCCCGCGCGTGTTCGACATCCTGTTCTTCACTGCCGAGCGCATCAGCCAGCGCGTGGCGCAGCTGACCGACGGCAAGTTCCGCATCCAGCCCTTCCAGGCGGGTGAGATCGTCGGCGGCCTGCAGGTGCTGGACGCCGTCCAGGCCGGCACCATCGAGTGCGGCCACACCGCCACCTATTACTTCGTGGGCAAGGACGTGTCCTTCGCGCCCTTCACCGCCCTGTCCTTCGGCCTGACGGCCCGCCAGCAGGTGGCCTGGTTCCGCCATGGCGGCGGCAATGAGCTGCTGGCCGACCTGCTGAAGGACTACAACGCCGTTGGCTTCTCGGCCGGCAACACCGGCGCCCAGATGGGCGGCTGGTTCCGCAACGAGGTGCGCAGCCTGCAGGACCTGCAGGGGCTGAAGTTCCGCATCACCGGCCTGGCCGGGCAGCTGTTCACGCGCCTCGGCGCCGCCCCAGTGCTGACCGCGCCGTCGGACATCTACCCCAGCCTGGAGCGCGGCGTGATCGACGCCGCCGAATTCACTGGCCCGCATGACGACGAGCGCGGCAACTACGTGCGCGTGGCCCGCAACTACTACGCGCCGGGCTTCTGGGAGCCGGGGGCGAACCTGCACCTGCTGATCAACAAGCGCGCCTTCGACGCGCTGCCGGACCTGTACAAGCACGCGCTGGAAATGGCCTGCCTGGAAGCCGATTCCGAAATGATCAGCCGCTACGACCACTTCAACCCGCTGGCCCTGCGCCGGCTGGTGGCGGCCGGCGCCCAGCTGCGCTTCTGGCCGCGCGAAGTGCTGCAGGCCGCCTGGCGCGCGAATGAGGAAATGATCGGCGAACTGTCCAGCCGCAACCCGCGCTTCAAATCCATCATGGACAAGTACCTGCCCTACCGGAACGACCTGTTCCAGTGGTTCCGCGTGGCCGAGAACAGCTACGACAACTTCGCCTTCGCGGCGGCACAGCAGCGCCAGTAAGGCGCGCCCGGCGGGCAAGGCGGAAGCGGTGAAGGGCTCTGCCCTCCCCCGCTTCCCCACCCGCCAAGGGCCGCGAGGCCCTTGGAACCCGGGAGTTGAAAAAAGGCCGGAGGGGACATCGTCCCCTCCGGCCTTTTTCAATTAACTGATGGGGGTCCAGGGGCCACTGGCTCCTGGCGGGGGGAGCGCGAGGGGGGGGGCAGAGCCCCTCTCGCATCCACCGTGCCGTCTGGTGCGCCTTACAGCTGCTGCTCGGCCGCCGCGAAATGGGCTTCGCCATTGCGGCGGGTGCGGGCTTCGCGGCCGGGGTTGCAGTTGTACTCCTGGAACAGGGTGCTGTCCGGGTTCACCACGTCCAGCTTGGCGCGCACGCGGCACACCAGGCGGGCCTGGTTGCGCGGGCTGGCGCCGTGCCAGCGGCGCAGGGCTTCGTCCCAGCCCAGCTCGTGGCCCCAGCGCGCCAGCAACCCGCCGGCCCAGTCGGTGGAGGCACGGGCATCGAGCGGCCAGGTCTCGCCGCGGGCATGGACGCGGGCGTTCACCTGCAGGCAGCCCGCCATCACGGTGCGGCGGCTGGAGGTGGCGCGCAGCAGGGCGGCGGCGGCCTCTCCGTTTTCGGGGATCACGGTGCGGCCGCCGATGTTCATCGCATAGGCATGCAGCCCGCTCTCGGACAGGGCGATGGCGGTCAGCAGGCCGGCGGGCAGGCCGTGGATGGCCTCGGCGCGGCGGGTGCCTTCCAGGCAGGCGGCGCGCGGGCCGCCCATCATCAGGGTGCTGGCGTTGAGCGTGGTGCCCATGGCCACCGGCAGCAGTTCCCGCGGGCGGTCCGGCAGGCGGGGGGCATCGGCGGAGGCGTGGCGGGCGGCGCGCACATGGCGGCGGCTGGCGGTGTGGCGCCCGGCGCGCTGCGTGGCGGCGCGGGAGGTGGTGGCGCGCGGGGCCTGGCTGCGAGTGGCGCGGGCCTCGCCGGTGCGGTGGGCGCGGTTGCCGGCGGTGCGTTCGGTGCGGGCTTCGGCCGAGGCTGGCATCAGCACCATGGGGGCCGCGAGAAGGGCTGCAACCGCCAGTGCGGCGGCGGCGTTACGGACCTGACGCTGTGGTCCAGGCTGTGGGTTTCCGAGGGGGGAAACAGCCATTTTGGACGTGATCACGTCGGTCGTTTTGGGGCCGAGCTTCTTCATCATGCAACATCCCGTAGCATGGCGTGAAGCCCGGGCGCAACCCGAGGTGTTTTTTCCTGTGAGCAGACACACCCTGGCCGCGTTCTGCCGGCCCCGCTATACCGCATTCGCGTGATACGAAGGGGTGGCCGATGAACTGGGTGGATGGCGTGGCCATCGGTGTGCTGATCCTGTCCGGCGTCATGTCCTTCTGGCGTGGTTTCGTGCGGGAGACCCTGGGCATCGCGGCCTGGGTCGGCGCCGTCATCGCGGGTTTCGCCCTGCGTCCCTTCACCAAGCCCATGTTCGAGACCTATCTGGACCCGCCCTGGCTGGCCGACGGCCTGGCGGTGGGCGCTGCCTTCCTGGTGGTGCTGGTCGCGCTCACCTTTGTGGTGAACACCGTGGCCAACCGGGTGGAGGACAGCGCGCTGGGCGGCGTGGACCGCTCGCTCGGCTTCGTCTTCGGCCTGGCGCGCGGCGGCTTCCTGATCGTGCTGGCCTATATCATCGCGGGGCTGTTCCTGCCGGCGGTGGACCGCTGGCCTGAGGCGGTGCGCGAGGCCCGGGGCCTGCCCTGGGTGGTGCGCGGGGCGGAGACGGTGGCCGAGCTGCTGCCCCCGGAATACCGCCCACGCATAGCAACCCCGCCCGAACGCCGTGAGCCAACGCAGGAAGACTTGTTGCGTCCGCGCGTCGGCAGCCGCACATAGGGCACGCCTTCATGGTGCCGTCACATCGGCGGCACCGGCCCCCATTTCAGGCGTCCCGGCGCCCCGAAGAATGAGGTTCCCATGCCGCTGACCACCAACCCGTTTGAAGACGACAAATTCCACGAGGAATGCGGCGTCTTCGGCATCTGGAACCATCCGGACGCTGCCGCCCTGACCGCGCTCGGCCTGCATTCCCTGCAGCACCGGGGGCAGGAAGCCTCGGGCATCGTCTCGCTCTCGGCCGGGGCCAGCTTCCATCTGCATCGCGGCCTGGGGCTGGTGGGCGACATCTTCGGCGATGCCAAGGTGATGGCCAGCCTGCCCGGCCGGGCGGCAGTGGGCCACAACCGCTACGCCACGACCGGCGAGACGGCGCTGCGCAACGTCCAGCCGCTCTATGCCGATTTCGAGTTCGGCGGCTTCGCCGTGGGCCACAACGGCAACCTGACCAACGCCACCGGCCTGCGCCGGGCGCTGGTGAAGCGGGGCTGCCTGTTCCAGTCCTCCACCGACTCGGAGGTGTTCATCCACCTCATCGCCATCAGCCTGTACACCAACGTGACCGATCGCCTGATCGACGCGCTGAAGCAGGTGGAGGGCGCCTACTCCCTGGTCGCCCTGCACAACGGCGCGCTGATCGGCGCGCGGGACCCGCTGGGCGTGCGCCCGCTGGTGGTGGGCAAGCTGGAGAACGTGACCGGCGGCGAATCCTGGATCCTGGCCAGCGAGACCTGCGCGCTGGAGATCGTGGGCGCCGAATTCGTGCGCGACGTGGACCCCGGTGAGCTGGTCATCATCGACGACAGCGGCCTGACCAGCATCAAGCCCTTCGAGCGTCAGCGCGAGCGCTTCTGCATCTTCGAATACATCTACTTCGCCCGGCCCGACTCCATCATGGAGGGCATCGGCGTGTACGAGACGCGCAAGCGCATCGGCGCCGAGCTGGCGCGAGAGAGCCATGTGCCCGCCGATGTGGTGGTGCCCGTGCCCGACAGCGGCGTGCCCGCCGCCATGGGCTACGCGGTGGAGGCCGGGGTTCCCTTCGAACTCGGCATCATCCGCAACCATTATGTGGGCCGCACCTTTATCGAGCCGACGGACCAGATCCGCCACCTGGGCGTGAAGCTGAAGCATTCCGCCAACCGCGCCATGCTGGAAGGCAAGCGCGTGGTGCTGGTGGATGACAGCATCGTGCGCGGCACCACCAGCAAGAAGATCGTGGAGATGGTGCGCCAGGCGGGCGCGGCTGAGGTGCACATGCGCATCTCCTCCCCCCCCACCACCCATTCCTGCTTCTACGGCATCGACACGCCCTCTCGCCGGCAGTTGCTGGCCGCCCAGCACAATGTGGCGGAGATGGCGAAGCTGATCGGCGTGGACAGCCTGGCCTTCATCTCGCTGGACGGGCTGTACCGCGCGCTGGGCCAGGCCCGGCGCGACAATGTGAACCCGCAATTCTGCGACGCCTGCTTCACCGGCGACTATGCCATCCCGCTGACGGACTGGCCGCAGGAACAGGCCGTGCTGGCGGCGGAGATGGCGGCCGGTAAATGAGCATGCCGCTGACCGGTAGCGTGGCGCTGGTCACGGGCGCGTCCCGTGGCCTGGGTGCGGCCGTGGCCATCGAGCTGGCGCGGCTGGGCGCCCATTGCGTGCTGACCGCCCGCACCCAGGGCGGCCTGGAGGAAACCGATGACGCCATCCGCGCCATCGGCGGTTCCGCCACGCTGGTGCCGCTCGACCTCGCCACCGCCAAGGACGAGTTCGACTATATCGGCCCCTCCATCGTCGAGCGCTTCGGCCGGCTGGATGTGTTCGTGCACGCCGCCGCGGCCCTGCCGCGCTTGACCCCGGTCTCCCACGTGCTGCCGCGCGACTGGGAGGCCTCGATGGCCGTGAACCTGACGGCGCTGTACCGGCTGATCCGCAGCGTGGAGCCCCCCCTGCGCGCCGCCCCCGCCGGGCGGGCCGTGGTGGTGACCGACGCGGTGGCGCGGCTGCCCGCTTCCTATTGGGGCCTGTACAGCGCCGCCAAGGCCGGGGCCGCGCACATGACGCAAGTCTGGGCGAAGGAGGTGGCGCAATCGCCCCTCAAGGTGAACCTGGCCGAACCCCCGCCCATGGGCACCCGCACCCGCCGTGTGGCCTTCCCGGGCGAGGACCAGGCGAAGCTGCCCACCCCCGCCCAGATCGCGCCCGCCCTGGCCGCGCTGTGCCTGCCGGCGGAAACCCGCAGCGGCGAGACCATCGCGCTGGCGCCGTGAACTACCGGCACGCCTTCCACGCCGGCAATTTCGCCGATTGCATGAAGCACGCGCTGCTGGTGTGGCTGCTGCGCATGCTGACGCGCAAGCCCACGCCCATCCGCGTGCTGGATGTGCATGCGGGGATCGGCGCCTATGACCTTTCGGGGCCCGAGGCGGTGCGGACCGGCGAATGGCATGAGGGCATCGCCCGGCTGCTGGCGCTGAACAGCGGTCCGCTGGTGGATTACCTGGATGTGGTGCGCGCGGCCGGCGCCCCGCGCTGTTACCCCGGCAGCCCCGCCATCGCCCGCGCCCTGCTGCGCCCGATCGACACGCTGGTGCTGAACGAGCTGCACCCCGAGGACCACGCCACGCTGAAGCGCGCCTTCAAGGGCGTGGCGGTGCACCAGCGCGATGCCTATGAATGCGCCCGCGCGCTGACGCCCTTTCCGGAGCGGCGCGGGCTGCTGCTGCTGGACCCGCCCTTTGAACAGGGCGACGAATTCGCCCGGCTGGCGGAGGGCATGGCCACCGTCTGGCAGCGCGCGCGCGGCCATGTGCAGGCCGCCTGGTACCCGATCAAGAACATGGCCCCCGTGATCCAGTTCCATCAGGCGCTGCGCGACGCCGGCCTGCGGGATGTGGTGGCCGCCGAGCTGTGGCTGCGCGAGCCCACCGACGCCACCCGGCTGAACGGCTGCGGGCTGGTGGTGGTGAACCCGCCCTGGGGCTTCGAGGCCGAGGGCGGGGCCATCCTGGCCGCGCTGTCGGAACGGTTGTCGGACGGCGAAGCGGGGGCGGGCTGGCGCATGCACCGGGTGGCGGATGAGTAGGGTCGCGGTGCTGGGCGCGGGCGCCTGGGGCACCGCGCTGGCGCTGAGCGCGCTGCGCGCGGGCAGCCAGGTCTCGCTGTGGGCCCGCAGCGATGCGGCCGCCATGGCCGGCAGCCGCGCCACGCCGCGCCTGCCGGGCATCGTCCTGCCGCCGGAGCTGGCCATCACCGGCGATATGCAGGTGGCGCTGGCTGGGGCCGACATCGCCATCCTGGCCGTGCCGGTGCAGCATCTGCGCGCCACTCTGGGCGGGCTGGCGCCGCGCCCCGCGCTGATCGCCAGCAAGGGGGTGGAGGCCGCGAGCCACCTGTTCCCCACCGAGATTTTGGGCTGGCCGGAGCTGGGCGTCGTCTCCGGCCCGAATTTCGCCAATGAGATCGCGGCCGGCCTGCCCGCCGCGGGCGTGGTGGCCAGCGCCGATGCGGGGCTGACCCGGGCCGGGATCGCCGCGCTCGCGGGCCCGCGCCTGCGCCTGTATGCCAGCGCCGATGTGATGGGCGTGCAGGCGGGGGGCGCTGCCAAGAACGTGCTGGGCATCGCCGCCGGCTGCGCCATGGGCGCGGGCTTCGGCGAGAACGCCCGGGCCGCGCTGATCACCCGGGGCCTGGCCGAGCTCTCGCGCCTGGTGCTGGCGCTGGGCGGGCGGGCGGAGACGGCCGCGGGCCTGTCCGGGCTGGGCGACCTGATGCTCACCGCCTCCTCCCCCAGCAGCCGCAACACCGCGCTGGGCATGCGCCTGGGCGAGGGTCTGAGCCTGGAGGAGGCGCTCGCCCGCAGCCGGGGCGTGGCCGAGGGCGTGGCCACCGCCCCCGCCCTGCTGGCCCGGGCCCAGGCGCTGGGGGTGGAACTGCCGATCTGCGCGGCTGTGGCCGAGATCCTGGCGGGCCGGCTGACGGTGGTGGCCGCAATGGAGGCCCTGCTGGCGCGGCCTTTCCGGGCCGAATAATAGCCGCGCGCGGAGCCTCTCCCCAAAAGCGCTCTGCTATATTATATCATAATGCCATGACCCCTCGCCGCGCCCTCCTGCTCCTTCCCTTGGCCACCCCCGCTTTGGCGCAGCCGCGCCCGGTCTTCGTGGCCTCCTTCTCCATCCTGGGCGATCTGGTGCGCCGGGTCGCGGGCGACGCCGCCGAGGTCCGCACCATCGCGGGCCCGGAGGTGGACGCGCATCATTTCCAGCCCCGCCCCTCCCATGCCGAGGCGTTGCTGGGCGCCAGCCATGCCTTCCAGAATGGCTGGGGCTTCGATGACTGGTTCACCCGGCTGGCGCGCGGCGCGGGCGGCAATGCCCGGCTGGTGACGGTCAGCGAGGGGCTGACCCCCCGCCCGGTCGCGGCGCGTGGCCATTCCCATGGCGGGCAGGACCCGCATGCCTGGCAGGATGTCTCGGCGGCGCGGCATTACCTGCGCCGGATCGCCCAGGCCACGGGGCTGGATGCCAGCGCGCAGGATGCACGCCTCGGCGAACTGGACGCCTGGGTGCGCGCCGAGATCGCCCGCGTGCCGGAGGCGCGCCGCGTGGTCGTGACCAGCCACGACGCCTTCGGCTGGTTCTCGGCCGCCTATGGCGTGCGCTTCCTGGCGCCGCAGGGCGTGTCCACCAGCGCCGAGCCCAGCGCCCAGCAGGTGGCCGCGCTGATCCGCCAGCTGCGGGCCGGGGGCATCCGAGCCCTGTTCATGGAAAACCTGACCAACCCCGCCACCCTGCGCCGCGTGGCGGCGGAGGCCGGGGTGGAGATCATGGGCCGCCTGTACGCCGATGCGCTGTCGCCGCCCGACGGCCCGGCCGCGGATTACGAGGCGATGATGCGCCACAATGTCTCGCTGCTGGTGCGGGGCATGCTGGCATAAGGGCCTGAAAACTGACGCGGCGCGGGGCAGGGCGCGCCCCATGCCGCGATTTCGTCACCCCGCGCCGGCTGACCCGCGGAGCCGCACAGGCTAAAGCGGCATCATGTCCAGCTCAGCCACCGCCAAGCCGCAGCCCACGCCCCCCGATGTGGCGCCCGCCATCCGCACCGTCGCCATGCCGGCGGACACCAACCCGGCCGGCGATATCTTCGGCGGCTGGCTGATGTGGCAGATGGATCTGGCCGCCGGCAACGCCGCCACCAAGCGCGCCCGCGGCCGCTGCGCCACCATCGCGGTGGAGGGCATCACCTTCCTCTCGCCCGTGCTGGTGGGCGATGAGGTCAGCCTCTATGCCTGCGTCACCTCGGTGGGGCGCACCTCGATGAAGATCTCGGTGGAGGCCTGGCGGCGGGAACGTGAGAGCGACGAGATGAACAAGGTGACGGAAGCCACCTTCACCTTCGTGGCGATCGACGCCGCGCGGCGGCCCCGCGCGGTGCCGAAGGAGTAGGCTTTACTTCAGCCGGGGCGGCTTCAGCCCCGCCAGCTTGCACTGCGCATCCAGGATCGCCGAGAAGTCGTTCCCGCCGAAGCCCTGGGCGCGGGCCATGCTGAAGGCCTCCCGCGCCACCGCCGCCACCGGCAGCGGCACGCGGGCGGCATTGGCGGCCTGCACGATCAGCGACAGGTCCTTGTGCGCCAGGTCGATGGCGAAGCCCGGGGCCGTGTCGCCCTTCAGCACCTTGTCGGGCCAGTTCACCTTCAACTGGCCATTGGTGGCGGTGGTGCCGTGCAGCACCTCCAGCGTCTTTTCCAGATCGAGGCCGAAGGCGGTGGCGAGCGACAGCGCCTCCGCGTTCAGCTGGCACAGGATGATCGCCAGGTAGTTGTTCACCAGCTTGGTGCGGGTGCCTGCACCCGGGCCGCCGCAATGGTGCACGGTGGTGCCCATCGCCTCCAGCAGCGGTTTCACCCGGGCGAAATCGGCATCCGAGGCGCCGACCATGAACAGGCTCTCGCCGCGCGCGGCATGGGCGGCCAGGCGGCCCACCGGCGCGTCCACGAAGCCTACGCCCCGCGCGGCGGCGGCACGGGCCAGCGCGTCCGTCGTCTCGGGGTCCACGGTGGAGCTGTCCATCAGGATGCTGCCGGGGGCCATCTTGGCCAGCAACTGCTCGGCGGTGGCCATCACCTCCTTCGGGCCGGGCAGCATGGTCACCACGATGTGGCTGTGCCGCGCCAGGGCGGCCACGTCGTCGGCCGATTCGGCGCCCAGATCCTGCAGCGCGGCGACGGGGGCGGGGTTCAGGTCGAACACCGTCAGCGGGAATTGCTTGCGGCGCAGATTGCTCGCCATGCCACGGCCCATGTTGCCGAGGCCAATGAAGCCCACTCGTTCCATGTGTTCGTCGTTTCCTTCCGCATCGGGCGATTGCAGAAACGCCCGTTCCTCGCCAAGCTTCGCGCATAAGACCAAGACAGGGAAGGACCAGTCCATGGAACGTCGCAGCCTTTTGGCTGCGGGTGCTATCGCGCCCGTGCTCGCCGCCCCAGCCATCACCCATGCCCAGACGCGCATCCGCTGGCGCATGCCGGGCAGTTTCCCCAAGAGCCTCGACACGCTCTACGGCACCCAGGAACGCATCGCCCGCCGCGTGCGGGAAATGACCGACGGGCAGTTCGAATTGCAGCCCTTCGGCCCCGGTGAGGTGGTGCCGGCCCTGTCCGTGATGGACGCGGTGGGCCAGGGCAGCGTGGAGTGCGGCTATACCAGCGCGTATTACTACCTGGGCAAGGACCCCAGCCTGTGCATCGCCACCTGCCTGCCCTTCGGCCTGTCCTCCCGCCAGAACTGGTCCTGGCTGCAGGAAGGCGGCGGGCGCGACCTGCTGCGGGAGGTCTACCGCGACCAGGGCGTGATCGGCATTCCGGCCGGCAACACCGGCGCGCAGATGGGCGGCTGGTTCCGGCGCGAGATCAACACCCCGCAGGACCTGAACGGCTTGAAATTCCGCATCGCGGGCTTCGGTGGCTCCGTGTTGCAGCGGCTGGGCGTGGTGGCCCAGCAGATCGGCGGCGCGGACATCTATCCGGCGCTGGAACGCGGCGTGATCGACGGCGCCGAATGGGTCGGGCCCTATGACGACGAGAAGCTCGGCTTCAACCGCGTTGCCCGCTTCTATTACGCGCCGGGCTGGTGGGAATACGCGCCCAGCATCGACCTGATGGTGAACCCGGCCGCCTATGAAGCCCTGCCGGCCCACTACAAGGTCATTCTGGAAACCGCCTGCGCCGAGGCCTGGCACTGGATGGCCGCGCGATACGATTCGCTGAACCCGCAGGCGCTGCGCCGGCTGGTGGCGGCCGGCACGCAGCTGCGCATCTTCCCGCGCGACGTGCTGATGGCATGCTACCGGGCCGCGCAGGAATTCTACGCCGAGACCGGCGCCAGCAATGCCCGGTTCCGGCGCATCCATGCGGAGTGGGACAAGTACCGGCTGGATCAGACCCAGTGGTTCCGCATCGCGGAGGATAGCCAGGCGAACTTCCTGGCGCTGGCGGCCCAGCAACAGGGGCGGTGAGGCGGGGGCGTTGCCCCCGGAGCCCCCAGCCAGGGGCGCTGCCCCTGGCGACCCCGCAAAGGGTTGTAGCAACCCTTGGAACCTATCTATTGGCGCTTTGTCCTGACAGGTTGGGCGCCAATTATATTATAAATATCAATAAGAAATGCCTTGGCACTGTACGGCGCCAAACTCATGGGGTGCAGGGGCCTTTCGGCTCCTGCCGGGGGTCCAGGGGGCGGCGCCCCCTGGGCTTCTTTTCAGTTCCCGATCCGGACAAACCGCAGCGGGAAATAGTTATCCGCCGGCTGCACCAAGTTCACGTTGGTGCGGGCCGCCCACACGATCTGCTGCTGGTGCAGCGGGATATAGGCCACGTCGTCCTGCAGGATGCGCGTGGCCTGGGTGATCTGGGCCTGGCGCCGGGCCGCGTCGGTTTCCACCGCGATCTCGTCGATCAGCGCGTCCAGCCGCGGGTTGGAATAGCCGCCATTGTTGAACACGCCGCGCGCCCCGTCGCGCGTGCCGGCCAGGCTGAACAGCACATTGTGGGCGTCGTAGGTGTTGGGGGTCCAGCCCAGCAGATAGAAGCTGGTGTTGTAGCGGGGGCCGTTCACCTCGGCGAAGAAGCGCACGCGGGTCTGGGCCGCCAGCGTCACGCGCACGCCCACGCGCGCCAGCATGGCGACGATGGCGGTGCAGACCGCCTCATCGTTCACATAGCGGTCGTTGGGGCAGTCCATCGTCACGCCGAAGCCGTTCGGATAGCCCGCTTCGGTCAGCAGGGCGCGGGAGGCCGCGGGGTCATAGGGCAGGCGGGTGTCGTTGGCTTCCAGGAAGCCGTTGACGCCCGGGCCCATCAGCTGGGCCGTCACGCGGGACTGGCCGCGCATCACGCGCTGATGGATCGCCTGGATGTCGATCGCCTGGTAGAAGGCGCGGCGCACCCGCACATCCTGGAACGGGTTGCGGCCGCGCACGTCGCTTTTCAGCAGTTCGGCGCGCATCTGGTCGAAGCCGAGATAGATGGTGCGCAGCTCCGCGCCTTGGATCACGCGCAGGTTTGGCGCGCGGCCGATGCGGTCCATGTCCTGCGGGGGCACGGTATAGACCATGTCCACCTCGCCCGAGAGCAGGGCGGCCACGCGCGTCGCGTCATTGGCGATGACGTTGAATTCCACCCGGGTCAGGTTGTGCTCCGGCCGGTCCCACCAGTTGGGGTTGGGGGCCAGCACCGTGCGGCGGTCAGGCTCGCGGCTGACCAGCACGAAGGGGCCGGTGCCCATGGCGTTGCGGGTGGCGAAATTCTCCTCGCGTGAGGTCAGGTCGGCCACGCGCTGGGCGCCGTTCCGCTCGGACCAGGCGCGGGACATCATCCCGATATTGGTGATTTCCTCGATCAGGATCGGGTTCGGGCGGGCGGTCACGATATCGACCGTGTGGTCGTCGATCTTGTTCACGGCCGAGACGGAGGCGAAGTTCGAGGTCATGTTCGACCCCGGGCCGCGGGCGCGCGCGATGGAGAACAGCACGTCATCGGCGGTAAACGGCGTGCCGTCCGAGAAGCGGACATTCTGACGCAGATGGAAGCGCCAGGTGGTGGGGTTCAGCAGCTCCCAGCGCTCGGCCAGGGCGGCTTCCACCCGCAGCTCCCGGTTCCGCCGCACCAGGGGTTCATAGATGTTGGCGTTGAAGGAGAGCAGGAAGGTTTCCGACCGGGCATAGGGGTCGAGCGAGTTCACATCGCCATCATTGGCCCATCGGAACACATTGGCCTGGGCCGCGCTGACCAGCGCCGTGGTGGCGAGCAGGGCGGCCGCGAGGAGCTTTTTCATTTGTGGTTGCCTCACCTGGTGGACAGGCGCGGAGGCTAGCGGGCGGCGCGGCGCGGCGGAAGCGGGGATTGCGGATGCTTCGGCGGCGGGCATGCATGAAGTGCAAAAGAAAAGGGCCAGCTTTTGGCTGGCCCTGATCATTGTTCGGCATGTCCTGAAAGTTCAGGCGGCCTTCAGAGCCTTGGGCAGATCCGCCACGGCCGAGTCCACCAGCGCGGCATCTGCCTCGGCGGTCAGGGTCTCGGCAATGACGGCGCGCGCGGCGGCGGATGCCACCTCGGCGGCCACGCTGCGCACCTCGTTGATGGCGCTCGCCTCGGCGGAGGCGATGCGGTCCATCGCCTGGCGCTCACGCCGCTGGGCGGCATGGGCGGCTTCGGCGGCGGCGGCGGCGGCCACGCGCAGGGCTTCCGCCTTGGCGCGGGCAACCATCTCCTGGGCTTCGGCGATGGCCGCGGCGCGTTCCGCCTCGGCCCGCTTCAGCATCGCTTCGGCTTCCACCTTCAGGCGGGAGGCCTCGGCCAGCTCATCAGCGATGCGCTGGCCGCGGGCGTCCAGCTTGCCGGTGATGAGGGTCCAGGCCTTCTTCGCCAGCAGCAGGGCGAAGATGACGAAGCTGACGGCAACCCAGAACTTCGGGTCCAGCCAGAAATGCTCGTAGTGATGATGCATCAGGCGGCCCCCCGGCTGGCCAGCGTGCGGCTCACGGCCGCCTGCACGGCATTGGCGTCCGCCTTGCCCATCAGCTTGGAGACGAGTGCCGAAGCGGTCTCCGTCGCCACGGAGCCGATGGCGGCCATGGCTGCGTCACGGGCGGTGGCGATGCGCGCCTCGGCGGCGTTGATCTGCTCCGCGAGCTTCGCGTTCAGCACATCGCTTTCGGCCTGGGCCTTGGCGGTGGCTTCTGCGAGGGCGGCGGCGACCGCGGCCTGGGCCTCGGCACGGGCCTTGGCCGTGGCGGCGGAAAGCTCCGCCATCGCGGCATCGGCCTGCTGCTTGGACGCACGCGCCGCCTCAAGGTCGGCGGTGATGCGGGCGGCCCGATCCTCCAGCACCGACCCCACGCGGGGCAGCACGAAGAAGCTCAGCACGAAGTAGAAGACGCCGAAAATGATCAGCAGCCAAACCGCCTGCGAGAGCAGCAACGGATCCTGGAACTGCGGCATATGTCGGGCCTCCCTGTTCCCCTCGAAAGCGTCAAGGCCGGCTTGTGGCCAGCCTGTCGGCACTCAAACCACTGTGGCGGGCGGGTGTTGCCACCAGCCCGCCAGCTGGATCAGGCGAAGAGAATGAGGAAGGCGATCAGCAGGGCGAACAGCGCCACGGCTTCCGTCAGGGCGAAGCCCAGGATGCCGATGGGGAACACCGTGTCGCGCGAGGCCGGGTTACGGGCCACGGACGCGATCAGGGTGGAGAAGATGTTGCCCATGGCCAGGCCGACGCCGAAGAGGGCGAGAACGGCAATACCGGCACCGATGGCCTTCGCGGCAGCGACTTCCATTTGATAATTCCTTCCTTCAGGGAATTGAAAACTTCACCACCAGCGTGAGTTAGTGCAGGTGCACCGCGTCATGCAGGTAGATGCAGGTGAGGATGGCGAACACATAAGCCTGCAAGAACGCCACCAGCAGTTCGAAGCCCATCAGCGCCACGTTGATCGACAGCGGCAGGATGGACAGGACAGGCCCCACAACGCCCAGGCCGCCCAGCATCACCACGAAGGTGGCGAACACTTTCAGCATCACGTGGCCGGCCACCATGTTGGCGAACAGACGGATGGAAAGGCTGAGGGGGCGGGAGAGGTAGGACACGATTTCGACCGGAATGATGATCGGCGCCAGCCACAGCGGCGCGCCTTCCGGGAAGAAGTAACCGAAGAAGTGCCAGCCATGGCGGGCCAGCGCCACGCCCGTCACCACCACGATCACCATCGCGGCCAGCCCGAAGGTGACAACGATGTGAGAGGTGTAGGTGAAGGCGTAGGGCAGCAGGCCGATCGCGTTGCCCAGCAGCACGAACATGAACAGGGCGAACACGAAGGGGAAGTAGCGCTTGCCCTCCTCGCCCACCTGCTCGGTGACCATGCCCATGATGAATTCATAGGCCGATTCGGCCAGCGACTGCATACGGCCCGGCACCAGGGCACGGGCGCCCATGCCCACGGTCATCAGCAGGATGGCGAACGCCGCGGCGTACACCATGTGCAGATTCGACTGCGTGAAGTTCACAGCGGCGCCGATCGGCCCGAGGGTGGTGCTCAGCTCGAACTGGCTGAGTGCGTCGATCGCTTTGCCTTCCGCCGCCACGAAGATGCTCCCGTCAGAGGTCAGTCGCTGTCAATTTCAACACGCCGGCCGGGACGGAACAAACGATACACATTCAACACCCCGGCAGCGCTGCCTAGCACGAACATCACCAGGAAGAGCCAGGGCCAGGTTCCAAGCCAGCGGTCCAGTGCGAAGCCGATGCCCACACCCACCACCAGGGCCGAGACAACCTCGACCCCCGCGCGAAAACCAACCCCCCATGGGCCATTCGGCACTTCGCTTCGCTTTGGCTCGTCAGCCCGCTGCATCCCATTCCGGGCGCGCGCCGCTTCAAGCCGCTTGTCGAAACCGTCCTCTTGACCCATCTGCCCCTCCTGCGGATGCCCGCTGAAGGCATGGGGCGGATAAGGTTTCACCCCCAAGGTGTCAACCCGTTCACGCGCTCAGCGGCAAGCTTTCATGCTGTTCTATGCGCATATGGGCCGGAATCGCCTCCGCCGGCTGTGGCCGGGCCAGCAGGAAGCCCTGCACCATGTCGCATCCCAGCTTGCGCAACGCGGCCAGCTGGCCTGTGGTTTCCACCCCTTCGGCGACCACCCGCGCGCCCAGACCATGCGCCAGCCGCACCACCGTGTCCACGATCCGTGCGGAGGCGGGGCTGGTTTCCAGGTCCCGCACGAAGCTGCGGTCCACCTTCAGCACGTCGATCGGCAGTTTCTGCAGATAGGCGAGGGAGGAGAAACCGGTTCCGAAATCATCCAGCGCCACCCGGACCCCCATCTCCCGCAGGGCCAGCAGCATCTGGCGCGCGGCCTCGCTGTCGCCGATGAAGGTGCTTTCCGTCACCTCCACCTCCAGCAGATGGGCGGGCAGGCCGGTTTCGGCCAGCACGCTGCGCACCAGCTCCAGCGCGTCGTCCAGCCCGATCAGCTCGCCCGAGAGGTTGACCGCCACCGGCAGCTCCATCCCCTGCGCGCGCCAGGCCACCGCCTGGGCGGCGGCGCTGCGCAGCACGAAGCCCGCCATGGGCAGGGCCAGGCCCGCATCCTCGGCCAGCGGGATGAATTCGGCGGGCGAGACCGGGCCGCGCACCGGGTGGTTCCAGCGCAGCAGCGCCTCCACCCCCGCGATCCTCTGGTCATGCAGGCCGAATTTCGGCTGGTAGACCAGGTGCAGCTGCCCCGCCCCCAGCCCGGCCACGAGCTCGGCCTGCAACTGGCGGCGTTCCATCGCCTGGCCTTCCATTTCCGGGCTGAAGGCCATGTAGCGGCCGCGCCCGGCCCGGCGCGCGGTGGTCAGCGCCAGGTCGGCGCGGGCCATCATGGTCTCGGGCGTCACGGTGCCGCTTTCGCCGTCCCGCAGTGTCGCCAGGCCCAGGCTGGCGCCCGAACGGATGCTGAGATCCCCCAGCTGGAAGGGCTGGGCCAGGGATTGGATGATGCGGCTGGCCAGCAGCAGGCCCTCGCCCTCCGTCCCTGCGCGTTGCAGCACGGCGAACTCATCCCCGCCGAGTCGCGCCAGCATGTCCTGCGGGCGGACCAGCCCGGCCAGCCGCCGGGCGACGGCCATCAGCATGGTGTCGCCCATCGCCTGCCCATGTGTGTCGTTCACCTGGCGGAAGCCGTCCAGATCGACCAGATGCAGGGCCAGGCTGCACGGTTCCTGCCGCAGGCGCCGGCTCAGCTCCTGGTTGAACAGCATGCGGTTGGGCAGGTCGGTCAGCGCGTCGTGCTCGGACAGGTGGCGGGCGCGCTGTTCGGCCTGGCGGCGCTGCGTCACGTCCAGCCCGGTGCGCAGCACCTCCCGCAGGCGCCCGTTCTCGTCGAACAGCGGCACGGTGGTGGTCAGGATGCAACGGAGATGGCCGTAGCGGTCCGGCGCCTCGCGCTCCAGCGGCGCCACCGGGCGGCCGGTCATCAGCACCTGGGCCACATCGGCGTCGATATCGTGGGAGAGCCCGGCCTCATCCGGCCGCCGGCCCAGCAGCTGCGCCTCCGTCCTACCGCAGAATTCCTGCAGGGCGTGGTTGGTGAAGGTGAAGCGGCGGTTGGTGTCGAAGGTGGAGATCATGGCCGGCACGCCATCCACCAGGGTGCGCAGCGTGCCGGAGGCCTGGCGCGCCTCGGCCTCCGCGGTTTCGGCGGCGTGCTGGGCCTGGCGGGCCCGGCGGCCGGAAAGCGCCAGCATCACCACCAGCGCCGAGGCGCAGGCCAGCACCAGGAAGAAACCCAGGATCAGCAGCCGCAGCCGGGCGGCGATCCCCAGCAGCTCCTCCCGCGCGTGGTCCTGGCGCAGGCCATTGATCTCCGTCGCGGTATCCTGCAGCGGCTGTTCCAGCGCGCGGACCAGCGGCAGGATCCGGGCCAGATCCCCGTCCGGGGCATTCAGCCCGTCCTCGATCTCCAGCATCAGGCGCCGCATGGAGGGCAGGGCCTCCTGCAGGCGCTGCAGGCCGGTCAGGTCCCGCTGGGTGGCGTCGCCGGACAATTGCTGGATGCGGCCCCACAGCAGTTCCAGCCGCAGGGCCAGCTCCTCCCGCGCCTGGGGGGTGTCCTGCAGGCTGGCGCGGGTCAGGGCGGTGGTCATGCGCTCCGCCTCCACCCGCGCCTGCATGATCACCCACAGGCCGAAGCGGCTCTGCTCGCCCTCGGTCTGGAAGTGCCACACGGCGCCGTTCAGCCCCAGCCCCAGCCCGCCCGCGGCGATGCCCGCCGTCAGCCCCGCCGCCAGCAGGGCGCGCCGCCAGCTCATGTGCCGGCGCCATATCCGCCGGGCGCGTGTCCGCACATCCTCCATCCGCTGGCCCATCACCCGAATTCCACCAGTCCCAGCTGCCAGATCGAGCGGCGGTGGTAGAGTGGGATGTCCAGCTCCGGCCTGCCGCTCCAGGGGTAGAGCAGCCAGAAGGGCCCCTTGGCCCGCACCGGCATCAGCTGCCCCTCATGCCGCCAGGCCAGGAACAGGCCGTTGCGCAGCACATCGGCCAAGGGCAGGCCGATGCGATAGCCATCCAGCGCCTCCGCCTCCAGAGCAGGGGCGCGCAGGGCGGCGTCGGGCAGCAGGCGGCGCAGGGGCAGCCCCTCGAAGCGGCGCTCGCCGCTGGTCCAGGGCGTGTGGGTCACCAGGGTTTCGCGCTCGGCGGCGTCCAGCACCGCGCGGTCCAGCGTCAGCAGGCTGGGGGGGCGCCGGCCCTGGATGGCGAGCATCGCATCCGCCTGCCCGGGGGCGGCCAGCGCAGGGGCGGCGGCCCCGAACAGGGCCCCGAAGGCGATCAGTGCGCGGCGCTGCGCGGCCTGTTCTGGCGGAATGGAGCCGGGCGACGTGGTGCTGGGCGACATGGTGGATACTCCGGCCCGGGCGATCCTGGCCCGGGTCCTTGAGCATCCACACAACAAGCAAACAAAATCTTAGCCGCGCCGTATTCGCTGCGCGGCCGTAACAGTTACCGCATGGCGATCGGCGTCAGGTCCTGGAACCAGCTCTGCGCCTGCACGAAGCCCTGCACGCGCCGGCTCATGGCGCGGGGGTTCAGGTCAT
Organism: Rhodovarius lipocyclicus; assembly: GCF_009900765.1. GTDB lineage: Bacteria > Pseudomonadota > Alphaproteobacteria > Acetobacterales > Acetobacteraceae > Rhodovarius > Rhodovarius lipocyclicus. The sequence goes on from NZ_JAAABL010000002.1 coordinate 464,635, forward strand.
GCGCCACGAACAGGAACAGCCGGTCATCCACCACCTTGCCGTGCAGTTCCTTCAGCAGCTCCAACTGCGGCCCGGGTTCGAAGGTGGTGTAGATGCGGGTCATGATGTCGTCATAGGCCGGGTCGCTGAAGTAACCCCAATTGTTGGCCGCCGGCGGCACCAGGTCCGATTTCAGGAAGCGGATCAGCCCCGTGAACGGGTCCAGCGCCGCGTAGCTGACATTGATGGCCGAGATGCCGCGGTTGGATGGCGCCTTAGCGCCCTCTCGCCAGATGCCCAGCAGCGCGTTCCACTCGATCACCTCGAAGGTGACCTCGATGCCGATCTCCTTCAGGTTCTGCTGCACCGCCTCGTTCATCGGCAGCGGCTGCATCTGGCCGGAGCCGGAGGGCGAGATGCCCACCTTGGTGCGCAGCGGGTTGCGCGGGCCGAAGCCGGCCTCCGCCATCAGGCGCCGGGCGGCGGCGGGGTCGAAGCGCACGGGGTCGGACGGGTTGCCGTACCAGGGGTGCGCCTTGGGCAGCAGCCCCGCGCCTTCCTCCATCATGTCGCCCAGCATGGTCTTCATGCCGGCGCGGTCGATCGCCAGGTTCGCCGCCTGGCGCACCCGCTTGTCCCGCCAGGGCGAGCCCTCGACCATTGAGAAATGCCAGGTCCAGTTGTGCGGATAGGTGTTGGAGACGACCTGGAAGCCGGCCTGGCGCAGGGCGGGGATGGCGTCCGGCGGCGGGGCCTCGATGAAATCCACCTGGTTGGCGCGCAGGGCTGCCACGCGGGTGTTGGCCTCCGGCAGGGGCAGCAGCAGCAGGCGCTCATGCTTGGGCGTGCGGGCCGCGTCCCAGTAGTCCGGGTTGCGGGCCAGCACCGCGCGTTCGCGCACGCTGAACTGCTCGCACTTGTAGGCGCCGGTGCCGACCGGGCGGTTCATGTAGTTGTCCCAGTTCGACCCCGCCGCCTCATAGGCGCCCTTGTGGGTGATGCCGATCCAGGTCATGCCGAAGGGCACCAGGCTGTCGGGGATGCGGGTTTCCAAGATGAAGGTGTGCGGGCCCTCGGCCCGCCAGGCCACCACCGTGGGCATGCGGATGCGGGCATTGGCGGCCGCGCGCGCGTCGTAATAGGGGCTGTCGTTCTTCAGGGCGCGGTCATAGCTGAACACCACGTCCTCGGCCGTCATCACCTTGCCGTCGTGGAACTTCACGCCTTCGCGCAGGGTGATGATCCAGCGCTTGGGGTCGGCGGGGTCCACCCGCCAGGCGGTGGCGAGGCCCGGGCGCAGCTCCACCGGCTTGTCGTATTTCGACAGGTCCCACATCGCCAGCTGGTCATAGAGCGTGATGCCCATGAAACGGTGGCCCTCGGCCCCCTGGTCCGGCACGCCATTGGACAGCGGCACGGCGGAAGCCGTCATGCCGACCCGGAGCGTGCCCGTGGCCTGGGCCTGCGCGATGTCCCAGGGCAGGGCGGCCGCGGCGGCGGCGCCGCCCAGCAGGCCACGGCGGGAAACGGAGACTTGCATGCGGAAACTCCCATTCTCAGGACATGCGGAGAAGCGGGAGGATGACGCCGCGCGCGGGGCGAGGAACAGGCCAAGGCGCGGGCAAAATCAGGCCGGGCGGAAGGCGGGTGGCGCGGGATTGCGCGGGGTGCCTGGATTTGGGGCGCCCCCTCCTCCCGGAGGCCTCAGAGCCACACCGCCGAATGGCTGCCCAGCGGCATGCTGGGCAGCGCGGCATGCGCGGGCGTCAGCGCCATGTGCTCGGCGGGCTTCACCAGCACCAGCCGGCCGAAGCCGCTGTCCTGGGTTTCCAGCAGGTCCGCCACCTCGGCCTGGGTCGGTTCCGGCACCTGGAACCCGTCGGCCAGCCGGCCGAGGCCCCGCAGCCAATGCCCGGTCCGCGCCAGGGAGATGCGGACGCGCCAGCTTCCCCCTTCCTCCGCCCGGCGCAGCCAGGCGGCCATCACACCAAGGGCCAGCAGATAGCCGCTGGCATGGTCCAGCGCCTGGCAGGGCAGGGCGCGGGGCGTGGTCTCACCGGCGGCGGCGGCTTCCTCGGCATTCATGCCGGTGGCGGTCTGCACCAGGCTGTCGAAGCCGCGCTTGCCCGCCCAGGGTCCCTCGACGCCATAGGCCGAGAGATGCGCCACCACGATGCCGGGGTTCAGCTCCGCCAGCTTTTCGTCGGAGAAGCCGAGCCCCGCCAGCGCGCCGGCGCGATAGCTCTGGATCACGGCATCGGCGCCGCCCACCAGCCCGGCGAACTGGCCGGCCTGGGTCTTCAGGTCCAGCTCGGCGCAGCGCTTGCCCTGGCCGGTTTCCATCACCAGGGCCGGGATGCTGGGCAGATGCGGGCTGGTGATGTGCAGCACATCGGCGCCGTGCAGCGCCAGGGTGCGGGCGCCGACCGGGCCCGCGATCACGCGCGTCAGGTCCAGCACGCGCATCCCGGCCAGGGGGCGGTGGGCCACGGCGGGCAGGGGCTTGCGGGGGGCGGGGCCGATGCGCTCCAGGATGACCAGGGGCTGGGCGGCGATCGCCTCCGACTGCGGGTGGGCGAACCATTCCGCCTGGCTGCGGCAGGCCGCGACGCACAGGCCGGCGGCGGTCGCCTCCGTCTCGAAGGCCACGCTGGGGCGGGTGGCGAGCGCCGCCGCCACCGCCTCCCGCGTGCCCTCCGTGCCCAGCAGCTTCAGGATGCCGGCGCGGTGGTGCGGGAAATTGGTGTGCAGGCGCACCCAGCCATCGGCGGTGCGGTACAGGCCCGCGATGCTGTCCCAGCCCTCGCGGGCGGGGCTGCCCTCCAGGCGCAGGTGGCGCTCGCCGCGGAAGGCGATGGCGGCGTCGCGCATCGGCACCGTCACGGGCTGCATCGGGCCGCCGCGCGCGCGGTGGATGGCCGCCGCCGCCAGGGCGCTGGCGGCGATGCTGGCCTGGGCCACGGCATCGACACGGAAGGAGGAAGGCAGGACAGGCTCGCGCCCGGGCAGAATCGCATGGTCCGCCAGCCAGACAGGCAGGCCGGCAGCCTTCAGAACATCATCGAGGATCATCCGGCGAGACTCACATGGGCCGCCACCACGCGCCAGCCCTCCGGGAAGCGCACCCAGACCTGGCTCTGACGGCCGGTGCGGGGCTGGCCCTCGCGGGTGAATTCGGTCCAGGCGGTGCCGTGGTCGCGGCCATAGGTGGTGATGACGGTGCGCGTCAGGGTGCGGGCCAGGCCCACGGCCGGGCGGGCGGCGCGGAATGCCGCGATCTCCTCATGGCCGTACAGGTGCTCGTTCACGCCATAGCGCACGGTCTCGGGGGCCATGCGGAACAGCTCGTCCAGCACGGCCACATCGTTGGTGACCAGCGCCTGCTCATAGCGCTGGAAGGCGGCGGTCAGCTCGGCCAGGGCCTCGGGGTTGTTCACGTCCATGCGGGTCAGCCCTTCGTGGCCAGATAGGCGCGCCAGCCGCCGAGCGCCGTGATCTCGGGCTGGCCCTCGGTGCCCGCGGCCTCGCACAGGAAGCCGAGCGGGGCCGAGCCATCGGACAGGGTAACGCGGCCGAAGCCCAGCGGCGGCGGGATCTCGGTCAGGAAGGGGCCTAGGGCGGCGGCGGGCAGGGCCCAGACCTCGCCCTGCACGCTGCCGCCGCCCTGGCTGGCGCGCAGCAGGCCGGGGCGGTGGCCCAGCGCGAACAGCCGGTATTCCGGCGCGGTGGCGGCCGTGCGCAGGAAGCGCCCGCCATGCCCCAGCACCTGCGGGTTCAGCGGCAGCCCGGCCATATGCGCGCCGATGCAGAACAGCTCCACCTCATCGGCGGCGAGCGCGGGCGCTTGCACCGCCTCATCGGTGAAGGCGGCGGCGAGGGCGGAGATCCGGCCCTCGGTGAAGGCCGGGGAGAGGAAGGTCACACCGCAGGGGATGCCGTCCTCCCGCCGCCCATTCGGCACGGCGATGCCCGCCAGGTCGCAGAGGTTCACGAAATTCGTATAGGTGCCGAGGCGCGAATTGGCCGCGATCGGGTGGGCTGCCATCTCCTCCAGGCTCGGCAAGCCGGGGTGGGTCGGCAGCACCAGCGCGTCGGCGGCGGCGAAAATGGCGCGGGAGACGAGGCGCGCCTCCGCCACCGCGTGGAAATCGTCGAAGGCATCGACGGTGCGCCGGCCCAGCCCATCCTCCAGGATGGCGCGGGTGACGGGGTGCAGGGTCTCGGGCTTGCTCTCCACGCGCTCCCGGAGGGCGGAGGTGCGCTCGGCCACCCAGGCGCCGTCATACAGGCGGCGCGCCACGGCCAGCAGGGGCTTGATGGTCACGCGGGTGATGGTGGCGCCCAGCGCCTCCAGCCTCGCCAGCGCGGCGGCGAAGCGGGCGGCGTCCTGCGGGGTTTCGAAGACCAGCTCCGATTCGCGGGGCACGGCCAGGCGCCAGTGCGGCTGCGGGGCGGACAGCGCCTGCCAATGCGCGGGGGCGGCGCGGGAATAGGGGTCCTGCGCATCGGGGCCGCCGGCCACGCGCAGCACCTCCGCCGCGTCCGCCACGGTGTGGGCGAAGACGGAGACGCAATCGAGGCTGCGGCAGGCGGGCACCACGCCGCGCGTGGGGATCAGCCCCAGGCTGGGCTTCAGCCCCACCAGCTCCTGCGCCGCCGCCGGCACGCGGCCGCTGCCGGCGGTGTCGGTGCCCAGCGAGAAGGCCGCGATCCCGGCCGCGACCGCGGTGGCGGAGCCGGAGGAGGAACCGCCCGGAACATGCGTGGGCACCACGGCGTTGCGCGGCGTGCCATAGGGGCTGCGGCTGCCGTTCAGCCCGGTGGCGAACTGGTCGAGGTTGACCTTGCCCAGCAGGATCGCCCCCGCCGCCAGCAGGCGCGCCACCACGGGCGCGTCATCTTCCGGCACATGGGCGAAATCGGGGCAGGCGGCGGTCATGGCCAGGCCCGCCACCGCGATGTTGTCCTTCACCACGAAGGGGATGCCGAACAGGGGGCGGCCTTGCGGCCCCTCGGCCGCCAGGGCGGCGGCGCGGGCGCGCACGGCCTCGGGCGGGGTTTGGGTGATGAACAGGGCCGGGTCCGCGAAAGCGTCGATGCGGGCCAGCGCCGCCTCCGCCACCTCCAGCGGCGAGCCGCCGGCGGTATAGAAGCCGCGCAGGGAGGCGATGGTCGGCGGTGTCACTTGAGCAACTCGGCTGCGGCCCTCAGCAGCGCGCCATCCGGCTGCCGCAGCGCCCGCAGCACCGAGAAATGCTCGGCGCCCGGGATGGGCAGCAGCGGCCCCGGCGCGTGCTGGCTGGCCCGCCAGGCGTGGAAATCCCGCGACTGCTGCTGCAGCGCCGGCAGCTCCGCCGAGCCATAGGTGACCAGGATAGGCTTCTGCACCGCGGGCCGGCGGATGGGCGACAGCTCCGCGATCTCCTCATCCCTCAGCTTCAGCGCGGTGTTGAGGTAGGTGTCGCGGATCGGCCCCAGCTCATAGATGCCCGAGATGGCGACGGCGGCGCTGACGGAGGGGTGCTCCGCGCCCATCGCCGTCAGGTGCCCGCCGGCCGACCAGCCGGACAGCACCACGGGCCCGGCCATGCCGTGTTCCGCCCCATGGGCCGAAAGCCAGTCCAGCGCCTTGTGGATCTGCCAGACCAGCTGCGTCAGCGTCACGTCCGGGCACAGATCGTAGCCGCACAGGCCGAAGCCCCAGCCCATCGCCCGCGCGCCCTCGGCCATGCAGAAGAAATCCTGCCGCCGGTTGCGCTGCCAGTAGCCGCCATGGATGAAGACCAGGATCGGCGCGTTGGGGTCCTCCGCCGGCCACAGATCCCATTGCTGGCGTTCCGTCTCGCCATAGGGCAGGGCGGCCAGCGGCGGGGTGATGGCGGCGGAGGCCTCGTTGCGCTCCGCGATCTGCGCCGCCGAATCGGCCACGGCCAGATTGTTGTTGAAGGACGCGTCGCGCGCGGCCTGCGACATGCTGGACCAATCCATAGGCGGCGGCACTCCTTAGCCGATGATTCGAATCGGGTTTCCGGCAAGGTAGGCTTCGATCACCTCGACCGCACCGGCGAAATACTGTGCGAAATTTTCGGCCGAGACGTAACCCAGATGCGGCGTGAGCAGCGCATGCGGCGCGCTGAGCAAGGGATGGGCAGGCGGGATAGGTTCCTGATCATACACATCAATCCCCGCGCCCGCGATCTGGCCGGTCTGCAGGGCGGCGATCAGCGCCTCCTGGTCGATCAGCGGGCCGCGGCTGGTGTTGATGATGATGGCGCTGGGCTTCATCAGCGCCAGGTCATGGGCTGCCACGATGCCGCGCGAACGCTCGGACAGCAGCAGATGCAGGGTGACCACATCGGACTGGGCCAGCAGCTCCGCCTTCTCCACGCGGGTGGCGCCGACAGCGGCGGCCGCCTCCGCCGTCAGGTTCTGCGACCAGGCCAGCACCTTCATGCCGAAGGCCTGGCCCACCTTGGCCACCCGGGTGCCGAGCTTGCCCAGGCCGATCACGCCCAGCGTCTTGCCCTCCACTGTGCTGCCCACCCCGCCCAGCAGGGTTTCGCGCTGCCAGGTGCCGGCGCGCAGGCTCTCGGCCTGTTCCGGCAGGCCGCGCATCAGGTTGATGATCAGGCCCCAGGTGATCTCGACCGTCGGCGCGCCGAAGCTGGAGGTGCCGCAGAAGGTGATGCCGCGTTCCTTGCAGGCCGCGTCGTCGATGCCGCGGTTGCGCTCGCCGGTGGTGATCAGCAGCTTGAGATTGGGCAGGCGCTCGATCAGGCTGCGGGGGAAGGGGGTGCGCTCGCGCATCGCCAGGATGGCGTCGAAGGGGGCCAGGCGCTCCACCAGCGCGTCCTCATCCTTCAGCGTGTCGCGGAACACGGTCTTTTCCAGCCCGGGCAGCCGGGCCCAGGCGGGGTGGGAGAGGGTGAGCCCCTGGTAGTCGTCCAGGATGGCGAGGTGGCGGATCTCGGGCATGGAAGTTTCCTGCGGAATGGAGCAGTGATGTTGGGGCCGCATGCCGCCTGTAAACCGCCCCGCCGTCAATCCGGGGGGCCGCCAGGGGGCGGATTGGCCGGAAAGCCGGGATTTCTTGGGGTTTGCGCGTGTCATCCCCGTTATCCACAGGGGGTTCAGCTTCCTTCTTTGCCCCGCGCTCCGCTACGGTTGGGGTTTGCGGGACTCCGGCGCTTGGCCCATGAGCCAGCGGAACCCACATTATTCTTCATAGACCAGGACGCACGCCGAACCCGATGACCGCCGCCGCACAACAGCACGTCTTGCCAGGGGCCGATGCGTTCCGCCTGCGCGCGGGCAATTTCAGCATCCTGGTGTTGCGGCTGCTGGATGGCAGGCCGGAGGTGGTGCTGCCCGCGCTGGGCGACCAGTTCCGCCGCGCGCCGGGCTTCCTGCGCTTCGCGCCCATCGCCATCGGGCTGGATGACCTGAACCTGACCCCCGCCGAGGTGGATTTCCCGGGCCTGGTCGCCGGGCTGCGCGCGCTGGACATCGTGCCGATGGGGGTCGTGGGCGGCAGCCCCGCCCTGCGCCAGGCCGCCGCCGCCGCCGGGCTCTCGGCCCTGCGCCCCTCCGGCGCCGAGAAGGAGATCGAGCCGGCCCCCGCCCCGGTGGAGGCCGCGCCCCCCATCCCGGGCCCCGATTTCCGCGGCACCGGCCGCACGGCGATGATCGTGACGCAGCCCGTGCGCAGCGGCAGCCGCATCTACGCCGAGGGCGCCGACCTGATCATCACCGCCACCGTGAATGCAGGGGCGGAGGTGATCGCGGACGGCAACATCCATGTCTATGGCGCGCTGCGCGGCCGGGCGGTGGCGGGTGCCGCCGACAATCCGGAGGCACGGGTGTTCGCGTTGAACTTCGACCCGGAGCTGATCGCCATCGCCGGCTTCTATGCCGTGCGGGAGGGGCTGTCCGCCGCCCCGATCGGGCGCACCGTCATGGTGCGGCTGGACGGCGAATCACTGCGTTTCGAGAAGTTGTGAGAGGGTAGCGCATGGCACAGGTCATCACGGTCACGTCCGGCAAGGGTGGGGTGGGCAAGACCACCTCCTCGGCCGCTTTCGCCACCGGCCTCGCGCAGCGGGGCAAGCGCACGGTCGTCATCGACTTCGACGTCGGGCTGCGCAACCTCGACCTGATCATGGGCGTGGAACGGCGGGTGGTGTTCGACATCATCAATGTCATCACCGGCGAAGCGAAGCTCAACCAGGCGCTGATCAAGGACAAGCGGGTGGATGGGCTCTACATCCTTCCGGCCAGCCAGACGCGCGACAAGGATGCGCTGACGCATGAGGGCGTGGGCAAGATCATCGAGGAGCTGGCGAAGGATTTCGACTACATCCTGTGCGACAGCCCCGCCGGTATCGAGCGCGGCGCCCTGCATGCCCTGTATCACGCCGACCAGGCCATCGTGGTGACGAACCCCGAGGTCAGCTCCGTCCGTGACTCTGACCGTATTCTGGGCGTGATCCAGTCCCGCTCCAAGCGCGCGGAGGAGAAGCGGGAGCCGGTGAAGCAGCACCTGCTGCTGACCCGCTACGACCCGGTGCGCGTGGAGCGCGGCGAGATGCTGAAGCTGGAGGATGTGCTGGAGATCCTGGCCATTCCGCTGTTGGGCGTGATCCCGGAAAGCGAGAGCGTGCTGAAGGCCAGCAACAGCGGCAATCCGGTTATCCTGGACAATGAGAGCACCGCCGGTCAGGCTTACGCCGACGCCGTCGCCCGATTCCTGGGCGAGGACCGTCCCCAGCGTTTCCTGGAAGTGGAAAAGAAAAAGGGCCTGTTCGGGCGCCTGTTCGGCGGGAGGGCCGCGTGATGTCCTGGCTGGATTTTTTCCGGGCCCAGAAGCCGCCAGCGGCCAGCGCCTCTCAGGCGAAGGACCGGCTGCAGATCATCCTGGCGCATGAGCGCGTGAGCCGCGATGGCGACGACTTCCTGCCCAAGCTGCAGCAGGAGTTGCTGGAAGTGGTCGCGCGCTATGTGAAGGTGGATGCGAACAAGGTGCAGGTGAACCTGGAACGCGGCCAGGGCATGAGCACGCTGGAAATCGGCGTGGAACTGCCTGGCAACGGGACGGCGAAGCGCAGCGCGGCCTGAAGAGCGAAAAGGCCGAGGGGCGCCGCCCCTCGGGCTCCCCGGCAGGAGCCGAAAGGCCCCTGCACCCCATGAGTTTGGCGCGGACCTTGGCAGCGTTTTCTCATTGAATTTTATGACATAATTGGCGTCTCGCCTGCCAAGGCGAAGCGCCAATTCATGGCTTCAAGGGGTTGCTGCAATCCTTTGGGATGTCGCTAGGGGCAATGCCCCCGCCGCCCTCAGAATTCCTCCAGCAGCCGCCCCATGCCGCCGATCTTGTCCTGGATGCCGTTCTGCCGCAGCGCGTGCCAGTAGGTGGCGGTGTTGATCGCGATCACCGGCTTGCCCAGCCACAGCTCCGCCGCCGCGGCCAGCTTCACCATGGACAGGTTGGTGCCCACCTGGATGATGGCGTCCACGTCATCGCCGTCCAGTTGCCGCAGGGCATCGCGGCACTGGGCGGTGGTGATCTCCGCGATGCCGATCCAGCTGCGCGCCTGCATGGCGTGGTCGCGCACCACCTCGAAACCCATATCGCCGAAATAGAGCTTCACCTGCTCATTCATCGCGGGCCAGTAGGGGGAGAGGATCGCCAGCCGCTTCACCCCGCCATAGGCGTTCAGCGCCGCCGTGCAGGCATGGCTGCCGATGGAGATGCCCACCCCCGAGGCGTCCTCCACCTGTTTCTGGAATTCGTCGGCGCCTTTTCTACCATCAAAAAAGGTCACGGCTGACATGCCCATCACCAGATAGTCGGGCTTGGCGGTCATCACGCTGTGGACGGCATCCAGCGTGTTGTTCCCGATCAGCCGCGCGCCGGCCAGGAAGGTCTCGTTCGAGACGGCATCCGAATTCGGCGTGAAGATGCGGCTGTAGTGGTTGGTGACGCCAAACGGGCGCATCGCCTCGAAATCCGGCTGCACGATGGTGTTGGTGGAAGGGCCGAGCACCCCGAACTTGCGCCGGAACCCCAGGGCGTCACGTGACATGGTCTGCACTCCGCATGAAAGGCAGCAGGGAGCAAAACCGGAATTGCGAGCTTCAGCAAGCGTTTGCGCATAATTTTCTGCAAACTGTGCTCTTGGGCGAAGCTTTGCGTGCAAACCGCTGGCACATGCCGAAAACATGGGCGAAGCCCGGCGAAAAACCCGTGGAAAGCTGGGCGCTGGCAGTTTGACAAACGCTTGCGCGTCGGGCGCCATCCGCTCTTTCCCGCATGGCGCGTCCCGGTCTGGCCTGGACCGCGCGCCGGGCGGGGGAAAGCACTGATTCGCTTGCGCGCGCCCGGCCTGGCGCGTGACCTACCGGGATGCCGCCCAGGGCCGGGCGGCGGAGTTGCAAGGGACGAGCATGCGCCGTCGTGATCTTCCGGCCGGGGCCGGGATGCTGTTCGCCGCCATGGCGGGGCTGGGCCGGGATGCCCGGGCCCAGGGCGATTACCCCAACCGGCCGGTGCGCTTCATCGTGCCCGGCCCCGCCGGCGGCGCCGGCGACGTGCTGGGCCGCCTAGTGATGGAGCGCTACGGCACCCTGTTCAACCAGCCCTTCCCGATCGAGAACCGCGCCGGCGCCGGCACCAATATCGGCATGACCGTGCTCGCCCGTTCCGCGCCTGACGGCTACACGCTGGGGCTGTCCTCCATCGCCTCCAACGCGGTGAACCGCTGGATCTACCGCAACATGCCCTTCGACCCGGTGCGCGACTTCGCGCAGGTCGGCATGATCGCGGTGGTGCCCAACCTGGTGGTCATCCCCAACAGCATCCCGGCGAACAATGTGCGCGAATTCATCGCCTGGGCGCGGGGCAAGGCGGTCTCCTACGGCTCGGTCGGCGCGGGGTCGTCGCAGCATCTGGCGGGGGCGCAGTTCAGCCAGGCCTCGGGCGTGGACCTGACGCACATCGCCTATACCTCCTCGGGCTCCATGAACACGGACCTGATGGAAGGGCGCACCCAGATGCTGTTCCAGTCCATCTCCGCGGTGACGGAGCTGGTGCGCGGCGGCCGTCTGAAGGCCATCGCCGTGACCGGGCCGGACCGCGTGCAGGCCTTCCCCGAGGTGCCGACCTTCCGCGAGCAGGGGCTCGACATCGTCTCCATGGGCTGGTTCGGGGTGCAGGCGCCGGCCGGCACGCCGGAACCCGTCATCGCCAAGCTGGCCGAGAACCTGACGCGCATCCTGCGCGAGCCGGACATGCAGGCCCGCATCCTGCAGGGCGGCGCCGTGCCGATGATCGCCACCCCGGCCGAGACCGTCGCCTTCATGGCCGCCGAGACCGAGCGCTGGCGCCCGGTGATCGCGGCCACCGGCCTGACGGTGGATTAGGCGCTTTTTCTGGCGTATTCCGCCGGGCATGAGCATGACCCGTCCTTCTGGTCGCCTGCCCGGCGCCCTGCGTTCCCTGTCCATCGAGACCGGCTTCTCCCGCCATGCGGAGGGTTCCGCCCTCATTCGCATGGGCCATACGGAGGTGCTGTGCACCGCCACCATCGAGGGCAAGGTGCCGCCCTTCCTGCGCGGCAAGGGCGAGGGCTGGGTCACGGCCGAATACGGCATGCTGCCGCGCGCCACCCACAGCCGCGGCGACCGTGAGGCCGCGCGCGGCAAGCAATCCGGCCGCACCCAGGAAATCCAGCGCCTGATCGGCCGCGCGCTCCGCGCCGTGGTGGACCGCAAGGCGATGGGCGAGATGTCCATCATCCTGGATTGCGACGTGCTGAACGCCGATGGCGGCACCCGCTGCGCCGCCGTCTCCGGCGCCTGGGTCGCGCTGCACCTGGCCCTGCGCCACGCCATGAACAAGAACATCCTGGGCACCATGCCGCTGACCGACCAGGTCGCCGCCGTCTCCTGCGGGATCTGGCAGGGCAGCCCCGTGCTGGACCTGGACTACGCCGAGGACAGCAAGGCCGACGCCGACGCCAATTTCGTGCTGACCGGCAAGGGCGGCCTGGTGGAAGTGCAGGGCACCGCCGAGGGCGCGCCCTTCAGCGAGGCCCAGTTGCTGGACCTGCTCAACCTGGCCCGCGAAGGCACCGCCCTGATCTTCGCCGAGCAGAAGAAGGCCGTGGGCATTGGCTGAGGCCCCGCGCAAGCTGGCTGGCGGCAAGCTGGTGCTGGCCAGCCACAATGCCGGCAAACTGCGGGAGCTGCGCGCCCTGCTGACCCCGCACGGCATCGAGGTGGTCAGCGCCGGCGAACTCGGCCTGCCGGAACCCGAGGAAACCGGCACCACCTTCGAGGAAAACGCCGCCATCAAGGCCCTGGCGGCCGCCACCGCCACCAGCCTGCCGGCCCTGGCGGACGACAGCGGCGTGATGATCGCGGCGCTGGGCGGCGCCCCCGGCGTCTACACCGCCGACTGGGCCATCACCGCCGACGGCAGCCGCGACTACGCCGCCGCCATGGCCCGCGTGGCCGAGGAAGCCGAAGGCAGCCCCGACCGGCGCGCCGCCTTCGTCTCCGTCCTGGCCCTGGCCTGGCCGGATGGACACGTCCAATTCTACCACGGCCGCTCCGACGGGCAGTGGGTCTACCCCCCGCGCGGCACCCAGGGCTTCGGCTACGACCCGCTCTTCATCCCCGAAGGCGACACCCGCACCTACGGCGAAATGCCCCCAGCCGACAAAGCCCTGACCAACCACCGCGCCCGGGCGTTCGCGCAGTTCGAGGCGGGGGCGCTGGGCGGGTAAGGCGGCGTGCGAGAGGGGCTTTGCCCCCCTCGCGCTCCCCCCACCAAAGGCCAAAAGGCCCTTGGAACCCAATTAATTGGAAGTTGGGAGAGGGGGCTCCAAGCGCGCTTCGGGGAGGAAGGCCAGTCGCGCCCCCTCACCCAACTTCCAAACTAAACTGATGGGGTCCAGGGGCCTTTCGGCTCCTGGCGGGAGAGCACGAGAGGGCAGAGCCCTCTCGTATACCACCTACCCACCCAGCGCCCGCCTTGCCTGTTCGATCTCCGGGATCGCGTCATGGTCGCTCAGGATCAGGGCTTCGAAGGCGGAGCGCAGGTAGGCGAAGGCCCAGCGCAGCCGTTGGGTGGCGGCGTCGGTCTGGGGGGCGCGCAGGGCTTCGAGGCGCGCCAGGGCTTCGCTGTGCAGGTCCATCTGTTGGCGGATGCGCCAGCCTTGGCCGGACATTTCGCTGCCGAAGGCCGGGCGCAGCCCGACGCGGGCCTCGACGGAGCGGGGGGCTGGCAGGTCCTGGTCGGTGATGCCGAGCTGTTCCTGCAGCCGGGCGCCGGCGCTGAACACTTCCTCCCGGGTGAAGCGGGTGGCGTCCTGCTCGGCGGTGCCGGTCAGGCGGGTGGCCAGGGTGCGCAGGGTGGCGAAGTAGTCCGCCAGGGCGCGGCCATGGGCCTGGGTGATGGAAAGCAGCACGATCCGCGCGCCGATGTTGCAGCGTTCCCGCGCCACGGCCGACAGGGTGGCGGGGGCTGTGCAGTCGGGCGCGGGCGGCCGCGGTGGCGGGGCCTCGGCGCGGCGGCCGCGGCGGGTGGGCGCGGGCTGCGGGTCGGGGGGCAGGTCGGGCCAGTCCAGGGTCTGGGCGCGCTCGGTTTCGCGCGCCAGGGCGTTGGCGTAGCCGCGCATGACCTCGGCGAAGGCGTCGTAGCGGTCGGGCGGCGTGGCGCAGGCCGAAACGGCCAAGCCCAGCACCAGCAGCAGGAAAGGGCGCATCAGTACAGCGTCGCCCGCAGGCGCGCGGGGCCGTCGCGGTCATAGGCGGCGGCGTCGAAATGGCCCTTCAGGTGCTCGGCGAGCAGCTGGCCCATGCTGGGCAGTTCCTCCGGCCGTTTCTGCCCGCCCCACAGCACGGAGCGGATGAAGGCCTTGGGGCATTGCAGATAGGCCTCGGTCACGCGCACCACCAGCAGGCTGGTGGGTTCCTTGCCGTCGGCGATGCATCGGGCGCGCAGGGCGGGGTCGGTGGTGATGCGGGCCTGGCCGTGCACGCGCAGGGTCTCGCCGGCGCCGGGCACCAGGAACAGGAAGGCGACGGCGGGGTTGTCGATGATGTCCTTCAGCCCGTCCAGCCGGTTGTTTCCGCGCCGGTCGGGCAGGATCAGGGTGGTTTCGTCCGGTGTCAGCACGAAGCCCGGGGCGTCGCCGCGCGGGGTCACATGCGGGCCGCGCGGGCCGCTGGTGGCCAGCAGGCAGAAGGGCGAGGCCGCGATGAAGGCGCGGGATTTCGCCTCCAACCGGTTCGTGACCTTGTTCAGCACGGTTTCGGAGGGGGGCGCATACAGGGCCGCCAAGGCCTCATGCGTGGCGATGGCAAAGGGGTCTGCCGGCGGGTTCGCGTCCATTCCGTGATGTTGCTCCGGGTTTCCGCGCCTTGCCAGATGTTTCCCCGCATGGCGGCGGTGGCAAATCTCTGAGGCCATGGTTATATCAGCCGCAATTCATCCAGTTTCTGAGGTTCAGGGGCAGGGCATGGCCGGCCATTCGCAATTCAAGAACATCATGCACCGCAAGGGCGGGCAGGACGCGAAGCGTTCCCGCGCCTTCGCCAAGATCGGGCGCGAGATCAGTGTCTCGGTGAAGGGCGGCTCGCCCGACCCGGCCCATAACCCGCGCCTGCGCGCGGCGCTGGTGGCCGCGCGCCTGGCCAATATGTCCAAGGACGCGGTGGACCGCGCCATCAAGAAGGCCTCTGGCGCCGGCGGTGGCGAGGATTACGTCGAGGTCCGGTATGAGGGCCGCGGCCCCGGCAATGTGGCCATCATCGTCGAGGCGCTGACGGACAACCGCAACCGCACCGCGTCGGACCTGCGCTCCATGTTCTCCAAATATGGCGGCGCCTTCGGTGAGACGGTGGCCTTCCAGTTCGACCGGATCGGCGCCGTGCGCTACCCGGCGGCGGTGGCCGATGCCGATACCATGCTGGAGGCCGCGATCGAGGCCGGCGCCGACGATGTGAGCAGCACCGCCCAGGGCCATGAGGTGATCACGGCCCCCGACGCCCTGGCCGCCGTGCAGGCCGCGCTGGAGGCGAGGTTCGGCGAGGCCGAGAGCGCCAAGCTGGAATGGCGCCCCAACATGACCGTGCCGCTGGACGAGGAGCAGGCGGTGACCCTGCTGAAGCTGCTCGACCTGCTGGACGACCATGACGACGTGCAGAACGTGACCGCCAATTTCGAGATCGACGAGGCGGTGATGGAGAAGCTCTCGGCATGACCCTGTGCCGCGCCGCTTCCGCATGGGGGTTGGCGTGATCCTGACGGGCGTTGTCCGCATCCTGGGTCTCGACCCTGGCCTGACCCATACGGGCTGGGGCCTGATCGAAGCCGCGCGCGGGCGGCTGGTGCATGTGGCGCATGGGGCGATCTCCACCAAGCCCGTCACCCCGCTGCCGGAGCGGCTGTCGGCCATCTACCGGGGCCTGGAGGCCCTGCTGATGGAGCTGCGGCCGGATGAGGCGGCGGTGGAGCATACCTATGTCAACAAGAACCCCGCGGCCGCGCTGAAGCTGGGCCAGGCGCGGGGCGTGGTGCTGCTGGCGCCCGCCATGGCCGGGCTGCCGGTGGCCGAATACCAGGCGATGGAAGTGAAGCGCGCGGTGGTCGGCACCGGCCACGCCGACAAGATCCAGGTGCAGGACATGGTCAAGCGCCTGCTGCCGGGTGCCAAGCTGGCGCGCGCCGATGCAGCGGATGCGCTGGCCATCGCCATCTGCCACGCCCATCACCGCGAAACCCGGGTCACGCTGGCCCAGGCCGCCCAGCGCGCGGTGAGCGCATGATCGCGGCCCTGACCGGCCGGGTGGACGCGGTGCAGGATGGCGCCGTGGTGCTGGACGTGAACGGCGTCGGCTACCTCGTCCAATGCTCCCGCCGCACGCTGGACCGGCTGACGGCGCGGGAGGGCGTGCAGAAGCTGCTGGTGGAAACCCGCGTCAGCCAGGATGCCATCACCCTGTTCGGCTTCATGGATGCCGGTGAGCGCGAGGCCTTCCGCGCGCTGATCGAGGTGAAGACGGTGGGGCCGCAGAAGGCGCTGCTGGTGCTCTCGGGCCTGGACCCCAACGGGTTGGCGCGCGCGATCGCCGCCAAGGAACGCAAGAAGCTGTCCGAGGTGAAGGGGCTGGGGGCCGCCACCGCCAACCGCATTATCGACGAACCCGCCATGCAGAAATGGGCCGTTGGCCGCGCCATGCCGGAGGCCGATGGTGTGGGCGCGGTGGAGCCGCCGCCCACGGGCGGCGCGGAGCGGGATGCGGTGTCGGCGCTGGTGAATCTGGGCATGAAGCGGCCGGAGGCGGAGGCCGCCATCACCCGCGTGGCCAAGCGCCTGGGTGAGGCCGCGACGCTGGATGCGCTGATCCGCGAAGGGCTGAAGGAATTCGCCCGGTGAGCGAGCGCATCGCAGACCCCGAACGCCGCGAGGAAGACGCCACCGAAGGCGCGCTGCGCCCGCAGAACCTGGCCGAATTCACCGGTCAGAAGATCGTGCGCGAGAACCTCTCGGTCTTCATCCAGGCCGCGAAGGCGCGCGGCGAGGCGCTGGACCATGTGCTGCTGCACGGCCCCCCGGGGCTGGGCAAGACCACGCTGGCGCAGATCGTCTCCCGCGAACTCGGCGTGGGCTTCCGCGCCACCTCCGGCCCCGTGCTGCAACGGGCGGGGGACCTCGCGGCCATCCTGACCAACCTGCAGCCGCGCGACGTGCTGTTCGTGGATGAGATCCATCGCCTGCAGCCCGCCATCGAGGAAACCCTCTATCCCGCGATGGAGGATTTCCAGCTCGACCTCATCATCGGGGAGGGGCCGGCGGCGCGCACTGTGCGCATCGACCTGCCGCCCTTCACCCTGGTGGGGGCCACCACGCGCTCCGGCCTGCTGGCACAGCCGCTGCGCGACCGCTTCGGCATCCCGCTGCGCCTGGTGCTGTACACGCCCGAGGAGCTGCTCGGCATCGTCCGGCGCGGGGCCTCCAAGCTCGGTTTCGACCTGGCGGAGGAAGGGGCGCAGGAAATCGCCCGCCGGTCGCGCGGCACGCCGCGCATCGCCGGCCGCCTGCTGCGCCGTATCCGCGATTTTGCCCTGGTCGAGGAATGCGTGGCCGACCGCCGCATGGTGGATGCGGCCCTCGCGCGCCTGGAAGTGGACGCGCGCGGGCTGGATGCGATGGACCGGCGTTACCTGCTGCGCATCGCCCAGCACCACAATGGCGGGCCGGTGGGGGTCGAGACGCTGGCCGCCGCCCTGGCCGAAAGCCGCGACACGCTGGAAGACGTGATCGAGCCCTATCTGATCCAGGAAGGCTTCGTGCTGCGCACCCAGCGCGGCCGCATGCTGGGCGAGGCCGGCTGGCGGCACCTGGGCATGGCGCCCCCCGCCGGCTTCTCCGGCCAGGGAGACCTGCTGGATGGATGAATTCCTGTATCCCGTCCGTGTCTATTACGAGGACACGGATGCGGGCGGCATCGTGTATCATGCCACCTACCTCCGCTGGGCCGAGCGTGCCCGCACCGAGGCCCTGCGTGCCCTCCATCTCCCCCATGCGGAGATGGCATCCCAGCATGGCGCCTTCCTGGTGGTGAAGCGGGTCGAGGTGGAGTATGCGAAGCCCGCCCGGCTGGACGATTTGGTCACGGTCCGAACGCGCATCCGCCATGTGGGTGCCGCGCTCGACCTGGATCAGGACGTGCTGCTGGACCATGAGATGCTGGCCGCGCTGAAGGTGCGGCTGGTGTGTGTGGGGGCCAACGGGCTGCGCCCACGTCCCGTGCCAGAACCCTGGCGGTCCGCGCTGCGCGCGCGGATCGCCCCGCCGGAGAATGCCGCATGAATGGTGTGACATCCGCCCCCCTCGCCGCGTCGCATGACCTGTCCCTGCTCGGGCTGTTCATGCAGGCCGACTGGGTGGTGAAGCTCGTGATGCTGGGCCTGATCATGGCCAGTGTCTTTGTCTGGGCCATCGTGTTCGAGAAGTTCACCTCCCTGCGCCGCGCGAAGCGCGAGGCGGATGCGCTGGAGGACGCCTTCTGGTCCGGCGGCAGCCTGGACGAGCTGTTCCGCCGCCAGGGCGAGGTGCCGTCCCACCCGATGGCCGCCGTCTTCGTCTCCGGCATGCGGGAATGGCGCCGCAGCATGGAAAACACCGGCACCGCGCAGTTCGTCGCCGGCACCAAGGAACGCGTGGAGCGCGCCATGGGCGTGACCATCCAGCGGGAGATGGAGCGGCTGGAAAAGCGCATGACCGTGCTGGCCAACACCGGCTCGGCCGCCCCCTTTGTCGGCCTATTCGGCACGGTGTGGGGCATCATGAACAGCTTCGCGGCGATCGCCGGCATGCAGAACACCTCGCTGGCCGTGGTCGCCCCCGGCATCGCGGAGGCGCTGTTCGCCACCGCCATGGGTCTGGTGGCCGCCATCCCGGCGGTGCTGATGTACAACATGATCTCCTCGCAGCTGGCCAAGTTCGCCTCCCGCATGGAAGGCTTCGCGGCGGAATTCAGCGCCATCCTCTCCCGCCAGACGGAACAGGCGGCCGCCAGCCGCCGCCCCGCGGGCACCGAGGCGCTCTGACATGGCCGGTGGCATCATGAACCGGGGCGGCGGCGGGCGCCGCTATCGCCCCATGGCCGAGATCAACGTGACACCGATGGTGGACGTGATGCTCGTGCTGCTCATCATCTTCATGGTGGCGGCGCCGATGATGACCACCGGTGTGCCGGTGGACCTGCCCCGCACCCAGGCCACGCCGATCAACCAGGAGCAGGAACCCATCACCATCTCGATCAACCCGGAAGGCAAGATCTACATCCAGGAGACCGAGGTGCAGATGGAGGAGCTGGTTCCCCGCCTGCGCGCCATCGCGGAGGCCCAGCCGACCGCCCAGGGCCAGCCGGAGCGCCGCATCTTCGTGCGCGGCGACCGCGCCATCTCCTATGGCCGGGTGATGGAGGTGATGGGCAACATCGCCGCCGGCGGGTTCACCCGCGTGGCGCTGCTGGCCGAACAGCCGGCCGCCGCACGCCCCGGTACCGCACCCGCAGCCCCCGTGGCGGGTCCGCGTCAGCAGCAGCGGCAGAGGTAAGGAACAGGCACGGTGGTGCGGGGTTTGCGATTCTGGGTGGGGTTGAGCGGTGCGATTCACCTGCTCATCCTGCTGCTCATCATCCTGGATATCCTTCCTCAGCGCCGCCTGCCGGAGCCGGAGGAGGCGATCCCGGTCGAACTGATCGCCCCCATCCCGGCCCAGATGGCCGAGGGCGAGGTGCTGGCCCCCACCCCGGCCCCCCCGGTGCCGGACGCGCCGACGGCCGAGCAGATCCCGACCCCGCCGGTGCCGAACCAGCCGATCGCGCCCCCGCCGCCCCCGCCTCCGCCGCCGCCCGCGCCGCAGCAGGCCAGCGCGCCGCCGC